>CANEDP010000055.1 GCA_947426305.1 uncultured Clostridia bacterium | reverse complement strand
TGTCGGGGAGATACCGGCGGTAACAGAATAACGGCAATGCCCTTCTCTCTTTTTGGGGGAAGGGTTTTCTTTTTGCCCGTACACGAAAAAGAAGCCGGGTTCCCTATTCTCCGGCTTCCAGAAAAAACTGGGATTTATTTGATAGGTGTCCCAATGCGTTTATCCAATCTCCATTGTGGTGCCATTCCATCATCGGCATAATATTCGTCCATTGCTGTAATTTTATCGTTTTTTGTTTGAATAAACGAAGTCACATGAAAAGAAATACTTCTATCTTTGGGATAGATACGAACAACTGTAATAATTAAATCATTCACAATTTCTACTCTTTCAACGAGTCCGTCCCATTCTCCGGGGTACTCACAATTCGCAACAATATATTCATCCACCGTAAAATGCTCGTTGGTGCAATGCCAATTTACATAGGCTTCTGCATGAAAGTATTTTCTAATTTCTCTTTCATCTTGGGCAAGAACGGCTTTCCAAAATTGTTCTATATTCATAATTTTCTCCTTTAAATTGCGATTTCCCAGTATGTCAAACTGGAAATGGTTGAGAAAGACACTATATTGAAATCCAAAATCTTTGAATAATGCCACTTTTACTTAATCCCACTGTATCAACAATTTCATTTTCCATCACTCCACCGTTTTTAATAATCGTCCTTTGCGAAGCTACATTTCGCTTATCGCAGGTTACTAAAACCTTGCTTTCTCCAAACGCACGGCAAAAAGGTAAAACTAATCCCAGCATTTCAGACGCATAACCTTTTCGTCTTTCTGACGGACGAACACTATATCCAATATTACCCCCAAAATTTTTGAGAAAATCCGATAATGGGTGTCGAAAATCAATCATACCAACAACAAAATCGTCTTTTCGCCTTACCGCTAAAAACACTTCTGATGGAACATATCCGCTTTTATATTTTTCTCTTAATCTTCTCTCAAAGTCAATCCACTCATCAAATGATTGGACATCTTCAAGACCTGCACAACCATCAAAACTATCTCCACATTGTAACATTTCTTCTTTATATGACATGACTTGTTTTGCATATAGTTTAGATGGCCTAACCAACATCAATTCACGCATCACATTCATCCTCACAAATTTGAATTTATCTATACAAGGAAATACAATACCTCTCTTATATCTTTCCCACCGATATTATCATCCCGAAATACTTCTGAATAAATAAATCCGTTTTTTTCATAAAATTTTCTTGCTCTATGATTATCCTCCAAAACCCATAAAAGCACTTTACTAAATCCGCATTGTTTTAATTCTTTAATACACTTGTTAAGCAATAACCTACCGTATCCTTTTCCAATGTAATCAGGCAAAAAATATATGGAAACGATTTCTCCATATTCGCTGTATTTTTCCCATCTTGATTTACAGAAACTTGCAGTACCTATAAGACGCCCATGTTCTATCAGAACAAGGTTATTCATACCAATTTTATTGATACTATTAGCCCATTGCCCCGTTGGAATACTATTAAGATAGTTTTGAGGAATAATGTTTTTATATGCGTATTTCCAACTACTTTCATATATTTTGCTTATTTCAAGAGGATTATCATCTTTGGTGATGTATCTAATCTCCATTTCAACAACTCCTTAAATACCGATTTGTTCAAATCTATAAACTGGAATCTATCTATTTTCCATAATCAATTCTTTGCACTTCCATTCCTCACCCAGAATACAATATCTTTCTGTTGTATCAAGAACTACGTCGCTAAAACCGACTGCCTTATAACAGTAATAAGCTGGAAGATTATTCTCAAAAACACCCAATGATACTTTTTTTGCTCCATATATTTCAAATGCAAATTTTAGACCTAACTGGAGCATAGCTTTTCCATAGCCTTTTCCTCTCTTGTGAGGATTTATAATAACAAATCCAAAGCGTAATTCATCCAAAGATTCATCAGGATTCCTTAGTGTAAAAAAACCAACAATTCCAGTTTCATCAAATGCAGTAAACGGCATTAGAGATTCAACAAAGCAAAATTCATTTTGTGTTATTGGGTAATTACCAAGTACACCTGCTGTCCATTGATAAAATGCTTTTTCATCTTGACACCACGATAATATCGTATCTACATCCGAAGCTTTATATGGTCTTATTCTAATCATATATTTTCCCTCGCAAATTTGAATTATAGCAATCGGCTAACCAAATTAAATGCTGTGACTGCATAAACAAAAATTGCTACTCCGCCAAAAATAGCAGCATCTGTTTTCGATTTTTTATCATAGCATTCTTTCGCATTTAATGACATAACTAATCCCATAAACACAAACATAATAGGTAACGTTATATCATAAGGCAGTAATTTCATCAATCCAATAGAACCAAAAACAACTGTCAGAACCGAAAATACTATTTTCCAAATACGCATATATATTTCTCCTTATATTCTGATTTGCTATAGTTTAGCACATTTATAGAACATCTACAAGATTCCGTGTATGAAAAAGCAAAAGGAATGAATTCTTCACTTGACAATGTGTCAAAGA
>CANEDP010000054.1 GCA_947426305.1 uncultured Clostridia bacterium | reverse complement strand
TAAATTATCGTTTATAAGAAGTGCAAGTATAGAATTATTTTGCAATTTGTGGATACTACAATAAAGAGACGTAAATATTTTAATTATATCAGAAGTAAGGGAGGTATAATTATGGACTATGCCACATTAAGCAATGAACAGAATTTCACAGTGTTTCGTTATGGAGAGCATACGATACGTTTTAAAGCTCCGTATTCTTTGGAGAAATATAGTTTGGTAAAAGAATGGGATCATGGATATTTGGTTGTTATGGCAAAATATAGTCATAATATGCAGGATGAAGAGGAATATATTGATTTAATCCCTATTTTGGAAAATTTGTATTTTGATGCAGAAGAGTTTTTAGAACCTATAAAGGAAGTGAGGATAGAATATGCGTGATATTAAGGAAATTGCCGATAAGGCAGATGTGATTGTAAATGGATATGCTTTTACTAAATGTGATTTGGGGTATCGGGGAATTAATTTGCACCGTCCGGACAGAGCAGTTGTTTTTTCAAATACAGGCGAAGTTTTGGAAACTAGTATGGATGATATTGAACTTCACATTGTTGGGAATTACTTAAGAGAAAATAAGAAATATATGGAGGATTAGGATGCCAAAGTATTTTGAATTTAAAGTAGCGGGCTATTATCTGTATTTTACATCGTTTTGCGTTGTGGAATGTATGCATGTTCATGCAAGTGATAGAAAACTTACAGAGTCTGGTTCGGCAAAGTTTTTTGTGAAAGAAAACGGAGATTCTGTATTGCAAAAACCTGGAGTATTAAATCAACGGGAAATAGCAAAAATACAAGAATTTATAAAACAACATTATGAAGAAATGTATAAAATGTGGTCGAATTATAGTTCGGAAGGATTTTATGAAAAAAATTAGTATAAAATCTATAGTAATAAAATATTTGTGAAGTAACTCTTATCAACGGCAAGAGATTAATAATAAGGAACAGCCGTTGCCAGTCGTTCTCTTGAAAAATGCAAAGGAGAAGGGCAATGAAACAACGAATAATTAGTAATGTTATGCAGGGAATGCTTAAGTATTTGAACAATGCTCAAGCTATTCAGTTACAAAAAGTTTTGGAAAAAGAGTTCGAGCAAATAGAAATATTGGAGTATGAAAGGAAAGAAGCAGAAATTGAAAATAACAATTTAAAACTGACAGAATTCTTTTTAGCAGCCAAAAGAGTTGAAGGGTGTTCTGAAAAATCATTAAAGTATTACAAATCAACGATAGAGATGATGTTAGATACTTTGGGGAAAAGGATACAGGAAATTGAAACAAATGATCTTCGGGAATATCTTACCAATTATCAACAAGAAAAGAAGTCAAGCCGAGTGACTATTGACAATATCCGTAGAATTCTCTCCAGCTTCTTTTCATGGTTGGAAGATGAGGACTATATTTTGAAAAGTCCTGTCCGGAGAATACATAAAGTAAAAGCGGCATCTACAGTTAAGGAAACATATACAGATGAAGCACTGGAAAATATGCGCGATAATTGCGATAACATACGGGACTTAGCGTTGATAGATATGTTAGCATCAACTGGAATGCGTGTGGGAGAATTGGTGCTGTTGAATCGGGAAGATATAAACTTTGCAGAAAGAGAATGTGTGGTATTTGGTAAAGGAGATAAAGAACGTATTGTATATTTTGATGCAAGAACAAAAATACATTTACAGAATTATCTTAATAGTCGGGTTGATAGTAATAATGCTTTATTTGTGTCACTTAGGGCACCATATGACAGGTTAAAAATTGGTGGCATAGAAGTAAGACTCAGAGAACTTGGAAAGCAATTAGAGATACCTAAAGTACATCCACATAAATTCAGGCGGACACTTGCCACAATGGCAATAGATAAAGGGATGCCTGTAGAGCAGTTGCAAAGATTGTTAGGACATCGGCGAATAGATACAACTATGCAATATGCAATGGTTAAGCAAAGTAATGTGAAATTGGCACATAAGAAATATATAGGATAGGGTAAAATGATTACTGAAATAACTACTTTAGGAAAACTAACAAAAGATGGTAAAGGAAATTATGGAATTGCAGCTTCAGCAGTACCTTTTTCAGAAGAACTTTTTACTTATCTTAGAATAACGGATATAAAGGATGATGGAACTCTTAATAGAGTCGGATTAATGTCTGTTGATGATGATAAGGCTGAAAAATATATTTTACAACCAAATGATATCGTTTTTGCAAGAACAGGTGGTAGCACGGGGAGAAATTACTTTTATGATGGATCAGATGGCAGGCTTGTATATGCAGGATTTCTTATAAAGTTTAGTATTGATCCGAAGAAAGTAAATCCCAAATATGTAAAATATTATTGCCAATCATCTCAATACTATGAGTGGGTAAATTCCTATAATAATGGAAGTACAAGAGGAAA
The DNA here is from genome assembly GCA_947426305.1 of uncultured Clostridia bacterium. Taxonomy (GTDB): domain Bacteria; phylum Bacillota; class Clostridia; order TANB77; family CAG-508; genus Scatovivens. The sequence continues at coordinate 130 of CANEDP010000054.1, read as the reverse complement.
TATTAACGCACAAACATATGCAAATATGTCTATTCCATTATTGCCAAGATTACAACAAGACAAACTTGTAAAAATACTGAGTGTAATTGATGAAAAGATAGAGATTAATACAGCAATAAACGATAATTTA
>CANEDP010000053.1 GCA_947426305.1 uncultured Clostridia bacterium | reverse complement strand
AAAAAATTAAATCAAGGAAATTTTATTTAAAATTTCGACCGCTCTTTCTTCTTCCCGGGGATACAGATGGCTGTATGTGTTCCAGGTCATTTGCACATCGGCGTGACCGAGGCGACGGGCAATCTCTTGTATGTTTATTCCTTCATTGACCAGAAGGGAAGCATGAGTATGTCTAAAGTCGTGTATTCTGATGTGCGGTAAATCTGCGGTTTTGGCAAAAGCTTTGTTTTTATTTTCAATGGAAGTGTCACGGAGCGGCCGTTCGCCTCCGCATATTCTGTATTCTTCAGAAAACAGCTTTGAAGTCTCTTGTTGTCTTTTTTTATGTTCTGATAAAATTTTTATTAAAGGTTCGGGAATTTGCAGATCCCGATAACTTGATTTATTTTTAGGAGGCGTTTCTATATCGTCGCCTTTTACTTTTTGTGAAATGCTACGGCGAATGTGCATAATGTTTCCTTCAATATCCGACCATTTTAATGCGTTTATTTCACCTTTTCTTGCACCTGTATAAAAAGCTATGTTAAAAAATACATAATATCCCCAATCTACACAGGTGACAGCCGTATCATGTGCTATCGTTATATAGGCTAAAAATTGCTCCGGTGTGTAGTAGTGAAGTACCTCGGCGGACTTGTCTATCTGCTCCGGATCTTTGAAATTCCCTAAAACGGTTAGCGGATTTTTTGGAATATAGTCCATTTTAACGGCATAATTAAGCAGTGCCGAAAATTTGGCATAAGCATTTTTCTTGGTGGCGATAACAAAGTTTTCGGCAGCAATCTTGTTTTTCCAGTCGGCAAGAATAGGCTGTGTAAGTTTATCAAGACGACAATCGGCAAGATAGGGCAATACTCGCGCAGCCTTAGGATTTTCATGGTGCTTTCATGAGAAGTACGGCGGGTTTCGTGGCTGTGATATGCTGCATATTCATCGCATAGCTCCTTAATAGTAAGCTTTACAGTAGTGCGCTTGTCCTTATACTCAGACATCAAAGCAGTTTCAAGTTGTTTTGCTTCTTCCAATCCGTAGGCAGTACGCTCTATTTGATGAGGCTTGCCGAGATTGTCGGTGTAGTTTATTCTTACACGGTATTGCTGTAAACCGTCTTTTTTCTTGCCTGTTTTGGTTATCGGCATTTTTATTCTCCTTGTGGGTTGGATTAGTGTATTAATAACAAAAGAAACTAATTTAGTAAGCCTTCGGTGTGTGCCGAAGGCTTTACTTTTAAATAGCCGCCCGCTATTTGCGAACGGCCTTTTTGTGTTTTAAGCAAAAGCTAATTTTCCCTTCGGCTTCGGAACAGGTCTTCCCAATTCCATTGCGGTTTCTATCCACTCTCCGATAACAATATTAATATTTTCAAGAGCTTCCGCCATTGTTTCACCGTCCGCCATACATCCGGGCAGTTCGGGAGCTTCTGCAATATAGCTTTCATCTTCTGTGCTCCAATATAAAATTATTTCATATTTATACATTGAGATTACCTCCCAGCTTATATTTTAAAATAATGTTTCTGATCTACTTCACTTGATAAGGTTTTGCCTTGTTGCCTTTTGGTTGGATATTTATGATTTCTTCAATATCTGATTTAGTATATATAAAATGATCTCCTTTTATTCTAACCGAAAATCCTATCATTTCCAACAGCTTTTGAAGTTCGGAAAACTGAATTGAAGCGTCTTGTGTTCCGCTTAGAATTTTTAGAAGAAGTTTTTCTTTTTGGCTCATTGCTGATGTTCTCCGTGTTTTTGATTTTTAATATCATTTTTGTAATATTACAATAATGACTGATCGCCATTCTGCGAGCAGTTTATTTTTTTTGATCCTCAAAATACTTTGACAGCCATTCACGATAAGCACGCAGGTATTCTTTATTCATTATTATAAAAATCTACTAAGTGAAGTTACAATCTTTTCTTTATAATTGTCAATATCATAAATACCTGTTATCGGTAGTTTAATTTCCTTCTTGTTTTCATCAGGCACAACTAAATATTTATTTGCTGTATTAAAGTAAAACCTGCATATCCACCTTGTTGTTTTACCTTTATGTAATACTGAAAAATAACTTTCAGTATCTTTAAATGTTATATCTTCAACAGGTACAATAGATTTAAGCATATTTTTTACAAGATAAAATGCCTCCATTTCTTCTTCGGTTGTGATGATTTTAGGCATATGAGGAGCGTTTTCTGTTTCTTCTGTAGCAGGCAATTCTTCTTCCGCCTTTTTAGATTCAGAATTTGCTCCTAATGCGCTTTTAATTTTATCATTCATAAGTTCACTTATATAGTCATTTAAAGCTTTCTTTAAGACAGGACGAAACCTGTCAATAACAGATTGCATAAATTTACCGTCATATATTCCGTTTAAAAAATATTTTACAAAATCATCATTAGGCTGTTGGAGCTGTTGAGCAAGTTTAATCTTAAACTCATTACTATATTTTAAATCTGAGGCAACATTAAATATATTGTTTATATCAAATTGAGATTTATGGAACTTCTTCAATTCTGCCACTTGGTTTTCTTTTATGTCAAGTATGTTAATCTCTAAAAATGGCTTTTCGTCCATTTTGTTCG
>CANEDP010000052.1 GCA_947426305.1 uncultured Clostridia bacterium | reverse complement strand
TCCGGCGAACTGGATGTCTCCACTCTCAACCTCTAAGCCGCTAAATTATCGTTTACAACTTAAAACAGAAATAAAAGTGTATGCATAATGGAGGAATGCTATTATGACAGAGACAGAATTAAATAATTATATAAAGCATTATCTTGAAGAGGACAAGACTAATACTGCTATAATGTTAACAGGGGAGTGGGGATCAGGAAAAACATATTATGTAGAAAACGTTCTTGCTCCATTTTTGAAAAAAGATAATGATAAGAATAGATGTATTATTATTTCTTTATATGGACTTGAAAAAATTTCAGATATAAATAAAAGCATATATATGGAATTGAGAATGAAAGTATTGGAAAAAAACTCGGAAATGAGAGCAACTGGAAAGCTGATAGCGAAAACAATAGTTAAAGGTGCAACTGGAATATTTGGAATTGATATAAATATGTCTGAGGATGATTTGCAAAATCTATATTCTTCTATTGATTTAAGTGAGAAATTACTTATTTTTGAGGATTTGGAGCGAAGTAACATAGAATTTACAAAATTGTTAGGCTATATAAATAATCTCGTAGAGAGAGATGGTGTAAAGATTCTGATTGTGGCAAATGAAGATGAAATATTGAACAAGACTACAGAAACAGTCAAATTTGATTCTGAAGCATTATTAACCACTTCCTCAAATACTAATAGAGAAGATAACCCCAAAAGTATTCCGGAAAATATTCAAAGGTATTTTAGAATAAAAGAAAAGACAATAAGTGATACTGTTTGTTTTGAAAGTAATTATTATGAAGCAGTAAAAAATATATTAAATACTTTTGATAATAAAAAAATTAATAAAATTGTTGACGAAGTTATTGATGTTATTGAAGAACTTGCATCAATGGTAAGGAGAGAATGTCATAAAAATCTTCGAACATTCATATTTGCGACACAAAAAACCGTTGATATATTTAATAAAATGGAAGAAAATTATGATGAAGATTTTTTAAAGTGTATTTATTTTGGAATTATATCTTTTTCTGCAAAAATTAAAGAAGGAGAATTTCCAGAATGGCAAGGTACAGAATATCTTTCGACATCATTAGGAACAAATTGGAATCCATTATTTAAATTTTGCTATGATTATATAAGGTGGCAAAAGATAGAAGTGAATAAAATATCAAAGGCTAGAGATGAATATGAAAAAATGAAGTTATATGATGAGAAAGCTGATCGAAGAGATGAAGATTTGCAGAAGTTATACAGTTATTATGTGAGGACGGAAAATGAAGTAAAAGAAGTTTTGAAAAATATTGAGAATCGTCTGACTGATTCAAAAGATATAGGATTTTATAATTATGGGAAATTGGCTGCTTATCTTATAAAAGTAAATCATGCAATTGAATTTGATTATACGAAATGTAAAGAATGTATGATTCAGAATATTAGAGGGAAAGGGGACCATATTAGTTCTGAGTTACTGTTTTTGCAAATGTATGATCTTGAAGAAGGAGAAAAAAGGGAATTAGAGATTTTTTATAAGCAAATGTCAGAATCTATGAACATTAGAAATTCTCAAAATGATTTTTCATATAATCCAGATGAAATTGCAAATCTATATAATTGGGTTATAAAAGAGGAGCAGAAATTGAGAAAGAATCAAGAGTTTATTAGTCGATACAATGTTAATCAAATTGTAGAAATGCTTTTTCATTCTTCTGCAAAGCAAATACATGATTTTCGAGGAGTATTATTTGCAGTATATAGATATGCGGGGAAAGAGGATTTTGTAGAGGCAGATGTAAATGCAATGAAAGATATTTTAGGGGCGGTTCAACTGAGAATTAATTTTCATTATTATGAAATAGACAAGATTCAGTTACAACAGTTAAATTGGCTGTGTGGTAATTTGAAAGAATTTATTTCACAAATGTCATAAGATAAATATTTTATCGTTTAAACTAGGAGGTGTCAATAATCAGCTCATATGTATTCTATTTTGATGAATCATTCCATGACAGAAAAATTTTAGTAAATGAAAATGGCGAATTTAATGTTATGGCAGATAATTCTTTAGATAGCTATATAGGTGTTTTTTGGGGCTGTAAACAGGAAGAGTTATCAGCTAATACGCTTATGTTAAAAAGATTTGAAGAGCGGCAAAAGCAACGTTTCGGACTAAGACAAGAACAAGAACTGAAATCGACAATCATACGTCCTAAAAATTATAAGTATGGAATTAGGTCATTTAACAAAACCACTATGGAATTTTATTGGGATTTATTTGAAGTTTTAGATGCAATAAATCCTGTTATTCAGATAAATGCAATAAGTAAAGTAGAATATTTTTTACGGAGAACCTTTGAAAATGTGAATATGCCATTTATATATAGTTTTAATGAACATGCTTTTTATTATACATTAACGAAGTTTATGATTACATATCACAACACGGAATTGTTAAATGCATTATATAATATAACGGATACGGCTTCTTTAGAGAAATTTATAGATTTATTTTTATTTAGTTTGCGTTGTATATTAGATGCTATTTATGGTATAGAAAGAAAAGGGCAAGAAATAATTGCATTTGAACAGTTATATAAAATTTTATCGGAGGCGGAATTGACAATAAATATAGCCAAGAAATTTGATTTTGCATATTTTGTTAATTTTGAGGGATTACAGAGATTATTTGAGGAAAAGGATATTGATATTTGTAAGGTTGAATTGGTACTGGATCAAGAAGAAAAGACTTTTGTAAGTGCTGCGCAATATCCATTTTTATTGGTTAAACAAGATGACTCAAAAGAAAACATTCATTTGAGACTTTCTGATTTATTAAGCGGTTTTATAGGACATATAATGCGTGCAATAATTTGTGATGAGAATGTTGCAGAAGATGTTGTAGTAGACGTTAGAAAGATTAAAGAAAATGATTTGGAACGCAAACGTTTGTTGAGTACAGAATGGTTTAATTTGTCAGAAGAACAATTCGATTTGTATATGAAATTGTATGAAGTGTTAATTGTACCACATCAAGAATATTGGACATGCATGACCTTAAGTTATAATGATCAGGTAATAACTTTCTTTACGTTAATAAGTGTCTGCTGATTAAGCCAAAACACTTGATTTTACTGACTTTTGCCCCACTTCC
>CANEDP010000051.1 GCA_947426305.1 uncultured Clostridia bacterium | reverse complement strand
ACATCCTGCAAACAGAGTTACCCACAATTCCAAAAGACAGCCAGTTATACACATTCCCACGAATGCCGACTACTACGGAATCCCACTCATTATTTCTGTATAATTGAAAAATCTATATAAACACAGTATAATAATACCCATAGAATACCACTAAGTAAAAGGAAATGAGGAAAAACAATGAGCGGTAAAATATTGTTAGTGGACGATGAACAAGAAATTGCTGATTTGATTGAGGTATTCTTGCAAAATGAACAATTTCAGTGTTTTAAATATTACACATTTCAAGACGCATTTTCAGTGATAGACAGTGAATGTTTTGACTTGGCAATTATAGATATAATGCTGCCAGACGGAAATGGCTTTACTTTATGCAGAGAAATACGGAAGAAATATACCTATCCCATTATATTGCTTACATCTAAAACAGAGGGAACAGATAAAGTTACAGGTTTATCCTTGGGGGCAGACGACTATGTTACAAAACCATTTCTTCCGATTGAACTTGTGGCAAGAGTTAAGGCGCATCTACGGAGGGTACATGATTATGACGGTAAAAAAATTGGCTCAAATGAAATGGTTACAATAGCCGGGCTTCTGTTAAATAAAACTTCGCATGAATGTAGATTGAACGGGGAACAGATTAAACTAACCCCCACAGAATTTTCAATATTATGGCTTTTATGTAAAAACAGGGGAAAGGTATATAGTGCTGATGAACTATTTCAGATTGTATGGGGAGAAAAGTATTTTAAGAACAGCAGAAATACGGTAATGGTTCAAATCAGACATATCCGAGAAAAATTGAATGATATTGGTGAAAAGCCGAAATTCATTAAAACAATATGGGGGGTAGGATATATTGTTGAGTAACAAATTTTCAAAGAAATATAGAAAGCTATTATTGCTTAGGCATTTTATAGGTGCATTTATTGTGTTCTTTGTCCTTTTGGCTGTTTGTTTAGTAATTGAAAGTGTAGGCAACAACAATTTTTATGTTTTCGTAGAAAAAGTAGCAGGATACGATTTTGCGTGTTTTGTACATGATTATGAGCCTTCAATTATTGTATTTGGTTTTCTCATATTAGAGTTACTTATGTGGATTGCAATAGAAAGAAGTTCATCAAGGAAGATATTAAAAGTATTGGATTCCTTGGAGTATGTTGTTGACAATTCAGCGGATAACATAGAACTCCCTTTAGAATTTTCCGATTTGCAAAATTGGCTTAATCTTATAAAAATGCAGAACCGTGAGCAACAGCATTTACTGGAAATTGAAGCGCAGAAAAAATCAGATACGCTTACTTACCTTGCGCATGACATTAGAACCCCGCTTGCTTCCGTGGTAGGCTATTTGAGCCTATTGTGTGAAGCGCCGGATATGCCAGCCATACAACGGGAAAAATATACAAAAGTTGCTTTCCGCAAGGCTATACAGTTTGAAAAACTGATAGATGATTTTTTTGATATAACAAGATATAGTTTATCAGACAAAACTTTGGTGAAACGGGAAATAGACATATGTTTTTTAATAGAACAGTTAGCAGATGAATTTTACCCGTTGCTTAAACCCAAAGAGCTGCATATTGATTTAAAGTTAGGGGAAGGACTGTTTATAACAGGGGATTCAGAAAAGATTGCAAGAGTATTCAATAATCTTCTGAAAAATGCTATAAATTACAGTTATCCGAAAAGTTCGATTGAGATTTATGCCAGCCAAACTTTATCTTATATAACGGTTTCCATTAAGAATTACGGCAAAACAATACCTGCTGATGAATTGGGGCATATTTTTGATAAATTTTACCGTTCCAAAGAATATGGGGAATCAGAAGAAAGCGGAACAGGGCTTGGCTTGGCAATCGCAAAGGAAATTGTAAGAATACACAATGGAAGCATATATGCTATGAGTGATGATGAAATAACAGTGTTTGAAGTCAAGCTGCCTGTTGCGGAAAAGCAGCGATAAGAAAAAAATAAGAAATCAAAAAGAAATAAAGAATCAAAAACTCACTTCAACAGGGTATAATAATCCCCCAGTAGAGTGAGTTTTATTTTTGGAGGAATTGCTATGGACAATCAAAATAAGAACCATGAAAAAATTTTGCGTGGCTGTCAGTGGGTATTTTTTATTATATATGTTATCTTTCTGCTTCGCATAACCTTTTTCAAACAGGTAACATTAAACAACTTATTTTCTGCTATAGGTGCAAGTGAAAGGACAATCAGTATCATTCCCTTTAAATCAATTTATGATATGGCTGTTTCAAACACCTCTATAGGACGAATCATTGAAAATGTAGTAGGAAATATCGTTTTATTTATTCCATTTGGAATACTTTTTCCAATTATCTCTAACAAAAAACGTAAAGGGGTTTTATGTGCCGCTATTATATTCAGCCTGTTAATTGAAATTACGCAACTCCTTTTTGCGCTTGGGAGTACAGATGTTGATGACTTGATATTTAATGTATTAGGTGCATATATTGGATATTTTGTATCAGATAAAATAAGAAAACTATTCAAGTCATATACGCATTTTCTTATTGCTATGACGCTTATAACGGCTATTTTAGGAGCAAGTGTATTTGGATATTTGCTTGTTTACCAAACAGATTTATTTATACTTTACAAATATGATATCAATATTGAGAACTCAGAACTTGTAGAAATATTTATTGACACGCCAGCTACCACCACAGGTAGATATGTCGAGTTAGATAATTGCATATTAGAAGTGGAAAAAAGTGTTAAAAGCGCAAATGATATAAGGGAAATAGAGGCGTTCAAGATTACAGAAGATTGCGAAATATTTATTTGCTACGATAGAATGGAATATTTTTTCAGTGCAATTATAGGTGAATATCAAAAATATGAAAAGATTGATTATAATGATTTTATTTCACAAACAAAGTACAAATTTGATAGAAATAATAATGTGAGAATTTGGAGTGATGATGAAAAAAATATTAAGTTTATAGTGATTACTGAATGGATTGAATAATTTAGATATATAGCAAATAAGCTTTGCAGTTATATCATGTACGGATAGTTAAAGGGCGATAGTTAAAATACTGCCGCCCTTCTAAACTATAAATGCAACTATAAACCAAGCAACACCCCCATGTGGGAGAAAGGGGGAAATTTCTATGGATTGCACAGAAGCATACAAGGA
>CANEDP010000050.1 GCA_947426305.1 uncultured Clostridia bacterium | reverse complement strand
GCAAGCTACTAGTTCAAAAGCATTCATGCTTTCTTATTGGCTCTTATGCAAAGATAACAATACCTTCAAACCGCGGCTCAGATTAACTACTTTCATGATTCAGAATAATCAGAAAAACGCAAGCTACTAGTTCAAAAGCATTCATGCTTTCTTATTGGCTCTTATGCAAAGATGGCAATACTTTAATAATTTAATTTAATCACTTAACCCTTTTTTTTACGAATCGTTACAATTCAGAACGTTTATTTATTTTAAAATTTTTAAACGAACCTTAAATATGTGTTCATTTTTTATCAACATAAAAGATATCAATCAATTACTAATTGATAAAGAAATTCAAACAACTGGTCTCATTGGTTTCTTTGATAAGAAGTTTTTAGATGTTTATTGTTATGCTCCAAATGAAGTATTCCCAATCAAAATAAAGGTCACACATTGCTCATCAGAAATTCCTATTCTAGGACAAGTTATTAATATAAAAGGTGTCGTAAGAAAAGCAGATTCTCAAAGCCTATATATTGAATCTCATTCAATTGAAAAAAGTTCAAAAGAGGAAGCAACACTGAAAGGTGTTTTGTTATCACCGTTAACAAAAACTCAGGATAATTTAGCTGAAATGCAATTTACACATATAGCTGATATTGATTCATCATATATTGGAAAAGAAATTAAAACAATTGGAATTGTTTACTATTATAATGATAAATATATAACTGTTTATTCATATAAAAGCAAAAACGATAAAGCCAAGAAAATCAAAATACAAAACTATTTTACTTATCAAATACAAGTCAATTCTGTTCTCTTAGTAATTGGTAATGTACGTTTCAAACAAGAAGACAATTTTTATATAATACCATCAAAGGTCGATTTGATTACCGAAGCAGAAGCTATCTCAAAAGGATTTATCCTTCATATTATTCCTAAAAAGCCTTTTGTTGTTACATTTGATGAAGAAGAAGATGATGAAGAAAGTAAACAGATTTCATTCTTTGCAAAAGAGCCAAAAGATTTTAAAGAATTTTATACGGACGAGCCAGATCAATTATTTGGTTTTCTTCAACAACAAGCAAATAAAGAAGGTTTTCAGATAGTCAAACCTTGTGGATTAAGTTCAAATGATCATGCAGCTCTTAGATGTAATCTTCACTCAAAGAATAAGAATCCAAACTTAAACACTAATTGTCCTTTTATTTGTAATATACAGAGAGTAAAAAATCCAAAAGGTGGTTTCAGGTGGCATGTATCTTCAATTATTAATATTCATAACCATTTGCTGCATCCTCTCAATTTCGTTCATTCAATACTTAGTGAAAAGAAAAAAAGTCTCATCCGTTCCTTGTATTCATCTGGGGTAAATTATGGCATTATATCAAATTTTATTAAATTAAGGTATAACATTGATATTAGTAGAAATCAAATACGATCACTTTGCGCAGCAAGTAAAAGGGAAAGAACCTTGGAAAAAATTGCCGAAACCGAAGAGTTGAAAGAGTTCATGTATTCAATTGATGGTGTTGTCAGGTTTGATCAATATAGAGATAAATATGGTTACATGCATAGAAAAGCAGTTGCAACTTTTACACGACAGGAGCTTGAAAATTTACGAGACTTTGGTGATTTTATTGCAGTAGACCCAACCTTTGCTACATCGAGCAGTCATTGGTCATTAATTCCTTTAACAGTTGTTGGTTCCGATAGAGATATAAGAAGTGCTGGTATTATATTTTGTTCAAATACTCAAGAAGACAGATTTAGATGGATCCTAAAAATACTACTCACTGAATTGCCTTCAAAAGATAAGTTACAAACGATATGTTCTGATGATGATTCAGGTTTAAATTGTGCCTTTAGAGTTCTATTAAATGATGATATAAATGATGATTTTCATACCAAGGTTAGACGTTTAAACAGAGTAATATGCTTTTGGCATAAAATTTCTAATTTCATCACATTTCTAAATGGCTTATCTTTGCCAGAAGATAAAGTTGCTAAATATTTGGAGTACTTTAAGAAAATGGGACAATCTCGTGACTACGATGTTGCTATAAGTTGTTATAAGAAGTTAGAAGGAAAATCTAAATTAGCTACATATATGATAAAGAATATCAAAGATGATTTAAAATACTTTTCAAAAAGTATGCTTCAAACATTCAATTGTGGTTACAATACAAGTTCTATTGCAGAATCTACAAACAGTAGACTTAAAAATTTGTTTCCTGATCAAAGATCATTATCATTAAAGGAAATAAGAGTGGCTCTGATCAATGCAGAAAGACTTTCAAGTTTATCCAAACAATACATATGTGGAATAAAGCCAAGAAAGGTTAAAGATCAAATACTTATATCATTGATAGAAAAATTTAATATCGCAGAAAATATAGCTAGTGCAATTTGTAATTCAATAATAAATGCAGAAGATTTATCAATTAGGTTCATAGATGACGCACAGACTCAAGCAGAAGTTATAGAGAAAGATCCAACTTTCGAAGATATCTATCAAGAAAAGTTTTTAGTTACAATGTCAGGATGCTCTTGTAAGAAACAGATACAAACAGGTATACCTTGTAAGCATTTTATTAAGTTCCTCAATGAAAAGAATTTAAATGTCATTAATTACATACAAGTATCAGAAAGATGGACAAGAACAAAACCAAATGAAAGGATTGAAATCAAACTTGTTGATGAAGTTCAAGTAGAGAAAAGTTCATTTATACCAGTTACACAGATGGATAGATATATTTCACTCAAGAATTTGTGTCTCCAAATCATGAATTTTGCATCACAGTCACAGAATAGATATTCAGCTGCTAAAGAAAAACTTGATGAACTATATGAACAACTTCAAAATATCGAAAGAATTATAGATGATGTACACCCTCAGCCAGGAAGGCCTCACAAATCAACAAATTTAGCAAATTGGAATAAAATTGATCCTTGTAAACTCTGTGGTAAACCTCACTCAACAAAAAGATGTCCAAGAAGAAATGAATTTTTAACATATATACCAAAAGACTATATTAATGATTCAGACAAGAAATATAGCTGCTCTCTTTGTGGATTAAAAGGTCATAGAATAGATAAATGTTTCGTAAAGGCTGCATGGTTAAAGGCAATTAAGGATGGATTATTAGAACCATTAGGCTGAATATAAGTTCAGTACTTTCTAAAAGAATTTTTGAGCTTTCCTTTTATATTTAGACCATTCTTTTTTTCTTTTTCATTTTTTTTTTTTTGCACGAATCTACCTTTTGCTTGCTTTGCTCAGAGAAATATAAGAAATGGTCATTTTTCACCTTGACGATCAGACGCTGATATTTTTAAAATGTGCATGTATGTGTATACTGTTTAATAAATATTTTTTATTTATCTAACTCTATTTGTTTTTAAAT
>CANEDP010000049.1 GCA_947426305.1 uncultured Clostridia bacterium | reverse complement strand
GCCGAAATTCTTGAAATCATAAACAAAAAGCCTCAACCAGATGAAAAGGATCAACCAAAATCTGAAAAAGATAACGAAGACGAAAGCGAAAAAAATCTCATCTTTACCACCAGCAGAAAATTTCAAAAACTATATCTCGAAAAGACCAATCAAGAAATTAATGATGAAGTTCAAAAAAGATTGAATGCCAAAATGAAAGGAAATCGAAAAGCATCAAGAATTTTCCCTGATGAGTTACTCAATGATGATGAAAAAGAAAGATGGTCAACAATTGAAGACAACTATACTCATCAATTCGATGAAAAAATTTCCAAAGAAGTAACTACAAATGTTCTTTTTGATTTACAGACGGAGAACGACTCACTAGTATTGCCACCACCAGGAATGAGCAAAGAAGACTGGGCAAGAATGAATGCCGATCCTAACAAATTAAAAGCAGATATTTATAAAAAATTACAAGACCTCCCACCACCACCTCCACCTCAACCAGAAAATTGGCAAGAATTACCTCAAACTCACAAATGGGGAAATATACAAGAATTCACATCCGATCAAAAAGCTCAAAAAGAAATTCAGCTAAGAAATGAATTGATCGAATTCTTCAAAAAGCGATACAATGGGGACGAGAATTTGGCAAATGAAGTCGTTCACGCAAGAATTGCCGAATTTCAAAAGAAAACACCAAACGTATCCTGGTTCAAATTCCACATTGACAATTTCCTCACCGCAGTTGAACGTCAAGATCTACACACTGAACCAGTTCCACCTAACGTTCAAGAAGTTGACGAAAAATAAAAATTCCGATTATTGAGAGGTCGGTATAAAAATTACTCTCAACAAGATTTAGGTTTCTAATAAACCTTTAATTTAAAAAATTAACTTTTTATTTATTTATTTATTTCTTTATCTTTCTTAATTGGTGTAGGAACATATTTCCCTTTATCATAACCAATCATCATTCCAGGTGCCAGAAATGATTGAATGAACTCAATATGTGTATCAAACCATTTAATTAATATATTTTTTTTTCGTTGTTCTTCACGTGATAGAGCAGGGATTTTGATTTTTAAATTATGTTCCATCATTTGTCTCATTACATTGGCAACGGAAATCAATTTTTCGATTGGAACATTTTCACCATATCTTTTTGTGAGGACTTTCCAAGCTTGTGTTTTCTTAGGTTTTTTCATGTCTTTTGCAGACATAGCTGGTATATCATCTTTAATTTCATTTTGTTCAGGTACACTTGGTTTGTCAGACATTTATAAAAATGAACTTTTTCACTAGGCGACCGTTAACCAAAAAATCTAATTTTTTCTCGTGAGGTCATCACATCATTTTTATACAAGCATGGAAGCCCGTACGATCCAACACTTACTCGAAGTTGTCGAAGCTCTTGATAGTGTTCATGAATGGAGAACTATTTCTGATGATCTTGATCAAAGAGAAAAAATGGCATATATGCTCCAAGAAGCTGCAGCCAATATGAATCACATCGATGATGTTCGTGTGATAATGAATGATGAAGATACCACAAATGAAGAAAAAGCTGACGAACTTGAATGCTTCTTCATTGATGAATTAAAGGCAGGTTTGAAAAATCTCAAACGCTGGAACGAAAGGAAATAATTAAATAAATAAACAATTCAATTTACTGCATTTTTTGACACTCTTTTTATTTTTTGCATTTTTTGACACCTTTTATTTTTATTGCATTTTCTGACAATTCAAATAGGATCTAATCTATAACGAGGTAATATTTGAGTATTTCCTTTAAGATCTTGTATTAAATATTTACCATTTTGAAAACCTTTTACAAAAAATCTACCAGGTTGAGTTATTGATCGTCTTTTTTTAAGAGTGTCTTTATTATTATATACAATTACTTCTTGGTTTTCTTTTAAATTATAACCTTTTTGAGCAGAAACATTATAATTAGCTTGAGAAATACGTCTACAAATAAAAGTATATAAATCAGAATTATTTTGCATTTGACTAGGGGAAACATTCATACCTGCATATTTTGACAAAGTTAAGTGTGGGGCATTATTATATTGAACAACTAATTCTTTTAATATTTCAGGGGAGATTTCTCGTTGAACTTCAAAAGCCATATCTCTCAAAGTTCTAATAATTCTATCAACTATACCTAATGAAGAATGTAATGGGCTAGTTGTTTGTTTTTCACCTGGTTTTCGTAAAAATGATGGATAATGATAATCATCCATTCTATCAACAGGTTCCCATTTAATTCCATTTGAGTTTAAAAAATTTATTGTTTCTTCAGAACAAAAACCTTTTTCACCATCTCCGGTCAATATTTTAGGTTTCATTCCTTGTTGAAATAAAGTATTTAAAGCTTTTGTTATTGAAATAGATGTTTTTTGTCCAGCAGTCATAATTTTATTTATATCACCAAAACATTCTCTACCTAAAGGAATTGCATATAAATATCGACTATTAGCTTCTATACAAATTAAGTACCCAACATTTTTTTCAAACATAATATCAATTAAATAAGTACCAGGTTCACATAATTTATGTAAATAATATTTTTTATTCTTATTAGTTGGAAATTGTTTCTTTTGAACATAATCATCTTCAGAAACATAATTTGGCTCAATAACTTTTTCAAATTGTTTTAATAATACATGTCTTTTATTTTTATTTCTAAATGCAATATCAGGTACATTTGTTTTACCTTTGAATTCAACTATCATTCCTGGTTGTTCCATAATTTTTGTAATATATATTTCATACCATTCTTCCATAGTATATTTATCTTTACCTTTTTTCCATCCAGAGGTCAATTTTTCAAATTCAGGAAAAGTACGAATATTTTCATTATGTAAATTATTAATTACATGGTTCTCAATTTTTTCTTCAAAACTTAATTCATCATCAGGAATTTTTTCATCTGTGATTACAGGTAATGATTCAGATAATACTTTTCGAAATTCTGAATAAGCATTATAAATTTGTTCAAATTCATCATCAGTTACAAAATCTTTTTGATACCCTTTATAATTTCTAGCTTCATTTGGCATTATTAATTTCTTTTGATAAGCTTTCTTTTCTAAATAATTCATTAATTTTTCACCTTCTGACGATAACATTTAAATTTCAATAAAGAGCGGTTTTGACACTTCACTTTTATTTTTTGTTTTCATGTCTAAATTGGAAGAAAAATTAATAAGTCTTCGAGAAGAATGGAAAGAAAAATGGAAACAAATAAGAAGAATTCAAAAAAATGCACCTCATTACACAAATGAGGATGCAATTATAATTTATGATGAATCCAAATTATCGATGGATGATCAAGAAGAATTGGAACGATTACGAAGAGAAAGAGACCGACTCCGATATCAAATGAAAGAAATTCAAGAACTTTTAAGAGAAATTAAATAAAAAAGCAGTTTTGACACTTCACTTTTATTTTTGT
>CANEDP010000048.1 GCA_947426305.1 uncultured Clostridia bacterium | reverse complement strand
ATGCACCTCCTTATTATTAAACTTTTTTGTCTAACTTTTGGGGTGCACTTCAAGTATTATTTTTTTCTTATGTAATTTAGATTTTTGGGAAATACTATTCCTAACAAACTAAAAAGGAGATGTTAAAATGTTTAAACCAGATGCTATTTACTATGAACCAACAATCGAAAACTACACACTCGGCAAGGAATTGCTTGAAAAATATGCCGATATTCCGAAATTTGTGATTGAAAATCACAATAATATTCCAGAAATGCGAAATCAAAATAATTCTGAATTTGCAAAAATGAAGAAGCATTTGATTATTGGAACACGAAAAACACACAAGTATGTTCCTAATTCTAAAGTATCCGATTTTCTTGTGCCATATACTTCTTCTGGTTGCACGGCAATGTGCTTGTATTGTTATTTGGTATGCAATTATAATAAATGTGCGTATTTGAGACTGTTTGTTAATCGTGAACAAATGTTAGATAAAATTATGAAAACTGCTGAAAAAAGTGAAACGGAATTAACCTTTGAAATTGGCAGTAATAGTGATTTAATTTTGGAAAATTCAATTACCAATAATTTAGTTTGGACAATTGAAAACTTTGCGCAATCCAAAAAAGGAAAACTTACATTTCCTACTAAATTTGATATGGTTGATCCAATTTTGAATTTATCTGGAAAAGAAAAAATTATCATTCGAATGAGCGTGAATCCGCAAGAATTAATTGATAAAATTGAATTTGGAACTTCTCGCCTAAAAAATAGAATTGAGGCAATTAATAAATTATGCGAGTCCGGCTATCAAGTGGGCATTTTAATTGCGCCAATTATTTTAGTAGAAAATTGGAAAAAATTGTATGAAGAATTGTTGATTAATTTAGCAGAAAATTTGAGTCCAAAAGCAAAATCTAGCGTATTTTTTGAACTTATTTTTATGACCTATAGTTACATTCATAAAATGATTAACACAGAGGCATTCCCCAATGCCATTCATTTACACAATCCAGAAATAATGACTGGTCGCGGGCGTGGGAAATATTGCTATAAAAAAGAAGTAAGAGACGAAGCTGAAACTTTCTTGCTGGATTTGCTGAAAAAATATTTTAGGGAAAATCGAATTTGGTATGTGAGTTAAAAAATTGAAAAAACGAGCAATTTTTGGTTTAAATCGCTCGTTTTTTGTATGTGTTTTCAAGATTCCGTTTCCAATATATATACAATCATTACTCCACTATTGATATCAGCCAAAATTGCAATCATAGCATATGCACCTACTTGGTCTGTCATCTTTTTACCAGAAACCCTTTGCATTTTGTTTTCATCTTTTTTCCACATATTTTTTGTGATATTTCAAGTCATATTGTGTTTTCTTTCGTATATATTTAAGTAGGTGAAAACAATGTATATCGAAAAAATAATAACTCTGTTTCTAATTTTTATTTTAATCTTCCCACTTTTCTGTTTTGCAGACGATTCTTTACCAGAAGAAGAATGGGACGTTTTTGTGCCGACTTCGACAGATTCCGAAAATTCTTCAAAAGAGCCAACCACAAATTCCAAATACATCATCGCACTTGACCGCAAAAGTTTGTCTGTTTTATACGAAAAAAATGCTTACAAAGAAGTTCCTATGGCATCTACCACAAAAATCATGACAGCAATTCTTGTTTTAGAAAACTGTGATTTATCGGAAACCGTTGAATTCTCCAAAGAGGCAGCAAATGTACGTGGCTCTTGTTTGGAAGTTTCCACTGGTACAAAAATGTCAATGAATGACGTTCTTTATGGATTAATGATGCGTTCTCGGAAATGATTGTGCTGTTGCAATTAGCGAACATATTTCTGGCTCTGTAGAAGCATTTTCAGAACTTATGAATCAAAAAGCACAAGAATTAAATCTTGTACACACCCATTTTATAACGCCACACGGTTTGGATAATGAAAATCATTATACAACAGCATACGAATTGGCACTACTTACAGATTATGCTCTGAAAAACGAAAAATTCAAAAATATTGTCGCCACTAAAACAGCAACTATTTCTGTCAATGGCTACCCACGCACAATTTCCAATACAAACGAACTTTTAGGTAATTTCGATGGTGTTTATGGCGTAAAAACAGGTTTTACATTTAACGCAGGACGCTGTTTGGTTTCCAGTTGCAAGCGAAATGAAATGGACATTATCGTAGTCGTTTTAGGGGCAGATACGAAAAATCAGAGAACACGTGATAGTATGAATGTTATCAATTACATTTATGATACGTTTGAATATGTTGGTATTTCCGATTATATTGCGGAAAGTTTTGCAGAATATAAAGAATATTATGAAAATCATGCAATTTTGTATAAAACAACAACGAAACCCAATATCGCATTATCTTCACTGGAAAATTATACTTTTCCACTTAAATCTAATTCTGTAACTACATTAGAAACGAAATTTCACACACTTAATACATTAACTTCTGAAATTTGTGCTAATAATAAAATTGGCTCAATGAGTGTATTTTGTGAAGGAAAAATGTTGTGTTCGATGGATATTGTTTTGACAAATCAATTGGAGAAAAATAGCTGGCAATATTACTTTGGGAAGATTTTAAGAGAATTTCGAAATAGTTTTGTGTATTAAATTTTGTTTTAAATGTTTACAAAAAATTTTTCTTGGGTAGAATCTCCTTATAAAAGGAGGTATTTTATGAAAAAATTTTGGATAATTGGAATAATTCTAGTAGGTTTTATTTGTGCATCTATTTTTTCGATTTCATTTGGAAAAGAAGAAAATCAGCAAACACCTGAACAAAAAAGCGAATATCCCTTTTCCCTTCGGAAAAGTAACCGCAGAATCTTTAAAAATCCGCTCTGGACTTAGTACAGAGAATAATTATATTGGATTATTAAGCAAAAACGACACGATACATATCTATGGAAAAGTGGATAATTGGTATATTGTGAAAACAGAAAATAATCTAGTTGGCGCAGTTTTTGCAGATTATATTGAGTGTTCCTACGAAGCAGAACCTACGATTCAAACTTCTGCTACTTTAGAAACTGTAGTAAATTCTCCAAATACTATGCTTTCACAAGATGAACAAATATTCTTTAATTTAATTAACAATAAACGTATTGCCAATAATTTACCAGAATTTGAATTAGATGAAACTTTGCTGAATTTGGCTCGTTTGAAAGCCAACGATATTGTAGAAAATAAATATTTCTCACATACTTCGCCAAAATATGGAACTCTATTTGAAATGCTTATTAACAATAATATTTGCTATAGCAAAGCAAGTGAAAATATTGCAAGAAACTTAAATGCAGATAGCGCTGTTGAAAGTTTGATGAATTCTGCTTCTCATAAAAATAATATCTTAAGTGATGACTTTAATTATACTGGAATTGGGGTTGTAAATAGTGTGGATTATGGGAAGGTTTTTGTGGAAGTGTTTGTAGCAAAATAGGAAATATTTTATAATGAAATATTGTTAGACTTATTAATTTTGTAATATAGTTTGGTTTATTTTCTACTATACTCAAATTAAAATCATCTCATTTAATGCTTTTCTTTTTTTCATGGAAGATTTACATTCTACTATACTCAAATTAAAATTGCTTGATGAATATAAGAATGCGAAAGTTACATACAAATTTACATTCTACTATACTCAAATTAAAATTTTGCATTAGCAATAATAGGAATTTGTGTAGCAATCTTTACATTCTACTATA
>CANEDP010000047.1 GCA_947426305.1 uncultured Clostridia bacterium | reverse complement strand
ATTACATTCCTTGATGAGTGCTTAAAATAGTGTCCAACTTTTTGGGGTCAGTACATCTTGACATTTTATGTAAATTATGTTATAATATTCTTAAGAAAATAAAAAGGAGCATGATTTATGTATAAAATGTTAGTATTAGACCTTGATGGAACTTTGCTAGATGATGAGAAAGAAATACCAGAAATAAATAAACAAGCCATCCAAAAATTGCACGACGATTTTGGGATTATTCCAGTTATTGCAACGGCAAGACCGCTTGAAGTAGCCAAATATATTGCAGACAAAGGAGGTCCAGCTTTTCAAAGTTACATCATTGCTACGAATGGCGCTATTTTGAAGGATATTCAAACAGGAGAATATCTCATTAATCAATCTCTTTTGCCAGAGCAATTGAAGGGGTTAATTGAAGTGTGCCAAAACAATAGCTTAGAATACGAATGCATGACTACCAAATGTGAAGTTGCAGATGCACAGTATTCCTACAGACGTGTTGTTGATCCAATGTACGATAATATGGGTGTGCCATTTAATTATCAAGAGAATTTAGAAAGTTTTATTTTAAATTCGAAAGATCCAATTCCGCTATTTGCAGTTAATGGAACGGAGGAAGAATTGGAAGAATGTTATGAAGAATTAGCCAATATTCCAGGTTTACAAATATCAGGACAATGCATTCGTACCACGCCACTTAAAGACTCTCAAGGGAAAATTGAAACTTTGGCGTATCATGATATCATGCGAGAAGGGGTTACAAAAGCAAGTGCAATTGAAAAATTAGCGGAGCATTTGGGAATCCAAAAAGAAGAAATTATTGCGATTGGTGATGGCGGAAATGACATTGAAATGCTGCAAACGGCAGGTCTTAAAATTGCTATGCAAAACGCAACGCCAAAACTAAAAGAAATAGCAGATATTATTACTCCAGTGGACAACAATCAAGGTGGCGTAGGTTTGATTTTAGAGGATTTACACAAAATATTGAATAAGAAGAAACAAGAAGAAAAACAGCATTTTGGAAAAATACACGATAAAGAAATGTATTTATAAAGTAAGAGGTAAGAAATGAAAAAACCAGTAATTATAGGAGTTTCAGGCGGTACTGCTTCTGGAAAAACAACATTGGCGTCGAAGATAAAAGAAGAATTTGAGGATGATGTTATTATTTTGTCACACGACTTTTATTATAAAAGTCTAACACATTTAACAAGACAAGAAAGAGAGCAAAGAAACTATGATTGTCCAGAGGCATATGAAACAGATTTGCTTATTTCGGACGTCCAAAAATTGTGTCAAGGCCAGACCATTCAAAGACCGATTTATTCGTATGCAGAGCGTTTGCGCGAAAGTGAAACGGTTACTGTGGAGCCAGCACCAATTATTATTTTAGAAGGAATTTTAGTTTTAGAAAATGAAAAATTGGCAGAATTAATGGACATAAAAATTTTTGTGGATACAGATAGCGATATTCGTTTAACAAGGCTCATTAAGCGAGATCAAAAAGAGCGAGATTTGAGTTTAGACTATATTCTTGCCAAATATAAAGATACGCTCAAACCAATGCATGAAAAATATGTGGAACCTTGCAAGAAAAAAGCAGATATCATTGTTCCAGGGAATAGAGATAAGAATGATGTGGGATTTGGTGTGGTGATTGAGAAGGTAAGAAGTTTGATAAAATGATTAAAAAAGTCTTGACAAATTTTGTCAAACCATGTAAAATAATAAAAATATGTTATCAAGAGTGGACGAGAGAATCGGCTTTATGACTCCACAGCAACCTAATGTTTTAAGGTGCTAAGACCGACAAAGCAAAATGCTTTGGCTGATGATTTTGGTAAAAATCGAAAGGAAACCTTTGCATTTAGCAAAGGTTTTTTTGCAAAAAAACTTGTAACATAAATTAAGCCAAGAAAGGAAATAATAAAATGAGAAAATTATTTACGTCAGAAAGTGTAACAGAAGGGCATCCAGATAAATTGTGTGATTTCATATCAGACAGTGTTTTGGATAGCTTTTTTGAAAAAGACCCTTATGCAAGAGTGGCTTGCGAAACGGTTGCTGGTAAAGGGCAAATTTTGCTAACAGGAGAGATTACATCCACTGCAGATGTTAATTTAGAAAGCGTCGTAAGAAATGCGATTAAAGAGGTGGGCTACCACGACAAAGAAATTGACATCGATTACGAAACTTGCGATGTTTTGATTAATATTTCAAAACAATCCCCAGATATCGCTCTGGGTGTAGATAAGTCTTATGAAGACAAAGAAGGCGAAAATATAGAATCCGAAGGTGCAGGAGACCAAGGAATGATGTTTGGTTTTGCAACCGATGAAACCGAAGATTTGATGCCAATGCCAATTTATTTAGCTCATAAACTAGCAAAAAGATTAACAGAAGTCAGAAAACAAGGAATTCTTACTTACATAAGACCAGACGGAAAGGTCCAAGTAACGGTGGAATATGAAGACGAAAAACCAGTTCGAATTGATACAATCGTTGTTTCCACCCAACATACACCAGAAACGGATTTAGAGGTTTTAAAAAAAGATATCAAAGAAAAAGTGATTGGAGAGATTGTTCCAAAAGAATTATTAGATGAAAACACAAAATATTACATCAATCCAACGGGAAGATTTGTCATTGGTGGACCTTTGGGCGATAGTGGATTAACAGGAAGAAAAATTATTGTGGATACCTATGGTGGCTATAGCCGTCATGGTGGTGGTGCGTTTTCGGGAAAAGATCCAACCAAAGTTGACCGTTCGGCGTGCTATATGGCAAGATTTGTAGCTAAAAATGTCGTGGCAAATGGGTATGCAAAAAAATGTGAAATTCAGTTATCGTATGCCATTGGAGTTGCTAAACCAGTTTCCATTTTGGTGGATACGTTTGGAACTGCTACCATTCCAGAAGAAGAAATCATTCAAAAAATCGAGAAAACTTTTGATTTGACGCCACGAGGCATTATCAATACTTTGAATCTACGTAGACCAATTTTTAGAAAAACAACAAATTATGGACATTTTGGGAAGAAGGATTTGCCTTGGGAACAAATGATAAAACTATAAAAAAATAAATTTTATTTTGCATATTTTTCAGAAAAATGAAGATACTACCATTATAAAAAACGAAAGGAATTGATTTTTATGGGTAGAAGAGATTTTTTTGAAGAAGAAAAAAGAAGAAAAATAGTGATGACATTTGCGTTAGCAGTAGGATTGGCAATCATTGCATTTGTAACTGTTTTTGTGATGTATAGTAAAAAACTAAATGATGAGGCAGAAGCAAATTTATTAGCAATCACGAAACAAGATGAAAATATTGTTTCAAATGAAGAATTAGAAGAGGCAAGTTTCTCAGACGATAAAACAGTGCAGAACGTGAATTATGAAAATCATGTGAAAGTGGAGTTAGAGCAGAACACAGTTACAGAAAATAAGCCTGAAAATACTATAAAGAATGAGACTAAAACACCAGAAAGCAAAGAACCAGTGCCTTCTGTGGTGGAAGAAGCAAAACAAGAGGAAGCTTCAAAAGAGCCAGAACAGCCAGCTCAGGAACTTAGTTTTCAAGCACCAGTGGTAGGAGAAATCACGAAAGATTATGTAATGGATACATTAGTTTATTCTGAAACATTAGATGAATGGTGCACACACAGTGGAGTAGATATCAAAGCAGATAAAGCAAGTGTTGTTTTGGCAGCAGAAAAAGGAACGGTAGAAAGTATCAAAAATGATCCAAGATATGGGCTTACGGTTATTATTTCACATGAAAATGGCTTTAAAACAATGTATTCGAATCTTTTGACAACAGAATTTGTCAAAGAAGGAGAACAAGTTGAAAAAGGGCAAACCATTGCAACAGTTGGAGAAACTGCAAGTTTTGAGATTGCAGATGAATGCCATTTGCATTTTGAAATGTACAAAGATGGGATTACAGTAAATCCGACAATTTATTTAAAATAGGAAGAAAAACAGGTAGATAGAAATGTCTATCTGTTTTTTGCATACAATTATATTACATTTTGATTACATTTAGTTAAATGCATTGACAACAAAAAACAAAAATTGATATAATGGTATTACAAGGAAACATAATTAAAAAAGGAGAAAAAAATGTATCACCTAAAACGCCTAAAAGAATTGCGAAAAGAGAGCAATCTAAAACAAGAAAACTTAGCCAAAGCACTAAAAATCACAAGACAGCAATACAGCCTATACGAAGTCGGAACACGAGAATTACCAATCCACCACTTAAAAGCATTAGCCCAATTTTACAAAATATCAGCAGATTATATTTTA
>CANEDP010000046.1 GCA_947426305.1 uncultured Clostridia bacterium | reverse complement strand
CAAAGTGGTCCATAAGCTTCGGCTTTGGCGAATCTTTGGGTTAATTTGTAGCCAATATTACCAGAATTTAAATCTGGAAAAATTAGCGTATTGCATTTTCCAGCCACTTTGCTTTCTGGCGCTTTGGATTTTGCCACTTCTGGCACAATCGCACTATCTAATTGTAACTCACCATCAACTTGCAATTCTGGATATTTCTCTTTGATGAGATTCGTTGCATCAATGACTTTTTGTGTCATTTCCGATTTAGCACTTCCATAAGTTGAATAAGAAAGCATTCCGATTTTGGCTTTTTGTTCGACCAATTGCTCAAAACTTTGGCTAGAAGACTTCGCAATTTCTGCTAACTCTTCACTTGTTGGATTTTCATTTAAGCCACAATCTCCAAATACAAAGATTCCTTGCTCGCCATATTCGCAATTTGGTACTACCATCACAAAAAAAGCGGAAACCAATTTTGTATTTGGTGCTGTTTTTAGAATTTGAAGTGCTGGACGAAGTGTATCCGATGTGGAATGAACCGCACCTGAAACAAGGCCGTCTGCTTCTTCATTTTTTACCATCATCATGCCAAAATAGACTTCATCTAAAATCAATTCTTCTGCTTTTTCCAGTGTCATTCCTTTTTCTTTTCTAAGCTCATATAACTTTTGCGCATATGCTTTGTGTTTGTTTGATATTTTTGGATTGACTATATTGGCTTTGGAAATATCAAAATTGTTTTCTTTGGCAATTTGATTGATTTTTGCTTCGTCTCCCAAAAGAATAATATTAGCATATTGTTCTCGAAGCGCAATAGAAGCTGCTTCAATAATTCGTTTATCTTCTGCTTCTGGTAAGACAATGGTTTTTATATCAGATTTTGCTCTATTTTTTATTTCATCAATAAAACTCATTTTTTTCTCCTTACTTTTATTTTCAATCGATATTATATAAAATGTTACTGGCAAAGTCAAGGCAAAAATAAAAATCGCACGACTAAAACTTTAAATTCAAGAATTTAGTCGTGCCATTTTAGGCTAATACCTTTTTGCTGGAAAACCAGCTTTTTCTGGATGAAGACATCTGCTTTCTCCGTATTTTTCGCACGATTCTTTCGAACATGGAAATCCGTTTGAGCGTTTCCTTGCACAATCCTTTTCCGCTAATTCGTGCATATTCCGAAAAAACTTTTGATCTTCTTCCATTTTTTCTTCATGTGTCATTTTACCATCCTGCCTTTCTAAAATTTTTATGTTATTTATTATATCACAAATTTGCTTAAAGTGCAAGAGGCTAGAACCGTTTTTTTATTCCTCCAAAATCGATTTCACAATCCCACGATCAATCGTATTTTCAAAAATATTTTTCAAAATAATCAGCACAATCGGTCCAATCAGCATTCCCATAATGCCCATTAATTTAAACCCTGTGTACATTGCAATTAAGGTAAATAGCGGATGCACACCAATTTTACTGCTGACAATTTTCGGCTCTAAAAATTGTCTTACCGCAGATGTGAAAACATACAAACCCAAAATAGAAAAACCAACCGAATATTCTTGATTCAAAAACAAAATCAAACTCCATGGAATCATCACCGTTCCAGAACCTAAAATAGGAAGTGCATCCACAAACCCAATAAAGAGTGCCATCAAAAGCGGATAACCAACATTCATACCCATCAAATAAAAAATATTAAGCCCCATTAATACTATCACAAAAGAAATACCAATCAATTTGAATTCAGCTTTCAAATATCCTGCTAGAGATTTCGTGATTTTCTCGACTTTACTTGCAATTTTTCCTAAGATTTTTTTGGGTATATGATGTTCCATTCTATCCCAAATATAAATTTTGTCAGAAGTAATAAAATACGTTGCCAAAACCGTAATAACCGCATAAATCACAAAAGTTGGCACTGATTTTAGGCTTTCTAGCAAATTAGTCAATATATTTTTTAGAAAATTAATGACTTGATTTAGCAAATCCGAAGAAGTCGATTGAATCATCTGTTTGATGTCATCTGAAATGGGTAATTTGTCCATATCGACCGTTTGCAAAAGCCAGTTTACCCATCCAATCGCCTTTTCCAAATATGTATTTAATGCGCCCAATAAATTCGTACTCTCTGAAATAAGCGCAAAAATCCCCCATACGACAAGTCCAATTAAAATGGCAAAAACCGTGACAAGCACCAAAATACTACTTGTCTTTCTACTTAAATTTGTTTTTTTATGAAGCCATTTTATCGATGGTTCGACCACAAGAGAGATGAGGTAAGCAATTAAAAAAGGAACATAAAACATAAAAAGTTTAGCAGAAAGCACAAATATCAAAAAAATAATAATTAACCAAAACACTTTTTTTAAAATCGTTTTATATTCCAATTTTAACACTCTCCTTTTCCAATTACTGATGATGTTTACACTCACAAATGCATTCCATCGTATCACCAACTTCTTGTGGCTGTATATTTTGACTTTGGGCTAAATCACCAATTGTAAGCATACCAACGATTTGGTTGTTTTCGATAACTGGCAATCTTCTAATTTGGTTGGTAGACATTGTTTGGGTCGCGTCATCAATTTCGGTATCTGGTGTTGTTTTGATGACTTTTGTGGTCATAATGTCAGATGCTTTGGTTTGACTACAATTTTTGTTAGTCGCCACACATCTTGTGATAATATCTCGATCTGTTACAAATCCAATCACATTGTTTTCCTGATTACAAATCGGAACACATCCTACATCATTTTCTTGCATTAATTTTGCAATTTGTTCTAAAGTCGTATCCGATGTTGCTCGCACAACTTTTTTGCACATACAATCTTTTACTCTCATTTTTCATTCTCCTTTTTTAAATTTACTTAAACTTAAGTATGTGCAATTTTTTGGAAAATATACTATCGGAACATGGGTTGTGTCATATTATTATTTGGCATTTGATTTTGCATCATCATTGGATTTTGCATCATTTGTCTTTGGCTTGACATTTCATTTAAAATCATAATTTTGATTAAATCTCTTAGCAATGCATTTTGCGCATTTGAGTTAGAATTTGTAGTAGAAGCACTGTTTTGGCGGGGCGTGGAAGAATTCCTTTCGCAATTGCTTGCACTGGAATTTTCGCTCGATGAATTTGGCATATTGGCTGTCGATTGATTTCCCAAATTAATATCTCCCTCCACAATGTTGTAAACCGTATCTACCATGTGATTTAAAGTCTCCTCTGTCAAATATCCTCCTTGATTGCTTGCCAAAACTTGTGAAACAACTGGTGAAATAATGCGATAAATTGCTGGATACATAGCATTTAAGTTTTGCATTGTCATTTGCCCCATTGGCATTTGCGGATTCATAGTCGGATTTTGAAATTGATTTGCATATGAATTGTACGCTGGATTTTGATTGTAATAATTCAAATCTTGCATATAATTTCCATTTTGATAATACATGATTTTTACCTCCTTTGTTTTTTCTCTATCAATATATTCGTTTATGAGATTTTTAGTACAAAAAAATCCACCTTGCTCCCAGAGCCACAAAAAGGCTGTTTTAACAAATTTTGTTGCTCCACAATTATTTATGTCTACTTTCTTTTTTAAGTCCCATTCTAGACCATTCTAATGCTTCGTCCAGAATTCCATTTTTCTGATACTATGCCTTTTTACGGTCTTAAAACGCAAAATTTGGCACTTCAGGTCGGCTTTATGTAAATTTGGTCATTTTTCATTATCTTTTTAAAAATAATCGCTTAAAATTAATTTTTTTGTTTTAGGAAATTTGAAGAATTTTGAAGAAAAATTTGTCCAAAAAAAAGAATCTTAAAACTTATTTTTTGTTTTAAGATTCTTTTTTTCAATAATTAGCGATTATATACTATCTCAAGTACAAGAAGTCTATCCCAAGCTCCATTTGAGCTAACTTTTTGATTAAACGTTTTTGCTGTTTCATTATGCACTTGCGTAACTCTCACTCCTGCTCCTGGAGTCGAAGTCCCTATATGTCCAAGTCTCGTTCCGAAATTTATTAATTAGATTGTTATAATTAAAATCAGAATCATCATTGCTAGTTCTTCTAATTAGCAATAAATCTCCAGCAGGAACATTAATCGTTACTGTGTCACCCGAATAGTGAGGCCCACTATCATAAACTTTACGAACACTCCAATCATCATATGAAGTAGTAAATTGTGGATACACTCTCACAACTCTTCTGGCATAGTCCCCAGCTGTGATCGAGTACTCCGTATCCTTATCCACCAAATAGACACCTGACCAACCATAAGTATCCGCTAATTGTCCAGTAGATCCCACTGGATTAGTCAAAGTAGTGGTACCATCCGAAGAAGTCGATGTTACTTTTGAGTTCCAAATCACCGCTAAATGCTTTTCCCAAGAGGTACCCTTCCATTCGGAATTTGCCGAAATATTATCACCAGACACTTGTGGCTCTCCACTAAGCATGATTGGATCCCATACAGCCGAAAGAGTCATATTTATAATTCGTTCTCCTATCGTTCCCTGTATTATTAAAGAACCCGTAGAATATAATGTAGCTCGTCCACCGCCACTACCGTTCTATACCATAAAATGTTTCATCATAGGCCACAAACTCATAACCTGGTTTAGTTGGTATTGAAAGAGAAGTAATTTTATTTGTACATCCCGGATCACTATATGTCGTATAAGTACTGTCTCCCTTTTTTATGTAGACATAATCAATTCCTCCTGTTCCACCTTTTTTGTCAAGTGCAATTTGGTAAAAGTTTGGCAATGCATTTGCTGTCAGCGAAACATTACTTGCCGGCATCGTAAACGAGTACACTGCACTATTTGAACTATACGTTCCACTCCAATTGCTAAATG
>CANEDP010000045.1 GCA_947426305.1 uncultured Clostridia bacterium | reverse complement strand
GCTCAAGCAAAATAAATACCTCCTTTAATTTTTCTATATATAACTTTCTTGAAGTTCTAACACACTAGAACTTCGCAGAAGTTCTGTGTGATTAAGGACAACTAAAGTTTTCCTTAATAATCCTTTGGCACGATAAAATATTCATATTTGTTGTGATCTTTTTGCAAAGAACAACAAATAACATAAACTTTAAAAGTTTATTTGAATATTTTAATCGTGTTAGAACAATATATGATAAATCTATATTGTTCCAATGCAGTTTAGCTTAACAGCTAAACTGATGAGAAACCTTACTCGGTTTCTCAAACTCTTCCACGGTAACCTATAAAAATATCAAAATAGACTTTTGACATTTTTATAGGTTTTAGCCACATATAGCAAAATATATTAGCAAAGTACTACTTGAATAAAATTATTGCTTACTGTATAATAGCTATAATATATTTTGTAAATTTGAGTATCACTCATAAAATTAGAGTAAATTTATATGCCTTTAAGAGTGATTAACTGCAAAATTGTCAACATTTCTGTCAACAAAATGAAGAAAACTGTTGATATATAAAGGAGAACTTTTGTCATCTCCACCAAGCAAACATTACACGAACATTGTATATTTCATTGGTGGATTTGCAATAAAAGTAATGTTACCATTTACTTTTATTAAATTATTTCCTAAATTGTCAATATCAAATTTACTCATTTTATTACTCCAATAAATCAATTTTCAATTATAGAATAACAAATATATTACGCTAGGACAAATAGATACAAAATCATTCAGAAAATGAGTGATTTTTTGTTTCAATGTTGAAATTATTAATTGATTGTGATAAAATAATTATTACAATAAACCCGAAAGGGGTAAATAGGAGGTCTTAATAATGAACCAAAAAAACGAAAGGACTAAACCAAATGAACTATCATCAACAGTGTTTTTTCTTGGCTTAATATTGTGTGCAATACTGATAGCCTTTACTATCTATGAAAAGACACATCCTAAATTTGATGAAAACATTTCAGGAAAAGAAGCAACAGTAGTAAGTGAAGTTGCAAAGATTTATTATGATGACCCTTTGGGACGGAATGTAGATACCGTCACAAAGTCGCAAAAGGTTAATTTAACTGGAAAGATGCAATATTTATTGCAAAGTGATATTGTAATGATGCAAATTCACTTAGAAGACAATAGTTTTGCTTGGATATCTAAAAAAGATATCTTTATTCCAGAATAACTAAAACGACAAAGAAAGATAGTGAATTGGAAATGATTTTTTCCAATTCACTATTTTTTAGCTTATAGGAGCTGTCAAAACTTCTAATATATGGTATATAAAAAGAACACTTTGCAAACTGACTGCAAAGTGTTCTTTTTTGCGGGATTAACTTACTTTAACGTAGATGTCAAAGAAATAATCTGGATCGATAATGATTGGCGGATCATTATCATCAAGGAGCGAAAAACTGTTAGTATGGCTCGAATAATTAATTTCATACTCATTTCCAAGGATATCTTCCATAATCCAAGCATTTTTTTTCCGTGTGTAATAATTCACTTCAAAATAGTTGATTGTGTATTCTCCGCTATATGGCAAATGATTTACACCTGAAATCCGAATAATGCAATTAGCCTTATTGGGAGATACTCTTTGGACTTTGGAGAAACCGGCATTCTTAAGATATCCGAAAGCCATTTCGGTAATTTCGCCAGAAGTTGGCAGAGAAAATTCTTTACCAAATCCATCAATCATTTTACCGTTCCATTCCCATTCAGCAGATTTAAAGACCTTTATCTTCCGAATGATTTCTTTTTGCTTGTTCGTAAGCATTTTACCCTCCTAAAAAAGATTTTAGAAATAAAGTTAATGTGTAACTTATTTATCATAACACAATAAAATGAAATAATCAAGAGTTTAACATAAATAAAAAGACATATTTAGAAAAAAATATGTCTTTGAAAGCTTATTGACTCAAATCGCGAATAACATGAATCAGCTGTATTTTTTCTGCTGATTTCACTTTTTCTGCTACATCATCAGCAGTATCTGTCGGCAAAACTTCGATTTTTGTTTGGCTAATGATATTTCCTTCATCATACTGGTTATTGACGAAATGTACGGTTGCGCCACTAATTTTTTCTCCGGCTTTTACAACTGCTTCATGCACTTTCATGCCATACATACCTTTTCCACAAAATTTCGGAATTAGGGAAGGGTGCGTGTTGATAATGGTATAGTTTTCGACCAATTTTGGACCGATTTTTTTCAAATATCCAGCCAAAACGATTAAATCAATTTCATATTGGTTTAATAATGTTTCTAATTCCAAATCAATCTCATCTGCTTTTTTATTTTGAATGACATAAGTATCAATTCCAGCATTTTTAGCGCGTTCTAAGGCGTAGGCGTCACTAGAATTGGATATAACTAGATTGATTTGACAATTCAATTCTTTTTTTTCAATGGCATCAATAATGGCTTGAAGGGTCGTGCCACCACCAGATGCGAAAACGGTTAGATGATACATGAGGTTTCCTTTCTTTATTTAAAGGGCGTGGTCTTGACCCGCCCTTAGTAATATTATTGTTCGAATTTTTTTCCTGTGATTAATTCAAAGGCGTCTTTGTATTTGTTGACAGTTGTCTCAATGACATCTTCTGGAATTGGTGTGCCACTTTCTGGGTTATAACCAGAGGATTTGATCCAATCACGTAAATATTGTTTATCAAAACTTTTTTGAGAACGTCCCACTTCATAATCGGAAGCAGGCCAGAAACGACTAGAATCAGGGGTTAGGACTTCATCTCCAAGGACAAGTTCGCCATTTTCATCTAGACCAAATTCAAATTTGGTATCAGCGATAAGAACACCTTTGCTAGCAGCGTATTCAGCGCATTTATTGTAAATTTGAAGTGTTTTATCACGTAGTTTTGTTGCTAATTCAAGACCTAACATTTCTACAACTCTTTCAAAAGAGATATTTTCATCATGGTCTCCGATTTCGGCTTTGGTGGAAGGTGTGAAAATGGCTTCTGGTAATTTTTGCGATTCTTGCAAACCGTCTGGCAAAGTAATTCCACATACAGTTCCATTTTCCTTGTAACTTTTCCAGCCAGAACCTGTAATATAGCCTCTTACGATGCATTCAACAGGAAGCATTTTTAATTTTTTGACAAGCATAGAACGTCCCTCGAATTCTGGTTTTTGGAATTCTTCGGGAAAATCTTTGCTGTTGGTTGAAATAATATGATTTGGTATAATATCTTTTACGAAATCAAACCAGAATTCGGAGATTTGGTTTAGGATTTTTCCTTTGTTTGGAATGGGAGATGGAAGAATATAGTCAAAGGCGGAAATTCGGTCAGATACGACTAATAATAATTTATCTCCATCAATTTCATAAATTTCGCGGACTTTTCCGCTGCTTAATTTTTTGATCATTGGTTTTAATTCCTTTCTTTGGATAAATTTTACATATTTTTCATGTATTCTTCATATCCGTATAGTTTGTAATTTTTCGTCTTTGGCTAAAACGGCGTCTTTGAGAGAGGCTTTGAAGTCGATGATTTTTTGCTGAATCGTTTTGTCAGAAGTTCCTAAGATGGTTGTAGCTAAAATGGCAGCGTTTTTGGCTCCGTTGATGGCAACTGTTGCAACAGGAATTCCAGAAGGCATTTGAACGATGGAGTAAAGAGAATCGACTCCACTTAAAGTTTTGGTATGAATCGGAACACCGATGACAGGAACAGGGACCAAAGCTGCGATAACACCTGGCAAATGAGCGGCTCCACCAGCACCTCCAATAATGACTTTTACGTTACGTTTTTTTAAATCTTCTGCATATTCAAGTGCTTTTTCAGGGGTTCTATGAACAGAAAGAATTTTCATTTCATAAGAAATTCCCATATCACTTAAAAATTTGGCAGCATCTTTCATGATGGGTAAGTCTGAATCACTTCCCATAATAATGGCAACATCAATGTTTTCCATATTAAAATCCTCCTTTTAATAAAGTATGATGGCGAAACCATCTATTAGCATCGATACAAAATTAGAGATTTTGACGATGATTTAATTTTTCAATTCTACTTCCAAGATGCGATAGGACTTCGCGGGAAGATTGATTGGCAAGTTCGAAAGTAGATTTGATAAATTCGGTATTGATTTGTGTGGCATAGGCATATTCTCGTAAAGTGGTGGAGAAAAAAGCGTCTCCAGCGCCGGATGTGTCGGTTGCTTGAACAATCATTTGTGGGGCTAAATCTAAAATTTTTGTTATGCCGTTTTCCTTGAATAGAAAAAAAGCGCCATTTTTTCCTTTTGTGGAAATGAGTAGATCAAAGTCGAATTTTTCGAAGAATTCGATTTCATTTTTTACTTGCAATCGTTCAAAAAGAAGTTCTGTTACATTATCGTTAATTTGAATAAAGCTTGCAAGTTCTAAAAATTGAGATAAGTATTGTTTGGTAAAATGCTCAAAAAAGCGGATGTGACCAATATCGAGACAGATTTTTTTGTCAGCTGAGATATTTTGAATGAATTTAAGGTTGACTGGCAAGAATTTGTCTAAAATAATGTATAGCATTTTATCTTGTAACTCTTTTGGTAGGGTAATGGGTAAATTTTCGGAAAAATTCATGGTGTAGTTTAGAGTGATTGGGTCGTACCAAGAGTGTAGCACAGAATTATCTTCCAATTTTGAATTGGGAATAATGATATTCATAATGTTAGTGGGTTTTTGTTCAAAGACAATGTTGTCTACATTGGTACCAGATTTTTTGAGAGAATCTAGTGCAATTTTGCCTGCTTTGTCATTTCCGAGCAGAACCAAGTGCATAGCAGTTTTCACCCATTAAAGATAAGTTATAAAGGTCATTCCAATTACAACCGCCACCGTCTTGTTTGATTAATACTAGGTTTTCATCATAAATATTATCTAAAATAATATCTCCATGGGAAAGAAAGACTTTTTCTTTGGGCATTTTTCTCCTCCTTTTTTGAATAATAAAAGTATATCGCATTTTGTAAAATTTTGCAAGATTTTTTGAAAATTTTATAAAAAGGCTTGAAGTGCACCCCAAAAGTTAGACAAAAAAGTTTAATAATAAGGAGGTGCATT
>CANEDP010000044.1 GCA_947426305.1 uncultured Clostridia bacterium | reverse complement strand
CTTCCAGCGGTATCATATCCGCAAGGGCGGCTATGGCTTTCTCAACTGCTTTTTCTTCCGTGTCTTTGAATGTGAGTATGATTATTTTAGCGACAAATCCCACCTCCTGTTATGTAGCCTGTCCGTCAAGACGGAACTGGAATAGGGCAGCGACAAGCCGCCGTTTTATGCTGTCCTCGGTGTCCTTGTTGATATGCCCGTTTTCAAGGGCGGCAAGCCGGATTTGTCTGCTGTAATGCTGTAAAACCTCGTCCACGGCTTCCGGCTCTCCATTGGTCGCTCTGATAATGGTTTCATAAGGCACAAGGTTAGGTTTCCCCATGTGAAAGCACCTCCATTTCTTTCTGTAACATCTGCAAGGCACTGTGTATGTGATGCCATGCTGTACTCCGGCAGCTTCCGTATATTTCCCCGATTTCCTGTTGTGTATAACGTCCGAAAAAGTAAAGGTAAATAATTTCTCTCTTTTTCTTTGGCAACGATAACAGGGCAGCGGCAAGATTCCCATTGGTGAGAATGATTGTCTGACCGCATATCGTGATACGGTATTCCTTGTAGGGGTCTGCAAAATATTCATCTGACGTACTGAATGGGTAAAATTTTTCTTCTGTGAGGTATTCAAAGGATATTTCCCTTTGCCGCCGTCTGCTCCGTTCCCGCCATGCGTTGATAGCGGCATAGCGTATCACAACTTTGCAGAAACCATTAAAAGTATACATGATGTGTTCCTTGTATGCTTCTGTGCAATTCATAGAAAATGCCCCTCCTCTCCAATATGACAAAAATTCAACTATCTTTTCACTTTCACCATATTATTTCCCGCCTTTGTCGATTCGCTCCCAGCTAAGTACAGCTCGTCAATTTGTTCCTCATAGTGGAATAGCCTGTTATGCACATTTCCATAATGCTTGTCTTTTTGTCTTTGGTTCGAAATAGTGTGGTGTTGGTGGTCTATCTCTTGTTTTCGGCTTCTTGTTTCTTTACTGTACATGAGCATTTTGCCCATTCTCTGCAATATGCTTTTACTTTATCTGTACTATCTTTATCCCCGGCAAATATTAGCAAAGGAAATAGAAGGCTTTTTCTCCTGTTTTTGCAATTTATACTATAAATTTTTCATTCAATTTACCACCCCATTTCCATAAGCCAATTATTTAAAGCTCGTTCTCGTTTTTGTGAATCAATTTTATATTTTCCTAAATTATGCTCACCTTTTATATTTCCGTCAACTATGTACATAACTCTTGTACACTTTGCGGCAACCTTTACATCATGTGTCACAAGCATTATTGTAGTTCCGTTATCATTTAATTTTGTAAGTTCTTCCATAACTTCATCAGAAGAAGTACGATTTAAAGCTCCTGTTGGCTCGTCTGCAAAAATAATTTTTGGATTATTAATCATACTGCGGCAAATACATGCACGTTGTAATTGCCCTCCTGAAACTTCGTTTATGTCATTATCTGCAATTTCCATAATTCCAAGTTTACGCATTAGGGCATGTCCTCTTTGAAGGATTTCATTTCGGTTTTCATTATTTTTTTTAGATTGCACTGCCGGAAGTATAATATTGTCTGTTATGGTAAGATTTTTTAGCATATACATTTGTTGAAAAATAAATCCAATATCATCAAGTCGTAAATTTGCCAGTTCTTTTTCTTTCATTTTAACAATATTTTTATTACCAATCTTTACTTCTCCTGAGGTTACACTATCCAAACCTGAAACCGAGTAAAGTAATGTCGATTTACCTGAACCGGAAGGCCCCATAATAGCAACCATTTCTCCTTTAGAAATATTAAAATTTACATTTTCAAGAATATTATTTTGACAGCCATTTACATTATAGGATTTACAAAGATTTCTTACTTCTAAAATATTCATAATCTGCTCCTTTTTTATTCAGTAATTGATATATTTGAGGATTTTATTTTTCTTATGTACATTGATGTCAAATATGCACATATCATTGTTGTAATAAAAACAATTGCCGGAAAAGTAATAAAAGTTTCCATAGGATTTATTACATAATCTACGCCGGTCTCTAATCCCATCATCTTAAATAGTGAATCTATACATAAATGTGTTAATGGAATTGCAAAAATTTCACTTATCATTACTGAAATCATTCCTATAAATAAAAATCTTAACGCATGATATAAATATATTGTTTTGCCGCTGATACCAATGGCTTTCATAAGTCCAATTTCACCTTGCTCTTTTTCAATAAAAGAGCGTTCCATAAGCACTGAAATAAGAGCAACTAAGAGGACTGTAATAATAGCAATCAGTATTTTTATGGCGTTAAGAGGTTCTGTAACACCTAACATATCTGATATAAATTCCGCACTTGTCTTGACAGTTTCAAACTCTGGAAAAATTTCTTTTATTTTTTCCACCCTGATTTCAATTTCTTCTTTATCTGGATTATCTGTAAATATAATTTGGGTATTTATCTCATGAAAAGTTTGAATATAATTTATTTCTTCATTCGTATGAAGTCTTATCCCGTCTCCATTACTATGCATTGATTGAAAAAATGCTGTGATAATATAATTCTTGTCACCATCTATCGTTTTAATTGTTATAGTATCTCCAATCGTTGCTTTAATTTTATTTGCTGAAATCTTAGTTATCGCTATTTCATTAGAATTTTCAGGAACTGTTCCTTCTAAGTATTGATACATATCCATTGTAGTTCCTGTCCCCTGATATATTGGCAGCTTTGCTTCATTACCATTAAAACTTACAGGTAATGAAAACATCATCTCTTTTATGCAATTTGCAGGCATTCCATTTTTTTCAAGTTTATCTTCTAAATTATTTAAAAACTTTTCAAGTTCTTCATGTCCATTTTCTATTGAAAATTCAGCAGGATTATCGCCTACAACAACATCGCTGTCAACGATACTCAATACACTATATAAACTACCGCTTTTCAATGTTGAAACAGTTACGGAAAGTACCAGAGGAAGTGACGTACACACAAAAAATATAATAGCAATAATACAAAAACGCTTCGGACTGCTTACAATATCATTCAGTGCTAAAAAAGATGTTGACGGCAATCTGCTTTTTCCCAACTTCATACAATTCTTTTTTCTGAAACGTTCTCCTGTCTGCCCATTTCTAATTGCATCAATGGGGTTCATTTTTTTTACCTTACTGGTACAACCAAAACAAAACATTAGAATCACAAAAACAACAATTACTACACAAAACATATTTATAAAAATTGAATTTTGATTACTTATCATAATCGAGGTTGAAGAAACATTCAGTAGTAACATTTTGCCAAATGGAAAACTTAATATAAGTCCAATGAATGCCCCTGTTATAGAAAGTGCTGTATATTTTACAAGATATAATCCTCTTATTTTTAAATTACTGATACCAATAGCTTTCATAACTCCAATCTCACGAAATTCCTCTGCTAATGTAAAAGTAATTGTAAAACGTAAGATGATAAATGCAATTATTATAAAAATAATACTTACTACAAGAATAATGCCTGTTACTACCATATCCAAAATATAACAAAGTTTTATTTTAGATTTATCTATGTTCAAAATACTATTATCAGTAAGTAATTTTATTTCTGAAAGTGTGTTTTCAATATTGTTAGTATGTATATAAATTAAATTTCCACCATAAATCTTTTCCGTTTTTGAATTAGATGTATATTCTTTATAATCTTTGCTGCTTATTATATATCGTTGAATCTGCATGGACTTTGCACCAAAAATAACATCTTTAATTTCACCGGCAAATACAAATTCATTTTTAACCCCGTCTATTTCAATGGTGATGATATCTCCTTTTTTTAGTCCGATTTTTTCTGCTTTTCCTTCTGTTATATAGATTTCTCCCGGCTCAACTTTTTCAAGTTTATTTCCATCTGCAAGAAAATAGTTCAAAGACAATCTTTCATCACTTTGAATGACATTAGTTCCACCTAAAGCAGTTATATTCTCCCCCTCAAATATAAAATTCTCAGGAGCTAAAAACAACAATTTTTCTACGCTATAATCTTCAATTGATTTTGTGGAATTTAAGACAGCAGTTAAATCAGCTTCAAAAATTTTATTCCTTGTTGCCACTAAATAATCAGGTGCTCCAGCCATATCTAAATAATTATCTAATGCAGAAGTAACATTTAAAATATTATTTACACTGGATGATACAAACATTGTTGCCAGTACAATGAATATAAGTAAAATGATATTCATTATCTTTTTTCTTCTTAAATCTTTTTTTAGGATATTGAAATACATTTTTTTACCTCTTTCCTTTTTGTAATTTCATTTTAGCATGGAAAACGAAACTGTAAAAAAACAGTCATTTATTTATGAAATAGAAGGATATGCTTTATCAGGATTTCAAAAATAGTAAACTTATATTCATAATAAACCTCTGTCTTTTATCAGATGCATTGTTCCAAAATAGGCATTAGACAATGTCTTTATACAATATGCTTCATCATAAGCCATTGCATTATTAGCAAGCAGGCTGGCTATTCCATGTGTTACTAAAAAAATTTGAGAAAATATGTTATATGCCTGTTGCTTGTCTACCTTTGCCTGTCTCTCCAAAATAGGAAATAAAGAATCAAAATTTTTCCCTGTAAGCCAATCAGAAAGGGAAACGCCTGTATAATAGTTTGAATGAAATAAAAAACGAAAAAGATTTGTTTCTTCTACGGCAAACTGAATATGTCTCATACCCACTTCCAACATAGGACGTTCGTATTTGCCGCTTAAATTTGTTACATAGTTAATATGAAACTCACCTGCTTTTCTATGTGCTGCCATTCGGACATCTTCAATTGTTTTAAAATGATATAAAACGGGCTGTGTTGAGCAGCCGAGCTTTTGTGAAACTGTCCGGGCGTTTATGTTTTCTGCTCCAATTTCTTTTGCAATTTCAAAAGCAGCGTCTATAATCATTTCTTTTGTGACTTTCGCTATTGCTGGCATATTTGTACCTCCATTTATAATTTGCATCATATATAACTTAGATTATACATTAGGCAAATTATAAATCAGGATATTCTTTCTGTCAATCCCTTTTGCTAAACTTTCACTTTTTCAAAAAACGATAAATTAGTAAATTATTTGTCAAATAATAAATTTTTATATTCATGAAAGAAAAAAGGAATGTGTGGGATTCCGCCGTAATCGGCATTGTGCGTAATGTGTATAACTGGCTGTCTCATGGAATTGTGGGTAACTCTGTTTGCAGAATGTGGGAAAGCTGCACTTTAGCTTTTCCATGTTCTGTGAATAGAGTTATCCATGATTCCATAGCCTGTTATGCACATTTCCATAATGCTTGTCTTTTGGTCTTTGATTTCTTTGGTTCGGAATAGTGTGGTGCTGGCGGTCTATCTCTTGTTTTCGGTTGCTTGCTTCTTTACCGTACATGAGCATTCGCGCCCGGATTGTCGTTGCCGTAGCCCTCCATCAGATTGATTACGCCCCAGA
>CANEDP010000043.1 GCA_947426305.1 uncultured Clostridia bacterium | reverse complement strand
AACCCGCATAGCCAGCTTGGAAGGCTGGAATTCTACCATTGAACTACACCTGCATATAAAATTATTTTATTGTTTTCTAACAACAAAATGTATTATAAACGATTCTGTTTTATTTGTCAATACTTTTTTAAAAAAAATTTAAAAAAGCCATAGGAATAAGTTCTCCTATGGCTTTTAGAGATATTTCAATCTCTCATTGGCAAAATTTTATAGAATTGATTTGTTGTAAATTCTGATTTCTACAACAGGACTATCCCAGTCGTAGAAATTAGAACAGTCTCCTGCTTTTTTAACTTGTGGCGGTAATTGTTTTTCATCAACAATAAACTCTGCCACGCCTCCATCTTTTCCTCTTGAGTTGTTATCTAGGGTGTCACAATTGGCCTTACAATCCCCTAATATACAGGGAATCACGATTCCATTTTCTAGCACTACATCTACATAACAACCAACTGACTTCGTATAGTAACTACCTAACGCTATACAATAGCGTTCTCCAACCATTCTGTAACCATCTGGTGATGTGTGAGCATAGTTTGCTTGAAGTTGATATTGCTTCGAATTTTTCGACGTAATCTTTCGATAATCCATATAGGATTTTCTCTGGTCATTCCATACACCTTTCGACGATTTCACAACCAGTTCCTCTACATATTCTTTGTACAAGTACGCAACTTCATTGCCATATTTAATGACAACCCACTTGTCATTGTACTCTGAATAGTTAATTTGTTCATGGATTGATAACGTATCCAAAATTTCAGCATTTAAGCTTGGATCTTTTCTTACATTCAATTTGAATGTTGTGAGTTCTCCATAATGTGAAAAACTAAGCTCTGGCTGATTCTGAGCAATTACAGACAGTTTTTGAGTTGCTACAACGATTACTGTTAGCAAAATAAATCTTACTAACTTACTTTGACGTATACGTTTTAAAAACCGCATACGTGCATTGGTGAAGTTCATTAAAATTTTCCTCTCTTTCTTTTATTTTTTGCCAATGTACTTTTTAGGCAACCACACTTAAATGATAAGCGGATAAGGTTACCAAATTATGTTACCAATAAACTAGCGCTGTTATTATACTACAAAATTTTACAAAAAGCAAGACTTTTTTGCAATTTTATTTTACGTTAATTTTAACTTCATTGCATTTTGGTTAAATACAAAGCCAAACTGTTTATACATCTCAATTGCCTTTGGATTTACTGTACCTAACTCAAATCGAACAATACCCAAACTTTTAGCATAATTCATACACATTTTAAATGTTTCTTTTTGATAGCCATTTTCACGATACTCTTCTTTTGTAAAAACACTGCAAACAAAGGCAACTTCTCCCGTCAGATTCTTCATATTAGGCATTTCTTTTAATAGATTAAATCCACAAATCGTAACTAATTCATCATCCACAAATCCACCAAACATAAAAATCCCTTGATTGATATTTTCATTCAAATATTTTCTCGTTGCTTCTCCCAATTTTTCTTCGTCCACTTTAAAATTTCCATGATGAATTCCATCGTACTTTTGCAAAGCAAGCCTTAATGGAATGATTTTTTCAATATCTTCTTTTTCTAATTTCCTCACACAAAAATTCATTTTTATCTCCTACAATTCAAATTCTAATATTTCACAATTGCGAAAAGTCCTTCCTTTTGCAAAAATTTCTTCTTCCTTCGTTCCTCTAAAGTAACTATTAATCGCTCTTGCAGTCCCACCATGTGTTACAAACAAAACATTTTTATCCGCATATTTTTCTTTGACCTCTTCCAAAAAGCCCCAAACTCTTTGACAAATCTCTTTTACACTTTCCACTTGGCAAATTTTAATATCTGCTTCATAATCCCAAAAATTATATTTTTGAAAAATTTCA
Source organism: uncultured Clostridia bacterium (assembly GCA_947426305.1). Classification (GTDB taxonomy): domain Bacteria; phylum Bacillota; class Clostridia; order TANB77; family CAG-508; genus Scatovivens. Next base: position 9,343 of record CANEDP010000043.1, on the reverse strand, counting down.
TCTTCTATCGGCTTAGAACCTTCTAATTCTCCAAAATATCGTTCGATTAATCTATCCTCATATATGATTGGGATTTTTTTATCTTCATTAATGATTTCCGCTGTTTTCTTGGTTCGTTTCAAAGGCGAACAAAAAATCATGTCAATGTCGTATTGATTCAATTCTTGTTTGGCATTTTGGGCTTGCTCTAATCCAATTTCATTTAATTCAATATCCGTAGCACCTTGAATTTTTCCCAAAACATTCCAATCGGTTTGACCGTGCCTCATCACATATAATTTCATTTGATTTCCTCCTTTAGTTTAAATAAATACTCTTGCGTTTTTCTCAAATAAATCGTAGCAATAATCAAGAAAAACATCAGCATCGAAACTGCAATTGATAAACTATTTACTTGATAAAAATTGTTATATAAAATGTAAACCAAACTATAACTAATCAATTGTCCTGCAAGCATATACACACCAAAAATGAAAATATGCTCCTTTTTATATTCTACCAAATCTTCCGTTCGAATCGCAGCATACACCGCACTACATGATTCTGATTCTATGATAACTCCCAATGAATTCATAAGCAAATAATAGATAAGTAAGCTAACAAAACTTGTATTATATACCACTATAACAGAAGCAACAAAAATCACAATTGCAAAATAGGGATAAAACTTCTTTTCGATGTTTTTTTGATTAATTATCTTTAATATTTGCAACGAAATCATTGCTACAAGCGCAAATAGCGATTGATATGCACCAAAATCCAGTTCTGTTCCCAAACGCAAAAATAAGATAATCGGTAATAATTCAACAATTGCACCTTGGGCAGATATTCTTCTGTAAAGCATACATTGATAAATATCCTGCAAATGCTTTTTCTTTTTAGTAATTTTCCAAAATTGACTCAATTGCATTTTTTCGTCGCTTACCGCAAACTCTTTGATTTGTAAAGAAACTGCAATCATTAATAAAGCCTCAAAAATTAGGAAAATAAAAAATATCTCATACGAAAATTTTTCAATCATAAATCCAGCAAATACTGGAGTTATGATCGTAGCAAAACTCTCTAAAATGTTTAGATTTGCTAAATATGTACTCATTGTTTTATTCGTGTTTGAACCAATTATCAAGACCTCATATGGATTGGAATAGCAGGATCCTGCCAATATCTCTAATGCTTTGAACCAATAAATATAATCTATGATATTCTCCTTTAGCACAATCAGCAAAATAACACAACTTACTTGTAAAATAAAACTCAAGCGATAAATCAATCCTATGTTTTTGGAATTCATTATTTGGAACAATATATATTTGTATACAACTGCAACAATTGCTCCAAATATCGTATATTTTATAATAAAATTCAAGTCATTATTAACGATTTGCAAAATATAAATGTTAAAAAACAAATTAAAAAATACATTAATAAATTTTTTCAAAAAGGCAATAATTGCCATATATTTTCTATTGGTTTGTTCCATTTGGTTCTCCTATGTTTTCTTCGTTATTTTCTTCAATCACATTTTCAACAGTTAGCGTATTTTCTAATACATTATTTTCCTCTGACTTCGTACTTTCTTCTGAAACAACATTTTCTGGTATTTGTGTTGGTTCTTCGTTCGGCACTGTTGGTTGTTCTTGCACAACTGGTGGACTCTCTGGCTGAACCTCAGGCGTAGGCACTGTTTGCTCTGGTTCACTATTGATTTCATTTTTTACCGTATCGACCGTACTTTTAACAACATCTTTAATTTTTTCCTTTGTGTCATCGTCCACAATATTTTTTAGTGTCGTGCCTTGATGAACTGTACAACTTTCTGGCACAGTCCCTTTTACGAAGTATTCTGTAAACACGTCTGTACAGCCACTATTTGCCACTTTTAAGCTCTTTTTACAAATTTTTAAGGATATCACATTCTTCGACTCCTTAAACTCGCTATTTTCTAATTTTTTATGAACTCGATTCATTACATTTGACCAAATAATTCCCGCTGGATTTCGGCTATTATAGCGAATTGGCTCACTCAAATCAAATCCAAACCACGTAACTGCTGTATAATAATTCGTAAAACCACAAAGCCAGCGGTCGTAATCTTCATTGGTTGTTCCCGTTTTGGCAGCCACATCCATTCCCGCAACCTTGCAATACGTTGCCGTTCCTTTATTTCCCTCTACTGGCTGAGTTAGAAGTTGTTTGGTTACAAAAGCCACCTCTTCTGAAAACGCTCTTCTGGTTTGTTGCTTGCTCTTTAAAACTTCTTTTCCCATGTCATCTGTTATTTTCGTATAAAAAGTCGGTTCTATATAAATACCATCATTGGCAATCGCACTATAGGCTCCTGCCATTTCTAATGGCGAAATTCCTTTGTCTAGACCGCCAAGTGCTAATGCTAAATTTACATCTTTTTCATTCAATGTCGAAATTCCCATTTTTTTCAAATACTGAATTGACGTCATTGGAGTTAAGTTTTCCATGATTTTGACAAAGGGAATATTTTGAGAAGACTCCACAGCGCGCCTTACCGTTATTTCTCCTAAATAGTCGTTGTAATTAATGGGTGTATATTCTTCATTGTTGTAATCGATAAAAGTCGTTAATTCATCATTAAATGTGCTAACTGGCGTAATCAGTTTTTCGGCTAAAGCAGGAATCAAAACTGCTAATGGCTTACTGCTTGAACCTGTTTGCCTAATGGCTTGTGTGGCTCGGTTAAAGCCTCTTGCTTCTTGTTTTTTGCCTAAGCCCCCTACACATGCTAAAACTTGTCCTGTTTTATGGTCCATTAAAACCATGGCTGCTTGCGAAGTTTCTTCTCCACTACTAGATTTTAAAACATATTGTTTTTTGGCAAATTCGTTCTCCATTTCTTTTTGAATCCCCAAATTCTGGGTACTTTGTATTTTGGCATTTGCCATGTATAAATAATTGGTAGCAAAAGTTTTGGAAATTTTCTTTTGTGCAGATAAATCAGAAATCACTTCTAACAAAAGTGCATCGGTATGATAGGAATAAACACCATCTCCTTCTGCCTCAATTTTGCCTTTTTTGAACTTAATGCCTGATTCTACTTCTGCTAAAGAAACATCGTATTCCTCCTGTGTAATATTTTCCAATTCTAACATTTTCTTTAAAACAGTTTTCGTTCTTTTTTTGATTTTTTCGGTATTATCTTTTTCTTCGTTAAATGGATTATACGCATTCGGCGCATGATTGATGCCTGCCAAAAAAGCACATTCTGCCAAATTCAAATCTGTAACACTTTTCTGAAAATAATATTTTGCGCCCATTTCTACCCCATAAAGATTGGGACCGACATAGATGATATTTAAGTAATTTTCTAAAATTTCATCTTTGTCCATACACCATTCGAGTTCAACGGCTTTTGCCCATTCTTTGACTTTTCTGGTAGGACTGTTTGCATCATCACCTGTTAAATTTTTGACGACTTGTTGTGTAATCGTGCTAGCTCCAAAAGACGCTTTTCCCAAATGGATAACATAGGAGCCAATCGCTGCAACCGTTCTTTTTATATCAACCCCAAAATGCTGATAAAATCTTTCGTCTTCAATCGCAACATAAGCCTGTTTCAAATTATCTGGCATTTGGCTAAAAGAGACATTTTTGCGATTCCTCTCACTTCCGATTTTGAAAATGATTTCCCCTTCCGAATCCAAAATTTGTGAAGGCTCATTTTGTAACATACTTAGTGCCATTTCTTGCCAATGATGAATGGATATTGCCGTTTTAATCGCCAAAGCAACAATAGCTATTAAGATTCCTAAAATCAGCCATTTTTTGAATTTCGACTTCTTTTTGGGCTTTTTTTCATCTATTTTTTTTGTATCTTTTTCTTTTTTTATTTTTTTCAAAATAAATTTCCTCCGTTTTCTAAGATTATATCATAAGAGGAAAAAATTGGCAAGGCTGATTAAATTTTAAGGTTTTGTATTGATTTATGTAAATTTTAATGATATAATGCTATAGTTAATTAAAGTTTAATCTTTTTTAGGAGGGTTTGCTATGAATATTAAAATTTTAAGTTCTTTGAAAAATGTGTCTGAAAATCGGCACAATGCGTTACTCATTGGTACACACAATGGTATCTTTCACATTGATGAGGTAGTTGCTTGCGCTATCTTGTGTTTGCTTTATTGCCGTAGGCCAATTTGGATCTTGCGGACACGAGATGATGCTATGCTTGCAAAGTGTGATATCTGTGTTGACATTGGTGGTGGTAAATATGATCATCATCAAAAAGGATTTTGCAGAACGCGTAAAGACGGTATCAAATATGCCAGTGCAGGATTAGTTTGGGAAGACAATGGGTACATATTGCTTTCTTTGATTTTGGCAAAATATTTTTCCAAATTCAAATGCAATATTGCTTCTGTCTTTAAAACATTTGATGATTCTGTCATTGCTTTGGTTGATTGTGAAGATAATGGAATTGATGTTGAAAAACATTGTTTTAGTTTCATTTCTTCTTTCTTGCCCTTATGGTTTCACGCCGATTTTGATAACCCATTCCGTGAAGTGCTTGAAACCACAATAACAGTATTAGAGCAAGAACTGAAAACTGCAATCGCAAAGAATCTTTCAAAAGATATTGTCACAGAGAATTGGAACAATACTGATTGTTTCCAACAAGGAATTCTTGAAATTCCAGCCCAGACAATTTTTTGGACCGAACCAACTATTGAAATCAATACTTCTGTCAAAAATCAAGAAAGAAAAATCAATTTTGTGATTTTTCCTTATCCTGCTGGCGGTTGGGCGGCTCAATGCGTTCCTCCCTCCTTGGAGAACAAATTTGGGCAAAGAATACCATTTCCTGCTAAATGGGCAGGGCAAACCGACAAACTTGCTGAAATTTCTGGAGTTGACGGTGCAACACTTTGCCAGAATGGTTGTTTTTTTGCAAGAGCAAGTAGCAAAGAGGCAATCATTCAAATGTGTGAGTTAGCAACAAAAAATTCAAAAGGATTTTGGGAAAAAGTATGTGATTTCCTATCAAATATTTTCAAAAAGTTTTGAGGGAAATACGATCTTAATGAATTTGTGAGCCAAGCAAAACAAAGGACGCCTAAAATTTAGGCGTCCTTATTTCCATTCCATTGATTGATAAATTCCTTTAATTTTTTTGTTTCTTCTGATAACAAATTTTATATTGGCTTCCATCAATTGCCCTCTTCAGTGTATACCAATGAACTAAACAAATTATCAACTCCTATAAAATCTCGCTCTCTTCATTATAACCAATTCTAATCCTCTCATTTTGTTTCTTCAAGTCCGCCAAAATATCCTTAAGAACATCACTTTTCATTCCTGCAATCGACGCCACAATATGTTTTTGATTATCTTTCGTATGTACTACTAAATTTTCTCCCACATTAATTCCATAACTCGTTTCTTTCACGCAATATGCCCACACTATATCTTCATATTTTACTGCTTGTATACCAAAAACAACATAATTTCTTGTTAGATATAAATGTTGCTTTTTATATGGCATATCCGTCAAATTTTGTAGTTCTGTTCTCAATTCTTCCAATAAATCCTCATCTTTTAATGTCTTTCTTACCTTTAAAATTCCTGGCAATAGATACCCAAAAGCTACTACAAGGAAAAATACTCCTGTAAGTGCTGAAATTTTATATAAAGTAATCATTCTTTCATTCACAAAATCTTCTTTCACATAATATTTACCTAAATTGTCAGAAAAATTATCCGCATTCAATTCATCTTCTTCAAATACCTTCGTAGCATTTAATAATACCAAATTTTGAATAGCTTCATCGATTGGATTCATTTTACCCTTTAATTGATATGTATTTTTCAATTTTCCAGTTTCTCGGTCCACTGTTTCAATTATCTTGCTAAATGTCGTATCTGATAAATTAACAATATAGCTATTATGATTCACATCTATCACATAATAATAGCACTTATCCTCTAAAGCTGGTAACATTAAAATTGGCGGTGTATCAATCTCCAATTGAATCGATTGCCCCTCTTCCTGATTGGCAAATTTCATAAAGAAAACCACTCCAATCAACACAATCGCAAGTCCTAAAAAAATCAAAAATAATATCATCAATTTCTTTCTTGGGTTTAATATTTGCTCAATCTCTCTTTCTTCCATTTTTCTTTTCCTTTCTCCTTGATTAAATAACAGAATTTATCTTTTTCACATTATATCACAAAACTTCAAATTTGTATCAACAAAATGTATATTTTCTCTCATTTGGGAAATATTAATAATAGTTTTGATAAGGAGGTGCCTTGAACTATGGAAAAAAATGAAAAGAAAAACAACAAAAACAATAAAAATAATCAAAATAATGAAAACAACTAGTTTGTAAAATTTAAAAAAGTGGAAATTTATGTTCCACTTTTTTATTTTCCTTTTTCCTGAATAATATCCTCTGCCACCATTCTTCCCAAATATTCCTCTGGAAAAATAATTTCATCTACCCCAATTTTTTCTAACACTTTTCGATGATGTTTATCTCCCACTTTTGCAATCACTTTTCCGACATTATTTTCTTTCAATGTCAAACAAGAAATCACATTCATGGCAATATTTTCCGCCATTGCTACCACTCCCACATCAAATTCCGAAAGTGGCAAACTTTCAAAAGCATCCGCATTCGAAACATCTAAGCATACCGCTTTTGTGACAAATTTACTTGCTTTTTCTACCAAAGAAATCTCCTTATCAATTGCCAAAACCTCGTATTCCTCTTCTGCCAAACGTCTAGCAACATTCATTCCAAACCAGCCTAAACCTACAACAATACATTGTTTTTTCATTTTTCCTCCTTTTACAGCATCCAATCCATATTTGGATATTTGATTCCATTTTTTTTATTTTCCACTGGTAGAAACAGCGAAACAAGCGTAATCGGCGCAATTTTTCCAACATACATAATAGCAATGGAAATACATTTTCCAAAAAAAGTCAAGTGATTCATATCAATCCCCGAAAGTCCTGTATTCGAAAACGTGGAAACAACATAAAATAACGTATCCAACAAACTCTGCTTATCCGTTAGTGTGATGGCAAGCATTCCAATAAATACAATCAACAAATCAATCACAAATATCGTGGTCGCCTTGCGAATCGTCTTATTATCAATACTTCGATAAAACACAACTACTTCCTCACGATTTCTTAAATTCGAAATCGCTGTCAAAATCAAAATCGCAAAAACCACCACTCGAATTCCACCAGCATTCGAGCCTGGTCCACCACCAATAAACATCATAATCGCTATCAAAAATTGACTCATTTGACTTAAATTTCCAATCTCAACCGTAAAAAGTCCTGTATTTCTCGCTGTTATCACGCAAAAAAGCGATTGCAATATTGTCATTTGTGAATCAAATACCTTAATCAGCAATATTCCCAATCCTACAATCAAAAAAGACACACAAAGCACCAAGCGTGATTCCACTTGAATTTTGCTTTTCTTTCTTGTAGTAATCCATTCCACCAAATTTTCCAAAACAAAAAATCCTAACGCCCCCAAAAACATCAAACCAATCAAAACACAGTTAATATAGATATCCTCTTGAAAAGCGCACAAACTCTCACTTCCAAATACATCTAAACCTACATTACAAAACGCCGAAACCGAATGAAAAATGCTATACCACAATCCTTTTCCAAAACCATACCTAGGTATCCAAGCAAACGCCAAAAGAAATGCTCCCATTCCTTCAATCACAAGCGTATATTGTACAATTTTCTTTGCTTTATTTTTGATGCTCATATAATTATTGGTATTGATTTCATTGCTCAAAAAAATCGAATCCGACAACTTCAGTTTTCGTTTACTAATCATAAACAAGAGCGAAAAAAAGATAATAAATCCAACTGCACCAATTTGCATAGCAATCAGCAAAATCAATTGTCCCCAAAACGTAAATTGCTGATCCAAATCTTTGACACTACTTCCTGTTGCTGTTACAGCAGAAGTTGCTTCAAATAAGGCATCAATATTGGTAATTTGTGTTTTGTTGCAAACGGGCAATTTTAATAGCAAGGTTGTAATTAAAATCATTGCCAAAAATCCTATAATTGGCATCATATATATTTTTTTATGTTTAAACATCTTTTTTCCTCTTTTATCTACTTGCCTTTATAACAAGTCTTTTATGGTTAAAATTATCACAAGTAAGTAAAGTTAACTCATATTTTCGTTTAGGCTGTAAGCATTTAAAATCATCTGGAGCAACTTTGTATTTGTCGTAAACAATATATTGATACTGTGTTCCATTTTGGCTTTCTAAATAAATCGAATCACCTTTTTTCAATTGATTGAGATTTCCAAAAAATCGTTGGTCATCATAATTATGCCCAGCAATTCCAATGTTTCCCTGTTTTTCTATATTATCTCCATAAAATTTGCAAGGTAATATCTTTAAAAGTTCGTCTGTGCATTCATTAAAAACACTATATTCCAATTCTAATTTCGGTATTGTAATTTTTCCAAAATACAGACTTTCTTTTTGAACTGCTTCTGTATTCGTTTTTCTGGCAGAATACATGGCTTCTACTTGAAACACTTGATTCATCATTTGCGATAACTTTTCCATCTCACTTTCTTTTTTCCATTTTCTCAAATAGTAAAAACCCGAAATTATCAATGCCAAAATAGATGCAACAAATTGAAGTTTAAAAAGATTTTTTCGTTTTTTATTCGTTTTTTTTAATGCAATAATTTGGTTCATACTAGTATTATTGGCGCTTACGCGTTTTTTATGCCAAAAAAGACTGAAATTACATTTTACTGTAATTTCAGTCTTTTTTCGGCAATCAGAATAGATTATTTTTCTGCAAAAAGTCGTGCAGTTCATCCAGTTCGATTGCAGCAGCCACAAATATCTCAATTTTCCCCTTAGATCTATTAAAAACATTATGGCAAATTAACCGAGAAAGTTCCCTAGACTCAGGACTAAGAATATTTTCCTCATTCCAAATTTCTTCTTCTGGGATTCTTAATATTAAGTCATCTAAGGCAAAGTTTTCGAAGACAATGTATTTTACCCATAAGTCTTCTTCTTTTCCCAGAGTAAGCTTAGGTTCTTCCTCCTTAATGTATTTTGAAATTTCCAAAAAATCAACTTTAGGAATTTCAATTTCAGTAGGTTTGCTTTTTTTAAGCACTTTCTTTCCCGGAAAAGATTCCAGAATCTTTAAGAGATCTTGATTATTCATATGTATCTCTCCTTTCTAAATTTTGTTAAGAATATTATATCATATTTTACATAAAATGTCAAATGTGTACTGACCCCAAAAAGTTGGACACTATTTTAAGCACTCATCAAGGAATGTAAT
>CANEDP010000042.1 GCA_947426305.1 uncultured Clostridia bacterium | reverse complement strand
GACGCCACCCTCTCAAGGTGGAATCATGGGTTCGATTCCCGTAGGGGTCACCAAATTTTGAATCACGAAAAGTGATTCATTTTTTATACGAAAAAATTTTAAAAAAATACGAACAAATGTATTGACAAAAAATAAAAAACTGATATAATACATCTATCGAACATATTTTTGGTTGGAGGTAGTGTATGATTGATTTATTGCACATAAAAAATATAGGAATCATCGATGATTTATGCATCAATTTAAACAAAGGGTTCAATGTTTTAACAGGCGAGACAGGAGCAGGAAAAACGCTGATTATTGGTGCTCTCAAAATTTTATCTGGTGGTAGATTTTCCAAAGAAATGATGCGCTTTGGCGAAAATCATTCTTTTGTGGAAATGTCTATTTCTGTGCCAGAATGGGAAGATAATGTTATTGTTTCAAGGGAAATTAATAATAGTGGAAAAAATATATGCAAAATTAATGGAAGATTAGTTACAGTCAATGAATTAAAAGATTTCATGAAAAATGTTATTGACATTCATGGACAAAACGACAATCAAACGATTTTGGATTTAAACAAGCACATTGAATTATTGGACGGATATGCAGATGAAGAAATCAGAGTTTTAAAGGAAGAATATCAAAAAAAATATGCTGAATATTTACAATTAAAAAAAGAATTAAGCCTAAATTATGGCGACGATTTAGAAAAACAAAGAAAACTTGATTTGCTAAACTATCAATTAAATGAAATTGAAGAAGCCAATTTAAAAGAAAACGAAGATGACGAACTGGAAGAAAAACGTAAATTAATTGCAGCATCAGAAAAAATAGCTAATCATTTAGCTGAAGCCCAAGGTGAAATCGACAACAATTCAATTGATGGTTTAAACAATGCCATAAGAGCGCTCGAAAAAATAGAGTCCTATAACCAAACTTATTCAGACATTGTAACAAGACTAAAAAATTGCTACTATGAAATTCAAGAAACCTCACGCGATTTGGCCAGTGAAGATATCTATTTTGACCAAGAAGAACAAATGAAAATTGAGGAAAGATTAGACTTTATTCATTCCTTAAAAAGAAAATATGGCAACAATATTACTCAAATTTTAGAATACAAAACCCAAATCGAAAACGAAATTTTTGACATTACCAATCGTGAAAATTATGTCATAGACTTAAAGCAAAAGCAAGAACAATGTGAAAAAGAAATGCTAAATTTATGCCAAAAGATAAATCAAATTCGTACCCAATTTGCATCACAATTATCGTCAGAAATTACGAAAGAATTAAAAGAACTAGAAATGAAAAATGCTCAATTCGAAGTCAATGTAGAATTTTTAGAAAATCATAAATTTAATGAAAATGGATTAGACAAAGTAGAATTCATGATTTCCACGAATAAAGGCGATGAGAAAAAATCACTTATTAAAATTGCTTCAGGCGGAGAAATGTCAAGAGTCATGCTTGCGATTAAGACAGTATTAGCTGATGTTGATCAAACTCCAGTTTTAGTTTTTGACGAAATTGACACAGGAATTAGTGGTATTGCAGCCAATAGTACTGGTGAAAAAATGAAACGCATTGCTAAAAATCATCAAGTCATTTGTATCACACATTTAGCAACTATTGCTGCCAAAGGAGATTACAATTATTATATCTTCAAAACAAGCGAAGAAAATACCACGAAAACACATATTCATCAATTAGATGAAGAACAAACCATTCGCGAAATCGCCAGAATTTCCAATGGTGAAATCACGGAAACCTCGTTACAAAATGCCAAAGAAATGAGAAATATGTCTCAAAAAATTGCCTAACCTAGGGGAATTATATTCAAAATAAAACAAGAAATGAGAATAAAAAATGAGAAATATCAAATTAACCATCGAATATCATGGAAAAGGATTTAATGGTTGGCAAAAACAGCCTCATCAATTAAATATTCAAGGTGAAATTGAGCGAGCTATTGGTTCCATTACAGGCGAAGAAATTGAAATAATTGGTTCAGGAAGAACTGATGCAGGTGTACATGCTCTGGGGCAAGTGGCCAATTTTAAGACCAATAGCGAGATTCCGATTGAAAAATTTGCTTTAGCTATTAATTCCAAATTAAAGAAAAGCATTGTCATAAAAAAGGCAGAAGAAGTGGAAGAGCGTTTTCATAGTAGATATTCGGTACATTCCAAAAAGTATCGTTATGTGATTAATAATTCGCAGACAGGAACAGCACTTTATCGAGAATTAGAATATCAGTTTCCTATTTTTTTAGACGTAGAAAAAATGCAAAAGGCAGTAAAATATTTTGAAGGAGAGCACGACTTTTCAGGTTTTAAAGCAAGTGGAACAAGTAGTAAAAATAGTGTCAGAAAAATTTTTAAAGCAGATGTTTTTCAAAAAGAAGAAAGGATTTATATTGAATTGACTGGAAATGGTTTTCTTTATAATATGGTAAGAATTATTGCAGGAACATTGCTAGATGTTGGAACTAGCAAAATTCAGGTGGAAGAGATTCCCAAAATCATCGAGAGCAAAGACCGCAAAATGGCTGGAAAAACATTGCCAGCAGTAGGATTATATTTGGTGGAAGTCATGTATTAAAACAATCACGAAAATTTGTCATATCGAATAATATATTACAAAAGGATTCATAAATAAGGAGGTAAATCGGTATGACAGACTTATTAATTGCTTTTGTAATTCCAGTATTGGTAGTAATTGTAGCTGCGATTTTGCAAACATTGTTAAAATGTCCCTATAAAGTGGCAGCAATTGTGTTTGTGATTGTTATTACAGTTGCTTTCGTACTCGGTGGTACACTAACCTTAATTGCTCTTGCTTGGGTATATACATTCTTAGCCTTTATTACAGCGATTGTGGTAAGTAGATTTTTTGGTGATGGAAACAATTGTGGTTGTAACAATAATGGAAATGGTGGCTGTGGTTGCAATAATAGAAATAATCGTTGTGGTTGTAACAATGATGATAATAACTGTGGCTGTGGTAATAACAACAATGGAATTGCTACTCTGAGTGCTAACAACAATAATAATACAGGAAGTAATAATTGCGGAAGTGGCAATGTGGGGGACTATAACATAGGAAATAACAATGTTGGAAATTGCAATCAAGGTAATTACAATCGAGGAAATTATAATTTAGGAAATAATAATTTTGGCGATAACAATGTAGGGGATAATAATAATTGTAATCGTAATAACAATGGAAACAATAATCGTTGTAATTGTAGATGTTCAAGATGTAGGAGAGGATAAAGAAAAAGATAGTTTTAAAGTTTGGTGATACAAACTTTAAACTGTCTTTTTTTGCTTGTGAAAACTTGCAAATTTTGGCTTGGATGAATGAATTACCAGTCAATCCAAGCGCGAAGGAAGTGCAGAAATGCATCATTTACAGGGGCTGTTGCAAAGCCGAATTCTGCCCATATTTTTTCTTTTGGATCCCAAATCAGCAAACGGTGATTTGCCCAGTCAGTTGCAACAAGACGAAGTTCCCAAGTTGTGGAATAGTTTTCGGGGTCGTATTCCATATAGGCAAAAGTTTGGTCTTTGGAAACCTTGCCACCATCATATAGATTCGACAAGCAATACTCTGGCATCCAACGGACATCCAAAATATCGCAACCTTCTGGTATTTTAGGCGACGTGTCTGGATGGCTTTTCTCAATAATCCAGGTGCTTCTTGAGTAAAAAGGCTTAAGAGAATTAAATGGTGCAAATGGAATTCCTTTACGACCGCCACCCTGTAGTTCCCATTCCGGAACAGAGATATTCTGTCTGAACAAATCGGCAATTATGAGGATATTTTCAATATCCAGCCGTCCTGAGTTTTTTTGTAAAAGTTTACAATCTTTGATTTCAATCATAATGTAGCCTCCTTCATTTTAATAAGTATTAAATTAGTTTAAAACATCCTAATCATACAATAATTTACATAAAATGTCAAGAGATATTAGAAATTTTTGTATAAATTTCCCACAAATTGCCACAATACTTACGAGGTGATTAATTTGGATTTTAGAACAGATATGGCGGTTGAAAGACGTGATTTGTACCGCAAAGCAAATAACATAGAAACCGAGATTGATGGCGTAGAATGTGAAGAAGAGACACAAGAAGATATTCGTGTAACAAGGGTTAAAATTAGTAATGCGCAAGGGCAAGAAGCTCTGCAAAAACCGATTGGAAATTATATTACGATTGATGTCAAAAGAATCAATAATATTGAACCAGAAAAAGAAGACAAAATCGTGGAGGTAATTGCTAAAGAATTAATCAGTGTTGTTGATAAGCACATTGGAAAACAAGATGAAATCATGATTGTTGGACTTGGAAATTTGTATTCGACTCCAGATAGTCTTGGTTCACGTGTTGTAAACGAAGTCGAAATTACAAGGCATATTAAAATATATTTGCCACAATATATCGATGAAAATACCAGAAGCATTTCTGCCATTTCGCCAGGCGTTTTAGGAACAACAGGAATCGAAACCGCAGAAATGATACGTGGAATTGTCGACAAAGTCAAACCCAAAATGATTATAGCAATTGATAGTTTATGCTCAAAAAATGTTGACCGAATTAACAAATCCATTCAAATTTCAGATACAGGAATTGTACCAGGCGCAGGCGTTGGAAATGCGCGCGATGAATTATCCGAAAAAAGTTTGGGAATTCCAGTTATCGCTTTGGGCGTTCCAACTGTAGTCGAAATGGCTTCTATCACAAATGATTGCTTGGATTTATTTATTGAAGATTTGCAAAAAAAAGCCGAGTCCAATGACGTATTAAATAAATTAAAAGATGAAGACAATTACCAAAAAATCAAAGATGCTTTAATTCCAAATGACTACAATTTCATTGTAACTCCCAAAGAAATCGATGATTTAATCGATTCAATGAAAGACGTGATTGCACGAGGAATTAATGAGGCATTGTAAAACCAAAAGTTGTACCAGAAGATTTCAAAAATCTTCTGGTGTGACTAACACCCATTTCCATGAAAATGAATATTATACTGTATATTGTTAAAATGAAGGAGAAAACAAGTGAAGTCAATTTGCATAAAAACGAATAATCAAGAAATGATTGAGTATCTAATAGCTACTTTTGAAAAATTGCCACTCAATCTATGCATTTCGAATTATCGTTTCAAAATCTATGATAATGTCATTATTCATGATATGGAACGGAAGCGAAAATGAGTTTTACGAAGTTGCTGCGATTGTTTTAAAAAGCGCTATTGAACGATTTTATGAAAAAGAAATCATTCGAAAATGCGTCAAACAAAATTATTTTTATTTAGATGAAATGGAACAAGAATATGTATTAAAAATCAGTAACCAAATTATGAATTTGCCAGATAATAAAATTGGTTACAAAAACAAACTTTTAAAAAATCTAGTCAAAAAATACATTATGGAAAATAAAGCCATTGTGATGGACGGTTTCATGAATTTTCGCACGAAAGAATACAAAGATTTGCTAGATAACATCGTAGAAGTTTCAGTTGTAAGTTTTTTAGAATTGACATCTTTTTAAAATACTTTCCAAAAACAAAATCATATGTTACAATAAAAGTATTAGGAGTGTTTTAAAAAATGTCAATTTTTGCTTTAAAAATGATTGCTTGTATGACCATGATTTTGGACCATATCAAATATGCGATTCCTGAAACAACCTGTTTTCTAACGCAATATTTGGGAAGAATATCTTTTCCATTATTTGCTTTTTTGGTAGGCGAAGGATATTCTCACACAAGCAATTTGCCCAAATATTATAAAAGAATTCTAATATTTGCGCTTATTTCGCAAATTCCATTCATGCTGTTTCGAACGCTTGTGGGCGAGTGGCGAATGTTAAATATTTTGCTTACGCTATTATTGGGCTTACTAGCCATTACGGCATTTGATAAATTGGGCAAAAAATACATTATCTCAATTCCAGTTGTAGCATTTTGTGTTCTTTTAGGAGCTTTACTAAGAGTTGATTATGGCTGGTATGGCGTTTTAAGCGTTTTTGTGTTATATGCAACCAGAAAACAGAAGTGGGGAAGAATCGTTGCTTTTGCGGGTTTGAATTTGATTTACTATTATCCACGATTATTTTTGGCATATTCTTTGCCAAATTTGATTTCATATCTTTGTACAAGTTTGCCAACATTTTTGTTATTATTTTACAACGGAAAATTAGGACGAAAAGCTCAATATTTATATTATATTTTTTATCCAGCCCATATGCTAATTTTATATGGCATAAGCCTTGTCTAAAATCAAAATTTGTGTTACAATAATAACGAAATGGAGTAAAAAATGCAAAATTTAAAAATATTCTATGAAGATAATCACATTATTGTTGCTCAAAAGCCCCACAATATACCATCGCAAGGCGATAAGACAGGCGATGAAGATATGCTGACAATGTTAAAATCATACATAAAAGAAAAATATCATAAGCCTCGGCGAGGTTTATTTAGGGCTTGTTCACCGATTAGATCGTCCAACTGGAGGCATTATGGTTTTTGCTAGAACTTCCAAAGCAGCTAGCAGACTAAGTGAACAAATCCGAAACAAAGAAATTCAGAAAAAATATTTAGCAACTTGTGATGGAAATTTAGAAAATTCACAAGACACATGGCGAGATTTCCTGCAAAAAAATGAACGAACCAATACAAGCAAAGTTGTGCCAGAAGGCACGAAAAATGCCAAAGAAGCTATTTTAGACTATGAAGTGGTGAAATATCACGAAAAAACAAATTTATCGGTTGTAAAAGTTAATTTGCATACAGGAAGACATCATCAAATCCGAGTGCAATTTGCATCTCGTGGGCATAGTTTGTATGGAGACCAAAAGTACGGAACGCGTGGGCAAGGAAAACAACTTAGATTGTGGGCATATTATTTAAGTTTTACACATCCAGTTACGAAAGAAAAAATGGAATTTGAAGATATACCTGAAATTTTTTCTTAAAAAATTGTCATAAATTTCCTTTTTTGGAATATATAGTAATAGACTTTAAAAACAAAGGAGGAAATGATGAAAAAATTTTTAATTGGAATTTTAATTTTAGGGACAACCATCAGTGTTGCATTTTTAATCGGTCTATTGTATAATTTTGTAACTGTTTTGCAAACGTTAGGTGGCGGATAAAAGGAGAAAAAATGGAAATAATGGTTGGAAAAAACGCTGGTTTTTGTGCTGGTGTAGAACTTGCAGTAAACAAAGCAAAAGAAATTTCAAGTCAAGGTAATATTTTTTGCCTTGGCGAGATGGTACATAACAGCCAAGTAGTGCAAGACTTGGAAAAGAACGGAATGAAAACTGTGAAGCAATTGGAAGAGATTCCAGATGGTTCAACTGTCATTTTGAGGGCACATGGAGAACCAGTTATTACTTATCAAAAAGCAGAAGAAAAAGGCTTAAAAATTGTAGATTTAACGTGTCCGAATGTAAAAGTAATTCATCATAAAGTAGAAAAGGCGAAAAAAGATTGCTTTATTTTGATTATTGGCATCAAAAATCATGCAGAAATCATTGGAACATCTGGATTTGCTGGAGAAAATTCGTATATAATTGAGACAGAAGATGATATTTTAGATGCCTATAAAAAATTCGAGAAAACCAATTTGGATAAAATCTTTGTCGTATCGCAAACAACATTTTCAAGCCAAAAATTCGACGATTTAGCTGATGAAATTCAAACGAATTTCTGCGAAGCAGAAGTGATTATAGATAAAACCATTTGTAACAGTACCGAAAACAGGCAATTAGAAGTTACCAAAATGGCGAAAGAGGCTGATGTTATGCTAATCATTGGGGGAAAAAATAGCAGTAACACAAAAAAATTATTTGATATTTCAAGTAAGAATTGTCAAAAAGTATATGCGATAGAAACTGTAGAAGATATAATGAATATTACATTTGATCCAAATGACAAAATCGGTATCATGGCAGGGGCCTCAACACCCAAATATGTAGTAGAAGAAGTAAAAAGTTATTTAGAGAAAGGAAAACCTTAAGTGGAAGTAGCAAGAGATTGGAAAGATTATGAAATATTAGATATGGCAGATGGCGAAAAATTGGAAGTTTGGAAAAATGTAACATTAATTCGACCAGATCCGCAGATTATTTGGAAGGAAAAATCGTTTCCGAATTTGTGGAATTTGGCAGATGCCAGATACAATCGTAGTAATTCTGGTGGAGGCGGTTGGAAAACTTTCAAAAAGATTCCAGAAAATTGGCAAGTACAGTATAAAAATTTAACATTTAACATTAAACCAATGGGATTTAAGCATACAGGTTTGTTTCCAGAACAAGCAGTTAATTGGGATTGGATGATGAAAAAAATTGCGATGGCAAAGCGTCCTATTAAAGTGTTAAATCTATTTGCGTATACTGGTGGTGCAACTGTTGCGTGTTTGGCGGCTGGTGCTTCTGTTTGTCATGTGGATAGTTCGAAAGGAATGACCGATTGGGCAAAGGAAAACGTGAAATCCTCTGGGCTGGCGGACAAACCAGTTCGATTTTTGATTGATGATGTGATAAAATTTGTGCAACGCGAGATTAGGCGTGGAAATACGTATGATGCCATTATTATGGACCCACCTTCTTATGGAAGGGGCAAAAATGGCGAAGTTTGGCAGTTTGAGAGCAATCTTGCTGATTTGGTGGAATTATGCGAAAAAATATTGTCAGATACCCCATTGTTTTTCTTGATTAATTCATATACAACAGGGATTTCAAGCAAAGTTTTGGAAAATATTTTGCGTTTGAAATTAAAAAGAAAAGTCGGAAAAATAAATTCTGGCGAAATTGGTTTGCCAATGAAAAATTCAGAAATGGTGTTGCCTTGTGGAATTTTTGGAAGGTGGGAGAAATAATTATTTACAAAATAGCAAAGATAGTGTATAATATAAATAGTGATGAGTCATTTTTAAGGAGAATTTAAAATGAGTGAAAAACAAGTTATGATGAAAATTTTAGAAAAAATGCCTGATGATATTACGTTTGATGATATTGTAGAAACCTTGAATTTAATTTATGAATTAAGAAATAGAGTAGATAATTTTGATAGAGATAAGGCTTTGACTGCTGAAGAATTGAAAAAGGAGATGCAACAATGGTAGTAATTTGGTCAAAACCGGCCATAGATGACTTAAAAAATTATTTGGAACATTCAAAAATGATTACAGAAGGCAAAGTACAAAAATATATTGAGTCTTTAGTTGATTATGGAAATTCTTTAGAATCTAATCCAAATCTTGGAAAAGAATTTTTGACTTATAAAAATATAACGATTAGGCAACTTTTATATAAAATGCATCGAATATTTTACTATGTTGATAATGATGAAATTATTATTATTCAAATTAAGCATACTTTAAGAAATATTGATTATGTTATAGAAATTATAAAGAATTTAATTGGGAAGGATATGTACTAAGAATGTTCAAAAACAGTTACAGTATCTTGACTTTTTGCGAAAAATGTGATATAGATTAAAAATATTTGACGATAAAATAAAAAAATGCTTGCATTCTGATAAAAGTTATGGTATGATTAAAAAATAAGATAGAGAGAAAAAAAGAGAGGTGAAGATAAATGAAAACAGCAATCCAACCAAATTATACAACCGCAAAAATTATATGTGCTTGCGGAAATGTCATTGAAACAAATTCAACAAAAGGAGAAATGAAAGTCGATATTTGTTCAAAATGTCATCCTTTTTGGACAGGAAACTTAAAACAAAATACAACTGGCGGAAGAGCAGACAAGTTTAAAAAGAAATATGGTGTATAATTAAAATATGTAAAAAAATGAAAAGTAATAGAAAAAACTATTGCTTTTTTTTTTATTTTGTATATAATAACATTATAAGAAAGTACAAATGAAATTTAAAGATAGGAGAAAATCAATGGAAAAAAGAAAATCTGACGTTTTTTTTATGGACAAGTTAGTGGAATTAAATGAGTTAGAGATTAAGAAGTCAAAAGTCTTAGCTGCCATTTTTCAAAAAACAATAAGTGAAATGGAAAAGAAAAAAATTCAATCTTTAGATGCTAATTTTGAAGAACAAGCTAAATTTTATGATCAATATTTGGAAGATTATGAAAAAACTTATCAAGAGATGAAAAATAGATATGAGGAACAATTATCACAAATTTTAGAACAATATCAGGAATTATTTGTGAATTTATATTTGGAATTGCAAGAAGCAGAATGTAATCAGAAAATCGCGATTACAAATTGGAAAAAAAGTTATGATATCAAACAAGAAATATTAGATAAAGCTAATTCTAGCATGATTGAAGAATATGACCGAAAAATACAAGCTTGCATTCAGAAGAAACAAAATTATGACATCATTATTGAAGAATGCGAAAAAGAATTAGAAAAATGTGCGACTCAAATGGAGAAAAGAGTGAATTCTTTGTTTCAAGATAAATCGAGTCAAGTTTTTTTGACAGAGATAAGTTTTTTGGGAAAAATCATGAATAAAATCAAAAATATATTTACAGGAAAATCGAAATTTAACACATATGTGATGGAACCAATGAAGGTGGAATTAGAAATGATAGAAACGAAATTGCCAGATATTATTGAAAATATGGAACAAGAAATGGTTACATTTGTGGCAAAAATTAAGCAAGCTAAAGCAGAGACGAATCAAATATTTGAACAAATGATTTAAAAGGAGAAAAAATGGAAAGTATTATATTAGATGGAAAAATGATAAAATTAAGTTCTCTTCCGAAAGAAAAATTGAAACAAATTTTGGATAGATTAAATGATGAGGAAATTGAAATCAAAGAAGAAATTAGTAGAATATTAGAAGAACAAACTTAAGATGAAGGAGTTTAAGAAGAATGAATAATGAAATGTTAAGGATATATCGAGAAATGCTAGAATCTGGTGACTTGAAACGAGAGGATGCAGAATTAATAAAAAAGAATTTAGAAGAAGAAAAAAAACAAATTAAAGAGGAATTGGATCAATTTTATGATGATGGAGGAATGTTAAAACATTCTGCAGAAATTGGAAATGGAGAAAATTCCAGAGATGAAATAAATGAGCTGTTAGACAAAGTTAATGAAATTTTATTAGGGCAAGATTTTTCAAGAACCGAGAAAGAAGAAAATGAAGAAGTAATCGAAGAGGATGAAGAAATAGAAGAAGACGAACCTGAAGAAGAATATGACGAAGAGATAGAAGAAGAGGAGCCTGAAGAAGAATACGACGAAGAAATAGAAGAAGACGAACCTGAAGAAGAATATGACGAAGAAATAGAAGAAGAGGAGCCTGAAGAAGAATACGACGAAGGGATAGAAGAAGACGAACCTGAAGAAGAATATGACGAAGAGATAGAAGAAGAGGAGCCTGAAGAAGAATATGACGAAGAGATAGAAGAAGAACCTGAAGAAGAATTAGAAGATAATGCAGGAGAAGAAACTACCATAGAATTTCCGGATATTCCTAATAAAGAATACCGAGAAGAAGCAATTGATGTTATTAAAGGAAGAAAAAATTTAGTTGTGCTAGAAGAAGTTATACAAGAAGGCGAAAAAACAACAAGAGCATTAATGAAAAAGATTCAGGAGTCTGAACAACAAGAATCCAAAAAAGAAGAGAAATCGTATGAACAAACCCATGATTATGACAAAGATGAGAGAATAAGATAATAAAAAAGAACGTAAAGCTGTGAAGTGAACCCAAATTATTAGACAAAAAAGTTTAATAAGGAGGGTTCATTTTGT
>CANEDP010000041.1 GCA_947426305.1 uncultured Clostridia bacterium | reverse complement strand
GCAATTGGAGTGGAACGTATAGTTCAAATAGTGCAGTGTACTCGTTTACAATGCCGGCAAGTAATGTTTCGCTGACGGCGAATGCAAGAGTTAATACATATACTGTAACTTACAATGCAAATGGAGGAAGTGGAGATGTTCCTAGTAGCAAAACAGTAGGCTATGGAGAAAAAGTACAAGTAAACTTTGGACCTACGCCGACAAAGATGGCATATATATTTGCAGGTTGGGCAACAACTAGCAATGCAACAGAGCCAACATATAAAGTAGGTGGAACAACGACTTTTACAATGGGAACAAGTAATGTTACTTTGTATGCAGTGTGGAAATACGATTCTATCAAACTTACGCTCGACAAAAAAGGTGGAACCGGAGGAGTGGACTATGCTTATGTAAAACAAGGAACGACTACTCCTGCTTATAAAGATTCTGAATGTACGCAGCTTCTTTCGGCGGCTGATATGCCTAAAAGAACTGGTTATGAATTTTGGGGCTATAGAGGTAGTTATGGAGTTATGGAAAAGGTGACGATTGAAATAAGTCCTGATGGACTCATGTCAGCTTGGGGATTAAACGTTCATTTGGGAATTCAAAGTTGTACTCTTAATGCTCAGTGGAAAGAACCTGTAAGGGTGACACTATCTACTGCCACGAGTTCAACAACAGCATCAACTCTACAATTAACAGCAACTGTTACAAATGCAACAAACACAAAAGTAACATGGAGCAGTAGTGATTCAACAATAGCAACAGTGAATACTTCAGGGAAAGTAACAAGAAAGAAAGCAGGAACAGTAACGATAACAGCAACATCACAAGCTGACAGCAGTGCAAAAGCATCAGCAACGATAACGATAACAGCAGGAGAAGCATGCCGGAAAACCACTTTATGATTATTGTAATCATAATGAAGACTGTGCTACTTGTAAAAATGGGTGTAAGGGTTTCGGAGGTAAAAATCGGACATTACTGTGAACCAGAGAGGAGATGTAAAACACATTCTGGTGACAGCCCCGGAAATCAGACAGGTTCGACGTGCGGAGTAAGGACTTGGAACATGGCGTGTAACATAAATTAACAATTTTAATAAAACAGAATGAAAGAATCTTGAGACTAAAATAAGTTTTAAGATTCTTTTTTTGTAAAATGGAAAATGGGGGAAAACGGGGACGGGGACAGTCTTAAGAGGAAGACTTTGACTGATAACACTTGAAAATAGTGAAATAGGAGAGATTTTAAGGTATATACTTTAGGGGACACTCTTGAAAAAAGTAAAAAAATTTGAAATGCTTGAAAATAGTGAAAAAGTTATGAAAAAGTTAAAAAAATTTTTGTTTTTTAAAAAAGTTTTTTGCAAGACTGTCCCCGTCCCCAAAATCCCCCCTAATTTCCTAAAATTAACAAAAGTTAATTTTAAGCCATTATTTTTTTAAAATAATGAAAAATGATTAAATTTGCATAAAAATCAATTAGAATAACAAAAAGAACACTCTAAGAGGCCAAAAAATAAAGGCATCAGAAAAATAGGGTTTTGAATGAAGCGTTAGAATGCATTAGAAGAATGATTTAAAAGAAAAGTAGACATAAATGATTATGGGGAGACAAAATTTGTTAAAACAGCCTTTTTGTGATTTTGGGAGCAAGGTGAATTTTTTTGCTAAACAAAAAATAACTTTAAAAAACCTCTTGCATTTTTTAAAATTTATGATACAATAACCGAAAAGATGTTTGAATAATTAAAAGAAATGGAGAAAAATAGATGTTCGCATATGTAAAAGGTAGTTTAGAAGAAAAAATGAGTAATTATGTAGTCGTTGAAACAATGGGAATTGGCTATAAAATTTTTATGTCCAAAACTGCAATTGGAAGAAGCCGGGGAAATTGGTGATACTGTCAAAATTTATACTCATTATCACGTTAGAGAAGATGATATCAGCTTATATGGCTTTTTGACAAATGAAGAATTGAAAATGTTCGAATTACTGATATCCGTTAGTGGAGTTGGAGCAAAATCAGCAATTGCAATGCTTTCAAATATTAGTACATCTGATTTCGCATTAAGCATTATTAATAATGATATAACAAAACTTACGAAAGTGCCTGGAATTGGCAATAAATCTGCACAGCGTATTGTATTAGAATTAAAAGATAAACTAAAAGCAGAACGAGAAATCGCCAAAACAGAAGAAAATGAAAATACGATAGAAGCAGATGAAAATATCGAAGAAGCAATTTCGGCATTACAAATTTTAGGTTACAACAGAAAAGAAATTCAAAAAGTATTTACCAAATTTGATTATCAAACAATGACGATTGAAGATATTATCCGAAATGCCTTAAAATTTCTTGCAAAATAAACGGTAGAGACGAACGTGAATCAATTCTATAAGAAAGGAAAAATCATGAATTTAGACAAACCATTGGCCTATCGAATGCGTCCGAGAAACTTAGATGAATTTGTTGGGCAAGAACATATTGTTGGAAAAGATAAATTGTTATACCGCACTATTCAGGCAGACAGATTGTCAAGTATTATTTTATGGGGACCTCCAGGGTGTGGTAAAACCTCGCTTGCTAAAGTCATAAGTGAAACGACTAAATATAAATTTACGAAGATAAATGCGGTTACTTCAGGTGTTGCAGATATCAAAAAAGCCATAGAAGAAGCAGATAATCCATTGTTAAATCCAAGTGGAAAATGCATTTTATTTATTGACGAGATTCATAGATTCAATAAATTACAGCAAGATGCTTTACTACCTTATGTGGAAGATGGAACGGTTATTTTGATTGGTGCGACAACGGAAAATCCATATTTCGAAGTCAATAAGGCGCTCATTTCAAGATCCATGGTAATCAAATTAGAGCCTTTGAAAAAGGCGGATATTGTTAAAATATTAAAAAATGCAATTACTAATAAAGAGGGATTAGGAAATTATCGTATTAATATTTCAGATGATACGATTGACACGATTGCTGAAATTTCAAATGGAGATGTTAGAACTGCCCTAAATGGCTTGGAAATTGCTGTTTTGACAACCAAAATGGGCACAGATGGTGTTATTGAAATTACGGATGAAATTGCAAGTCAAAGTATGAATACGAAAAAAGCCATGTTTGATAAAACAGGAGATAGTCATTATGATAACATCAGTGCGATGATTAAATCTATGCGCGGAAGTGATCCAGATGCTGCTATTTTCTATTTAGCAAGGGCCTTGAATGCAGGAGAAGATCCCGTTTTTTTGGCAAGAAGAATTACAATTTGTGCATCAGAAGATGTGGGAATGGCAAATCCAAATGCATTAGTAGTTGCAACGTCTGCCATGGAGGCAGTTCGAATGATTGGAATGCCAGAGGCAAGAATTATTTTGGCGCAAGCGGCTACGTACGTTGCGATTTCCAAAAAATCAAATGCAACGTATTTGGGAATTAATCGCGCTTTGGAAGATGTGAAAAATAGGAACACAGGGACGATTCCAATGCATATTAGAAACGCACCAGCAGAGGGAATGCAGCAATTTGGCTATGGAGAAGGATACAAGTATCCGCATGATTTCCCGGGGCATTGGTGTGAACAGCAATATTTGCCGGATGAGATGTTGGGGACGAAATATTATGTAAAAGATGAAAATTGTGTTGAACAATAAAATTTTGTATAAATTTCAAATTTTGAGTAAATTCTATCAATATGATGGAAAAGAAAGATTTTTGGAAAAATATGCTAATCGGATTTTTTGGAGGACTCGTAAGTGGCTTATTTAGTAGTGGCGGTGGATTGATTTTAGTTCCGTATATGAGTTCTATTTTGAAAATGGATGAAGTAAAAGCACGTGCAACAACAATATTTTGCATTTTTTTTATGGTATTTACAAGTGGTTGTTTTTATTTTAATCAAAATTATATTGATTGGCAAATGGCGATAAAATGCTCGATTGGTGGAATTATTGGCGGTTATGTTGGTTCAAAAATATTGTGGAATTCTGGCAAAAAATTCTTGCAGATTTCGTTTATTGTGTTTTTATTATATGCAGGAATTAAAATGATAATGGGGTGAAATTGGTTGAAGGAAATTATTTTTGGTGTTGTTTCAGGAATTGTGGCTGCAATTGGAATGGGTGGACGGAACGATTTTGATTTTACTTTTAAATTTGTTTCAAAATATTGACCAGCATATGATACAAGGAATTAATTTGGTGTTTTTTATTCCGACATCGATTGTAGCAATTTATATGAATGTAAAACATAAAAGCATTGATTATAAAATTGCGACAGTTATTATTATTTTTGGAGTTGTTGGGGCAATTGTACGGAAGTTTGCTGTCATTTCGTATTGAAAACGCAAATTTGAAAAAATACTTTGGAATTTTTTTACTGATTATCGCATTTTTTCAAATTTACTCATTTTTTAGAGAGTATAGGATTGACAAAAAAGAAAATAATAAATAATATAAAAATATTTTGGAAAGGTGGTAAAAAAATGAGATTTACAAAAGGTTTAATGTTAGGCACTTTGCTTACAGCAGGAGCTATGATGATGTATTCGGAAGGGATTGACAATAGTAAGAAAAAAATGGTAAAAAAAGGCAAACAATTTATGAAAAAAATTGGAATGTAACATAAAAAATCTTCCATTGCGGAAGATTTTTTTTATCGATTTATTGTTCTTCTATACCAAAAATCATTTTTGGTAGCTTGACTAATAATTTATAAAGAGATAATTTTATGCGTTTTTTGAAAGCATAAAATCTGCCTAATTTTCTTGGACTAATCATGAATGGATCATCTACATTGATTAATGCTGTTTCTTCTTGAAGTGGAGTCTCTGGAAAAATAAGTTCTGCTTCAGGTTCATTTTCGAATAATTTTGCAACGGCTTGTTCAATATCTATTTCATATAAGGCATCAGGAGTATTTTCTTCGAATAATTCGACAGGTGTTTCTTCTATCACAGTTCCAGCAAGGATTTCGTCAAGTGTTGCATATTCGACTAGTTCTTCAGTAGGAGTTTCCGCTTTAATTTGTGATAAAATATTGCTAATTTCAAGTCCTAAATCAATAGGCTCTGCAGAAATTTGAACAGGAGTTGAAACTTCTAAATTTTCAATTGTTTTGGAACAAATTGGTTCTAATAATTCTTCGATAAATGCATCAATATCAAATTTTTCAGTAGTTTGTGTGTAAGGTAAAATTGCAGAGATATAATTCGAATTGCAGTTATTATCCCATTCGTAATTGGAATTTCTAAAACAGAAATTAAAAGTATCAAAATCTAATAGATTGATTTTTGCTGTAAAACCAACAGAAGTTTTTTCCATTGGAGTTTCTGTTGTATGGTTCCAAGATTCGCCAAAACCATATACAATGGTTAATTCTGTGCTTTCACTTAAAAAACCATGGTAAGTAACAATTAATTCTTGACTGGCGACTGGAGAACTATTAAATTCAATGTCTTTCGTAAATTCCATAACATTACTCCTTTTCTCTGATAATATCATTATACAAATAATGACAAAAAATAGCAACCCTAATTTGACAAAAAAATATAAAATTTTTATTACAAATTTGTTACAAAAATTTTACATAAAATGGTATAAAATTTTTGGAATTGCAAAAAATAGGATAAAAGATGGAGGTTGTAATGAAAAAACATAAATATTTAATTGGAATTGTGGTAATGGGAATCCTATTATATTGGATTTTGGCAAAACTTCCTATGGTTTATGCACTTTCGCAATATGGTTCAAGTGGCGAAGAAGTCAAACAAATTCAAACAAAACTGAAGGAATGGGGCTATTATTCTGGAAATGTAGATGGAATTTATGGTTCTGGAACGTATGAAGCAGTAAAAAAGTTTCAAAGTAGCAATGGTTTAAATGCTGACGGAGTTGCTGGTTCCCAAACATTGTCAGCATTAGGAATTCAGTCTAATTCTTCCTCAGGTGGAGGAGCAAGCAATAATAATGATTTGAATTTGCTTAGTCATTTAGTGTATGGAGAGGCAAGAGGTGAGCCATATAATGGAATGGTTGCAGTTGCTGCAACAGTGATGAATCGCGTTTCCGATTCGAGATTTCCCAATTCTGTTTCTGGTGTGATTTATCAATCTGGAGCCTACACTTGTGTTGCCGATGGGCAAATTAATTTAGGCTATGATGACAATTGCAAAAAAGCAGCACAAGATGCTATCAATGGTTGGGATCCAACTTCAGGATGCGTTTATTATTTTAACCCAGATACAGCAACATCAGCTTGGATTTGGAGTAGACCACAAGTAATGACAATTGGGAAACATATTTTTTGCAAATAGAAAATAATTGATAAAAAAATTTTTATTAATTATCTTGATTTTAAGTAACAGATATAGTAAACTAAATTTATAGAAAAATGAGAAATTTGTCAAAAATTGGCAACGAAAAATTTTATATTTTTAGAAGAAATACCCTTGATAAACTAATAAATAAATGGTATACTATTATTAGTAGGAGAAAAATTATGAATCAAATTCTAGTGTCAGAAAAATTATATATTACACCAGAACTTAAAAAAAAGAAAAAAATGTATAAAATCGATTTCTTTATTTCCGTTTTTTTGGTGGGTATTTTATTTTCATATTATATTTATGCAGAATACGATAAAAATAAAAACGAAGCAATATCGCAAGAAATTTTATCCAATGTCGAATTCGAAGATAGCGTTTCTGATGATACAACCATTAAATTTTCAGACAATGCCATTGTAGTTATTTTAAATCAAGAAAATCCATACGAAATTATCTATTCCCAAGAAGCTGAAGATGATGAATCAGATATTGAAAACGAAGTCATCGATCGAAATACATCAGTTACTAAAAGTGGTCAAAAATATCACACAACGGCTATTATTAATATTCCATCAATCGGTGTTTATTATCCCATTTTAAATACAACAACTGATGAACTATTAAAAATCTCGCCATGTTATTTTTGGGGACCAAAACCAAATGAAGTTGGAAATTATTGTATCGTAGGTCACAATTACAGAAATACTAAATTTTTCAGCAAAGTTCCTACACTAGAAAATGGCTCTATCATTGAATTAACTGATTTAAAAGGAAGAATGATTCAATATTCTGTTTATGATAAATACGTTGTCGATCCAGCCGATGTTTCTTGTACATCGCAAAGAACCAACGGTAAAAAAGAAATTACATTAATCACTTGTACAAATGACAGTAGTCAAAGAGTAGTTGTCAAAGCAAGAGAAGTATAAAATAAAAAAACTCTAAATTTAATTTAGAGTTTTTTAAATGAGAAAAGAAAGGAAGCAAAAATGGAACCAATTACAATCATCGGTGCAGGGTTAGCAGGTTCAGAAGCAGCTTTGCAAATTGCCAAACGAGAAATCCCAGTTAAATTATATGAAATGAAACCACAAAAATTTTCGCCAGCCCATACCAATTCTGATTTGGCTGAAATTGTATGTAGCAATTCTTTCAAATCAAACCAATTAACCAATGCGTGTGGCTTACTAAAAGAAGAATTAAGAAGATTAGGAAGTGAATTAATTCCTATAGCAGATAGCGTATCAGTTCCAGCAGGACAAGCCTTAGCAGTTGATCGCGAAAAATTTTCAAAAGCAGTAACGGAAAAAATCGAAGCCAATCCCAACATTGAATTAATTCGAGAAGAAATCACTGAAATTCCAAAAACTGGTAAAGTAATCATCGCAACAGGACCACTTACCTCTGATGCTCTTTCTAAAGCTATTTGCCAATTAATTGGTGAGAATGATTTGCATTTTTATGATGCAGCGGCTCCCATTGTAGAAAAATCATCTATCAACATGGATATAGCTTTTTGGGGCGATCGATACGGAAAAGGCGATAGTTCCTACATCAATCTTCCTATGAATCAGGAAGAATATTTAAAATTTTACCAAGAATTAATTCATGCGGAAGTTACAACCTTACATAATTTTGAAAAAAGAGAAATTTTTGAAGGATGTATGCCAATTGAAATCATGGCAAAAAGAGGCGAGGATACTTTGCGATTTGGTCCACTAAAGCCTGTTGGTTTTACTGATCCACGAACTGGTCAAAGACCATATGCCATTATCCAATTAAGACAAGACAACAAAGAAGGAACGCTATTTAACCTAGTTGGATTTCAAACAAATTTAAAATTTGGAGAGCAAAAACGTGTGTTTTCCATGATTCCTGGTTTAGAAGATGCC
The DNA here is from genome assembly GCA_947426305.1 of uncultured Clostridia bacterium. Lineage (GTDB taxonomy): Bacteria > Bacillota > Clostridia > TANB77 > CAG-508 > Scatovivens. The sequence goes on along the minus strand of CANEDP010000041.1, from coordinate 4,168 downwards.
AATTTCATGAAATATGGGGTTATGCACCGAAATACCTATATTAATTCGCCAGAATTATTAGATAATACTTATCAATTCAAACAGGACAAAAGAATTTATTTTGCAGGACAAATAACAGGTGTCGAAGGCTATGTAGAATCCATATCTTCTGGATTTGTAGCAGGAGTGAATGCTTGCGCACAGCAAAAAATAATTTTTCCAGAGCAAACCATGATTGGTGCGTTAGCAGACTATATTTCAACGCCAAATGATAAATTTCAGCCGATGAACGCCAACTATGGGATTTTGCCGAGTTTAGAAGAAAAGATAAGAGATAAAATGGTAAGATATGAAAAACTATCAAAAAGGGCATTAGACTTGATTATATAAAAATATTTACATAATATTGACAATTTTATGGAAATGTGATATAATAAAGGTAAGAATAATATAGAAATTTAAGCAATGCCACTTAGGCGAAATATAAACAGGAAGGAGAAACAGATATGTTATTTGTTGAATTAAAGTATAGTGAGGATGAGAATGGACGGGAAATTTTTTTAAATGGGTATTACCCAAGGAAAAGACTGGAAAGAGAGTTAGAAGTTTGCTTTTTAAACAAAAGAGAGCAAATGACTTCACTTTTGGAAAAAGGAAAGTTAATAACTCAAGATGTAGTTATTGAAGTAAAAACTTTTACCAAAGTGACCTCACGTTCTGAATGGGCTGACGAAATTAAATTTCTTAATCGTGGAGACAAGATAATTCTTCACTCAGATGCGACTTATGAGATAAAACCTTCCTTTATCAATAGAATAAAGGAGTTTATACAGAGTTGCATCAAAAAAAATTACCAATTTTAGAAACCAAAACAGACAGACAAAGGCTAGAATGGTCTAGTCTTTCTGTTTTTTTTGTGAAAAAGTAATTGACACTTATTCAAAAATATGTTAATATATATAAAATAAATAAAAACAAAGAAAAGGACGCGATGCAGAATAGTAAAGCCTTTAGAGAGCCAAAGGTTGGTGAAATTTTGGTAGGGGAATAGATTTTGTGTTATCACCTTGGAGTTGATTGGTTGAAAAGTTTTGTAGATGAATCCGTATTTCTTGCGTTAAAAGATTTAAGAGGGAGATTTTCAAAAATCTCTAATTTAGGTGGTACCGCGGATTAACAGCATTCGTCCTAGTTTTGGATGAATGCTGTTTTTTATTAGATAAGGAGGAAACAAAAATGAGTGAAGAAAAACAAGATTATGGTAAAACCTTGAATTTGCCGAAGACGGATTTTCCGATGCGTGGAAATTTGCCAGAAAATGAACCTAAGACTTTGGAGAGCGTTTTAGAGAATGGGTTGTATGAAAAAATGCTAAAGAAGAATGAGGGAAAGACACCATTTGTATTGCATGATGGTCCACCTTATGCCAATGGCGAGATTCATTTGGGGCATGCTTTAAATAAGATTTTGAAAGATACGATTGTGCGTTACAAAAACTTACAAGGTTTTTATACGCCTTACATTCCAGGATTTGATACACATGGTATGCCAACAGAGAAAAAAGCAATTGAAAAATTGGGCTTGAATCGTGATGAAATTCCAGTTTCTAAGTTTAGAGATACTTGCAGACAATTTACAAGTGAATACAAAGACAAGCAAATTGAAGGTTTCAAACGACTTGGCGTTTTGGCAGATTGGAAAAATCCATATATTACGTATCAACCAGAAATGGAAGCAAAGCAAATTGGCGTTTTCGGCGATATGTTTAAAAAAGGTTATATTTATAAGGGCTTGAAACCAGTATATTGGTGTACAGATTGCGAAACGGCTTTGGCAGAGGCGGAAATTGAATATAAAGATGTTGATTCGATGACGGCTTATGTGAAATTTCCAGTTAAAGATGCCAAAGGCAAATTTGATGAAAAAAATACTTATATCGTAATTTGGACGACAACTCCTTGGACTCTTCCAGGAAATATGGGAATCACAATTGGTGGCGATTTTAAATATAGTTTGGTAGAGATTGGAACGGAAAAAGTATTGTTGGCTAGCGAATTGGTCGAAAATGTCATGAAAATTGCTGGAATTGAGACTTTCAAAACGCTTCAGGAATTTGACGGAACAGAATTGGAAGGCATCATTTGTAAACATCCATTTTTGGATAGAGATTCCAGAGTTGTTTTAGGCTCAGATGATACGATTTTAGTTGACCTAGAGACTGGTACTGGTGCGGTTCATACGGCTCCTGGATATGGTAAGGAAGATTATTTGTGTGGGATTAAAAATGGATTGGAAATTGTTGTTTGTGTAGATAGTAAAGGTCATCAAACACAAGAAGCAGGACCGTTTGCAGGGCAATATTATGCCAAATCAAATAAAACAATTATTGCTTGGTTAGAGGAAAATGGTTTGTTGCTTACAAGCCAGAAGGTAAATCATTCGTATCCACATTGTTGGAGATGTAAAAAACCAGTTATTTTTAGGGCGACTAAGCAATGGTTTGCATCGGTTGACGGTTTCCGAAAAGAAACATTGGACGCGATTAAAGGTGTAAAATGGTATCCTGCTTGGGGTCAAGAGCGTATTACAAAAATGGTGGAAGATAGAAATGATTGGTGTATTTCACGTCAACGTACTTGGGGTGTTCCAATTCCTGTATTTTACTGCAAGGACTGCGAAAAGGAATATGTGACAGCAGAATCGTTAGAGAAAGTGCAAAATATTTTTGCGGAAAATGGCTCAAATGCTTGGTTTGATATGGACGTTAAAGAATTAATGCCAGAGAATGCAAAATGCGAATGTGGTTGTACTGATTTTGTAAAAGAAACGGACATTATGGACGTTTGGTTTGATTCTGGTTCGACGCATGAGTCTGTTTTGGCGGAGCGTGGCTTGCCAGAAGCAAATTTGTATTTGGAAGGAAGTGACCAATATCGTGGTTGGTTCCAGTCTTCGATTTTGACTTCGGTTGCGACAAAAGGAAAAGCACCTTACAAAGAAGTTTTGACACATGGTTATACAGTTGACGAAAAAGGAAGAAAAATGTCGAAATCGTTGGGCAATGGAATTGACCCAAAAGATGTTACGAATACGTCTGGGGCAGATGTTTTAAGACTTTGGGTTTTGGCTTCTGATTATAAATCAGATATTAGTGCGTCAAATGATATTATTAAACAGGTTACAGAAGTGTATCGTAAAATCCGAAATACAGCAAGATATATCTTGGGAAATATTGCTGATTTTGATGTGAACAATCCAGTTGCCTATGAAGACTTAACGGAGATTGACAAATGGGCATTAATCAAGTTAAATCGATTAATCAGAGATTGCACAAAAGCATATGATACGTATGATTTTCATATTGCGTATCGTGCGCTAAATCAATTTTGTGTGGTTGATATGAGTGCATTTTATTTGGATATTATTAAAAATCGTTTATACACATATCGTGCAGATTGTGTGGAAAGAAGAGCAGCACAAACGACGATGTATGAAATTTTGTCTGCTTTGGTGAGAATTTTGGCACCGATGACGTGTTTTACAGCAGAAGAAATTTGGAAATATATGCCACATCGTGCAGGGGAAAACACGGAAAGTGTGATGCTTGATTTTTATCCAAAAGTCAATGCAAAATTTGAAAATGAGGCGTTGGAACTAAAGTGGGAGCGATTGATTCGAATTAAAGAGGCTGTAGCCAAAAAGTTGGAAAAAGCAAGAGCAGAGAAGGTAATTGGATTATCTTTGGAAGCAAAAGTGATTTTGTATGCAGAGGCAGAGCAATATGATTTTATCAAAGATAAAATTGATATTTTAAAAGATATTTGCATGGTTTCGCAGTTGGAAATTAGCGAAAATCGAAGAAATCAAGATGAGGAAGTTGGCATTGGAGTTGAAGTACAAAAGGCAGTGGGCGAGAAATGTGAGAGATGTTGGATGTATTCAAGCACGGTTGGAGAGAATGAAGAATATCCACATATTTGTAAAAATTGCGCAGATGCAATTTCTTAAGCCGTAGGGGCTTTTAGAAATTATCGATAAACCAGACTTAGGAAGTAAAAATAGGGGCAATGGATTTATCATTGCCCCTAACTTTCATTATATCACATTTTTTGACTTATGTCAAGTTGTACTGACCCCCAAAAAGTTGGACACTATTTTAAGCACTCATCAAGGAATGTAATCTGTACTC
>CANEDP010000040.1 GCA_947426305.1 uncultured Clostridia bacterium | reverse complement strand
GTTTTCCCGTTAATGTTTTGTAATTTTTGGGACATTTTCTAAAGTTATTGACAGAATTTTTTATAATTTTTTTAAATTTTCCTTTTCCACTCAAAATTTCTAATGTCTTCCAGAAAGCAGCTAAAATGCATTTTAAGGCATTTTAATTTTTCATAATATTTTATGTATGCTTAATTCAAAAAAGTCGTGTTTGGGACATTCTAGTGCGTCACTTTAAAAAGTCATTTTTCTAATACTATGCCTTTTTATACCTCTAGAACGCAAAATTTGGTATTCCGTATTGATTTTATGTAAATTTTAATCATTTTTCTCTCTTTTTTGAAAATCGTGGCGTAAAATCAATTTATTGTTTGATAAAAATTTCTTCTTGCATACAATTATTCTCGAAAATATAATGTTTCTCGCAAATTCTCTTAATCTCATCACGATGCGTCACAATTACAACCGTTTTATTTTGCAAATATTTTTGAATTAAATTAACGATCAATTTTTCAGTTTCTTTATCCAAATTCGAAGTTGGCTCATCTAAAACATACACATCTTTCTCTAGCAAAATTCCACGAATTAAATTCAGCCTTTGCTTTTGCCCAACTGACAATTTTAATCCTCTTTCGCCAACAATTGTATCTAAACCATTTTCCAGCTTTTCAACCCACTCTTGCAAACCTGCTTCAATCAAAATTTGCATCAAATTTTCATCTGAAATTTCCTTGCCTAAACACAAATTTTCTCTTACACTTAAATCAAACAAATCAATTTCCTGCGAAATATACGCCAAATCTAGATTTCCTTGTTTTGGTTCTTCATCAATTCTGTATTTGTCGCTCTCCACTTCAATGTAACGTGAGAAAATATTTAAAAAAGTGCTTTTCCCTTGCCCCGATTTGCCCACAATACTAATTTTGTCTCCTTGATGAATTTCAAAATTGGGAATTTGAATGGTGGTTTTTGTTTCTTCATTATATTTAAATTCCAAATCTTTGATTTGAATAACTTTCCAATCTTTGATAATTCCGTTTTCCACGTCTTCACCAATGATTTCTTCCACTTGATTGGTCGCTGCTTGAAATTTGTTAAAATGTACAAACAAAAATGTCAAATCTTTTAATTCGCCTCTTAGTAAATCAAAAATCGTTGCATAAAACAACAAATTCGATAAAATATTTTCTCCAGCCTGCATTTTAAAGTACAAATTCGTTAGCACAATCACATACATGATATATACGAATGCATTAATTCCATTCGAGCGAAACGAATAGCACAAATTCATTTTATCTAGTTTAGGCAACACTTTTCTAAACAATTCTTCATTTTTTCGATTAGCAAATTTACTAGCATTTAACCTTTTTATTGTCCTTACATTTTGCAAAAAATCAACATATGTTGAATTATATTTGGAATAGGCTTCATTAAAGTCTTCTTGAACAGAAACATATTTTTTCCCAAGCCAAGCATTATAAATAACCATTCCAAAAATCATTGCCAAACAAACAAAAAATATGTTTCGATCTTGATTAACCACTTGTACTAAAAACATCACAATTGAAATCGAAAATCCGCTAACTGTTTCATAAATATGTTCTAATAACTCTTCCGATTCTTCGGCAATAATATCAATCTCTTTTTTCAAAAAACCGTTATGCACTTTATTTAAAGCAAAAGGTTTCATTCGCACAACTCGGTTAAAATAAGCCAGTTGCAAATCTTTAGCATATTCATTTTCAAAATGCAAAACATAAATAATCCAAATCTGATTTAAAGCAACCGCCAAAATTTTGCTAACCATAATCGACAAAATCAGACATTTGAATTTTTCCAATGTAAATGGCTCTCTCGTAAAATATGCCAAAAGCACTGGTGTAATATAGAAAAATAGATTTGTCAAAAAAGCATCAATAAAACATAACATAAACTTCTTTTTATTTAAAATCTTAAATGGATATTTCATTTTTTCTCCTTTTTACATAACTTACTTTCTATCATAAAAACCTATTTGCTGTCTATCCTTTCGTTCTTAAATTTCCACCTTCTTCATATAATTTCCTTAAGGTGATTTTCGTGAACAAAAAAGTCAAAACATTTTTAATCAATAGTTTTATCGTAACCGCCAGTTCGATTATTTTTCGTGTATTTGCAATATTTTTTAATAGTTACATTACGCAAAAAATTGGGAAAGAAATGCTTGGCGTTTTTCATTTGGTCATGTCCGTCTATCTTTTTGGAATTACGCTTGGCACGTTTGGCATCAATTTTGCCGTTACACGCCTTGTTTCTGAGGAACTCGCAATTGGAAATAAAGAAGGCATTCAAAAAATTACCAAACGCTGTCTGCTTTTCAGTTTTCTTTGCGGAATTTTGGCAAGCCTTCTTTTCCTGTTTTTTTCTGATTTCATCATTAAAAATTGCTTGCATGACAGAGTATCCAAAAACGTCATTTATGTGATTTGTTTTGCATTACCCTTAATTTCCATGTCATCTGCGATTTCTGGATATTTTATTGCTATTAGGCGTGTGTATAAATCAACTATTGCGCAATTTTTTGAGCAAATCATTAAAATACTAATTACAGCATTTTTCCTTGATTTGTTTTTACCAAATGGCTTAGAATATGCGTGTTTTTCACTTGTTTTAGGAGATTTAATTTCAGAAATTTTCTCCTTTATTGGTAACTACCTACTCTACAAGCATGATTCCAAAATCTACAAAACTACCTATACCACTCATTATGAACCCTCCTACTATCGAAAAAAAATTTTCAAAATGTCTTTTCCCATTGCCATTACCTCTTTCATTCGTTCTGGATTGTCTACTTTAAAGCAAATTATCATTCCACTTAGTTTTGAAAAAGGCAAACTAGACTGTGCCAAAGCCCTAGCCGTTTATGGCGAAATCAATGGTATGGCAATGCCAATTGTTATATTTCCTAATGTAATATTTTCCTCAATTAGCAGTTTATTTGTACCAGAATTTGCTACCTATAATGCACAAAATCGCCAAAAAGCAATCAAAAGAGTAACAAACATCATTCTTATTATTTCCATATCTCTTTGCCTTTTGATTAGCCTATTTTTGTTTTTAGGAGCCAATCAGCTTGGACAATGGATTTATAAAGACCAAACCATTTCAAATTACATAAAAATTCTATCTCCACTAGCAATTTTCATTTTATTAGATTGTGTGGTCGACAATATCTTAAAAGGACTTGACGCCCAAAATGATGTCATGATTATCAACATTTTAGATACGTTTATAGATGTTGTGCTAATTTATTATTTCGTCCCAAAGTTTGGGATTCCGCGGTTATTTGGTATCGATTTATTGTAGCGAAATTTTTAATTTTGTTTTGAGCATGAGAAAATTAATTAAAATCGTTTATTTTAGAAAAGAGCTGTAAAAAAACCTATCTCTTTAAAGAGAAACGAGCGAAAGTTTAGACAATGTCTAAACTTTCTCACGCTAATTAAGTTAGTTTTTTACAACTCTTTTTGCCTAACTCTTCGCGATTTCTTTCACATATTTTTTAAACAATTTTCCACGTTCTGCAAAATCTTTGAACATATCAAAACTAGCACTTGCTGGCGAAAATAAAACGACATCACCTTGCACCGCAATTTCTTTGGCAATTTCCACAGTCTCTCTTAAATCAGTGCATTTATGAATTTTCATTTTCTTATTTTGCATTTTTAATTCGGCTTTGACCACTTTTTCGATTTTGTTACTCGTTGCTCCTAATAAAATCAATTCTTTGCAATTATCCACAATTGGTTTGGCAAGTGGGGTGTAATCTAAATTTTTGTCGTAGCCACCTGCAATCAAAATAATATTTCGTAACGAAAATGCATTCAAACCTGCAATTGTTCGAGTGGGACTCGAACTAACCGAATCGTTATACCATTTAATTCTATCCTTCGTCTCCAACACCAATTCTAAGCGATGCTCCACACCTTTAAAATTCAAAATCGTTTGACACGCTGTTTCTCGGTCAACCAAATCTTGGGTAGCAATCAAGGCTGCTGCTGCATTTTCAAAATTATGAACCCCACGAAGTTTCATTTCTTTGGTGTCCAAAATATGGCTTCTTAGACCATTTTCACAATATTTAATTTTGTTATCATCTATGATATAGCCATTGGGAATCTTGCTTTTGCTACTGAAAAATGCGATTCTTCCCACAGCCTCTTTTTCAAAACTCTTTGTGATATCATTATCATAATTCAAAACCAACAAACCACCTTCATCTTGGTATTTGAAAATATTCTTTTTAGCATTTATGTATTCTTCCATATCCGTATGTTTATCTAAATGATTTGGCGTAATATTGGTAATTACTGCAATTTGTGGACTAATTTTCATGTCCATTAATTGAAAACTACTTAGTTCTAAAACAACAATATCTTCTGGCGTCATTTCAGAAATCTTGGTAAACAATGGAGTTCCAATGTTTCCACCTAAAAATACGTTGTATTCTTTTTCTTTTAAAATTTCAAAAATCAGAGTGGTTGTCGTCGTTTTTCCATCACTTCCTGTAATTCCAATGACTTTTCCAGGGCATAATTCAATGACCATTTCCACTTCGGTTGTAATAATCGCTCCACGCTCTGCTTCCGCTACCAGTTGTGGGGTAGTTGGTAAACAACTTGGAGAACGGAAAATGATATCAAATCCTACTAATTCCTCCAAATAATTTTCGCCAAAAGACATTCCCATTCCATAATTGGTAACTTTTCGAAGAATGGTTTTATTCAAATCCTTAATTTCTGCTCGGTCAAAAACCGTAACTTGTGCCTTCAAGTTGTACAAATAATCAATCAAAGGCGCATTGCTAACGCCCAAGCCAATTACCGCTACTTTTCTGCCAGATAAATAATGATTAAATTCTACTAACTTTTCGTTTACGTATTCCATTTTGCCTCCTCAAAACTTAAACATTCCCTTTTAATTTTATCTTCTGTAGCACTTTATCCGTCGACTCTTGAACACTTTTGCAATCTGTTACATCGATTTCAAGTGTTATCGGACTGTAGTCGTAAAATCCACTTTTTTCCTGTAAAGCATCTCTTTTGATAATGTTCATTCGAATTTCTTCGGCATTTTCTTGATTTTTATATTGCAAACATTTCCTTCTGACACGTTCTTCCAAATCCGCAATCACAAAAAAATGATAATCGCATTCTGGGTAAATCTTCATCGTTGCTCTTCCAGAAAAAATGACATGATACTGTTTTTTTAAATCATCAATTAAATCATGCACAAACAAAAATGCTTCTTCATTGCTCGCGGTATTACTAATTTCGGAAACTGCAAGTGAAGTTTCTTTGGACTGCAATTCTTCTTCCGACAATTTTTCGCCATTAGCATAAACCACTGTTTCGTCATTTTCGAGCCTTATTTCTATTTTTAATTGGTCAATCATTTCTCGAATTTCCAAATTTTTGCCACTTTTTTTCATGTTGGCAATAGTAGAACCATTTTTCATCATCACACAAATAATAGCTCGATATAAATTTCCTGCATTTAATAGTATCGAATTGGGTATTCGTTTAATTAATTCTCGACAAATACTGGTTTTTCCACTTCCCACTAGACCTTCAATTCCTATTACTATGTTTGACATTTTTTTCTCCATTTTTTCATAATTTACTATATTATACTACAAAAGTAGGGATTTGGCAACATTTTTCTGAAAATCCGCCTATTTTTTAAGAAATTTACACAAATTCAAAAAAGAACCTGCCAAAGCAAGTTCTCTTTTGGTTTCTGAATAACAATAATTTTCAGTCCATCGCAAGTTGAACAATATTAGCTTTAGTATAAGAGCATGACCCAAAATTTCCTCGAGTTTGGGCAATAGCAAATACTCCATAAGGCCATTCACAATGAGGTACAGCAAGTATCCAACTATCATAAGGATCTCGATTAAGATCCCTCTTCCATGGATCTTGTGCAATCATTTTAAATCCACCACCTAAATCATAAAATCCGCAAATTCCTTTTCCACCTGTTAATATAGCACCCTTTTGTTCATCATCTTTTCGGTAGCAATCTGCAATTTCTCTCGAATCATCACATACAGTATACCACGCCTTTGAACTGTCCCATTTTTCCTCTTCTACCAGTTTTCCGATAATGTGCAAGTTTTTACACGCATACTCCGTTTCAGCTAATTGTCTACTGTTACGACTTGGGGCATAGTTTTTCAAGAGTTTGTTCCAAGTTGTTCTGCCATATCCTATGGCTGATGGCAATCCTTTCTGATATACCAATTTTCCGTCTACAACAGCTGGATCAATTGCCATGCAAGTAAAAGAATGAAGTTTACCTTTCGCTTTTGCATCCAAGAATAACTCCTTTGTTTTTCTTTGCCAAGGAGTAACTGGTTCATATCGCATCCACTCTGCATCCATTGAAAAAGCGAAAGGGTCAATTTTTCTTTCATATTCATTTGTGCCTACTTCATTGCTCCGTACTTCTGACACTAAAATATTAGTTTCCAATTCGGTTCTTTGCTCCATACTTATCTTCCTCCTTAATAAAATTTTATTAACTGCGAAATCATATATAAAAACCATATATATCTCAATATAACATATTTCATATGAATTAACAAGTACTTTCATAAGATTATTCCAAAATCAACTTTTCTAGTTCTTCCATTTTTTCCTGATAAAACTGAATCGCCTCATCATAAGGTGTACTGCTCTCTAAATCAACCTCCACCATTTTCAAAAGTTCGATTGATTTTTGGGAACAACCTTGTTTCAACATTTCAATATATCTTTGCGTAAATCCTGCTTCCTTTTTCAATATTTTGCTCGCAATTGCAATGGCACTCGAGATTCCTGTCGCATATTTATACACATAAAAACAGCTATAAAAATGCGGAATTCTAAGCCATTCGTATTTAATTTTGTCGTCAATCACAACTTCTTTTCCAAAATACGTTTGGTTCAAATCATAATAAATTCGGCACAAATCCTCACTCGAAAGCATTTCATTCTCCTCTACCTTTTCATGCACCGTTTTTTCAAATTCGGCAAACATCGCTTGACGAAACAAAGTCGCGCGTATCATTTCCAACAATTCATACAGCAATTCCGCCTTCTTTTGCTTATCCTTCTCTTTTTCAATTTGATAACTGGCTAACAGTATTTCATTCACCGTAGAAGCCACTTCTGCCACCATAATCGTGTAATTGCTGTCTAAAATATTCTGATTTTGATTCGAATAATACGAATGCATACTATGCCCCAATTCATGAGCAATTGTACTAACATCACGTTTGCTTTCCACAAAATTCGTTAGCACAAATGGATGAATTCCATACACACCCATACTATACGCCCCACTACGCTTATTTGGCTTTTCGTAAACATCAATCCACGAATTATCAAACGCTTCTTTTAAGCGATTCGTATATTCTTCGCCCAAAATTTGCAAAGCCTCTAACACTTCACTTTTCGCCTGCTCAAACGAAATCTTTTCATCTTCTACTTCAATCGGATTTTGGTAAATATCATACAAATGCATTTCATCGACTCCAAGCATTTTCTTTTTTAGGCTCATAAATTTGTGATTAACACCCAAATTTTTATGCACACTTTCAATCAATTTTTCATAGACCTGAATGCTCGCATCATCATGCACAACCGCTGCTTCCAAAGAAGATTGATAATTTCTTAGTTTGCTTACAATCGTGTATTCCTTCACTCTTGCCAAATACAATTCCGTAATCGTATTCATAAATTTGCTATATTGGTCATACATCAAATCAAACGCTTGCTTTCGCACCTTTTCCTCTTTGCTACGCAAAAACTTAGTGTAAGTTCCATCTGTCATTTCCACTTCTTTTCCATTTTCATCAATCAAATTGCCAAATTTAAATTCTGCATTTGTTAAAACTTCAAACGTATTTTCCGAAGCTGAGAATACTTCTCCAAACTGACTCAATAAACTTTCCTCTTTTTCACTCAAAACGTGTTTCTTCTTCTCTAAAATATCCTCCAAGACTCTCTGATAACGACACAAATCCGAATTTTCCTTCATAAAACGTCTCAAAGTTTCCTCATTCATCTTTGTAATCTCAGGCATCATAAAAGAAACCGTTTGGCTAAAATTTGTCCCAATATTTTCGACTTCTTTATACAACTTAATCGAATCTTGATTGCTCATATCCAAATGATAGGTTAGCATTCCATAAGCATAAATTTTTTCAAAAGCCTCCAATGCCTTCTCATACAAGGCATAGCACTCTTGCAAATTTTTTGAACTCTCGCTCAATTTTCCTTGATATTTTGCAATATTGTTCAAAAGTTCATTCAAATTTGTCTTGCAATTGTCAAAATCCTCATGACACACAAAAATGTCCTTTAAATTCCAATTATATTTTTCGTTCATATTCACACCTCTTTCTTATCTATCCTATCACAAAACGGAAAAATTATCAATCTTTAAGAATATTTCTCCAAAGCAATCAAAATTTAGTCTGCGAAAAATCACCGATAGAACAAAAAATCCAATCAAATCTATAAAAAAATCGGAGATAATTTATATATTATCTCCGAAAAATTCACTATTTATTATAGCACATTTTCCAAATTATGTCAAGTTGACATTTTACTAAAAATATGATATAATAAAAGGTTATACTTTTTTATTCCCACTCAATCGTTGCAGGAGGTTTTCCCGTAATATCATAAACCACACGATTCACATGTTCGACCTCATTCACAATTCGGTTCGAAACCTTTTCCAACACTTCAAATGGAATCTTGCTCCATTCAGCTGTCATAAAATCAATCGTTGAAACCGCACGAAGTGCAATCGTGTAATCATATGTCCTCTCATCTCCCATAACACCAACACTTTTCAAATTCGTCAAAACCGCAAAATATTGGTTAATGCTTCGATCCAAACCTGCATTTGCAATTTCTTCTCGGAAAATAAAATCCGCATTCTTCAAAATCAACAACTTGTCCTCTGTAATATCTCCAATTACACGAATTGCAAGTCCTGGTCCAGGAAATGGTTGACGATACACCAAAAATTCTGGTAAGCCCAATTCCAACCCAACGCTACGCACTTCATCTTTAAACAAATCACGAAGTGGCTCAATAATCTCTTTAAAATCAACGCAGTCAGGAAGTCCACCAACATTATGATGACTCTTAATCTTGCTACTTGCTCCAAAACCACTCTCAATCACATCTGGATAAATCGTACCTTGTACCAAATAATCAACCGTTCCAATTTTCTTGGCTTCGTCCTCGAAAACACGAATAAATTCCTCACCAATGATTTTTCGTTTCTTCTCTGGTTCTGTCACGCCTGCTAATTTGCTCAAAAAACGCTCTTTAGCATCGACTTTGATAAAATTCACATCAAAATCTTTGGTGAAAATTTCTTCCACTTCTTCTGCCTCATTTTTTCGAAGTAAACCATGGTCCACAAAAATGCACGTCAAATTTTTACCAACTGCTTTATTAATCAAAGCAGCAGCAACAGAAGAATCTACACCACCAGAAAGTGCACAAAGAACTTTTCCGTCTCCAACTTTTTGTTGGATAGCTTGAATGGTTTCCTGAGCAAAAGAGTCCATTTTCCAGTCACCATGACAACCACAAACATTGTAAATAAAGTTTTGAATGACTTTTATTCCGTTTTCAGAAAGATTTACTTCTGGGTGAAATTGAATTCCATAGAAATTTTTCGCTGTATTTTGCATCGCAGCATTTGGACAGTGGTCTGTAGATCCAATATTTTCAAAGCCTTCTGGCAATTTTGCAACAAAATCTGTGTGGCTCATTAGAAAGTTGTTGGTTTTTCCAAATGTTTCGAATAATTGAGAAGAATTATTAATTTTTACATCAGTTACGCCATATTCTCTTTTATCTGCTCTTGCCACTTCGCCACCTAAAACATAGGTCATCAGTTGCATACCATAACAAATTCCTAGAATTGGAATTCCTAGGTTAAAAATTTCTTCGTCTACACGTGGTGCATTTTCGCTATAAACACTGGCAGGTCCGCCTGTAAAAATAATGCCTTTTGGTGCTTTTTCTTTAATTTTATCTATTGAAATCGTAAATGGCACGATTTCTGAGTAGACTTTGGATTCTCTGACACGTCTTGCAATTAGTTGGTTGTATTGTCCACCAAAATCTAGAATTAAAATTTGTTCTTTGTTCATGATTTTCTCCTATTTATATATATTTAGTGTAAGGGCACGGTGCACCGTGCCCCTACGGTTTTACATTTTAATGATTATCTCCATTTTCTACATCTTTCAAAATAACATCATGTGCTCCGCCTTCACGAATGCTTACAGCAGAAACTAAAGTTAATCTTGCTTTCTCATGCAATTCTGGAATGGTAATCGCACCGCAGTTGCACATGGTCGATTTGATTTTGCTGACTGTGATGGCTAGATTGTCTTTTAATGGACCTGCATACGGTATGTAGGAATCAACACCTTCTTCGAAAGCTAGTTTTTTCTTAGTTGGATCTTCTAAGTATCTCTCCCAGTTTCTAGCACGGTTTGAGCCTTCACCCCAATATTCTTTGACAAATGTTCCATTTCTTTTTACTTTACGTGATGGACTTTCGTCAAATCGCGCAAAATATCTTCCCATCATAACAAAATCGGCTCCCATGGCTAAAGAAAGCGTAATATGATAATCGTGTACAATTCCACCATCAGAACATACTGGAATATAAATTCCTGTTCTTGCAAAATATTCATCTCTTGCTTCAACAACGTCCATCAGGCTACTGGCTTGTCCGCGTCCAATTCCTTTGGTTTCACGCGTAATACAAATCGAACCGCCACCAACACCAACTTTGATGAAATCTGCTCCAGCGTCTGCTAAATAATAAAATCCTTCTTTATCAACCACATTTCCTGCACCAATTTTTACGCTATCTCCATAGTTTTTACGAACCCAATCAATCGTGTTTTTTTGCCATACCGAATAACCGTCGGAAGAATCCATACAAATCATGTCAACTCCAGCTTCTACGAGAGCCGGAATTCTTTGTTCGTAGTCTCTTGTATTGATTCCTGCACCAACAATGTAGCTTTTGTTGTCATCTAAGAAGGAATCTGGATTATTTTTGCGGTCTTCGTAGTCTTTGCGGAATACTAGATGCGCTAGATTATCATTTTCATCTAAAATTGGCAAACAACTAATTTTGTGTTCCCAAATCATATCGTTTGCTTCAGTTAAACTGATTCCTTTTTTCGCCCATACTAATTTTTCTTTGGGAACCATGAATTTGTCGACTGGCTCTTCTAAATCAACTCTGGAAATTCGGTAATCTTTGTCGGTTACAAGTCCTAGGAATTTTCCGTTGGAAGTTCCATCTTCCGTTATCATAACTGTAGAATGCCCCGTTTGTTCTACTAAAGCAACAACATCCTTAATTGGCGTTCCGCTTTTTACGTTGGAATCGCTTTTGATGAAACCTGCTTTGTGTTTTTTGACGTTTCGCACCATTTGCGCTTGAGCTTCAATCGATTGCGCACCAAAAATAAACGAACATCCACCTTCGCGCGCCAAAGCAATTGCCATTTCCTCGCCAGAAACAGCCTGCATGATTGCTGATACGAATGGGACATTCGCTTCATATTTGGATTGTTCTCCTTTTTTAAATTTTACAAGTGGGGTTTTTAATGAAACATTGCTTGGAATGCATCTTTCGTCTGTTAAGTTTGGTAATAATAAGTATTCGTTAAATGTTCTTGATACATCTGGTAATACTTTTGCCATTTGATTTCTCCTTTCTATTTTTAATAAAAGTTCTATTTTTTGAATTTTTAAAAACAGAACTTGCACGTATATTATATTTTATAATTATACTATAAATTGACATAAAAAGTCAAGAGAAATTTGCATTTTTTGTAAAAAAATACTGTCGTATCAAAATTTTGTATACAACAGTATTTTGGGTAAAGTTACTTTTGCTTCTCTTCCCTTAAAAAGTTGTTTAGAAATCCATTTGTTCGATGTGCTCTAAAACATCTTCTACCCATGCAAGGCTAATAGATTCAATAGGATCAAACCCCGGAATCGCTTTGACATCATCAATGAATTTGAGGGTATCCCCATCATCAAGGTTCCATATTTCAGAATCTTCTGGAAAATACTCTGAAAATTCCGTCATAAGTATAAAATACAGAACCACCTCAAAATGCAAGTCTTTTGGCACTTCTGCCACCGTTAAGTTCAAAGATTTCTTAGTATTTAAGAATCCTCCTACTCCATCGAACTCCAATTCTTCAGCAATCCTTTCGATTTGTTCTTCCGTCGCTACCAAACATACTTCCCGATTAGGAACTTTCTTAAGTTCTTCCAATAAAAACTTTATTACTTCTTTTCTGTTCATCTTGTTGCCTCCTTGTGTTTTTATTAAACTGCTAGAATTTTAGGAAGAGAATTTCTAAGCAAATTTATGTAGATTATTATAATATAATTTTGTAGTTATGTCAAACATTATTGTTTCAAAAAACAAAAAAAGTATTTACAAAAACTTGCAAATACTTCTAAAATGGTGGCTTCAAGTGGAATCGAACCACTGACACGGGGATTTTCAGTCCCCTGCTCTACCAACTGAGCTAT
>CANEDP010000039.1 GCA_947426305.1 uncultured Clostridia bacterium | reverse complement strand
CTTTTTTCTTCTTTGTCAACAGATTTTTTGAAAATTTTTATAGGAAATTTTTGCCATCTATTTTTATATAAAAAACGAGGAGCATTTGCCCCTCAATTTGGTATAATTTCTCTTTTAAAAATCTTCACAGTTACACTTCCGCCATCCGTGAAAACCTGAATCCGGATTGGATATTCTAAAGTTGAAATAAACCAAAAGTCGACTTTAGAATCAAATGAAACTGTTGCTTCTTTATCACCTCGTTCTTTTTTTATATAGGAACTTTTAAGCGAATGCTTTTGAGCATAAAAATGCTCACGATCTGTCTGTTGTTCTGTTTGTTGAATGGCACTATTAATCGCACTACTAACTTGGCAAACTCCTCCACCCAAATCTTGAACCGTTTTTCTGTTTTTTATAACAGGAGCTTTCTCAAATCCTTTTTCTTCTGTTGTATTTCCTACAACCTCCAACCAGGAAAATTTTTCCTCTGGTTCTAATATATAACCATCAGCTCCACCTGTAGCCTCGTTAATAATTTGGGCTGCTACAGCCATATTCGTATTTCGATTAGCACTAGATTTAGAATTGCAAATCGTATGTTCCGCAATCAATTCTTCTATGATTACCTCTTCTGTTTGTGTTTCTTCTGTTTCAAAAACAGATTCCTTCTCAGTCTCTGATTCCATGATTTGAGCTTCTTCGATTTGAGAAACTTCTGCACTTTCTACTTTCTCTCCAATTATATTTACCTGGGAGTTTGAGATAGTTTCTACATCAAATTCTTCTATTGAAGAATTTTTCTCTTGAGAAGTTTCTTGTTCCTCTGCTCGTACTTCTTTTACCATCAATGTCGGTTCATCAATCGTAATGGAAACTGAAACCGTTTTTGTCCTTTCGGGAAAATTGGCAAAAAGCACAATACATAGAACAAACGCAAAACTGTCAAAGCACAGTAAAGCCACTCTCCAGCGTGCTACTCTCCGAGTACGGTTTTTCTTCCAATTTAATTGGGCTTTCCGTATTCTCCATCGCATTCTTGTTACACCTTTCTTTTTCATTTTATTATACCTCCTAAAAAATTTTATGTTTATGATTGTATCATATTTTTACAACTTTGGCAACCCTTTTAGAAAAAATAATTTACATAATGCAATTTTTCTTTACATTTTTACTTTTTTATTATATAATGTAGAAAATAGATTTAGGAGGAATTTTAAAATGAAGGCTTTAATTAGTGTATCAGATAAAACTGGTATCGTAGATTTCGCCAAGGAATTGGAAGCTCTTGGTATTGAAATTATTTCAACTGGTGGCACTTTCAGGAAATTAAAAGAAGAAAATGTAAATGCAATTGAAATTTCGGATTTGACTGGATTTCCAGAATGTTTAGATGGACGTGTCAAAACACTTCACCCTAAAGTACATGCTGGAATTTTGGCAATGCGAAATAATGCAGAACATATGAAACAATTAGCAGATTTGCAAATTGACACGATTGATTTTGTGATTGTTAATTTATATCCGTTTAAACAAACCATGATGAAAGAAAACGTAACTCGCGCAGAATGTGTTGAAAATATTGATATTGGTGGTCCAACAATGCTTCGTTCTGCAGCTAAGAATTACCAAGATGTTGCTGTGATTACTGACCCAAATGATTATGCAAAAGTTTTAGAAGAATTAAAAGCAAATGGACAGGTGTCTCTTGAAACGAAATTTTACTTGATGCAAAAAGTATTTGAACATACCGCAAATTATGATTCGATGATTTGCAATTACTTAAAAAATGAACGTGGAGACACTTCATATCCTGAAACCCTTTCTTTGACATTCGAAAAAGTGCAAGAAATGCGTTATGGCGAAAATCCACATCAAACTGGCTGTTTATATAAGGAAGTGGGAATATGTGAAGGCTCTTTAGTAACTGCAAAACAGCTAAATGGTAAGGAATTATCTTTTAATAATATTAATGATACAAACGGTGCTTTGGAATTATTGAAGGAATTTGAAGAACCAACCGTTGTAGCTTGCAAGCATGGAAATCCTTGTGGAGTTGGAAGTGCTGAAAATATTGATGTGGCTTGGAAAAAAGCATATTCAGCAGATAATATGTCGATTTTTGGTGGAATTGTGGTAGCAAATCGTGAAATTGATGAAATGATTGCAACAGAAATGTCTGAAATGTTTTTAGAGGTCATTGTTGCTCCTTCTTATTCGGAAAGTGCTTTGGAAATTTTGAGAAAAAAGAAAAATGTTCGTGTATTAGAATTACCTGAAATTAGTGTAAAACAACCTGAAAATTCTTATGATATTAAAAAAATTAATGGCGGAATGATTGTGCAAACAATTGACTCAAAATTGTTAGATGAATATGAAGTTGTAACAAATCGAGCACCTACGGAAAAAGAATTGGAAGATTTAATGTTTGCTTGGAAAGTTGTAAAATTCGTTAAATCAAATGGAATTGCTTTGGCAAAAGATAAACAAACAGTTGGAATTGGACCTGGACAAGTAAACCGAATTTGGTCAACAAAGCAATGTGTTGAGCACGCAGAAGAATTAATTAGCAAAGACGCAACTCAAAATGCCATTTTAGCATCTGATGCCTTCTTCCCATTTGATGATTGCGTAGAAGCTGCTCACTCTGCTGGAATTACAGCAATTATTCAACCAGGCGGTGCAAAAAAAGACCAACTTTCGATTGATAAATGCAATGAATATGGCATGACAATGATTTTTACGCATATGAGACATTTTAAACATTAATTAAAAAAGCACTAGAATTCATTTCTAGTGCTCTTATTATATCATAAATAGAACTGCAAAAAAGTCCGTTTTCCACGAATGTCTTTCACTCTTTTAATCCACAATCAACTCATCTCTCCCCGCTCCAGTTCCAATAAACTTCACAGGTACACCAACCAATTCTTCAATTCTACTCAAATATTTTTTTGCCTTTTCTGGCAAATCTTCACGATTTTTGATATGAGAAATCTCGCCAAAGTTCCCTTCAAATTCTTCATAAACTGGCTCGCATTTTTCCACATAATCTGGATTCGTTGAAAACTTCATATCCTCCACACCATCATGTTTGTAAGCAACACACAATTTTATGGTATCTAATTTTCCTATCGTATCCACATGATTAATCGCAAGACCAGTAATTCCATTGACCATTACTGCATATTTTAAAGCAACTAAGTCAAGCCACCCACAACGACGTGGTCTTTTAGTCGTTGTTCCGTATTCATGTCCTAATTCTCTAATTTGATCTCCGATTTCATTATCCTCCTCCGTCAAATACGGTCCACTCCCAACTCTTGAAGAATATCCTTTTAACACACCATATACTTCATTAATATATTTGCTACCGATTCCACTTCCTGTTGAAATTCCGCCAATCGTTGGATTGGAAGACGTTACAAATGGATAACTTCCAAAATCGATATCCAGCAAAGTTGCCTGTGCGCCTTCACACACAATTGTTTTGTCTTGTTCTAAAGCCTCATGTAACATACTTACTGTATCTGTCACATATTTTCTTAAAATTTCCGCATATTGCTTATATTCTTCTAAAATTTGATTGCTGTCAAATTGTTCACAGCCATACAATTCCAAAATTTTATTTCTTTGCCCCACATTTCTTTTTAGCAAACCTTCAAATCGATCGGAAATAAAATCTTCAAATCGTATACCACTTCTCTCGAATTTATCACAATATGCAGGTCCAATACCTCTTTTGGTAGTTCCGATTTTGTCATCTTTGTCTCTTAAATCTTCTAGTAATTGGTCAAACTGAATATGGTAAGGAAAAATCACATGAGCCTTATCACTAATATATAAATTATTGACTTCGTGACCATTTGCCTTTAAATTTTCGATTTCTTCGATTAAAACTTTTGGATCAACTACCACACCATTTCCAATAATTGCTTTTGTGTTTGGATTTAGAATTCCAGATGGTATTAAGTGAAACGCATATTTTTTTCCGTCCACATGAATGGTATGTCCTGCATTGTTTCCACCTGTGCATCTTACTGCAAAATCAGCATCTTTTGATAAATAATCAATAATTTTTCCTTTTCCTTCATCTCCATAAAATGTGCCTAGCACTACGTTTACTTTTGCCATTTTCGTTTCCTCCTTGTTTTTTGGTAAGGGCAGGTCAAGACCGCGCCTCTACGGTTATACGTTTACATTGCCGATATCTACATTTAATAAATTTTCATATTTTTCTAAAATTGGATTGACAATTGTTTGGATAAAATCGGTCACTTGGTTTGGACTTCGTCCACATAGATTATCTGGGTTAAGCGCTGATAGAATTTCTTCTTTTGTCATTCCAAATGTGTTATCTTTCGCAATTCGATCAACTAAATCATTTGGCCTGCCAAATTCTTTGACTTCTCTTCCCGCTTCCATGGAATACACACGGATTTTTTCGTGTAATTCTTGTCTATCTCCACCTTTTAGCACTGCATTCATCAAAATTTCTTCTGTTCCCATAAAAGGCAATTCTTGCATCATATTAGTTTTGATGACATTTTCATAAACGACAATTCCATTTGAAATATTGGCATATAAAATCAAAATAGCGTCAACTGCCAAGAATGCCTCTGGTACACAAATTCTTTTGTTGGCTGAATCATCTAATGTTCTTTCTAGCCATTGCGTACTAGCTGTCATGTTGGGGTCCATAGAAAGGGCAATAACGTGTCTTGCTAAAGAATTAATACGTTCGCTTCTCATTGGATTTCTTTTATATGCCATGGCAGAGGAACCGATTTGACCTTTTTCAAATGGTTCTTCCAATTCTTTTTCGTGTTGCAATAAACGCATATCATTCGCAAATTTTGAGGCACTTTGTGCAATTTGGGATAGCACACTTAGCACTCTACTATCTAATTTTCGTGTATACGTCTGACCGAGACACAGCAAAAACTTTGTCAAATCCCATTTTTTCTGCAATTTTACCATCGATTTGTTTGACTTTTTCTTCATCTTTGAATAACTTCATAAAACTCTCTTGGGTTCCTGTTGTTCCTTTGCACCCCAAAAGTTTCATATGACTTTCCACAAATTCTAATTCTTCTAAATCTTCGATTAAATCTTGTAGCCAAAGAGTTGCTCTTTTGCCAACAGTTGTCAGTTGGGCTGGTTGAAAATGCGTATAGCCTAAACAAGTAACATTCTTGTACTTTTCTGCAAAATTTTTTAAATTATTGATAACAATAACAAGTTTTTGTTTGATTAACTTTAGGGCTTCTGTCATCAAAATAACGTCTGTATTGTCGGTTACATAGCAAGAAGTTGCTCCTAAGTGAATAATTGGCTTTGCATTCGGACATTTTGTACCAAATTCGTAGACGTGCGACATGACATCATGTCTACATTCTGCTTCTCTCTTAGCAACCACATCATAATCAATATCTAAAATATGTGCTTTCATTTCACCTATTTGTTCGTCTGTAATCTCGATTCCAAGTTCCTTTTCTGTTTCGGCAAGTGCAATCCAAAGCTTTCTCCAAGTGGAATATTTGCTGTCATCTGACCAAATATAATTCATTTCTTTGCTAGGATATCTTCCGCTTAAAGGGCTTGTGTATATATTTTTTTCCATAAAAATCTCCTTTTATTTTTTGTACATTTGCATCATATAATTTTTAAAAAAAATAGTCAAGGTATAATCAAAAAAATTCTCTTGCTTTCTAGCAAAAAATATTGTATACTAGATTTATTCTATCAATTGTTCCTATTTTCTTAGGAATTTATTCCCAATAAAAATGAAACAACTTTCCTATACTTACTTGCCCAAGGAGGTGTTTAAGGGTGGGCATAGTTTTGCACGGAAAGGAGTTGAAAATTATATGTTTAATTTTAGAATCTGTACAGAAGAAAAAATAACCAAGACTCGGAAGACATAAAAAAATAATCATTACATTTGAAAAGAAGTCGAGACAATTGATAGAATACATTTTCAAATTAATTGAGTCTTTTTTATAAAAAGCACAAACAGGTAGTGACCGCTACCTGTTTTGTTTAATTTTAGAATTTTATAAATCAGTAATTTTCATATCTAATTTATTATTTATAGTATATTCATTTTTCTTCTTTTTGTCAATACTTTTGAAAAAAATTTTCAAAAAACTCCCTGCATTCACAGAGAGTTTTTTGTTTTTTGATACCGCCAAAGTTTTTTCTTTTTCACAAATCTTAATTTTTTTGCTACTTTTTTCGAAGCCCAGTTGGTCGTTTTAATTGACAAGTAAAAGTCATCCCTTTTACTTACTTCTATCAATTTTCTCACAGCTTCTGTGACATAGCTTTTTTTCGAAAAACCTTATCGATTCGGTACCAAATTTCTCCGTCATAAATCAGATTCACTTCTCCGATTTCCTCATTTGATTCTTTTAAACATACTATAAACAATACAGAATCAAAACAAAAATCTGGATATTTCCGTAAAATTAGCCGCTCTGTAACATATTCATCCTTATAGGATTTTTGAATTTCAAAATTGGACAATTGGACAATTTTGCTGGAATTTTCCATTTTTGTTCCTCCCATCGTAATTTTTTACATACAATATTATACCACATTTTATGTAAAATGTCAAGTTGACAAATTCGTAAAAATGTGCATAGCAAGAAAATCCCCACACTTCAAATATTAAAGTACGGGGCATCTGCAGATTATTCATCCAGAAAGCTTATCATAAAGTGGTATTCTCCATCCTGACACGTGAAAATATCCTTCAGAAAATCTTTCACTTGTTTCCACGATTTTTCGCTACATCCATCGGTTGCTTCAATTAGCTTGGCTATAGTTGAATTGTCCTTAATACAAGACATCTTAGGTTCTATATCGATTTTTCTCTTTTCAACATATTCAAGCATTAAAAATGGTATCCACGCTTCTTTAGAGTCTGTATTTATATTCAACTCATCAATTATTTCAATAATTATTTGAATAATTTCTTGCGTTTTTACCTCTTCAGCAATACCATTTAGCCGCACTCTCTCTTCTTTCGCAGCCTTCAGTCGTTCCTGTAATACTTTTTTTGTTTTGTCATCCATGTTGATTGCTCCTTTCTCACATCTGCTTTTGCAAAATTTTGTTACAGTTAAATTATACTACGTTTGCATAATTTTGTCAATACTTGTAACATTTTGTTTCATCAAAAAAGGGCGGGTCATGACCGCGCCCCTATATTTATTGTTTATGAAAAATACGCAACTCCTGACTCAAACAATTTCTGATCTTTATTTCCCGGCATATTTTTATAAATATCCGTATAACATCTCTCCGAATGTCCCATTTTACCCATAATTCTTCCATCTGGACTGGTAATACACTCAATCGCATACGCAGAACCATTTGGATTAAACTCAATATCCATTGAAGCATTTCCTTCAAAGTTCACATACTGTGTCGCAATTTGCCCATTTTGCGCCAATTCTTTGTACATTTCTTCTGACACAACAAATCTTCCTTCCCCATGCGAAACTGGAATCGTAAACACATCTCCGAACTTCCACTTTGCTAAACCAAGGCGACATTTTCGATGTCACTTTTGTTTGCACCATGCAAGATTGATGTCTTGCAATTTGGTTGAAAGTAAGTGTTGGCATCGTATCATTCATATCGATGATTTTTCCATAAGGCAATAAGCCTGTTTTTACTAACGCTTGGAAACCATTGCAAATGCCTAACATCAAGCCATCGTTTTCATATAAATGGCGATGAATCAATTCTTTCAATTTGGGATTTCGAAATACAGTCGCGATAAATTTTCCAGAACCATCTGGCTCATCTCCTGCACTAAATCCGCCTGGCAACATGATAATTTGTGCTTCGCTAATTTGTTTTGCAAATTCCTCAATCGAATCTGCCACATCATTTGGTTTGATATTTTTAAATACGCTTGTGTTGACAATCGCTCCTGCATCCTCAAACGCTTTGGTCAAATCATATTCGCAATTTGTACCCGGAAATACAGGAATAAATACGCGTGGTTTTGCAATTGGTTTTGTACATTTTATTGAACATTTTTTATCAGAAACAATATTTTGTACACTTGACTGAACAAAATTCGTTTTCGTTGGAAATACTTTTTCCAATGGCTCTTGCCAAACTTTCGTCAATTCCTCGATTGGCATTTTTACATCACCAATCACAATTTGTCCACAATCACAAGTCGTTCCTAAATCTATAAACTTGCTATTTTCAACATTCTCAGCTAACTCTATTACAAATGAACCATACATCAATTCAAACAAGTTCACATCAGCTGTTACGTTTAAGCCCAATTGATTTCCTAAGCAAGCCTTCGTCAAAGTATCTGCCAAGCCACCATTTCGAACCGTTGAAACAGAAAGCACTTTTCCCTCTTCGATTAATTGATGCACAATTTCATAATTTTCCTTCAAATCTTCAAAATCTGGCAAATCATCACAATCGATTTTACTTCTTAATAGCACAACTTTTGAACCTGCTTTTTTGAATTCATTAGAAACCACTTTTTCAATATCCACTGTGCTAACACTGAATGAAACAACGGTTGGTGGCACATCTAATTCATTATACGAGCCAGACATACTATCTTTTCCACCAATGGACGCAATTTGCAATTTTTCTTGTACCAAATAAGCTCCTAATAATGCAGAAAATGGTTTTCCCCATCTGCTCGAATTGCTACCTAATTTTTCAAAATATTCTTGAAGCGTTAGCCAAGATTCTTTATAATCTCCCCCCATTGCCACTAACTTCGTAACAGATTCAATGATGCTATATACTGCACCATGGAATGGACTCCATTTTGCGATTTCTGGGTTATAGCCATATGTCATAATCGTTCCTGTTTTGGTATAACCTTTTAAGGTTGGAATTCTAGCTACCATTCCTTCGCTTGGTGTTAATTGATATTTTCCGCCAAATGGCATTAGAACCGTGTTTGCACCGATTGTGCTGTCAAATCGTTCGACTAATCCTTTTTGAGAACAACAATTTAAAGACGAAATAGTTTCTTTCCATTTGGTCTCCAAATCCTTTGGATTTTCCTGTGTTCTTAATGGCGATTTCTCATAATCTGGCTTTTTCACAGCAACTTCGGTTTTTTTGACATCTCCATTGGTATCCAAAAATTCACGGCTAATGTCAACAATGCATTTTTCACGCCAATACATTTTTACGCGTGGCTCTTCTACAACTTCTGCAACAATCGTGGATTCTATATTTTCAGTTTCTGCCAAATGAATAAATTTTTCTGCATTTTCTTTGGCTACAACAACTGCCATTCTTTCTTGCGATTCAGAAATGGCAAGTTCGGTTCCGTCCAAACCTTCGTATTTTTTCGGAACTTTATCTAAATTGATGATAAGTCCATCTGCTAACTCACCAATGGCAACCGATACGCCACCTGCGCCAAAGTCGTTACAGCGTTTAATCAAAGCGGTTGCTTCTGGATTGCGGAATAATCTTTGAATTTTTCTTTCTTCTGGAGCATTTCCTTTTTGAACTTCCGCTCCGCAAGTCGTAAGTGACTCACTTGTGTGTGCTTTGGAACTTCCAGTTGCACCACCACAGCCGTCACGCCCTGTACGTCCACCAAGTAAAACAACAATA
Source organism: uncultured Clostridia bacterium (assembly GCA_947426305.1). Classification (GTDB taxonomy): domain Bacteria; phylum Bacillota; class Clostridia; order TANB77; family CAG-508; genus Scatovivens. Next base: position 3,670 of record CANEDP010000039.1, on the reverse strand, counting down.
TCTCCTGGCTGTGGACGTTCACGTACAACATTTTTCTTAGGCGCTGCTCCAATTAAGGCTCCTAATTCCAATCTTTTGGCTAAATAGCCATTATCATAAATTTCAGCAACTTGTCCTGTTGCTAATCCAATTTGGTTTCCATAAGAACTGTAACCACGTGCTGCTTCGTTGGTTAATTTACGTTGTGGTAATTTGTTTGGCATGGTATCTTTAACCGATTGTCTTGGATCCCCACAACCTGTAATACGCATGGCTTGATATACATACACTCTTCCAGATAGTGGGTCACGAATACAGCCACCAAGGCAAGTTGCCGCTCCACCAAATGGCTCGATTTCAGTTGGATGATTATGAGTTTCGTTTTTGAACATAATCAAATATTCCTCTGGCTCGCCATCAACCATAATTTCTGCTCGAAAACTGCAAGCATTGATTTCTTCCGATTCATCTAAGTTCTTTAAAATTCCTCTCTTTTTCAATTCTTTGGCAACAATCGTTCCTAAATCCATCAAGCAAATGTCTTTGGCTTTTCTTCCTTCGTAGACATATTCTCTGGATTTTGTATAGTCTTCGTAAATTTTCGAAAGTAAATCCCACTCAATTTCTATTTTTTCTAATTTTGTAAGGAAAGTAGTATGTCGACAGTGGTCTGACCAGTATGTATCAATCATTTTCATTTCGGTCATTGTAGGGTCGCGCTGTTCGGTTTCTTTGAAGTATTTTTGACAGAATTTTAAATCGGCTAAATCCATGGCAAAACCGTATTTTTTGTAGAATTTTTCGCTGTCGTCGTCTGTCATATTGACAAATCCTTCAATAATGGCAACATCTTCTGGCTCAATCATGTTATCTTCTAAAGAAGTTACTTTTTCGAGCGAGCATTCTCTTGAATCCACTGGATTGATGATATATTTTTTGATTTTTTCGATTTCTGCATTACTTAAATTTCCTGATAATAAATAGATTTTCGCGGTTTTGGCAATTGGCTTTTTGCCACCAGATAGAATTTGCAGACATTCTGCTAAAGAAGACGCTCTTTGGTCAAACTGACCTGGCAAAAATTCGACGCCGAACACGCTTGTGTTTGAATCGACTGGATAATCTTCTACGAAATAATTGTCAACTTGTGGCTCTGAAAAAATCGTGCCTTTGGCTTTTTCAAATACTTCATCTGAAATTCCTTCGACATCGTATCGGTTTAAAATGACGATTTTTTCTAGATTGGAAATTTGTAGATTTTCTCTGATATCGTTTAATAAATCTGTTTGTTCTACATCAAACCCTAGTTTTTTTTGAACATAAATTCTTTTAACTGACATACTTTCCTCCTAAATTTTTATTTTAATTTTTCAATAGTTTTATTATATTACAAAATGATAAATTTTTCAAGAAAATTGTAGAAAAAAGTAAAAAAGAAACAGATGAACGTGACTTAATCTAGTCTCGTCCATCTGCCCTTTTTCATTTCGTTAAATAATCTCCTAAAAACAAGTTCAACGTGTGGGTTGCATATATCATTACCTTTCCACTCTTTGCTTTATGCGATTTACTTACCGTAATGTGTCCATCTCATGTTACTACAACTTTTTCTCCTTTGTGAAGTTCAACAATATCTGCTTTCTCGCCAACTGACAAAGTGCCAGAATAACGAACCTTATACCTAAAAGGTAATCGTCTTACAATATGCTGTTCTCAATTTATCACCAACTTTTCTCCATGAAGTCCGCATCCTTTGAAAAATATCCAAATAATACTTGGGAGAATAGGTTCCGTCAGGATGGAAGATCACTTCATCTTTCTCGATAAACATTTGAGTAACTCCATGCAAGTAACTTTCCTCCTTGTTCCACATTATTATAATTATAGTACTTTGACATAATTATGTTAAATTTCAATAAAAATTTTAAAATATCTAAAAAAGATGAACAAGACTTATTTCAGTCTTGCTCACCTTCTCTTCTCAGGTAGCAATTAAAGAATAGCTTTTTGACTTTCTTTCTCTAGTAACAATAACTTCTCCTTCCTTAGTCACCCGCACTTTATCGCCTTTTTGGAGCGGAACTTGCTTCAATTTCATTGAAAGCTCTCCTGGGCAACGTACTGTCGTTAAAAAACTTCCATTTTTTATGACACGCTTTTTAAAGCTGTCAACCAATCTCCCACAACTTTGGGAAACAACATAATTATTTCCGTTCCGATTAACTTCTCTGAAGCAATCTATTGCTGTAGACTTTTCTACTGTAACAACAACCTTATCGTCTTCGCAATAGACTGAAATATAAGTAATTTTACTACCTTTATTTTTCATACAGTCTCCTTTCCTTGACACTAAGTGTGTCGCTTGATAAATAAACTTATTTGTTAATATTATTATATCATATTTACATAACTTTGTCAAGTTCTCCTTTATTTACCAACACCAAAAATCCTATCATGCAAATATACCACCAATTTTCCGATTTCTCGGTCAAAAATTTCTTTGGAACATTCCAATTTTAGCAAGTCTTTTCTCAAGCTTGGCAACAATTCTAAAATTTTATGAAACCTACAATTGGTTTGAATACATTCTTCTTTGTCCGCCTCTTCTACTGTTTCCAATATTTCCTTTGTATACTGAACAACTGATTCCATATGAGATAGCGAATGTTTTGAATCTGGTACTTCTTTCATAATCTCAATCGCTTTTTGGAGTAATATCTTATATTTTTGCTCTATTTGTGCAAGCTCTTCCATTCTAGTTCCCCTTTCTCAATTTTTCTCTATTTTATCAACTTCATAAAACTTTTTCAATATCCATTATAAAAAATTTAAAAAATCGCCAAACAACTCTTGACAAGAATATAAATAAATAGTATAATGATTTTCGTCAGTTAATTTATGCAGATGTGGCGAAACTGGCAGACGCACAGGACTTAAAATCCTGCGGGACTTAAACTCCCGTGCCGGTTCGATTCCGGCCATCTGCACCACGGAGAGTAAGATTTCATCGATTTCTTATTCTCTTTTATTTTATACTAATTTTGTAATTAAGGAAAAGAATATGAAAAATAAAGTTCATTTTTTTATCGATCAAACAGATATTGAGATTTTATGCACAAATGATAACATTATTAACATAACAGGAATGATAGGGTCTGGAAAAACAACTCTAGCCAATCAATACCGAAATAACAATAACTATATCGTCATTTCACTTGACTGCTTATATCGTCGGTCAAGACAAAGAAAATATGAATGAAGAAACCAGAAAAATAAATCAAATCTTAAAACAGAAGTTTCCTGAGCAAGATGATGAAAAATATTTTAAAAAGTACTATCCTGAAATCATCAACTATATTCATCATTTTGAAAAAACTGTTACTTTTGTGTTAGAAGGTCAACACATATACCGATATCTAAATTGGGAAGATTTAAAAGGAACATTAATCATCAAAAGAACCTGTATTATGAAATGCTGGAAAAGGTCAATTATTCGTCATATCAAAAGAAAAAAAATTGAGTTAAATAATCATCAAATTACCAAAAAACAATACTTTCAAAATATTTGGTATTGGATAAAAAGAAGAACCAAACAATTAGTATATTACAAAGATTTAAATCGATTTTTAGCCAAACTGAGCCTATCGTAAAACTTGTGTAAATCGGATATCCTTCCGATTGATAACTTAAA
>CANEDP010000038.1 GCA_947426305.1 uncultured Clostridia bacterium | reverse complement strand
ATTACATTCCTTGATGAGTGCTTAAAATAGTGTCCAACTTTTTGGGGTCAGTACAGCTTTACTTTTTATGTAAATTATGATATCATATTTTTGTTTTTATTCTATTAGGAAAGGTAAAATGAAAATGGATGTTGAAAATATGAAAATTAGTTATGAACAAAAACGAGAATCAATGCAAAGACTAAGTAAATATGCCAATGTGATTAATTTGGTTTTTACAGATTACAACCGAAAAAGTGCGGATGAAACGATGATGATTAAAAGTTTCCGAAAGTCAAATCCTGAATCGACAAATCGTAAAACACATCCAGATAATTTAGAAAATATTGCAGGCTTTATGGCAGAAGAAATTGGTTTAAATGTTCCAGTTGTTCGATTAATGGGTAGATTTCACGATATTGGTCATACATTTATGGGACATAGTGGTGAATGGTGGCTTTCTGAAATCAAGAAAAATTTGGGCTTAGGTTATTATGTACATAACAGTATTGGAGTAAGAGATTTGCTTTATACACATAATATAGTAGAAGAACTTCGAAAAGCTTTATATAGTGTATATGCAGTAAACCCAAATCAAAAAGAAGAAGAGATTGAAAAGGTTTGCGAAGACTTATGGCTGATTTTTGATGGCATTAATTCGCATAATGGCGAACTTTCTGAAGCAACTTATATACCAAACACCGAGAAAACAAAAGAAGATTTTGAGCAAGAATTAATGGATTGTCATTGCATCGAAGGTTATGATAGAAAATTAGTTCCAGCAACACCAGAAGCTGCGCTCATGAGATTATGTGATAAAATATCCTATATTCCGTATGATATGATTGATGGTCTAAGAGAAGGCATGATTGACCGATTGGACGAAGAATATATGGATATTTTGGTGCCAATTTTAACAAGTGATGGAAAGATGAAACCAGAAGAAGCAGTTATCTTCATTAATAATGCTGTTACAAAACAAAAATACAATGCACTTGCTCACAAACTTCAATTGATTTTTGCCAAAGATGTTGCTAAGAATAGCACAAAGGAAAAAATTGCCATGTCAGAGAAAATGTCAGAACGTATGCATAAATTAAGAGATATCAATAATCGAAAAGTGGTTAATTTTGTTTTGATGAAAGAAGATCATGAAATTTATCCGAAAGCTTTGGAAGAATTGATGTATGAGTGTGCTGATATTATCAAATATGAAAAAATCTTGTATCGATTAAATGGGGCAGAGCAAGATATGAAATTGAGTGAAGAATTAATAGAAAAATATCAAGACACTCCATATTTGGGATTTGTAAAATATATTGCTAGAACAACGAAAGCGGATTTTAAATGGACCAAAACGATGTTACAAAATGCAAAACAGCAAGCAATTAACGATGAAATGGAAACGGCACTTCAAATTGGCAAAGGTAAAAAGTCCGAAAAGAAAGTAAAAGGGCAAGAAAAACGAGAAAGAAGAATTAAAATTTATACAAAATTGTTTCAAGAGCAAATAAAGGCAATGCAAGAAAAAGGCTACATTTGTGGAGAAAAAGAGATTGAAAAAATGAAAGAATTTCAAAAAAGATGTGTTTTGGAATCTTATCCTTCCGACTCAGAAGGACTTTGCTTAGAGTTTGCTACCAAATATTTAGCTAATTTAAGTGATACGGAATTCATGAATTTATTAACAAATACGGGAAAAGTAAATGATGAGCAATACAAAAGTCTAACAAGGAAATATAAAGATATTGATTTGAAAAAAGAATATATGACACATGGGCAATGGGACCAAATATCAGCAGAGCAAAGTATGGCAACAAAGGAAAGAGAAATATTGGTTTAAAAGTTTATCTGGTTAATGTTTAATTAGCCAGATTATTTTTTTAAAAATTAAATAAAATAATAAAACAAAGTAGACAAATTAAAAAATTAGCGATACAATAAAATTGAAAAATTGTGATAAGGAGAAAAAAAGTATGAAACGAAAAATAAAGTCATCTCAAAATGGAGCTATTTCTGTATTTGTTATGATTACAATGGTGTTCTTTTTACTAACGATAGTAGGTGTTTATTTGATTAGTTCGAAACGAGCACAAACGCAGACTGAATCAGTTAAATTAATAAAAGATCAATATTATACTGAAAATGAAGAAAATGACATTTATCATAGCAAAATTGCAGATATTTCAGCTATCATTCCAATTTATACACAAGAACAATTGTGGTCGATTGGAAATGGAAAAGCAATTGAAATTGAAGGAAAAGTATATACTTTTAATACGGGAGCTATGTATCAGTTAAAAAATGATATCATCATTAATATAGAAGAAATGAAGGATTCTAAGGCTATTGATGAGTCAAGAATTAATAAAAATAATTATGAGATTTATTATTATTATAATGGGGATTATTATATAGCAATTCAATATTCGGATGGAAATAGCGTTAAAAATTTAGCAGAAGGAATTCCTGTCATATCAGTAAGTCGGTGATAATTTTTCTAATGTAAGTAATTCTGTAACAGGACTAACTGGAAAATACTATTTATTTGCAAGAAAGAATACAAATCGTGAGTTTTTCGTCAAAAACGCAAATCAAGTATTGTGTACATTAAAAAATAGAAATTTCTATAAAGCCAATAATGAACCTGCAATTGCAGCAATTGCTTATATAAAACATGAGGATGGAAGAAACTGGATAGCACCTCTTTTAGTAAGCACTTCAGAAAGTGCTGTTGCCTATACAACTTCCGATAGTGGCTCAACGATTTTTAACTATAAAGGAACGTTTGATTATCATGGAACACTATTTTACTATTCTGCTTCAGAGTATTGGTATTCTGAAAACTCTGATTATTCAAACGCATCTGTTCCAAGGCTAAACTCAAGAAATGAAATTATGCCTCATATTGATGCTGCCAAAAAATTATTGGATGACTATTTTAGTAAACGATTACCCTATCTAACAGATGGACTAATCTTGCACTATGATGGAATTAAAAATACGGGAACGAACCATAGTCCCTCAACAACTATTTGGAGAGACTTGAGTGAAAATGGACACGATGGTGCAATTCAAGGTGCGACTTGGAGTGAAGATTGTTTAACATTTGATGGAATAGATGATTGGGTTTCTCTTGGAGAAATGAATTATCCGAATATTACTTTAGAAATAGTGGCTGTTTGTTCTAATGCAACTGGAGCAGGACCATTTACTTATATCGGAAATTTCGAATATGGTGGTTATGGAATCGAACAATATCCTAATAAAAATGCTAATACGATGTCTATCTTTCTTAACACAACTTATACACAAAGAATTTCAAACAATTCATTTCAAAAGGATAAAAAATATTCTTTATCAGGAGTTTATGATACATCTACTTTGAGTTTTTTTGAAAATGGACAAAAAGTAACTGGCAATACGACAGGAAACCTAGGATTTCCACGCAACAATACTGTGATGGCAATCGGAGCAAATCCTGCTGGAAGTAAAGTAACAGGAGGATATTTGAAAGGAAATGTATATTCTGCCAGAATTTACAATCGTGCCCTTACAGATGAAGAAGTAAGAAAAAATTACGAAATAGATAAAATAAGATTTGGAGTTGAATAAAAGTGATAAGCATATTTTAGTTGACAAGTCTTCTAAAAATCAATATACTAATGTTAGAAAAGCAAGGAGGAAAAATTATGGAAAAATGTTTGCTATTAGGAAATGGAGCACGTGAGGCAGTAATTGCAGAGGCAATGAGTCAGAAGTATGAGATGTATTCGATTATGCCGTATGAAAATCCATCGATTGTCGAATTTGTTGAAAAATCAAAGGGAAAGTATTTGGTAGGTTCACCATTTGATAAAGAACTAGTTCGAAAATTTATAGTAGAAAACGAAATTCAATTTTGTTTCATCAGTAATGATAATTTGCTACAAGACGGACTAATTGATTTAGCCAAAGAATTAGGGCTAAAGACTTTTGGACCAACGAGTAAGGGCTCTAAAATTGAATGGAGCAAAACTTATGCGCTAGATGTTGTACAAAAATTGGCTCCAGAAATGATTATTAAAAATTTTGAAATCACAACAAACGAAGAATTAGAAAAAGCAGTCAACCATTATTCAGACGAAAACTTTGTTGTCAAACCAGAAGGTTTGACAGGAGGAAAAGGCGTTAAAGTTGGCGGAATTCATTTTGCAAGTAAAGAAGAAGGCATTGCTTATGCCAAAGAATGTTTAGAAGCAAGTGGAAAGGTGATTGTGCAAGATAAAGTAAAGGGAAAAGAATTTACGGTGATGTGCTTAACAGATGGAAAAACAGTTGTTACATTACCAATTACATTTGATTATCCTTACCGATATGATGAAGACAAGGGTCCTGGAACAGGCGGAATGGGTTGCATCGGATTTGCCAATGGCTTACTTCCATTTTTGACTGGGGAAGATGTCGCAGAATGTAGCAAATTAATTGAGAAAACGGTTCATTCTTTAAACCAAGATTCGTTAGAATTTACAGGAATTTTGTATGGCGGATTTTTCAAAACAGAAGAAGGCATCAAATTTATCGAATTTAATGCCAGATTTGGTGACCCAGAAGCAATGAACGTCATCAATTCCTTTGAAACACCTTTTGCAGAAGTTGCAACTGATATTTTTCATGGAAATTTGTCAAAGGAAAATTGCAAATTCAATGGAAAAAATAGTTTTTTGGTGTATGTGGTAAGCAAGGAATATGCTGTAAAATCAAAAGTGCCACCAGTGGAATTTACGTTAAACAAGGAAAGTATTGAGAAGAAAGGGGTAAAATTATATTTTGCCAACGCTAAGAAAATTGGAGAAAATCGCTATACTTCTGTTAGCAATTCGAGATTATTTGCCATTGAGAAGACGGGAGATGATTTTGAAGAAATTAAAAAACAAGTTTATCAAGTTGTGAAAGAAGAAGTAGATGAGGTTTTGGATTATAGAAATGATATTGGAATGATTTATGAACATTAAAAAATTTTTGGAACTTCTTGATTATTATTCAGAAATGTGATACATATAATGTAATATAAAATTTTTGGAACTAAATAACCTATCACACTTATGAAAGGAAAAGTCTATGAAAGTATTGATCGTAGAAAATGATGCAGGTAAAAGGGAAAGAGTGGTTCGGATTTTAGAAAAAAATCAGTTCACGGATTACCATGTAGCAGAATGTGTCGAAGAGGCGCTTGAAATAGCAACCAATACAAAATTCGATTTTCTCATTACAGATTTAGGATTACCACAATCAAAAGAAGATCCAAAAGTAAAAGGGAAAAATGGATTTAAAATGTTGCTAGAATTGGCGAATCGAGAAATTCGAATTCCTACTATTATTTATTCTTTTAGTCTGTTTTTGGATACAGAAAAACAGGAATTAGAAAAATTGGGCGTTCCATTTATTGTGCACGTAGTGGATGATGCAGTATTGGAATATTTTCTCATGAAAGAAGTTCAAACAAAGAAATCTGGTTAAATTTAGCCAGATTTTTTTGCTATAAAGACTAGAAATGCGAAAAAACGTTTCTACCCTATTGACTTTTTTGAAAAAATATGGTAATAATATATATTAAATATTGCGATGAACATGAAAGTTCTTGAAACCATCTTGTAAGAGAAAAAATGCCATCGGCTGGGAGCATTTTAAGATTTAAGTTCAAGAAACGAAACACATGGGAGCAATAAACCAGAAAGAGGAAAATGGTTCATTTTCAAATAGGGTGGTACCGCGGAAGAAAATTTCGTCCCTATAATTATTTTATAATTATAGGGAACGGAATTTTTTTGTTTCCTAAAATAATTATAAAAAATAAATTTTAGGAGGGTGCTTATGAATGAGTATAGAACATATAATTGTTCGCAAATTAGTGAAAAAAATGTAGGAGAGGAAATGAGACTTGCTGGTTGGGTTGATACCATTCGAGATTTAGGTGGTGTCCTATTTTTAGATTTAAGAGACCAATATGGCATAACACAAGTTGTTGTGTCGAGCAATGAAAATGCGGTGGATTTTGCCTCGAGAATTCCAGTCGAATCAACGATTTCGGTTTCTGGAAAAGTGCGATTAAGAGATAAGGAGACGATTAACGAAAAAATCAAAACAGGAAAAGTAGAATTGTTTGCTGACAACATTGAAATTTTAGGCAAACGTACCAAAATGTTGCCATTTGAAATGGGAAATCATAAAAATGTGAGAGAAGATTTGCGTTTGGAATACCGATTTTTGGACTTGCGTTCGCAAGAAATGATTCATAATTTGAAACTTCGAGCTGAATTAATTCAATTTTTGCGATTGCAAATGATAGAGCAAGGCTTTTTGGAAGTACAAACTCCCATTTTGACTTCTTCTTCGCCAGAAGGGGCACGTGATTATTTGGTGCCAAGCCGTATTTATCCAGGGAAATTTTACGCACTTCCACAAGCACCACAGCAATTTAAGCAATTGTTAATGGTAGGCGGAATTGATAAATATTTTCAAATTGCACCATGTTTTCGCGATGAAGATGCACGTGCAGATCGTTCGCCTGGTGAATTTTATCAATTGGATATGGAAATGGCATTTAGCACGCAAGAAGATGTTTTTGAAGTCATGGAAAAAGTAATTTATAACACATTTTCAAAGTTTTCTGAGAAAAAAATTGCACAAATGCCTTTCCCACGAATTCCTTATAAAGAAGCGATGCTAAAGTATGGAACAGATAAACCAGATTTGAGAAATCCACTTGAAATAAAAGATGTTACAGATATTTTTGAAAAATTAGATATTAAAGTATTTCATGGAAAAATTGTTAGAACGATTACGCTTCCAAATGGTGCAATTGAGACGCGAAATTTTTATGATGGCATGACCGAATTTGCGATTCAGGAATGCAAAGCGAAAGGTTTAGCGTGGTTAAAAGTGCTAGAGGACAAGAGTTTGCAAGGTCCAATTGCTAAATTGATTCCAGATGAAGCACGCGAGCAATTATTGATGCAAACGGATACGAAACCAGGTGATAGTATCTTTTTCATTGCTGAACAGAGTGGAATAGTTGAAAAATTGGCTGGCGAAATTCGAAAGGAAATGGGAATTCGTTTGGGATTGCTTGACGAAAATGAGTTTCGTTTTGCTTGGATTGTTGATTTTCCAATGTATGAAATAGGGGAAAATGGAAAACTAGATTTTTGCCATAATCCATTTTCGATGCCACAAGGCGGACTGGATACTTTGGAGAAGAAAAATCCGTTGGAGATTTTGGCGTATCAGTATGATATTGTTTGCAATGGTGTGGAATTGTCGTCTGGTGCGGTTCGAAATCATGACCCAGAAATCATGAAAAAGGCGTTTGCGATTGCTGGATATGAAGAAAGTGCAATTGAGACAAAATTTGCAGCTCTCTATAAAGCATTTCAATATGGTGCGCCACCACATGCAGGAATTGCGCCAGGTATTGACAGAATGCTGATGTTGCTAACAGGCGAAGAATCGATTCGTGAAGTGATTGCATTTCCCATGAATAGCAAGGCACAAGATTTGCTGATGAAGGCGCCAAGCGCAGTGAGTGAGAAGCAGTTGGAGGAAGTTCATTTAAAAATAGAAGAAAAATAGGAATATTTCAAAAATCACCGCATATATAAACGATGAGGTGATTTTTGTGATTTATATTAAATTGGAAGAAAATATGGACAAGTTTATGAGTAAATATCAAAATATTCCGAGAAGCATGATTAAAATGTTATTTAAAGCCAAATGTCGAAAAGGAAAATTTGAGATACAAAAAATTCAGAATCGAGAATGCATTGTTTTGCCGAGTGTGAATGATAAAATTTTGAAAAGGCTTGAGATTTTGGCAAATATTCGTTGCTGGAACAATGTTTGCGTGTCAGATAATTTGAAATGGAATGATGCGTTTATGAAGTTTGCGGAAAAACAGAATTTGAACATTATGGACGGAAAATGGCTATTTAAAAATATGGTGGAACAAGTGGTAGACTATGTTGCAGATATGAAAGAAGAACCGCTTGGAACGCAAGAGGTGGCGATTTTGTGTCATCAATTAGATGAGACAATTGCGGAGAAAATTAAGGAAATTTCAGCAAAAGTGAAAATTTGCAATGTTTTGACACAAAATAGTAAACAATTTAAGAAATTAGAGGAAGAAATTTATCAGATTTATGGAATTGTTTTGAATGTTTCGACTAATTATAAAAGGGTAGCGATGAAATCTGGGTTAATTGTTAATTTCGATTTTGAGGAAAAAGATTTGGAAAAATGCGTATTTTCGAAGAAAGCGTTTATGATTAGTTTAAAACAGAATGAAGAAATTCAGAAAAAAGATTGGTTGGGGCGAAATATTGCTTTTTTTGCTGTGGACATGCCAATGAAATATGCAGAATATCAAGAAGATTTTGCAGGATTTAATGGAAGCATTTTGTATGAAAGTTTCGTTTATAAAAAAACAAGTTACCGAAATATCAAAAAAGAGTTGATAGAAGATGATGCCAAAATCCTGTATTTACTGGATTCGAACTATAAAGTTATCAAAAATCCAAATTTAATTTTGCCAAAAACACTTGACAAAATTACAATTTAACCTTATCATAGTATCTAATGAGTATAACACTTGAGGAGGAAAAAAGAATGGGAGAAAAGGAATTTTTATTGACGCAAGAAGGATATGACAAATTGGAAAAGGAATTAGAAAGATTGAAAACTGAGACGAGATATGAAATCGCAGAAAGGATAAAAGTAGCATTGGGATTTGGCGATTTATCCGAAAACTCAGAATACGATGAAGCTAAAAATGCGCAAGCTGCCAATGAAATCAAAATTGCAGAATTAGAAAATAAATTGAAATATGCCAAAATTATTGACGAATCTGAAATTGATACAAAAACGGTTCAAGTTGGAAATGTGGTTCGTGTTTTAGATATGGAATTTGACGAAGAAGCGGAATATACGATTGTTGGTTCAACAGAAGTAGATTTATCACAAAGCAAAATATCAAACGAGTCGCCAATTGGAGTGGCTTTGCTTGGTAAAAAAGTAAATGATGTGGTGGATGTTCAAGCACCTGCTGGTGTTTTGAAATTTAAGATATTGGCGATTAAAAAATAATACGAAGGATAAACTGTTGACGTTAAAAAAGTCAATGGTTTATTTTTTCTTGGGAGTAGAATATGATAACAGGATTTTCTGATTTGGATTTTCTTAAAGTTGATGAACCGAAGTTAATATTATTAAGTAGTAGACCAGGAATGGGAAAATCAACTTTGGCTTTAAATATTGTTGGCAATCTTGCTTTTAAACAACGAATTCCTGTATTAATTTTTAATTTGGAATTATCAAAAGAAAGCATAGTAGAGCAAATGATATCAAGTCATTTGATGAAAAAAACAGAGGAAATTCAAAGTCAGCAAGTGGAAAAAGTGATTCAAAAACTAGAAAATACACTATATATAGAAGAGGATAGCGAATTTCATAAAGTTAAAAGAATGTGCAGTAAAATTAGTAAAAGAGTGTTGAATGACGATGTGAAGTTTGTTTTGATTGATTATATGGATTTGCTTGAAGAAACGGAAGAAGTGGTACTGGAAAGTTTGAAAGAATTGGTGGACGAGCTGAAAATTACGATTTTGGTTTTGTCTAATTTAAGCAGAAAGATTGAAGAGAGAATGGATCACAGACCACTTTTGACGGATTTTCGAAATCAGGGAATGATTATAAAAAATGTAGATGTTGTTTTGTTTTTGTATCGAGATGATTATTATTATCAAGATAAAAATAAGGATATTGCAGAATTGATGGTTGCAAAGAGTGCGCAAAATGAAGGGAAGACGATAAAACTTGCTTGTTTGTTTGAGTATCATAAATTTGTGGATTTTAATTGATAAAAGAAAGAGGGAGACTTTTTAAAAGTCTCCCCAATTTGGATATGGTTAATTAACTGTTATCTGATGGTTATTTGTTCATCAGTAATGCGAATCTCATGTTCACCTTCATAAGTTTCGTTTGTTGTGTCATTTTTGCTACACACGATATCGATTGTACATTTAGAGTGAGATTTGAATTGCAGACTCTCACCTTGTGTGAGATTTTGAGCATTTTTCATGACAGGTGTCAGATCGTCGAGTGAAAACTCGCCCCGCTTTATGGCTCTTTTACAAGCCAACTCATTGATGAAGGTTTGCTGTATACCATCATCGATGCTTAAGCGGACAAATACATATCCTTTTTTCTTCATATTATTTTCCCTCCTGTTTTATTTTTTGTCTAATATGAATCCTAATTATTACCATAATATCATACCATATCTACATAGTTTTGTCAAGTTTGACGAGAAAATAAAAAACTGCCTTTAAGGCAGTTTTTTATTTTAATCTTTCTTTTTTGAATCTGTCATCACATCTTTAATCGCACCCAAACTGCTTAGCGCACCAGTTGCTTCAAATGGAATAAAGATTTTGTTGGCTTCGCCTTTAGCAACTTCTTGTAAGGTTTCCAAAGATTTGATTTGAACCAATTTTTCATCTGGATTAGAATTTTTAATTGCATCATAAACTCTTTGAATTTCTTGTGCTTTTGCATCAGCTACTTGTTTAATGGCTTCTGCTTCACCAGTAGCACGTCTGATTCTAGATTCACGGTCAGCCTCAGCATCTAAGATGGCAGCTTGTTTACGTCCTTCAGCAAGAGTAATTGCAGATTGTCTTTCTGCTTCTGCTTCCAAAATTAAGGCTCTTTTATTACGTTCTGCATTCATTTGTTTTTCCATTGCATCACGAATATCAGCAGGTGGTGTAATATCTTTGATTTCTACACGGTCAATTTTACAGCCCCAAGCATCAGTTGCCTCATCTAAAATGACTCTTAATTTGTCGTTGATAATATCTCTGGAACTAAATGTTTGGTCAAGTTCCATTTTACCAACAATATCACGAATTGTTGTAACAGATAAATATTCAATACCTTTTTTCAAACTTTGAATTTCATAAACTGCTTTGGCAGGGTCTGTAATTTTGTAGAATACAACGGTATCAATTGTGATTGTAACATTGTCTGATGTAATAACGCCTTGTGGTGGAATATCCATTGTTTGTTGTTTCAAACTTACCACAGAACGCACGGTATCTATAAAAGGTACAATAATCGTAAGACCTGCGTCTGCAACTTTGTGAAATTTTCCTAATCTTTCAATGATGTAAACTTCTGATTGTCTAACAACTTTAATTGTTTTGAATGCTAAAACAACGATGATAATAAATACTACTAATAAAAATCCCATTTTTTATCCTCCTTTTCTAAACGGGTTTTACGATGGCTTTGACACCATCAATTTTTTCAACGATAACTTCTGTATTTTGAGAAATCGCCAAATTGTCGAATGATTTTGCAGACCAAACTTCGCCACTAATTTTGACTTGCCCAGTTCCTTCGATAGGGTCGATAGCTTGAATCACTTTTCCTTTTTTTCCTTCAATCGAAAAGGCATTTGTTTTGGTTGTGTTTTGCGTTTTTGCAAACTTATTTACAAAACCACGTGTTGCAAATAGCAAAATCGTAGAAGAGATAACAAAAATCGTAGTTTGTGCAATTACATTTTCAAGAAAGAAACTTGCAATCATAGCAATTAACGCGCCAATGGCAAACCAAAAAACAAGAAAGCCAGCTGTGCCAATTTCGATAATCAAGAAAATTCCAGAAAAAATTAGCCAAAGTTTCCACATAAAAAATCACCTCACTTTTTATTTCTTGATAGAAACATACAATATTATTATACTACAAATATTTAAATAAGAAAAGAGTTTTTTGTCATATTTTTGAAAAAAATGTCAATTCTTAAATTTTCATAAAATATTTTGATACTTATTTACAATCAAAATTTTTTGTGTTATGATAAAAATAATAAAAAGAAAAAGAGGAACCGATGAAAAAAAAGAAAAAATCCAATAAATTTTTAATTCGAAGAATTCTTGCGATTCTTGTCATTATTTTGCTTATTTTGGGTATCCGAAATGGAATGTATCATTTACAAATCAGCAGTCAAACCAAGCAAATTCGTTTATTATTTAACAATGAGCTAACAAAACTATCTAATCCTATATATGTAGAAAATTCTATTTTATACCTTTCTGAAGAAGATGTCAAAAATATATTTGACGACACCATTTACTATAACAAAGGTGACCAAGAATTAATCACCACTTACAACAAACATGTAGCAGTACTTCACCAAAACGAAAATCAGATGATTGTTAATGACTCAGTGCTTGGTATTTATGGTCAACTCAAAGAAATCGATTCGAAAATTTATCTTCCGATTTCTGATTTAGGAATTGTATATGATGTTGAAATGGAATACATCGACAACAGCAAATTGCTTATTATGGATTCCACAACAAAAGCCAAAAAGAAAGCCATGGTACTAAATGATACCAAAGTCAAATCAAGCAAATTGCCATTTGCGATGACACTTGAAAAAATACGGAAGAGGTAACGAAGTTTTCATTTTAGAAAAAAGCGGAAATTCACAAAAAGTGCGAACCGCTTCACGGAAACATTGGCTACATCAAAACGAAGAAAATTTCTGAGCCAGAAACGATACGTGAAGAATTACTAGAAAATAATGTGCCAATCAACATACTAGAAGAAAATGCAGAACTATCCAAGACTTATGAGCAACTAAAACGACAAGAAAAGAAAGACAATGTAGTTATTTTAGAAGATTTTATTTTAAACAAAGAAACCCAAATCGAAGGAACGATGGATACGCAATCTGAAACCTATCAAAATTTCAGTCAATCCATGAATGCAAGCAACATTGGGATTTTGGCAAAACTAAAAAGTGAAGCAACCATTTCTGCCACATTTGCAACTTATACCCAAAGAAATCAAATAATCAATAATCTTTATAACCAAGTTATTTCCAAACAATATCAAGGAATTTGCGTTGATTTTGAGCAAATTGACGATGTCAACAGTTTTTATCGATTTTTAATCGAACTAACGCCCAAATTTAAAGAATCTGGCTTAAAAGTGGTAGTAAAATTAAATGGTCAAATCAAAAAAGAAAGAATCAAAGATATTGTGAATCTTGTTATTAAATAGACCAAAGATGGGAGTAAAAAATGAGTAAGAAAAAAGGAATTATCATTAGTATATCTGTTATCGTAATCTTGATATTTTGTGCTATTGCAGGTGGTTTTGTCTGGTACAAAATGGGACAAGGTCCTGTCTCCAAAGAGGAAGGACAAGTTATTCGTGTGGAAATTGAAGAAGGAAGTGGCGTTGTTTCAATTGCCAATTTATTAGAGCAAAAAAATGTCATCAAAAGTGCTAATGTTATGAAAATTTATATGAAGTTAAATGCTTCAGCTAGCAAACTTCAAGCAGGAAAATATGATTTCGATAATTCAAAAGATTTGGCAAGCCTTGTCAAGCAAATTCAAAATGGTGAAATTGTCAATGAGGAAATCAAAATCACTTTTGTAGAAGGAAAAAACATGAGAACGATTGCTAAAACCATTGCTGAAAAAACCACGAATACCGAAGAAGACGTTTTCAATTTACTAGCAGATGAGGCATACATCGATTCTCTAATTCAAAAATATTGGTTTTTAACAGACGACATCAAAAATGAAAACATCTACTATCCACTCGAAGGCTATTTACTTCCAGATACGTATATTTTTGAAAACGAAGAAGTTTCGGTTAAAACGATTTTTAATATTATGCTAAACTACATGAAAAATTTCTTAGACCAATACAAAGATGACTTAAATGATTCTGTACACGAATTAGTAACACTTGCCTCTATTGCCGAATTGGAAGGCGTCAACTATGAAGATAGACAAGAAATTGTAGGTGTTTTGCGAAATCGTCTGCAAAAAGGCATGAGTTTAGGAAGTGACGTAACCGCCTATTACGCCTTCAAAGTCGATATGGGAGAACGCGATTTATATGCCAAAGAACTCAAAACAGAAAATCCCTACAATACCCGTGGACCCAATATGGACGCAAAATTGCCAGTTGGACCAATCTGTAGTCCAAGCCGAAAAGCCATTGAATCTGTTTTAGAATACAAAAAAACAGACAACTTATATTTTGTAGCCGATAAAAATAAAAAAGTATATTTTACCAAAACTTATGAAGAACACAATAATTTAATCCGACAACTAAAACAAAATGGGTTATGGTTTGAATATTAAAAAAGGAGGAAATGTTATGAAAAAATTAATTGCATCCATTCTTTTGGGAGTTTTTATTTTAAGTGGATTGTATCCCACCATTTATGCGACAGAAAATGAAATAACAAATGAATTGCAAGAAGAAGTAAAGGAAGAAGTAAAGGAAGAAGTAAAGGAAGAAGTTGCTGAAAAAGATGAGGAATTGCCTTTACAACAAGAACAATCTGAAACAGAAGAATCAGTAATTGAAGAACCTGGAGTAGAAGAAAACGAAAAGCAAGAGAAAACAGAAGAATTACCAATAGTCGAAGCAGAATCTGTAATTCAGGAAGAGTTACAGATGAATTACATAAACTCACAACAGCCCAGACAAGAAGAAATTACAGTAAACGAAACGGTAAAAGCAACGCCAGAAAATTATACAGGTAGAATGAATATCGAAGAGCCAACCAACAATCAAACAGTCATATTACCAAATGCCAATTCATTAAAAGTAAAAGGTTGGGCGGTGTCAAATGACAGTCAAGCAACCTTGAGAGTGTATATTAATAATCAATACATCAAAAATGCAACCACAAGAGTGAACCGACCAGATGTAGACTATTTAGTATCGCCATCTTATGGAGGAACAACAAACACTCCAAAAGCAGGATTTGAAGTGGATTTGGACATAAGTAGTTATGCAGAAGGAAACTACACCATCAAAATAGAAGAGGTATCGAGAAATGGTTTAATTGTTTGCAAAGAAGAAAGAACTATTCGCATAGCCCAAACGAAATATACAGGAAAAATGAACATCGAAGGACCAACGAATAACGAAACAGTTACCTTACCAAATGCTAATCTATTAAAAGTAAAAGGTTGGGCAGTGTCAAACGACACTCAAGCAACTTTGAGAGTGTATATTAATAATCAATACATCAAAAATGCAACTACAAGACTGAATC
>CANEDP010000037.1 GCA_947426305.1 uncultured Clostridia bacterium | reverse complement strand
ATGCACCTCCTTATTATTAAACTTTTTTGTCTAACTTTTGGGGTGCACTTCAAGTTCTTTTTATTTTGTCTGATACCAGTTTTCTCCTTCTTCCAAATCGACTTCTAATTCTACAGACAATTTTGCTGCATTTTGCATACAATCTCGCAAAATTTGGCTGACTTCTTCTTTTTCGTTTTCTACGGCTTCAATGATTAATTCATCGTGAATTTGTAAAACAATTTTCGATTGCAGATTTCTTTTATTAAGTTCATTATAAACATCAATCATCGCAATTTTCATAATGTCAGCCGCCGTCCCTTGAATTGGTGCATTCATGGCAGCTCTGTCTCCGAATTTTCGAACCATATAATTGTTGGAACTAATTTCTGGAATGTATCTTCTACGATGAAACATTGTTTCTACATAACCATTTTGTTTTGCTTTTTCAATTTCGCGTTCCATAAATTCTTGGATTCTATGATATTTTTCTAAATAAGAATTGATATATTGCTGAGCTTCTTTTCGTTTAATTCCCAACTGTTCTGCCAAACCAAAATCGCTAATTCCATACACAATTCCAAAATTAACAGCTTTGGCATGACTTCTCATTTCTTTGGTAACCTCTTCTAATGGAACACCAAATACTTGCGATGCACAAATTTTGTGAATATCTTCATGTTCCTGAAAAGCATTTATCATGATTTCATCTTGCGACATATGAGCTAACACTCTTAATTCGATTTGCGAATAATCAGCATCTAAGAAAACCTTGCCTGGTTCTGCTTTGAATAATTTGCGGATTTGCTTGCCAAGCTCGGTTCTGGTTGGAATGTTTTGCAAATTAGGGTCACTACTACTAAGCCTTCCCGTTGCAGCAACAGTTTGATGAAAACTTGTATGAATTCGATTGGTTTTCGGATTAATAAAAGGTAACATTCCTTCAACAAATGTTGAATTTAGTTTTGAAACTTGTCGATAGTCCAAAACTTTTTCGATAATTGGATGACTCGCTTTTAGTTTTTCTAAAGTGTCCACATCTGTGGCATAGCCATTTTTGTTTTTCTTTTTGTAAGGCAATTCTAGTTTTTCGAATAAGATTTCTCCCAATTGTTTAGGCGAATTGATATTGAATTCTTGTCCAGCCATTTGGTAAATTTCATGGCTTAAGTGCTCAATTTGCTTTTTCAATTCTTCGGACATTTTTTGAATATCTGCTTTGTCAACCAAAACGCCTGTATATCTCATTTCTGCTAATACTTCTGCACATGGCATTTCGATGTTCTCAAATAAGGCTAGCTGATTGATTTCTCTTAGTTTTTCTTCCAAAACCGGTTTGGATTCGCCTATGATATAGCTATATATGGCATATTTATAATCTGTTTTTTCTTCCGTTTGAGATTCATCATCAAAAAAGCTAGTTTGCACATTTTCTTTTTCTTCCCTTTGGCAATAATCCTCAATTTCTAAATCTAATTGCTGTTTTGCAATTTCTTCTAGGGCATACAAATTTGCTCCAGAATTTAGTAAATACCTGGCAATTCTGGTATCAAACATCATGTTTTTGGCTTCAATTCCTGCTTGCTTCAAAAGAATATAATCATCTTTGATTTGATAACCACATTTCAAAATTTCCGGATTTTCGAAGATTTCTTTGAAGTTTTCTGGTTCAAAATTCATTGCATATACTTTTTTTTCAGGTTTACTATATAAATTGATTTTTTTGATTTTCTTTTTTATGATGCGTGCATCATAATCCTCGGTAGTTTCAAAGTAGTAATATAATTCTTTTTGATCTCTTATTTTCTCTAAGATTTCATGCGACATTTGAGTCTGAACATATTCAAATAAATCTTCTAATTTTTTTTCAGAGTTAACTTCTTCACCTTCTAAATTGAAACGATCGATAAAACGCTTAAAACGTAAATTCTTAAACAATTCCAAAACTTTACTTTTGTCCCAAGGTTCCACTTTAAATTGTGTTAAATCTTTTTCAATTGGTGCGTTAGTGTCAATGGTTCCAAGCGTTCGAGAGAGATAAGCTAAATCTTTGTTTTCCAATAATTTCTCTTTTTGTTTTCCTTTAATATCTGGGTCATCCTTTTCAATTGCTTGGTATAATTGATCAATATTTTTATATTTTTGAATTAAACTTAATGCTGTTTTTTCACCAATTCCAGGAACACCTGGAATATTGTCTGAAGTATCGCCCATTAGACCTTTTACTTCAATCATTTGGTTTGGTGTAACACCATAGGTTTGATGAACTTTTTGGTTATCAAAATCTTCCATTTCCGTTTTTCCTTGTTTGGTTCTTGGCATTCGGATGATGACATTTTCTTTTGCTAATTGGAAAGAGTCTCGATCTCCTGTTAGTAAAATCACTTTTAGACCTTGTTTTTCACCCCAATTACTTAATGTTCCTAGTATATCATCTGCTTCATAACCTGGTTTTTCTATTATTTTAATATTCATGGCTTCTAAAACTTCTTTTAGAATTGGCATTTGCGCTGCTAATTCGTCTGGCATTCCTTTTCGTGTGCCTTTGTACTCGCTGTACATTTCATGCCTTTTGGTTGGGGATTTTACGTCAAAAGCAACGACTAAATATTCTGGATTTTCGTCTTCTATAATACGGAACATAATCGTTAAAAATCCATAAACTGCGTTTGTGTAAGTCCCATCTGCCGTTTGAAGCATTTTATTTCCCATAATTCCATAGAAAGCACGATTTAGGATACTATTTCCATCGATAACAATTAATTTTTTCAAGATTTCCTCCTTTTATAGATACGACTCTAATAATTCCATTTCTCCCTGCAATTCATACTGTCTAGCATTTGCTGGAACGATAAAACTATCACCTTTGTTTATTTCGTAAACCTGATTTTGTACTTTCAATTTTCCCTTTCCTTCAATTACATTAAATGCCAAGAATGAGTTAGCTGAAATTTCTTCTTGAAATTGAGTCTTTACGTTTATTTTATCCGTCATAAAAAATTCTGATTCGACAACACTAACTTTCGCAGAATTACTTTCAATATTTTTAATTTGTGGATTTTGCTCCAAATTAATGACATCTAATGCTTTGTGAATATGCAATTCTCTTGGTTTTCCGTCTTTACCGACTCTTCCCCAATCGTAAACACGATAGGTTAAATTGCTATTTTGTTGGACTTCTGCAACTAATGTCTTTCCAAGTAAGGCATGAATGGTTCCTGAAGGGATAAAAATAGCGTCTGATTTATGAACATCGATATAATTTAAATATTCTGCAATTTTTTCAGAATTCATCGCCTCTTCTAGCATTTCTTTGGTAACATCTGGTTTTACACCACAGATAATTTGAGCTCCTGGCTCGCAATCTAAAATGTACCACATCTCTGTTTTTCCAAGAGAATTCTCATTTTTGATAGCATATTCGTTGTTTGGATGCACCTGGACAGATAGACTGCTGTTAGCATCAATAAACTTAATTAACAAGGGGAATTTATCTAAGTTTGCACATTTGGTTCCAAATATTGCTTCTCTTACGCTCAAATCGGCAAACAATTCCGTTAGTGTTTTTCCAGCATACTTTCCATTTTTTATTTTGGATTCTCCATTTTCATTAGTTGATACTTCCCAGCTTTCTGCTGTACATTCTTCGTTTTTTACTTTTTTATGAAAAATGTTTTTTAGTTTTTGACCTCCCCATAGATAGTCTTTAAATTCTGGTTCTAAAAAAATTGGTTCGATATTCATATTTTTTCTCCTTTTCTTTCATGACTCTTGTAAATATTTTTATCTTATGTTTTAATCATTATAACACTTAATTTTGGGAAAGGAAATAGAAAATGGAAACTTTAATTATATCTGGTGGAGAAATTGAACTTAAGTTTTTGAAAAAATATTGTGCAGAACATGAAAATCAATTAATCATTGCTGTTGATAAAGGCCTAGAAGCCTTACATCATTTAAATATATTGCCAAATCATATTGTAGGAGATTTAGATTCTGCAGACTCGAGTATTTTGAAATTTTATCAAAACAATCCGCAAATCACCATTCATCAATATATTCCAGAAAAAGATTTCACCGATACCGATATTGCCTTAAACTTGGCTATTTCTTTGCAATCTTCTAAAATCACAATTCTTCGGTGCCTTGGGCAGACGTTTTGATCACGCTTTGGCTAATATTCATATTTTGACTAATGCTTTAGAAGCTGATATCCCTTGTGAAATCTTAGATGTGAATAATCGAATTTATTTGAGCAATAAGGCTTTTACTTTAAAAAAATCAAATCTTTATGGCAAATATATTTCCTTTATTCCCCTTACTTCTTCTGTGAAAAACTTAAGCTTGACTGGTTTTCAATATCCTTTGCGAGATTATGAACTGACAATTGGAAAAAGTTTGGGCGTTAGTAATGAAGTGACGGAAGATGTCGCAAAAGTTGCATTTTCAGATGGGGTTTTAATTGTAATAGAAAGCAAAGATTGTGCTTAATAATTCAACACCTCAACCAATTTCTCATGAATTTTACCATTGCTTACAAGCAATGTATCCACTTTTGAACGATTTTCGCCTTTTAAATTCGTTATTTTTCCGCCTGCTTCTTGGACAAATAATTTTCCTGCAGCAGAACTAATTCCAGCACTTGGCTTTACATTTAACACACCATCAATTTTCCCTGAGGCACACCAACAAAGTTCAATCGCGCCAGAAACAACAAGTCTCAAACCTCTTACTTGACTTGCCAATACTTCTTCCACATTTAAAACTTCCTTGATATGTTCCTCATTATAATGCGAAGTCAAGCAAAATGAAATAATACTATCACTTAATTTTTCATGCTGGGAAACTGCTAATTTCTTTCCATTGCAATAAGCACCTTGACCTTTTATAGCATAATAAATATCGTTTTGGTTGTAATCAAATACAATGCCAAATATGGTTTCATCGTTTTTCTTTAAAGCAATCGATGTTGAAAATAACGGAATACCTGCTGCGAAATTAATCGTTCCATCGATTGGATCAATGAACCATTCGTATTCACTGTTTTTCTGAAGTTCTCCACATTCTTCGGAATAAATTCCATGTTCTGGAAACCACTCTTGTATTTTTTCTACAATTTTATTTTCCATAAAAATATCTACATCGGTTACGATATCATTTCTGTCTTTGTTTTTTATATTTAACTGCATAGTTTTGGCTTGTTCATAGCTTTCTAATACGAGTTTTTTTACTTTTTCTACAAGTTTAAAATCAATATTCATACTTTTCTCCTTATAATTCAAATTTATATCCATCTTCTTTTACCAAAATGCTAGCTATTTTTAAGTTTTCTAATTCTTCCCTTGTTTCATCTTTCATGTGGGTAGCAATTAAGTTTTTATGATAGTCTTTGGCAAGAAAGCTTAAATTATCGATTCCCATATGACTTTCATCGCCATATATTCTTGAACAATCTGCAATTGTAATCTCGCTGTTTTTTACAATCGTTTGTACGCCTTCACAAAACGCACTATCTCCGCTTAAGCCTAATTGGTTGTCTATGATATAGCCATAAGCTGGTTTTTCTTTTCCGTGTAATACTGGAATTGCTTCAATTTTATATAGTATATCTGGATTTTCCAAAATCTCATTTGGTTTTATTTCGATGTATTTGATATAAGAATCTATTTTGTCTAAAAAATGATAATGATATATCTTACATAACTGTTTTACTTTATTTTCAATACCTTTGGGACCAATGATGTAAGTATTTCGTTCCACTTTTTTATTTTTGTACAGATACATTAGTAAAAATGGAATATCTGCTGTGTGGTCTCCGTGCATATGCGTAATCAATATTTTATTAATTTTTTCAGGAATATGATTGTTTCTGAGTAATTGTTTTAATATTCCATTTGGTACATCAACAATCATGTCATCATTTATCAAAGTGCACGCACTATTGTATTTGGAATAGATTGCTCCTGTTCCGATTAGGGTTATGTTCATCGTATATTTTCTCCTTTTTTCCTATAAAATCTTTCTTGGTCTTTATCGATTTGTTTCTGATAACGCTCTTCTTCCGAAAACACACACCCACAATACTTCTGCATATACAATCCCAATTCTCTCGCCTTAGCCTGTCCTTCTCGAAATCCCACTCGAAAATCTCGATACAGAAACTCCACATCATACTTTTCAGCCATTTCTTCACAAACGGCTTTAATCACGTCATGTTGCTGATACGGGCTCACAAACAAAGTCGTCGTAAAGCTATCGAATCCATTTTCTTTGGCATATTTCGCCGTTTCTTCCATACGAACTCGGTAACAATAATTTTTGCATCGATTTTCAATATCATTCGACACATTTTTGCAAAAGTCACGCAACCCATAATTCTCATTCACAATCAATTCCAAATCTATCATTTTGCTATATTCTATCAAACAATCTCGCCTTGCCTTATATTCCATAAAAGGATGAATGTTCGGATTAAACCAATACGCAACTGGCTCAATTCCTTCCCCTCTCAAATGCTCTATACAATACACACTACATGGCGCACAACAAGTATGTAACAACAGTTTCATTTCTTTTCTCCTTCCTTTAAAAATCGTTTTGATTTTCCATAATCAATCCAATCCAGAATTCCCGTCATTCCAATAACAAACATAAAATATGGAATTGGCAAAAGTAAAGCAAATGCAATTACATTTGCAAATTCTGTTACATAGGATAAATACAAAATATTTTTTACCGATTTTCCCTTCAAGAAAACCATCGTAGGAAAAATCCATAACAAATACCATGAATTAAAATTTGTAATTAATACAAACGTAAAAATCAATAGCATAACATTATATTTTTCAAAGCTGTGATGTAGCGTCACTTTTTTAGCAATCAATAATTTAATTACTATATAGCTGTAGGCGATTGCGAATAGACCCAATGCCAGTTTCTTTAATTTATCCAATAGGTTGATATCCCCATCAAGAACTTTGTACAACAGATAAAACAACGAACTGTTGTATTTATCTTGCTGTAAAAATAATCCAAAAAACACATTAAAATCACTAAAATATAAACTATACAACACTCCCATGATTCCAACATATTCTATCACACAATAAAAACAAATTTTAATTCTATTCTTTATCTCTTTTTGTCTTACACCATAAATCACAATAAACGGCAAAAGCAAAATTGGCACATACTTAATCGCAGTTGCCATCCCAATACTTGCTACCGCTAAAAACAAATTTTTCTTTCGAGTAACAAAATAAATCCCTAATAAAATAAAAAATGTCATGTAAAAATCATTATGCACATTCGACAAGTCTTCAAATAAAATCACTGGATTTAAGCCATATAGCAACATAGGCAAATTCTTTTTCGTTATTTTATAAATTAGCACACAATTCACAATATGCATTCCCAAACTGACCATTTTAAAGATAATCAAAGCGCAAAATACATTTCCAAACGATACACTTACCAATATTCGACTAATCAACGCCCACAACGGACCATACGTCAATTTTTCATATCGCCAAACATCGGCAACTTTCTGTAACATCTGGTCTTGCCTTCCATAAATATCTTCCACTTCTCCAACCGATACATCATACGGATTTACGCCATAATGTGCCGCTGTCCATCCATTGGCAATGTAAGCATAAATATCTTTGCTCGTGTATGGGATGATGATTGTAAACAAAATGGAAATACCAATAATGTAAGCAAATATTTTCTTTGGCGTTTCTAACAATTGTTTACGTTTTTTTAAAATTTGAAAATACATCAAAAATAATACCGAAAAAAAAGCAAACAAAGCAATCGCATTTAGCCTTCTATCACCTTGCGCCATTTTAAAAAAATAGGTATAATCCAGTTCAAATTCGTAAATCGTCTTATGTTCTAACAAATAAAGAATCGAAGGAAATGCAAAGAAAAAAGAAACAAGCGCAAACACAATCAAAACCATTTTATTTTTCACAAAATCAGCACACTTTTTCATTTTTCCCTCATTTCTCTTGATATTCTATCCCCAAATGCTCATACGCAAGCGGTGTTGCAATTCTTCCACGTGGTGTTCTTGCCAAAAATCCAATTTGCATTAAATATGGCTCATACACATCTTCCAATGTTTCCACTTCTTCATTAATTGTCGCTGCCAAAGTTTCGACCCCAACTGGTTTTCCAGCATATTTCTGGATCATAGTTTCTAATATTTTTTTATCCGTGTTATCTAAGCCCAATTCGTCAATCTCCAGTTTGTCCAAAGCAATTTTGGCAATTTCTAACGTAATATTTCCGTCACCCAATACAAGCGCATAATCTCTCACACGTTTTAGCAAACGATTAGCAATACGAGGTGTTCCACGAGAACGTTTCGCAATTTCTTTAGCCGCCTGTGGCTCGATTTGAATTTCTAAAATATCGCTAGAACGACTTACAATTGTTGTTAAATCCTTTTCAGAATACAATTCCAATCGACTCACAATCCCAAAACGATCACGAAGTGGCGTGGTAAGTGAACCGAACTCTGGTCGTCGCGCCAATCAACGTAAATTTGGGCAAATCCAATCGAATCGAACGTGCACTTGGTCCTTTACCAATCATAATATCCAAATTAAAATCTTCCAAGGCAGGATACAAAATCTCTTCCACACTTCTGTTTAAGCGGTGAATTTCATCAATAAACAAAACATCATTTTCCATCAAATTCGTCAAAATGGCTGCCAAATCGCCTGGCTTTTCAATCGCTGGACCAGATGTAATACGAATATTGGAATTCATTTCATTGGCTATAATATTAGAAAGTGTCGTTTTCCCAAGACCTGGCGGTCCATATAACAAAACGTGATCTAGCGTTTCGCCACGTTTTTTGGCGGCTTCAATATACACTTTCATATTTTCCTTTACCTTCGTTTGCCCGATGTATTCCTTTAATGTTTTTGGACGCAAAGAAACTTCAGAAACTGACTCTTCCTCGTCTTGTAAATCTGGTAATAACAAATTATCTTCTTCCATTTTTTCTCCTATATTTCCATATAATATTCCAAATTTTCCATAAACGGAAATAATTCTTTGACTCTTTTTAGCGTATAAACCGCACTTTTTTGATGCGGGCATTTTTCTGGTGCTTCGATTAATTCGTTTTTATAGCAATTCTTATCCAATTTGTAAATCAAATAGCGACAATCCATATAGGTATAATATAATTGAAAACCATTGTCTAAATCTTCCCAGAACATTTCAAATGTATAATCTTTTTCCATAAATTCTCCTTTCGTTTTATTGGAGTGGTTGGGCATGATGTCTCGTGCCTCTAGATATATCAATATCTTATCAATATTTTATTGCAATTTTATCATCATTTTATCATTTCTTCAAAATCCATTTCGGTGATAATTGGGATTCCTAATTCTTGTGCTTTTGTTAATTTACTTCCTGCTTCTTCTCCTGCCAAAACATAACTTGTTTTCTTCGAAACTGAACCAGAGACTTTTCCACCAAAATTTTCGATGATTTCTTTGGCTTGATCACGCGAATATTTTTCTAAAGTTCCCGTTAATACGAACGTTTTTCCAATAAACCTTTCATCCAATATGGCATTTTCTTCTGATTCCATATGAATGCCTGTTTTTTTCAGTCTTTCGATCAAATCAATCGTTTGGTCTTGGTGGAAAAATTCGTAAACACTTTGTGCTCTTTTTTCTCCCATATCCTCTACCATTGTCAAACTTTCCATACTTGCATTCATTAAATTATCCATATTTTTATATTTTTTTACTAATTGCTTTGCAGCATTGGTTCCAATATTTTTAATTCCAAAACCATTAATCAATCGATAAAATTCATTCTTTTTGCTATTTTCAATACTATCAATTAAATTTTGAGCAAACTTTTTACCTTCTTTTTTCATACCTGCAAAATGTTCAAATTTCAATTCGTACAAATCTGCAATATTATGAATGAGATTTTGCTCTAACAAATCTTCAATAATTTCATCACCTAAGCCAGTAATATTCATACATTCACGAGATACAAAATGCAAAATATTGCGATACAATTTCGCCGGACATTGGGTTCCTATGCATCTTGTTACTGCTTCGCCTTCTTCTCTTACTGCTAATCCACCGCAAACAGGGCAAGTGCTGGGCATCTGAAATATCATTTCATTTCCTGTTCTTTTTTGCGTTACAACACTTACTACTTCAGGAATAACATCTCCCGCTTTTTGAATCAAAACTTTATCGCCAATTCTTAAATCTTTTTCTTTGATAAAATCTTCGTTGTGTAAAGTCGTTTTCGAAATCGTAGACCCAGCTACTCTTACAGGTTCTAAGATTGCCATAGGCGTAATTGCCCCTGTTCTTCCTACTTGACAAATAATCTCTTTTAGAACTGTTTCCTTCATTTCTGGCGGATATTTGTATGCAATTGCCCATTTCGGTGTTTTGGCATTTTCGCCCAATTTTTTGCGATACTCCAAATCGTCGACTTTAACAACTGCGCCGTCAATTCCAAAACTTAAATTTTCGCGATTTTCGCCAATTTTTTCAATCTCTTTAATCACATTTTCAATAGTATCACAAAATACTGCAACTGGATTGACATTAAATCCTAATTCTTTTAACTTTTGCAAAGAATCATAATGTGAAGTAAATTTCAAGTCTTCTGATTTTTGTACATTAAAAATATAAATATCCAAAGGGCGAGAAGCTGCAATACTGCTATCTAGCTGACGAAGCGAGCCTGCTGCTGCATTTCTGCTATTGGCAAAAAGCACTTCTTCGTTTTCTTCTCGCTCTTGATTCATTTGTTCAAACTCTTTTTTCCCAATAAAAACTTCTCCTCGAACTGTAATTGTAACTGGCTCTTTCAAAATGGGAGGAATATTTTTTATGGTTTTCAAATTTTCCGTAATATCTTCGCCAATTAGTCCGTTTCCACGAGTTGCGCCTCTTACAAACTTTCCTTTTTTGTATTCAAGACTGACAGACAATCCATCAATTTTGGTTTCCACCACATATTGCAATTTTTCCACATCTAACGCCTTTTTTACTCGTTCATCAAAAGCAGTTAATTCGTTAAAATCAAAAATATCCTGTAGACTTTGAAGGGGAACTTCATGTTCTACTTTTTCAAATCCTTCTTTTGCTGTTCCACCAACGTGTTGGGTTAAAGATTCTTTTGTTATAAACTCTGGATATTCTTTTTCCAAGTTCTTCAATTCTGTCATTAACATATCATACTCAAAATCACTAATTTCTGGGTCGTCATCATCATAGTATCTTTTCGCATGATAACTGGTTAATTGATTCAATTCATCGATTCTGTTTTTGGCTTCTTCCTTGGTCATTTTGGTTTTCCTTTCGTTTTTTATTTTTTATTGTTTTCGCTCTCATAAATATAAGTTTCTGTAATTGGATTGATGGCATTTCTTGGATAACTTACTATATTTTCTATTTCTGCTGAGATAAAGACAGACCATGACCTAAGCCCCTATGATTCGTCTTTAAATAATTCTTTGCCGTTTTTTAGGTAATCGTATCCAGAAAAAATGGTCGCAATTACGGATAAACTCATCAATACCGTATTGAAAATATTAACAACAAATCCTAACTTTGTCATAGTAAATCCGTTTGATATGAATTCTCCAAATGCATGAATATCCACAAAAGCCAAAATAATAGCTAACATTTGTGTAACCGTTTTTAATTTTCCCCAAAATGATGCGCTAATTACTTGCCCACCTTTTTCGACTGCTACTAAACGATACCCAGAGACCAAAAATTCCCTTGTCAAAATAATCGCTGGCACCCATGCAGGCAAACGGTCAAACTCCACTAAAATAATCAAGGCTGTAAGCACCAAAATTTTATCTGCCAAAGGGTCTAGAAATTTACCAAAAGTTGTTACCATATTTCTAGAACGCGCCAAATAGCCATCTAATTTATCAGTAATCGAAGCAATAATAAACACCAAATCCATCAATAACATCATTACTGGAATTCCAATGCTCGCTTCCAAAGCCCCCCAGCAAACTTCTTGCTCAATACCCAAATAAGGTATTAGCAAGATTACTGGTACTAATATCATTCTGAAGATTGTTAGTTTGTTGGCTAAATTCATTTTCATTTTCCATTTCCTCCTTTTTATTTTCTGCCTCTTTTTCCATTTGTGTTTTTCTTAATTCCTCTAATCGGTTGATTAAATTTTCTAGCTCATTCAAATCTTTTCCAATCATCTCAAAATCATTCAAATTCAATGATTCATTTAAGTTTTGATTTGACCTAATAATTGCATCAATCACACTATTCATATCCTGCATATCAATAATTTCTAAGTCAACAGCATAATCGGTAAATAAGTTCGAAATGGCATCATTTAAGTCATCTCCAATTGCCAATTTATTTCCAGAAGCCACAATGACTTTTTTCAAAATTGGAATTTCACTTTCATTTAAACGCACCTGATACACTGGTTCAACATACAAAAGCGTATCATTAATTGGCACAATAATAATATTTTTAATCAGTTTGGTTCCTGCCACATTGAGTGCTGATAATTCAGACGAAATCGTTTCATCTTGCTCAATTTGTGAACTAAGTTGCGAAATACTTGCAACATTGCTTTCCGAGTCAAATTTGTAAAGTGATAATTTGGGTTTTCCATTTTCGTAGGTTCCAACTAAATACGCAGTTATATTCTGTTTTGCTTGCCTATTGTAGGTTAGCACTAATCCCAAATTTGCTTTATCGCTATCTTTGGTTTTTAACATCGTATAATAGGCTTCCATTGGTTTTCCAACTGTAGCAGTTTTAGCCGTAGATTCTGCTTTGGTAATCTCCCAAATATCGTCTGCTCGGTACAAAACATCTTCGCTAATGTCATGATAAACATTTAACATCTGTGCTTGCACTTGATATAAGATTTTCGGATACACGAATTGACTGCGAATGTCTTCTGGTATTTCCTCATCCAAATCTTGGAACAAGCTTGGATACAAGTTTCGGTAAGACATAATAATTGGGTCATTTCGGTCGGTAATATAAAATTTCGTGGTTCCGTCATAAGCATCAATTAGCACTTTGGCAGAATTTCGAATATAATTGATTTTTTGCGTGTTTCCATTTACCGTAATGGTCGTAAATTGCGAATACGGATATTCACTTGAAGTAGTATAAGCATCTAATACCCAAATCAAGCGCCCTTCTTCGGACACAACTAAATATGGATTTTCATCGTAAACAAGATAAGGCAATAAAACTTTGGCTCTGTCTATGATGTTTCGATTGGAGATAATCTTAGAATCTTGATTGATGTATTTTGAAAATGCTAATTTGAAATCTCGATTGGAAATTCCAAGCACAAGTCTATCCCAAAATCCTAAATTTAATCCAGCTTTTCCATCGTACTCATTTTCCACATAATTGGTCGCAGTAATTGGATAATCGTATTCTTTGCCAAATTTAGAGTTGGTGGCAATCATACTGTTGGTTTCCAAACCAAAATAAATTCGAGGCTCTTTTATGTTTGCATTTTCTTGATTGGTAAAATCAGAAAGCAAGTATTTGGCATAACCATTTTCGTCTGTGTGAGAAGCTGAATTCATCACAAGTGAAAAACCGTGTGTATATTTGAAAGTACGATTATTGTAACTCATATTGTAATTACTCAAAATTTCTCGTGGGGTCAAATATACCAATTTGGAGTTTTGCAAACTTAAAAAAGTATGATTGTATGCATAATATACCCCCTCTTCTTGGTGCTCTGTAACTGTTGACAAAATCACATCTTCTGGAATAATGGGAATATTGCTGATTACATCAGTATTTTCAGCAATTTCGTCATACGTTATCGTTCCATATGAGTCAATGGATTGCTGTTCAATATTGATACCATAGGCTTCTTTTGTGTTTTCAATGTTGTATCCAATATATTGTTTTTGATTATCTAACACTTCTTTTTTGACAATAAATTGCTCATAATAAATCATACTAATAAACATAGCCACCAAATACGTTGGTACCATTAAAATAGAAATCATCGCTTGCTTAAAATTTGATTTTGTTGCATACTTCAAAAGTCGCACAATCGAGACAAATAGCACTATGGCAAAAATTCGATACCCCCATAATTTGATGGTAACATCTGTTTTTCCAGCACCTGTTAAGTCGATGTTGCTGGTACTTTCTAAAGTTAGCATATCTTGTGTTAAAACATTTTGCGAAGTGATGAAAATATAGCCCGAAAATAATAACGCAATTAAAACAATCATGCCAACAATTTGTTTGATAAATGTATTTTTCTTCAATAATTCAATATCGACACCTTCTAAACAAACATTAATCACAACAACATAATAAAAGGCTGTATAAACAATCAAACAAATCAGTTCGCCAATCATAAAAAACAGCAATGATTCAATAAATGGCAAGGTAAAAATGTAAAACGCAATATCCGTATCAAATACTGGGTCTGTTTTTCCAAACCACGCAACATTTACAAACATCGTATATTTTTCGTTTAGCATCATCATTCCAATAATCGCAAAAATACTTGCACCAATGATGGCAAAGGTTTTGTTAGGAAGTTTCGGAATTTGCTTTTTTTCATCATCAAAGAACTTTTTTAAACCGTGTTTGGTAAGTTTGTTAGAAATATAAATTACCAAATAAGTTACGACAAAAATTCCTCCTGCTAAGTATAAACGATTGTTTACATTTTTAAAGAATAAATCCGTATACTGTTCTCCAATTTCTTTCATATTCAAATATTCGGTTCGAAATGCAATTAAAAGCCCTAATCCAAATATCAGTAAAACAGCTATAACAGCGACAATTCGAATCATCTTATTTTTTTTCTTTTGCGTTTTTTCATTTTGATTTTCCGCCATATTTCTTTCCTTTCAAATATTACAAAATTGCATCTAAAAATTCTTTTGCATGAAATTTCTGCATATCATCAATCTGTTCACCAACGCCAATGAATTTGATTGGAATTTGGTTTTCTGCCACAATTCCGATGACAACTCCACCTTTCGAAGTTCCATCTAATTTCGTCAAAATAATTCCTGTTATATCGGTGGTTTCTTTAAATGCCTTAACTTGCATAATCGCATTTTGACCTGTTTCTGCATCTAATACAATCAAGACTTCTTTACTTGCTTCTGGCATTTCTTTTTCAATAACTTTCTTGATTTTGGCAAGTTCGTCCATCAAATATTTTTTATTGTGTAATCTTCCTGCCGTGTCGCAAATTAAAACATCTGCACCGATTTGCCTTGTTTTTTCAATTGCTTCAAACACAACCGAAGCAGGATCCGAACCTTCTTCTTTTTTGACAAGAATGCTTCCAGAACGATTGGCCCATTCTTCGAGTTGTTCTACTGCTGCAGCACGAAATGTATCAGCCGCAGCAACAACCACTTTTTTACCTTCTTTTACTAAATTACTTGCCATTTTTCCAATCGAAGTGGTTTTACCAACTCCGTTGACCCCGACCACCAAAATGATAGAAGGTGTTGTCTCTAACTTAAGTTCACTTTCTCCTACTTCTAAAATTTTCTCCATGATATCTTTTAGCGCAATTTTTACATCTTCTTCATTTTCTATTTTTTCTTTTTTTATTTTGTTTCTTAAATCATCAATTATTTTAACTGAGGTATCAACTCCAATATCTGACATAATTAGAATTTCTTCCAATTCTTCTAGCATTTCTTCGTCCACTTTTCTAAAGTTGCTAAACACATCATTGATTTTTTCATTAAAAGACTCTTTTGTTTTATTCAAGCCTGATTTTAATTTATCAAAAAATCCCATATTTCCTCCTTGTATTTTGTAATTAGTTATATCATTATTCTGCAAAAAAAGCAAGAGTTTAAACGGAAAAATAAAATAGAGAGCATACAGATTACTTCTTAATTTAAAAGCAATGTGTACACTCTCTATTCATTTTAGGGAAAAATTTCTAGCGATTTAATTCCAGGCTTGAAATTCTCTTTTCGTAACCAAACATCGTAACTTCGCTTCTATCCATTCTGTTTTCTAGTTTACGAATTTTTTCAGATTTTTCTAAGTTTTTGTCTAACTCTAAAGTAACCGCATCAAAAATAGCGTCAATTTTTGTACCATACTCATATTCAAACACAAGTTGTCGATTTCGAATTTCTCTAATTTCTTCTTGTAATTCATCAATTTTACGTTCAAATTTTTGATTCATTTCATCAAATTTTCCTTCAAACCTTTGATTCATTTCATCAAATTTTCCTTCAAACCTTTGATTCATTTCATCAAATTT
>CANEDP010000036.1 GCA_947426305.1 uncultured Clostridia bacterium | reverse complement strand
TATTTTTTATTTTATCACGGAAGGATTTATTTACACAACTTTTACGATAGTCTCATTTTTGGATTTACAATACTCCCATCCTACTAAAATAATTGCAACATTCTCGTCCACCCAAAAGAAAAATCTCGTATTCTTCAAATCTTAGCAATTCATAAAACAAATTCACCACTTTTACCAATGCTTCACATTCTGAAAAACTCAATTTATGAGCCTTTTGATCTTCCAAAATATCTCGAATACTAGGGTATTTATTCAAAATTCGCTCAATCTTATAAAAAATATTTCGATACTCCATATTGTTATTTTTTAGAGCAACCTTCGTATCACTAATACACTCAAACAATTCTGCCGAGTCAAAATCATATAAACTACAATCTTTCATAAATCTCCTCCTACAAAGTTTTATAATGTACGTACACTAAAAATAATTAATTATTAATTAAGTTATAACGTACAAATTCAAATTTGTCAGCGCCCTTTTTGAAAAAAATTAAAATTTTATGCATCAAGTTCAATATCATACATATTTTCTTCATATTCAATCTGCATTTCCGGGTCAAGATAAGTGTCGTTTTCAATCTCAAATTCTCTAATCACTTCATCTTCAGAAGGCATAGAAAACTTTTTGCATATCCAATGAATAAATTTATCAATCGTTTTTTCTAAAGTTGAAATGACTTTTTTCAAAAAGCGATTTTCATTTTCTAAAAAATCAATTTTACTTTGATACTGACTTTCCAAATGATATGTCTTTCTTTCAAATTCCTTTTCTAACTCATCTTTCCTATTATCAAATCTTAATTCAAGAGTATTATTTTTCTTCTTATATTCGTGCTCTAAATGCTTGACAGTATGATGCAATTCTTCATTATCAGCCAATATTTTATTCTTTTCTTTTTGATATTTTTCTGCTTCTTTAACAATATTAACTTGCTTTGATAATTCTTTGCGCAACGCAACATTATCTTGATATAATTCTTTTATCAATTTATCCTTTGGCTTAATAATTTCATTCATAATCTTTTCATCACGTTTTATACTAATTTTATTAAAATCTTTAATATCTGGAACATCTGGTAACTCTAATTTCATATTTTCTAACACTTCTTTTGTTTTCTCAAAGTTCGTTATTTTTTTATATTCTTCTACAGAATAATGTTTTCGATTTGTTTCTTCTTTCGGCAAACCTCTTTCCAAATTAAAGCCATGTTTTGTTACATAAGCATGAAAAGCATTTTGAAGTTGCCTATAACTATCTCTGCCTTTCCAAAACTCACTACAAGCAACTTTATCAATTGCATTTCCGTTTTTATCCTTTGTATGAACAACTGGAACAAAAACTAAATGTAGATGAGGACTATCTTCATCCATGTGTACTTTTGCAGATATAATGTATTCTTCTCCTAAATTTTGATATTCACATACAAATTGATAGGCAGTTTCAAAATATCTTCTTGTTTCTTTCTCTCCAATCGAATCAAAGTAAGCTTGGTCAGATGTAATCATATATTCACAAATAATATTACTAACATTTTTAACTTGTCCTTTTAAATTATATTTTTCTTTCATTAAATCAAATTCTTTTTCGTAAATGTAGGTACAATCTTTTAAAGAATAATTTAAGTAAGATAACTCTTTTTTGATATTTTTATTAGAATAATGTTTATTTCTTCTTTCGTTGTGTCTAAAAATTCCTTTTAGATTATTTCTTTTATATTTTGCATTTCTTATAATAGCATAACTCATTTTTTTGCTCCTTTCTTTGCATAATAAGAAAACACTATGCAGTATATTTTGTGCTTTCTTGAAAAGTGTTGTAACACACTACAACACTTTTCTTATTAACATAAAAAAGTGTTCGTGTGGCAGGGCAAATCCCTACAACCCTTTCTCAAAATGAATAATGAATTTCATTTTGAGATTTGCAAAAAGCATAATACTTTTTGCAATCACTTTAGCCGAAATAGACACCCGAGTGAATGAGCTAAAGTGAATTAGGCATAATAATCCCATTTATCCAATAGAATTATTATACCTATTTTAGCTAGACACCGTCGGTCATTCGCCTCGTTTCATAGGTAGTCTAATAAGTATCTTATTGATACTATAACTGCTAATTACTTATATCGTAATCCTTGTTCATCCTTGTCCAAACTTTTTACAATTATAAATCCATATCCAAGTTTTGCCACCGAATACTCTTTTATTATTGTGAGTTTATGTTCAAAAATCTCACTTACGCACTTTACATTAATAGACTGTTAATGTTTATACGGATTGATTTTATAGCATCGGCTCATCACACCTATCACTTTTATAGAGTTTGTGGCATTTCTCTTTTCAATAAAAAAAGAAGCCTATAATTTTCTTACAAACTTCTTTCTCATTATCCTATTCAATTAATTACCTTATTACCAACCCAAACCTCACAACCGGATTTCTCTCTGCCAAGAAAACCTTCCTAATCTCAATACTTTCTGGCAATATTCTCCTTTCTTTCCAACCGTTCTTTTGTGTTACATCCATATGTACCGTACTCTTACTTATTCCAAACTTCTTCGCCGCCCCACGCACTGTATCTTTCGTATCTATGATATATTGAGCCAACTTTACAGCTCTTTCCTCTATTGATTTTTTACCACTAACTGGTAACCCATGTGTAACTATATTTTTCATAAAGAAAACCCCCAAACAAATACATTTGCTTAATTGTATTCGCTTGCAGGTTGTATTAGAACTGAAAAAATTTATTTAATTTTTTACCATTTTCATCAAATATTTTTCTCCTTCTTCTTTATCTAGAACTTTCATATTAAATTTTTCTCGCTCTAATTTATGTAGGATTTCTTTGGTGTCATCTTCCGAATCCATGTCAATTACAACTAAATTGTTATAAAAATTTCTACCATAAGTTAATTCTCTTATGTATTCTTCAATTCCATTTTCGACATTTTTAACTGTCATTACAAATTTTATGTTTTCTTCTAATTTTTTGTAAGTATTTTCATTCACACAATCTTGTATGATACTGAATAAACCATATATACAAAGAATCCAAATAATCAATTGTATTAAAAAATCAAACATAATATCCACTCCTTTGTATATATTATGTAACTTTATCAAATTTGTGACTTTAAATTAATACTGACTACTCTCTACAATTTGAACAATCTCTGCAATGTATTTCCCAATAATAGGAATATTGAGTGTTACAATTTTTTCCAAAATGATAATTAGTATCGCAGTTATAATCGTTACACCAACTCCAATTCCCACTCCTCTACTGACTCCTGCCCAAAAATTTCGTTTGAAAATTTCTCGTTTGTTTCCTAAAATATCAATCAATTCTTGCAAATTTCTTTCTTCTAATCTTTTATTTAACTTGTCTATATTTTTACTCAATCTCCCAAGCATAAACACCATCCCTTAGCTTTAGGATGGTGTTTTTCTTATAATTTATACTTAAAATTAAAATTTATTGATACAATATAACGCGAAATCCCCAATATTCATCTGTCATATTTTCTTTATAACCAGTGTAACTACTTGCTGTTCTGCTTAAGTTTGCTCCACCACCCCTTACAACTCGATAATTTACAGTTTCTGAAACTACTTGCTCATTTGCTGTATTCTTCTTTTTGTTTTTTGAAGTGGTAGAAGTATTTTTATTCTTGAAAATTTCTGTTGTCCATTCTCTCACATTTCCAGCTAAATCACAAACATTGTTTTTCATATCAGATTCTGTTGTTCCTGTATTTCGAATACTTCCCGAATAATTTCCATGACTTGTATTGCTTGAATAACTTTCAAAATTCTGATCAATCCATGCAATTGCAGTATCCCAAGCATAACTATTTAAAATGGCTGTTTGATATCCTTCATACCCAAATGTTGATGAAGCTTTTCCGTGCTGCTTCTGCCGCTTCTGAATAAGTTATATTCGTCCAAGGCATTTTATTTCCCACAGTTGCTGCAATTTTTTGTCCACTTTTTTCATATAATGAGGCTTCATATCTTCCTAAATAAAACCCATAATTTTTCGCAACACTATTGACCAAACCTGTTGCAGTATTATTGGATTCTTCATAATCATTATCATGTAACCTATTTCTTGTTAACTTTCCACTTTCAACAGGAATCCACACAAATTCATTTCCATAAGAATCTTTGATGACAAATCCATTTTCCACTTCGCCTTCTGTATGAGAGAATCCTGTTGGAATGTATGGCGTCATAGCTGATGCTTCACGAATATTATTAACTTCTATGGTTAAAGAAGACGTTTTTCCATTGTTTCCTTTTACTTTAAATGTATAATTGCCATTTTGCTTAACAATACAATTTATTGTATCCGAACGATGTGTTGAACCGTCTGGTAATGTAATAGAATAAATTCCTTGACTATCTTCTGTTCTTGCCACTGCAGTAATTGTAACACTTTCTTGATTTTCTTCGTCTGTATTCGTCGTTAATTCTAATACTGGAACAATATCCGAAGCTTGTATTTCTGGCTGATTTGGTGTTTTAGAATTACTATTTTTGCCCATAATAGCAATTCCTAAACCTGCAATAGCTACAATTACTATAATAAGAACCACAATAATAACTGGCGAAATTTTATAATACATATCCTTTGTATCTCCTTTTTATTTTATATTATTATTATAAACATAAATGAAAATTTTTTCAAATACTTTTTATAAAATAATCAGTTTATTTAGATGAGTTGAATAAATATAAACTTCATTAACCTCTCTATTCATACTAGTTTGAAGTGCTTTTTTATAAATTTCTAATTGTTTAAAATATTTTTCTTTTAAGTCATTTTCCCTTTTTGCAAAATCAGTTTTATAGTCAACTAAAACCAATTGGTCATTTTTATCCACAAAATATAAATCAATGATTCCCTGAATCGCTATTTCCTGATTTTCAAATTCTTCTAATTTCATACGAAGGCAAAACGCTTTTTCTTTTTCAATGATTTTTGCATCTTTGATACGAACACAAATTTCGGATTTCAAAAATTGCTCAATTTTGTTCAAATCAATATTTTCTTTTTCCTCATCAGAAATGATTTTTTTCATCACCAATTGTTCTACAAATTCTCGCAAATCTTGATTTGTATAATCTTTCCTAAAGTCCAATTTTTGCAACACTAGATGTAGCAAAGTGCCTTTTCTAGCTGGCGTAATTTCTTGTTTATTTTGGGCAAAATTCGCCGAAATTTCTTCTAAACCAATCGGCTGTTTCTCTATATTTTCTCCATTTTGTAGACTTTTTATTTGCGAAACGCTCGTCTTTTCTGGCATTTCAATCAATATGCGGTCTGGATATTGCCATTTGAATATCTGTTCTAATTCTTCAAAATCTATATTTTGTTCAAAATTAAATTCTCTTTTTTCGTCCTCCATTTCCCTTTGGCTTTCAAATTCATTTTTTTTATGAACAACTAACTCCAATTCTTCTTGCAATTTTCCTTGCAAATACACCAAATAAATCCAATTAAAATACGAAATATATTTTTTAAACAAAATCGGATTTAGCTTATTTTCCTGCGTCTGATAAGCTTTGGCAATTTCTCTTTTCGTTTCCTCTTCTTTTGCAAAATCTTTCACAGTTGCTGTGATAATCAACTTTTCTTTGGCACGAGTCAATGCAACATACAAAATTCGCATTTCTTCTGCAATCGCTTCTTCTTTTCCTAGAATTTTAATCGCTTGTTTGGCAGCAGTTGGATACTCAATTTTTCTTTCATAATCAATACATTGCGGACCAAAACCAATATCGCGGTGTAACAAAATATCACCCTTCAAATCTTGCAAATTGATATTTTTATTGGCTTGACACAAAAACACAACTGGAAATTCCAATCCTTTACTTTTATGAATACTCATCATACGAACCACATTTTCCGATTCACCAATCACTTTGGCAGAAGACATATCCGAGTTTTCGCTTTTCAATTTTTCCACAAAACGAATAAAATGAAATAATCCATTAAAACTTGTTTTTTCGTACTCTTTGGCTCTTTCAAACAACATTCTCAAATTGGCTTGCCTTAAAATACCATTTGGCATTAAACCAACATAATCCAAAAATCCAGTATCGAGATAGATTTTCCAAATCAGTTCTGCCAAACTTAACATTTCACTTTTTTGTTTCCAAGTCTCTAAATCTTGCAAAAATTTCTGAACTTTTTCTTGCGCCAAAAATCCACCTTTTTCTCTAACCTGTTGCAAATTGGAAAACACGCTATTTTCACGATTTTCCAAACGAATCTCCAAAATTTCATTATCCGAGAAGCCCCCAATTGGCGACCTCATAACAGACACCAAGTTAATATCATCTAAAGGATTATCCAAGATTTTCAGCACATTAATAATCGTTTGCACTTCCATTGTTTCGAAATATTCAGCGGAAATATCAGAAAAAACAGGAATTCTACTTTTTAACAATTCTTTTTCAAAAATCGGAGCCGAAATTTTCGTTGAACGAAGTAAAATGACAATATCACGATATTCGAGTTTTTTGTAACTGCCATCTTTACATTTTATCATTTTTCCACTTTGGATAAG
Source organism: uncultured Clostridia bacterium (assembly GCA_947426305.1). Classification (GTDB taxonomy): domain Bacteria; phylum Bacillota; class Clostridia; order TANB77; family CAG-508; genus Scatovivens. The sequence continues at coordinate 10,813 of CANEDP010000036.1, read as the reverse complement.
TTCTTGAATTTTTCGTGCTACAAAAATTGCCTCTAATTCCACATTTGTTAATTCTTTTTCTGATTCCTCGATGATTTCTTCTTCGTCTTCCTCCGTTGTTTCTGGCTTTTCTGATTTTATATCAATCATATGTAATTCGCTCTTTCCAACGCCATTTTCAATGCTAGGATAATCTGCTCCTAAATTTAGGTATTCTTCTTCTGTGTAATCCACATTTCCAAGACTTCTGCTCATCATATTTTCAAAAATGGTGTTGGTAATGTTTAGTATGTTTTGATTACTTCTAAAATTCTTAAACAATTGAATTTTCATTCCTTTTTCGTTTCCATCTAAACTGTAGGTATCGTATTTATCAAAAAATAATTTCGGATAGGCTTGCCTAAACCTATAAATACTTTGTTTTACGTCACCTACCATGAAAATATTGTTTCCACGCGAAACCGATTTTAAAATCAATTCTTGCACTTGGTTGCTATCTTGGTATTCGTCAATCGCAACTTCTTCAAACTTCTCCTGGTATTGTTTAGCAACTTCCGTTGGAATATATTCGCCATTTTCCTCTTTTACCAAAATCTTTAAAGCATTATGTTCAATATCCGTAAAATCAATGATATTTTTAGTTTTCTTTTTGGCTTGGAAGGCTTGTTCAAACTTTAGGGTCAAATCTCTTAAGGCTGTTAAATTTTCATATAGCAAATAAATATCAGCAAAAGCCTCTTGTGAATTGTATAATAAGGTATCGTTTATGCTATCCGTCATTTGTTTTTTGACTTTGTCACGTGCTTTTTTTGCTTCTTCTTTTATGTCTGGGTTGGCGTTTTTGTCAGCCGTCCAAGTTTTAAATTTTAAGTTGCTAGCATATTCAAAAGCGTTATCCCATACATCACAGGCCTCGTACAAACCTTGCAATAATTCGATATCACTTCCGAATAATTTGTACACTTTTTTCCATTGCTTCGTATTTTTGTAATTTATTTTTTTGAATTTTTAAATGATAAATTCCGTCTAGCAGATTTTCTTTCAAATCTTTTAAAAGAATTTCTCCCCAAACGGATTTCGAAAAATCCTGTTCTTTCTCTTTTTGTGGCTCAAACATTTGCACTTTTTCGTTTAGCCATTTTTCAGGAAACGGCATACTTTGAATAACGCTATCTATGTGAAAAACAATGTCTTTTACTGGCTCGTCTCCTTTGTAGCCTGTGTAATTTTCAATTAATTGGGCAAAAATTGGATCTTCTGTTTCATATAATTCCTCAAAGACCTCTTCTAAGACTTCTTGTCTTAGCAATTCGATTTCTTGCTCAGAAGCAATTCTAAAATTGGCAGGTAAATCGATTTCAAAAAAATGATTGCGAATCACGTCCAAACAAAAAGAGTGAATGGTACAAATATTTGATTTTGCAAGCAAAATAATTTGCTTTTGCAAATTTTCGTCTTCTGGATTTTCATCCAACTTTTTATAAATCGCATCTAACACTCTTTCGCGCATTTCGGAAGCCGCCGCATTTGTGAAAGTTACGACCAACAATTTATCGATATCGATATGATCTTTCAAAACTTTTTGAATCATCCTTTCAACCAAAACTGCTGTTTTTCCACTTCCGCGCCGCCGCAGCAACTAGAATATTCTTATTTTTTTCAAAAATTGCTTTTTCTTGTTCGTTTGTCCAGTTCATAATTTACCTCTTATTTTTTATATTATATCTTATTTTTATTGTAAATTCAATCCTATTAATTAAATTCGAATATTTTTATAAACCTAGGTTAAACTATTATTAATCATAAGGAGGATTTTATGGACGATTTAACAATTTTAAATGAAGTGCACAAAGGTGTATGTATGGGAAAAGATTCAATTGCTATGGTGGCTGATAAAAGCACAGATAGTGGTTTCAAGGATGAGTTAACTTATCAATATAATCAATATCAACTAACCGAAGAACGTGTCAATCAGAAATTTGAAGAAATTGGAAAAATTCCAGATGACACACCAATGGGACAAAAAATCATGGGATGGACTGGAATTCAATTTAATACCATGAATGATAAAAGTAATTCTCAATTATCTGAAATGCTGATTCAAGGTTACGATATGGGAATTATCAAAGGAGTGAAACTTTTGAATCAAAGCCCTGAGGCATCGAATGAAGTGAAAGATATTTTGAATGGATTTATTGCTTTTCAAGAAAATAGTATTGAGCGATTGAAAAAGTTTTTGTAAAAGTAAACTTGGTAGTTTAAATACTACCAAGTTATTTTTATACATAGATTTATTCAAGTGTAATTTTTTTTATGGCTGTCCATGATTTAGGTGTTTGCAAATAGACAATTAAAGAATTATAACTACCTGAATTAATAGGAACAGATATAACAAAATCTTTTGATTCTGTTGTAGTTGAAGTATTTCCCACTACAGTAGTTTCAGAATTTCCATCATAAACAGTTGCCTGACAAATGGTTGCTGGATTTGCTATCAAAAAAACATTTATTTTGTTAATATTTACATTTTCTTTAAAATTAATTTTAAATCTTCCAGTATAGGTTCCAAAATTAACATATGTTTCTTCGTTACTATCATATAAATTTTCTAAACTACCACTATGCAAATTTTTTCCTAAATTTTCAATACTTGATATTTTATCGATTAAAGAATCTGTTAATACATTATTTCTTTTTGCTTCCACTACATAATCCGTTGTATAAGCTGTGTCACCAATTTTTATATAGGTTTTTAACAAATCTTTTCCATTTTCTGCTGTCGTTTTTTCAATTTTGAACGCATCTACTTTTTCGCATAATTTTATTTGATTAAAATATAAAATATTTCCTCTTTTTACAAAAGTATCGTTTTTTCCCTCTTTTGAAAAAGTAATAAACTGCTCCTCTCCACTAGTATCATCACTGCATCTTACAATGTCATAACCATTTTTGGTATATTCCAACAAATACAAATTAAATTTATTATACTCTGAACTAATACTTTCAGAGCCACTTAAGGTTCTTACATTATTATTAAAAAAGGTTGTAATACTCGCAACAATTGCGATTACAATCACAAATGATGCAATATAAATTACAAGTCCCACCATCGTAATTCCGTTTCTGATTTTTCATTTTTAACACCTCTATCGATAGTATAACTTAAAATAAAAATAATAGCAATATAAATTAAAAAAAAACTACTGAAATATTTTTCAGTAGTTTCTATACTTTCACTATTGCAATTCAACAACTGCTCCAGCTTCTGCAAATTTAGCTTTCATGTCTTCTGCTTCTTCTTTTGCAACACCTTCTTTGATTGTTTTTGGTGCTCCATCAGCAATTTCTTTTGCTTCTTTTAGTCCTAAACCAGTTGCTTCTCTGATTACTTTGATAACAGCAATTTTATTAGCGCCTGTTTCTTTTAATACAACAGTAAATTCTGATTTCTCAGCTCCTGCATCAGCTCCTGCTGCTCCACCTGCTGCTGGTGCTGCAACTGCTGCTGCAGTAACTCCGTATTTTTCTTCAATTCCTTTTACTAATTCTGATAATTCAACAACTGTTAAGCTGTCAATTTCTTCTAACATTTTATCTGTTTTTTCACTCATTTTAAAATTCTCCTTTTTAATTTATTTTTTATATTGAATCTCTACCTAAGATAATTCATTACTCAGATACTTCTGATTCTTTTTTTACTCTAACTGCATCCAATGTAGCTGCCAATTTTGATACATTTGCCAATAAACATCCAGCCAATTTTGCAATCAACTCTTCTCTTGATGGAAGTACAGCTAATGTATTCAATTCTTCAATTGTAGCTAGCTTACCTTCTAAGACTCCTGCTTTTATTTTGTAAAAATCATTGTCTTTTGAATATTTGTAAATTGCTTTTAATGTAGGTAAGTATTCTTCCCCTGTAAGGATAACTGCCGTTGGTCCTATTAGGCTATCGCCTAAATCAAATCCACATTCAGCTAATGCTCTTCTTGTGATATTATTTTTGATAACACAATATTCTCCATTTGCTTCTCTGACAGTTTTTCTTAAATTGGTAACGTCTTCTACATTAATTCCTCTATAATCGGTTAAAAGAACTAAACCAGCATTCTTTATTTTGTCAGCTAATTCCTTAACTTCTTTTTCTTTTTGTGCAATTACCTCTTTATTTGCCATTTTTTCACCTCCTCTAAAATTTATTATTTTATAAAATAAAACTCCTCAAATATCCGCGCAAGATAATTGAAGAGTTAACCTTCTATCAATTACCTCGGTAGGATTTATCCAAGATATCTGTATCGCTTTGTTCGAACATTTATCTTAAACCTACTGTCTACGGTTTTGGTTTTATTTTAATTAATATACATACTAGGTCCCATCGTTGTTGTAATTGCTATACTTTTAATATATTGACCTTTAGCAGCAGATGGCTTTGCTTTAATAATTGCATCCATAATGGTATTATAATTTTCAAGCAACTTTTCTGCGCCAAATGATACTTTACCAAATCCTAAGTGAATGATATTCGTTTTATCCAAACGATATTCTACTTTACCAGATTTGATTTCTTCTACTGCTTTGGTTACGTCCATCGTAACGGTTCCAGATTTAGGGTTTGGCATCAATCCTTTTGGACCTAATACTTTACCTAATCTTCCAATAACACCCATCATATCTGGTGTAGCAACAATTACATCGTACTCAAACCAGTTTTCTTTTTCGATTTTAGGAACTAGTTCTTCTGCTCCAACAAAATCTGCTCCAGCAGCTTCAGCTTCTTTAGCTTTATCTCCTTTCGCAAACACTAAAACTCTTAATGATTTACCTGTTCCATATGGTAATACAACAGTTCCTCTTACTTGTTGATCAGCATGTTTTGAGTCAACTCCTAATCGAACATGTAATTCAAGTGTTTCATCAAATTTTCTTTTTGGCATTTTTTCAATGATTTCTAATGCCTCTTTTGCCTCATACATTTTTGTAGTATCTACTAATTTAGCAGATTCTTTGTATAATTTTCCTCTTTTCATATTTTACCTCCCTTGGTACAAACGAATTTTAAATTCTCCCAAAATTTTACTTTTTAAAAATTTTTCCTTAATTCAACTAATCAACAACTGTAACACCCATTGAACGAGCAGTTCCCATTACCATACTCATTGCTGCTTCTAAAGATGCTGCATTTAAGTCTTCCATTTTCGTTTTGGCAATTTCTTCTACTTGAGCCTTTGTTATTTTAGCAACTTTGTCTGTATTTGGTTTTCCAGAACCTTTTGCTAAATTAATTGCTTTTTTGATTAAAACTGCAACTGGTGCAACTTTTGTAATAAATGTAAAAGATTTATCTTTATAAACAGAAATAACAACTGGGATAATCATTCCCGCTTGACTAGCTGTTCGATCATTAAATTCTTTTACGAATTGCATAATATTAACACCACTAGAACCTAAAGCAGGTCCAACTGGTGGAGCTGGTGATGCTTTTCCTGCTTCTATTTGTAATTTAATAACATTTACGACTTCCTTTTGTTCTGCCATTTTTATTATCTCCCTTCCAAATTTTAGTTTACTTTTTGAACTTGTGCAAATTCTAGTTCTACTGGAGTTTCCCTTCCAAACATAGAAACTAAAACTTTTACTTTTTGTTTTTCTTGATTAATTTCTTGTACTGTACCAACAAACCCTTCTAATGGTCCATTTACAACTTGTACCGTATCATTAATATCATAATCAACATTAACTGGAACATCATCAAATCCCATATTTCTGATTTCTGCCTCAGTAAGCGGAATTGGATCCGTACCAGAACCAACAAATCCTGTAACACCTCTGGTATTTCTAACAATATACCAAGATTCTTCTGTTACAATCATTTTAATTAAAACATATCCTGGAAATACTTTTTTTAAGTTTGTTTTTCGTTTTCCATCTTTAATTTCAACTTGTTCTTCCATTGGTACAACAATATTAAAGAAGAAATCTTCTAATTCTCTGTTTTTAATTGTTTTTTCCAAATCAGTTTTTACTTTGTTTTCATAACCTGAGTATGTATGAATTACATACCAATTTGCTTCCTTTTTTTCTTCTTGAGACATCGATGAAAGCCTCCTTTTATTTATTCCTGAACATTTTCTGTCTCAGAATTAATCTCTGTATTTGTATTTTGCTCTCCGTTTTCAGCCACTTCATCTGGGTTTGTATTTTCACCATCTTGGTTATCGGCATTTTCTGGAGTCTCCGCCTTTTCATCTTCTACATTATTTTGTATTTGTTCTTCGGCGTTGCTTGATACCAATGCTTTTAATTTTCCGATTCCAAAATCATTTAAACTTTCAAAACATACATCTAACACAAATACAATTGCTGATACAATTAGAACAATTGTAATAACTGCTGTTGTATTATTAATCAACTGTTTAAATGTTGGCCAGGATACTTTTTTTAATTCAGATTTTAATTCTTTACCGAAATTTTTAGTCTTTTTCTCTTTATTTATCTCTTTCTTTGCCATACTTCCCCCTTACAGGTTTTACTTTGTTTCTTTATGCAATGTATGTTTTTTGCAGAACTTACAATATTTGTTGATTTCTAATCTGTCTGGATTATTTCTTTTATTTTTATCTGTTACATAAGTTCTTCTTTTGCATTCCGTACATTCCAAAATTAAGCATTTTTCTCTTGGTCCTTTTGAAGCCATATCTATTACACCTCCGCCTTTATTTCTTAAATAAAATTTATATTAAACGATGTGAGTTCATGTATTCCTTTAGAATACATACTTTAATACTTTATCACATTTTTTTTTATGTGTCAATGTTTTTCTATAATATTTTTACTATTTTTTCTTCTTCTTTACAGAAAAGCCAAATTTTCCAACTTTTTTCCCTTGTGCATAATACCCACCATTGCTATAGGAGATAAGATGACACTTTGAAATATCAAATGCCCCTTTTTCATCAATGTATTTTTCATCTGCATGAATTGCCAAAACTTGTGCAATAAATTGCGTATGACTTCCATAATCTTTTTCCTCTATCACTTTGCATTCCACTGATACAGGACTTTCCTTTAACATTGGACATCCCACAAAATTTGCTTTTTCTTTTGTCAAATTCATTTCTTGAAATTTGTCAAACTGTTTCCCAGATTTTACGCCACACCAATCTGTTGCAAATGCTAATTTTTCCGTCGTTAAATTAATCACAAATTCTTTATTTTCTCGTATCAACTGATAGGAATATCTCTCTGGTCTTACCGAAATATACACAATTGCAGGATTGGTATTAATAATTCCAGTCCATGCAACTGTCATAATATTGGACTTTTCCATCGTTCCTGAAGTTACTAAGACTGCTGGAATAGGATATAAAAAGGTACCTGGTTTCCACATTACTTTGCCCATGAATCTTTTTCTCCTTTTTCTTCTTGAGGTTTCTGAACGATTTCTCCCTGAGAATTAATTTTTGCTGGTATCGGAAATGCTTTTTTATAATTTAATTGAAATTTCTTTAATCTTTCTTTCATTACCTCGAAAGTACACTTATCCTTCTTCCAAAGTTGATTTTGACTAATACAATAAAAATCTCCTTTTTCATTATTTGCTAAGCGCAAGGCAGAAATTACATCTCCATCTCCAAATTCATTGCATTGGATTTCAAAATGTCGGTTCTTTTTTACAACATTTCCCATAAAACCTTCATTTTGCTCGATTGCTTGCTCTATTAATTCATCTGAAAAATAAACATTCTTAAAAAAATCTTTTTCTTCTTGACTCATAGCAGTATTTACTCTTGATACAAGAATATCATTTCTAACAACTTCGCCATTCGAATTGGACTTCGTTACCCCAATAACGTTAATTCCTTCAAAATTCTCTTTTCCGTATTTTCCTTCTGGATTTTCCATCGTTGGTCCTTGTATCAAACGTTCAAATTGAAAGTTTCCTAAGGAAGATACAAATACTTGCTCTCCTTTTTCATTGACTTCATTCAACAAACAAGCTCCATTTGTTAAATGCTCATAATTCATCATTACTCCCCAATTAAATAGTGCTCCTGAAAACTTTGGAAATTGATTTTTTGAGTCCATATGACTTTTATTGACATTTTGCAATCGCTTTAACTCTTCTTCCAAAAATGCATTTCTAGTCTTCATTCCTTGATTCAAAAAATTTTCTATTTGTTTTTGGATTGATTCTTCTTTGGATATGATTGGAACGATTTTCTTATTTTCCTCAACTGCACCACTTTCTTTCATTTTTTCATATTCTTCTCTTTTTTCTCTGGTGCAAATCATATCATAGCATTCCTTTAACAAATCTCGTCTTTCTTTTATTGCCTGTTCTCTTTGGGCTAAAGATGCATCATTAGGTAATTCTCCTTTTACAAACTTGGAAGCATTATCATAAAAGTTCTGATATTGTGCTTCAATTAATTTATCTAAAATGATTTCCTTTTTCTCATTATCTTCTTGTACAGAACTCGTTAATTCTTGATAATCCTCCTCTGTAGATTTGGTCGCAAACATCCAAGTTTCTTTTACAATTTTCAACTCATCTTTCTTATTAATAAAAAGTACCGTATATGGATTCATTTGTTCCTCTCCTTTTATCTTAAATTTTAAGTATAGTATAACATAATTAATAAAATTATATATCAACTCTTTTTATTTTGCAAGCAATTTTTTATTTCATTTGTTTTAATACTGGCATTTGTCTTCTATATTCTCTTTGTGCTTCTAAATCCAAATCTTGCACAAGAATTCCTTCATCTATTTCCAAAACAGACAAAATTTCTCCTTCATACGAAATCACTTTTGTATTCCCACAAATTCCATCTCCGGTTTGATTGCACGCACAAAAGTACACTTGATTTTCAATGGCTCTTGCCCTTGTTAGCACATTCCAAGCAATTTCTCCCGTTGCTTTTCGAAAATGAGATGGCAAAAATAGAATTTCTGCGCCTTCTTTTACCAATTCCCTAAAATATTCTGGGAAACGCAAATCAAAACAAATCCCAACTCCCATTTTGATTCCATCCAATTCAAATACACCATTCGTTTTTCCGCGGAATTGTTTTCTCAGTTTCATCAATTTTCAAATCTGGTTTGTTTACTTGATACATATATTTTTTATCATATCGATGAACAATCTTTCCGTTTCTGTCAATCACAAAACACGTATTCGTCGTTTTATCAGAGTTTTCAACTTTCAGTGAAACACTTCCAAGTACAAGATTTACCTGATTTTCCTTAGCAAAATCCTGATATTTTTCAATATCTGCCAAAGTACAATTTCTCTGCACTCGTTCCTTTCCCCAATACACAAACGACTCTGACAAGCAAATCACATCTGCTCCTTGCTTCACCGATTGCTCCATAAATTTTAATGCCTTTTTCTCATTTTCTTATCTACTTCCAGTCGAATCCATCTGAATTAACGCAATTTTCATGTAAAACCTCCTTTATATACTTAACAGTATAATCTACCACTTTATTTAACTGTTTTTCATTATCAAAAAAGCCATGTGTTCCATTTTCAATGCTCAATAATCTTGAATTTTTACTTTCTGCCACCAACCTCTCTGTTCTACCACACGGCGTAACAGTATCTTTCTTACCACACACCAACAATTTGGGCATATCCAATTTCAAAATCTTTTCATATGGACAATACTTTAATGTCTCAAACATCAATTTTTTACTAAATTGATATATTTTCCCACTATGAATACTTTCCGTCGCAAAAAAACCATCTCTAGCTGCCTTATCTATATTACTCTGACTAAAAAGTTCCACATCGGAATAAACCAGAACAGGATACCATAGCACCAAACTTCTTACCTTTTCATATTTGGAATAATCAGCCAAACCAACTATTCCCGCTCCAAAACTTGCGCCAAGCATTACAATTCTTTGATATCCCAATTGATTGATATATTCAATTGCTTTTTCCAAATCTTTAATTCCTTCCGAAATACAAAATTCTGAAAAATCTCTCGAACTCTCTCCATGCCCTGTAAAATCAAATCGATAACAACTAATTCCATTCTCCTGCAATTTTTCTGACAATTTTTTAAAATTGCCCCATTCATTTTTATCGCTTCGAATCCCATGACAGCAAATCACACAAGCATCTTTCTTTTCCGTCAAACTTAAAATCCCAGAAATATCAGGTCTAAATGTCTCTTTCATAACATCTCCTACAAATCAAATAATTTTCCAATTTCTTCACAGTTTTTCCCTGCTTCCTCTATACATTCTTGCAATGTCAATAATTTTCTCTTTTGATCCATCTTTCTGAGTACTTTTTCTCGTGCCTCATCGTACGAAACTTGTCTCATTCCCCATTCATGCAAATAAATCAATGCACCTTCTACTGTAACAAACTTAAAGCATTCTGCATTTTTCACAATCTCCGCAATTTTCGTTTCTGTTTTTACATCATTATGATGCGCTCTAATGGAATTTAAAATAATTTTTTGTTCTTCTTCTGAAACCTTCCATTCATCCAGATACTTTTTCGAGAATTCCGCACTTAAGCTTGTATGATTTTGCTGTACCTCCCCTGCCCAAATAGGGCTAAATATGGTATGAGCTAAATAAAGCGAAGTCAGTACCAACTTTTCATCCACCTGGTATTTTTTTGCTAATTCTTTTCCCTTCGAAATGGCAAGTTCCGTCAACCTCCAAGCAGGTGCTTTATTTATTTGGGTTTGTTGGTACATTAAATCTCTTGATAATTCTACAATATCCATTTTTTCACCTCCACTTTTTCATCTTAAATCTAATTAGAACTATATCATAAACTCAATAAATAAACAATAAATTTTCTATT
>CANEDP010000035.1 GCA_947426305.1 uncultured Clostridia bacterium | reverse complement strand
AAATGCACCTCCTTGTTATTAAACTTTTTTGTCTAACTTTTGGGGTGCACTTCAAATGTAACAAAAAAGAGTAAAAAGTCAATTTTTTACTCTTTCTAAGATTGATGCCGTTGACGTAGTTATCTACAACTTTTTTCATACCTTTAAGATTTGACACAAATATCAGTTTATTTATTAACTGATATTTTGATAAATATAAGTGTAAAAGAAAGTTGTATTAATTTATATTTTGCTTGAATAAACACTAAAATTATGCTAATATATTGTTATAATAAAAGCATATAAATCAAGTAGAGGTCATATACTTGATAAATCCAAGTTGAATTCAAGGAGGTAAAATATGAATACAAAAAATACTTTAAAAAACTTTATACTTATACTATGCAAACCATTTAAAGCATTAAAGGAAGAATACCAATCAAAGATTGCAATTTCACATCCAGTATATTTTACTGAAGAAGAATATAAAAAATTTTGTAAAATTGCAAAAGAAAATGAAAGGTTCGATAAAGGAGAAATTTGACTATACTAACTGACCAAACAAGAGAGCTTACACTTCTGTGTAGGCTCTCTTGTTTGGTTAGCTCAAATACAATAACTTATAGCTATTTAATATGTCACAAGTCCTAACCCCCTATATGTTATAATATACTATCATAACACAGAGGCTCTGAGAGGCAATATATTACCAACTAAAAAAGAACCAACCTTTGAAGATTGATTCTCTATTATCTGTTCAATTTAGTTCGATCAGAAACGTCATTGGTGCTGATGGTCGGACTCGAACCGACATGGTTTCCCGCAGCATTTTGAGTGCTGTGCGTCTGCCAATTTCGCCACATCAGCATCTTTAATTAAGATACTTATTTATCTTAACACAAAAAAAATCTTTTGTCTATATTTTTTTCAAAATATTTAAAAAAATATTGACTTCTTCTCTTTTCACGTTATACAATAAAAAAAATAAATGATAAGGAGATTGATATGGCTTTCGACGGAATTACAACTAAAGCTGTTATTAGTGAATTACAGCCAATTTTAATCGGAGGAAAAATCAACAAAATTTTTCATCCTACCAAAGATGAAATTACACTAAGTATTTATAACAGGGAAAATTATACCTTACTTTTGTCTGCCAATCCAGATTATTGCAGGCTTCATTTAACAACTCACACCAAACCAAATCCACAAAACGCACCCAATTTTTGTATGCTTTTAAGAAAATATTTAATTGGTGCCAAAATCGCGGACATTTCCACTTATGATTTAGAACGTACTGTACAAATCAAATTCCAATGCTACAACGAACTAAATGATTTGGTCATCCGTAAACTTTTCATTCAGATTATGAGCAGACAAAGCAACATTATTTTAACCAATGAAAACAATATCATTATTGATTCACTAAAACATTTCGAAAACGCCCTTCCTGCTCATCCATTTGAATTTATGAAAATATCCAAAAAAAGTTTTCTGAATTTAGAAAATGTAAACGATTTTGCTAAACTACTGCTTAACCAAGACTTATCTAGCGCTTTACCAAATGCATTTATCGGATTTAGCAAACCGTTTGTACATTCGGTTTTAGACGAATTATCCATTGACCCAAAAAATGCTTCCAAGCAAGATTTAGAAAAAATCTATGATTACACAAAATCCCTTCTTTCTAACCTAGGAACAAAAGAAATCGCCCTAAAAATCATGGAAAATGACTACTCAATCGTTCAAAAATCGGCTACAAACTCCATCAATGCTGCTTTGGATGAATTTTATTATGAAAAAGAGCAAAAATCTGCATTTCTTTCTTCACGAAACAATTTGCTCCGCATCGTATCTAGCCATTTGAAAAAAGTCTACAAAAAATTAGAAAACATCACTGAAAAGCTACAAGAATGTGATTCTATGGACATTTATCAAAAATATGGTGAATTATTAACAGCCAATTTATATCAAATCAATCCACACGAAAACTTGGCTGAAATAACTGTCAAAGACTATTATAACAACAATTCTCCTATCACCATTCCACTTGACCAGAAAATCAATATTCAGAAAAATATTGAAAAGTATTTTAAAAAATACAATAAATTAAAAAACGCCCTTGTTATTGTAACGAAACAAAAAAAAGAAACCGAAAACGAACTCAATTATATCGAAAGCATTGTATTCTCTTTGGAAAATGCCAAATGCATGGAAGATATTGCAGATAGTTATAGTGAAATATCAGAAAATATTGTAACCAAAAAAGAAATTTTGAAAAAACAAAAAAATAAAATTTGTAAAAAGAAAGCAAAAGAAAATAAAATTTCGCTTCAAAGTGTCAATATTGATGATTTCACGATTTATATCGGCAAAAATAATGTACAAAATGATTATTTAAGCCTAAAATTTGCCAGTAAAAACGATATTTGGTTTCACACACAGAAAATTCATGGAAGCCACATTTTATTGCAAAATCCAGAAAATCAAGAAATTCCAGAATCTATAATCGTTGCTTGTGCTACTCTTGCCAAGGAAAACAGCAAAGCAAAAAATAGTTCCAATGTTCCAGTTGACTATTGCCTAGCCAAATTTGTCAAAAAATCACCTGGAGCTAAACCAGGATTTGTGATTTATACGCATTATAAAACGATGTTTGTAAAATAATAAAATATTTTGTCAAATAAGTATTGACTCCTTATTTACATTAGTAGTATAATTATTTTTGCCTTTACTGTTATACATAAGTTTAAGGCAGAAAGGTGGTGATTTTATTGCACCTTTTCATAAAGGTCATTGCTATGGTGATTATTGCAATTCTTGCTTTAATGAAATAGTGAAGACAAAACAAAAACCAGAAGACTCGCACTCTTCTGGTTTTTGATGATTTTTTGCACCTTTTTTGCTTTCGCTAAATTGATTATACACTAAATTTGTCATTATGTCAATAAATTTCGCTCGACATTTTTCTACAATTTATGCTTTACACATAAAAAACGGGGGAATGCAAATGCAACTCCCCCTTTTTAGAAAAATTATCTTCTATTTCATTATTCAGTTTTCGGTTCTGCCCGTATCCTTTTCATAATCGCCCTCCGCTGCTACCTGCCGCCAACGCTTGCGCCTGCCGCTGTGATCTCAAAAATATTTTTCAACATCTACGCCTTATTTGCTGAGCAAAATACATCATTAATTTTATGTGCAACTGTTGCTTTGATTTCATCACGAGCAGCACCTAAGTATTTACGTGGATCAAACACAGATGGATCGTCATTAAATACTTTTCTGATTTGAGCAGTCATGGCTAATCTTAAATCCGTATCCACATTGATTTTGGATACACCAGTTTGTCCTGCTTGTTTTAACATTTCATCTGGGCAACCTTTCGCACCCGGAATATTTCCACCATTGTTATTGCACATTTCTACTAATTCCGGTATAACCGAAGATGCTCCATGTAAAACGATTGGTGTATTTGGTAATTTTTCTTTGATTTTTGCCAAAATATCAAATCTAAGTTTCGCATCTCCTTTGAATTTATAGGCTCCATGGCTTGTTCCAATAGCAATGGCTAATGAGTCACAGCCTGTTCTTTCCACGAATTCTTTGGCTTGGTCTGGGTCAGTATAACGCGCATCATCATCTGAAACATTCACGTCATCTTCTACTCCCGCCAATTTTCCAAGCTCAGCCTCTACAACAACTCCCTTAGAATGCGCATATTCTACTACTTTCTTCGTGATTGCCACATTTTCCTCAAAATCATATTTTGAACCATCAATCATAACCGACGTAAATCCAGCATCAATGCACATTTTGCAAGTTTCAAAATCTGGTCCATGGTCTAAATGAAGCGCAATAGGAATATTCGTTGTTTCTACAGCCGCCTCTACCATTTTCATTAAATAATTTATTCTAGCATATTTGATTGCACTGGAAGAAACCTGCAAAATAACTGGTGATTTCGCCTCATTGGCAGCATCTGTAATTGCCTGAATAAACTCCATATTATTGATATTAAAAGCACCAATTGCAAAATGCTCCTTCATTGATTTTTCAAACATCTCTTTCGTTGTAACAAGTCCCATTTTTAATCCTCCTTTGATTTTTATTATGGTTTTATTTTATGCCCTTCTTGAGAGAATGTCAAGTAAAATTTCATTAAAAATTTTTAAGTCTAATGCAAAGTGAGGGACCGACACAATTGGTTCGTCCCCCCACCTCGACTTAAATTTTGTTACTTTTTGGGTCATACTTTGACCTCTCCTAGCACAAATATGTATTTTAGTTAGTTTTATCTCAACTACATTTATAGTTTACCACAAATTGTAGTTTCTGTCAATATTTTTATTCTATTTTCCAATAAACATCTGCACATAAATTTTTCCATAACTCGGACTGCTCACCACTCCAATCCCTGTATTATTGTACGAACCATTCAAAATATTGGCTTTATGCCCTGCCGAATTCATCCATGCATTTACTGCAGCAGGATTGCTAGAATTTCCTGCAATGTTTTCCGCTGCTGTTTTGTAAGATACTTTAAAACTATTTAACATATCAAAAGGAGAGCCATAGGTTGGTGAATTGTGAGAAAAATAATTGCTAGATACCATATCTTGTGCTTTTATTTTTGCAACTCTTTGCACTTCAGCATCCACTTTTAAAGCAGACAAACCATTACTCACTCTTTGTTGATTCACCAAATCAAATACTTCCTGCTCATCTGGCGTAAGGGCAGCTGACATTGCATTTCCTGAATTAGAACCTCCAGAATTATTGTTACTTGGATAAATTGGTTTAACATATTTTTGGCTAACCGCCCCAATATAATCCCCTTCAATTTGCACAATATACCAACTTCCAATCCCTGCAAAAATGCGAATATATTCATTTTTTCGCACTTGGGCAATTACATCATATTCGGTAGAAGGTCCACTTCTGACGTTTAATAAATCAGCTGTAACAATCCCTGTTGCAAAATCCACTTCATAATAATGTTGCATAGCAAATGTTTTTGACATCGCAAATACACCAATCCCAAAAATCAGCACAATTGCAACACATATCTTTAATATTTTCTTGTATTTTCCAAGATTAATCACTCGCATAAAAAACTCCTTAAAATCATTGCTTTTTTCTATGTTTATGCAATGATTTTAAGGAGTATGCTAAAAAAATTATCTCACATAATTTTCCACTTCATCTTTTATTTTTGCGATAAATGCATCAATTTCCATCGCACCAATATCGCCATCTTTTCTTGAACGCACACCAACTTTTTGACTTTCGATTTCTTTTTCGCCTAAAATAAGCATATAAGGAATTTTCTGAAGTTGTGCCTCACGAATTTTGTAACCAATTTTTTCTTGTCTGTCATCTAATTCTGTGCGAATTCCTTGCGCCTGCAATTTTTCTACGACGCTTTTGGCATAATCTAATTGATTATCCGAAATGGCCATGACTTTGACCTGAACTGGCGCAAGCCAAGTTGGAAAGGCTCCAGCAAAATGTTCGGTAATGATGCCAATAAATCGGTCAAACGAACCAAAAATTGCTCGATGCACAAGCACTGGCACTTTTTTGTCTCCATTGGAATCAATATAATGCAAATGAAATCTTTGTGGCAATTGAAAATCAAGTTGCACTGTTCCCATTTGCCATTTTCTACCTAAGCAATCTTTCATTTGGATATCAATTTTAGGTCCATAAAATGCGCCATCGCCTTCGTTTATGTCATATTCGCCTACACCACAGATTTCGTCCAATACAGCTTTTAAATCACTTTCAGCTTTATTCCAAACTTCCAATTCTCCCATATAATCTTGTGGTCTGGTTGATAATGTAATTTTGAAATCCAATCCAAATACACCATACAAGTGTTTTGCAATTTCAATAATATCTTTGATTTCCTCTCCAATTTGCTCTTCTGTAATAAAGTTATGTGCATCATCTTGACGGAACATTCTTACACGGAATAACCCATTCAATTGCCCCGATTTTTCGTTTCTATGAATGACATCAATATCGTTAAAACGTAGTGGTAAATCTTTATAACTTCTTAATTTTGAAGCAAATATTTTAATCGCATTCGGACAGTTCATTGGTTTTAATGCTTGCTCTTTTCCGTCTGAATCGGTTAAAACAAACATATCTTCTTTATAGTGATCCCAATGTCCAGAAGTTTTCCAAAGTTCACTACTGTTTAATTGTGGACCAGAAAATTCCATATAACCTCTTTTTTCGTGTTCTTTTCTCCAAAAATCAATTAAAATATTCATCATTTTAAAGCCTTTCGGCATCCAATAAGCCATTCCTGGTGCTGTTTCATCAAAGAAAAACAAATCTAATTCTTTTCCTAATTTTCTGTGGTCCCTTTTTTTGGCTTCCTCCAACATATTCAAGTATTCTTCCAACTGACTTGCCTTCGGAAAGGAAATTCCATAAATTCTTTGCAACATTTTATTATGCTCATCACCTCTCCAATATGCCCCTGAAGAAGTTAGCAATTTAACTGCTTTGACACAGCCAGTTGATGGTAAATGTGGTCCACGGCAAAGGTCTGTAAAATCGCCTTGCTTATAGAAAGAAATCACTTCTCCTTCTGGTAAATCCTCAATCAATTCGACTTTGTAAGGTTCTTTCCTTTCTTGCATAAGCTTAATTGCTTCTCCTCTTGGAAGTTCAAATCGTTCCAATGACTCATCTTCTTTGATGATTTTCTTCATTTCTTCTTCCAATTTTGCCAAATCTTCTTCTGAAAATGGCTTTTCCACATCAAAATCATAATAAAATCCATTTTCAATCGCTGGTCCAATGGCAAGTTTTGCCTCTGGAAAAATTCTTTTGACTGCTTGTGCCAAAATATGCGAAGTGGTATGCCAATACATACTTTCTTCGACCTCAGCGGTTTTTCCGCCACCTAATTTAATTTGAAACATAAAAATTCCCCCTTTATTTTTTATTTTTTCGATTAATAGTTATTTCACTAATCTCAATATTTTTTGGTAAATTCAAAAGATAAAACATCAGATTTACAATATCTTTTGGATCCATCCATTCTTCTGGATGTTCAATTTCTTTTCCTGTCCATTTCGTATGCATTTTTGTATTCATGCCACCAACATTGAATTGAATAACGCGACAATTTTCATTTTTTAATTCTAATTGCAGATTATAACTCGTTCCACGCATTGCCCATTTGGAAGTTGTGTATGCGATTTGGTCTGGATAACCTGCTTTGGTTCCAATGGTTGATCCAACATTTAAAATATCGGCCTGATTTTTTTTGATTAATGGCATTAAACAAGTTGTTAAATAAATCGGAGCAAGCACATTGATTTTCATTAAATTGTCTAAAACATCGTATGTGACTTCTTCCAGCTTTTGAACTCCTGGAACGCCTGCACAATTAATGATGGCATCAATTTTCTCATCATTTTCTTTAATATGTTGACACGTTTTTTCGATCGATGTTTCGTCTGATAAATCGGTTCTCAAAAATACGCAATCATAATCTGGTTTTGTTCGGCAAAGTGCAATGACTTCTATTTTATTTTTGACACATAATTTTCCGAATTCTTTTCCAAGACCATCACTTGCACCAGTTAATATGATTTTTTCCATAAATCACTCTCCTTTTGTAACCCAAAAAGCACCCCTATAGACATAACTATAGGAGTGCTTTTATACACGGTTCCATCCTAATTTTAACTCTGTTTTCAAGCCTTTATCGTAGCTCATACGCTATTCTTTCGAATAGAAACTCCAAGGTAGTTTTTCAAATACGTTTCTCAAAATTGGCTCTCAGCCTATGACCAATTCTCTCTGCTTGGCAACCTTTATTTTACTTTTCCTTTTCAACGTTTATAAAAATATTATAAAGCATAAAATTTCACTTGTCAAGGATTTTCTATCATTTTTTCGAATAACAAAATTAAAAAATGCATTTTACGCCCTTATTTTTGAAAAATAGACAAAAATGACTATTTTTTGTGCAAATGCCACCAAAACCGTCTTTTTGTGGCTCTAGGAGTCATAAAAAGGTATGGTATGAAGGAAAAACTTATTTAAACAAGGCATTAGAATGCCCAAATCGAGTCTTTTTTTAATGAGTTAGGCATAAATCATTGCCGAAGCAAAGATACTGTTGAAATAGCTTTTAAGGACATTTACGGATGATTCTACTACCACCATCAGCCTTGGATTTGAGAAATGCGATGATTTAAAAGAAGAAAAAAGTCATCAGGAATTTATGTCTCTCGGAAAGTATCCTATTTCCGTTGATTTTCAAAAAATCGAAGATGCCATTAAGGAACTTACCGATTTTTCTACTTGTACAGTAATTGCGCAAAATGAGTTACTTATGGAACGTAAGTATCCATTGGATTCAGATACTGCATATTGGAAGACGATGCACCAGAAGTCTTTTCAAAAGAGTTTTTGGAATATTTAGAAACTCATAAAAGAGTGATTCTTAATGTTTCAAAAGTGAGACTTTTGAAAATGAAAGATGGTGAGGATATATGCTGGTCTAATCCGCTTCCTCTTCAAGAAAGAAATGCAACTGAAGCCGTTCCTTCGCTCGGTTGTGGTCCTCTTTATCGAGACAGTTTAGATACTGATGTTGCAGTTGGCAATTCCCTCATGACTTCTATTTGTGAAATACAACATCTGGATAAGGAAAAGTTTGACGTCTTCTTCTTGAAGGAAAGCATCTATTCCGTCGTCTTTGAAATCATTAATAAGACATTGTAATTTAAAAAATTCAAGGCAAGAAAACTTCTCTCGCTCGAGAGCAGTTTTCTATTTTTCTATGGTCTTTTTCGACACAACAATATCCCCAAAAAGTTCCTCTTGCATCGTATTAATTTTACTTCTTCTGCTCAATTCTAAAACTCCCGAAAACGCTGTTACTACTTCTGCTTTTGGCTTTTCCTTTAAAGAAAACAATTTGCCAAATACAAATTTGGGTTTTCGAATCAATTCTCGGAAAATATCCTTGACTTTATCGGAAACAGAATAAACATCATGCACCGCAATTTTTTCAATATTTTGTGCATTCTCATTTTTCTTATTTTCTTCTCGCTCAATTAAATTCGAATAGGCTTTGACAATATGTTCCAATGTATATTTTTTCTCGATTGTTTGCTTAGGAAGTTCAATCGTTTCTGGAAATTTGTGCACTCGATTTGAAAAAGTTGCAATTCGCTCTTTGAATACTTTACTGATTTCTTTGAATTTTTTATATTCAATAATTCGATTTAATAATTCTTCTTCCGTCAATTCTGCTTCCGTCTCATTTTCTTTAGGAAGCAACCCTTTGGATTTTATTAATATTAATGTTGATGCCATTACCAAAAACTCGCTTGCAACTTCTAAATTCAATTTTTCTTGTTCCTTTAGATATTCAATATATTGATCTGTAATTTTTGAGATTTCGATTTGGTAAATATCCATTTTATTTTTGTCAATTAAATAACACAATAAATCAAGTGGACCTTCAAAGTTATCCAATCGTAATTCATATTTTTTTGTTTCTAATGATATGATTTTGTTCATTGTTTCTCCTTTATGATTGAATCATTCCACCATGGCAATAAAGCCTAAAAATTAATTGGTCATTTTTATGAATTTCTTCAATGCCTGTAAAGCTTTCAATCTTTCCATTACTTTTAAAAGTATAACGATATTCTCCATTTTGATATTGGTTAGGACCTCTCACAGGTAAAACACAAGTATCTTCTCCAACTTGCATAAGAGCAGGTCTTAAGGCCTTGTCCATTGCTTCTTCTGATAGATTTTCATCCAGTGTTACACCATAATAATTCATTCCCCAAAGTGGCATACTATCTTCGCAATACACCACTTCTTCTCCCATAAATTGAGTTCCACCAAAGTAAGTATCATGGTATTTCATTAATTTTCCTTCTATTTCTTCTTCATACTGATAATCATTTGAGCCTAAACGACTTGAATTCACCTTTTTGGCATTGCCATTGGCATAAGTTTGTTTTTTGGCTTTGATTAAAAATTGGGTAAAATCCATTTTTTATTCCTTTCTTTTATATCACATTGGGTTTGGTAATTGATGCTCTGGTAACCCTAGTTTAATTGCATATTCTTTCATGTTGATATAATCTTGTTTCGAATGTTTATCCAGTTTGAATACTTTGTTTCTAAAAACCACATAATGAAGTTCTTCATTTTTAAAATCGCAATACCAATTATTGCAATGCTTACTATCAATCAATTGGCTTAATTTTTGAGCATATTCATCCATTTTATCTTTTTTAATAACGACTGTATGCATCGTCCATTGCTCAAGCCAAGGTGTTTCATTGGCTCTAGTAACTTTTTCAATTTCTGTATGTACAATTTCTAATTCTTTTAAAATATCAAAATTTGTTAAACTTTCTTGTATAATAATCCCCTCATAATCCATTGAAATTCTCCTTTTACGAATTTTCTGTAAGTGAGCAATTGAAAAAATTGCCCCTACTGTATTTTTTGAATGGTTGTTTGGGTGTATCCTTTTTTGTATAAAAATTCTTTGACAGAATTTTCATCGGAATTTTGAATTTTTTTGTTCCAAATTTTCTTCGCAGATTGAAGTTCATAGGCTAAAAGTTCATCTTCATGTTTGGCAATGTAATCCTCAACCAGCCTTTTATTGACGCCTTTTTGGCATAATTTATAAGAAATTTCTTTGAGTGACAAATTTTTTAAATTGATAAATTCCTGCATACTTCTTTGAATATAATTTTCATCATCAATATAATTTAATTCTTTAAAATACTCAATGGCATCTTCTACGGCATTTTCGTCTTCGTCACAAAATTTTTGCCTGACTTCCATTTCGGTTCTTTTTTTATATAAAATATATTTCATCATTTTCGAACGTAGTTTATCAATTTTTTCTGCTTCTTCAAAATTTTTCATGTATTCCATAAAAATTTACTTCCATTCTCTTTTCAAATTGATTGCTTCTTTATTTTTAAAGGCTTGCAACAAATCGATATCTTCTGCAACACATAATGCCAATAAATAGTTGAAAACATCAGCGATTTCATTTCCTAAATTGGGGGTTTTTTCGGCTTGGGAATCTAATTTATGTTTCTTGATTTTTCTGATTTCTTTTGCCAATTCTCCAACTTCTTCCGTTAATAGCATTAACAAATCTTGCAATGTATCTTCTTCAAACCCTCTTGCAATAATCATTTTTTTGGCATATTCTTGAATTTCTCTTAAGGAAGCATCTTCCTTAAGAGAATCCCATTCTTTTTGCATATCAATTTCCATATTTATTCCTCGATTTCATCCTCTCCTTCATCATCTTGTGGTTCTTTTTCTCCTAAAGCATTTTCAAAGGCTTTGGCAAAATTATCTCTAACTTTCTTTTCTACTTCTTCCATTACTTTTGGATTTTCGATTAAATATTTCTTGACATTTTCTCGACCTTGTCCCACTTTTTCGCCATTGTAACTAAACCAAGAACCTGCCTTTTCAATGATATCAAGATTTACAGCCATATCTAAAATATTTCCTGCTTTCGAAATTCCTTCTCCATAAATAATATCAAATTCAGCCTCTCGAAATGGTGGAGCAACTTTGTTTTTTACGACCTTTACTCTTGCTCGATTTCCAATCACATCTCCATCTTGTTTGATATTTTCAATTTTTCGAATGTCCATTCTGACAGAAGCATAGAATTTTAGTGCTCTACCACCTGTCGTTGTTTCAGGATTTCCAAACATTACACCAATTTTTTCTCTTAATTGGTTAATGAAAATGATGACGGTTTTTGTTTTATTGACCGCACCTGCCAATTTTCTTAGGGCTTGAGACATCAATCTTGCTTGCAATCCCATGTGGGAATCTCCCATATCGCCATCAATTTCGGCTTTTGGTACAAGAGCTGCTACTGAGTCTACTACAATAACATCTAAAGCCCCACTTCTTACTAATGCTTCTGTGATTTCTAAGGCTTGCTCTCCTGTATCTGGTTGTGATACGATTAAATTATCAATATCTACCCCAATTTTTTTCGCATAAACAGGGTCTAATGCATGCTCAGCATCAATAAAAGCTGCTTCTCCACCCATTTTTTGTGCTTCGGATACAACATGCAAAGCAAGCGTTGTTTTTCCAGATGATTCTGGTCCATAAACTTCTATAATTCTTCCACGTGGTACACCTCCAATTCCTAATGCAATATCTAATCCCAATGCACCAGTTGGAATTGCTTCGATTTCCATCGCTTTATATTCTCCTAATTTCATGACGGAACCTTTTCCAAATTGTTTTTCGATTTGGCTCATTGCCATGTCTAAAGCTTTTCTTTTTTCTGAATTATCTGCCATTTTTATTTCCTCCTTCAAATATTTGTTTGTTAAAACTTCTGTTTGTTTTATTATATCTTTATTTTGTTTTTTGTCAATAGTTTTTTGAAATTTTTTTCAAAAATTTGTTTGTTATTGTCGGTACCATTTTTCGATGTTTCCATAGATGTTAAATGCGTTTGGTTTGATGTTTCCAGCTAAACTTTGGTTGTAAATAATGACATCTGTGTTACGATATAAGCCAATATATGGTACTTCTTCTAAATAAATATCGTATAATTTATTATAATTGTCGTATAACACGTTTTCGTCTGACGTATTAGAAATAATGTTCATCATTTCTGTCACTTGTGGATTTGAATAATTGGCGATATTTCCGTTCTTAAAAAATGTCGCTAAACTTGGCGAAAATCCGCATTCGATTCCAGTTAACATGACATCAAAATTTTTGTTTTCTAGGCTTGTTTGATAGGTTTCGTTGTTCAATTGTCGAACCGATACTTGCATGCCAAAATTGGTCAATTGATTTTTGATATTCTCCGCAACCGCAATCCTTTGCGCCTGATTTCCATTCACTGAAATGGTAAATGCTAATTCAATATTTTTTCCATCAACATTTTTTCGCCATTTATTATTTTTATATTCCCAACCGCTATTCATCAAAATTTGACCTGCTTCTTCTGCATTTGATCCAACATTCAAATCCTTAGTATAAAGCCAATTTCCCATATCCAAACTAAAATTAGAAGCAACATAACCTGCTCCAAGGCAACTGGCTATCACGTTATTTTTGTCAATAATTTTACTGATTGCTTTTCGAACAGCTGTATCGGAAAGTACTTCGTTTTGTGTATTTAGTGCTAGAAAATCATAATTTCTGGATTTGTATTCAATTTTTTTATAGCCGAAGCGAACC
Organism: uncultured Clostridia bacterium; assembly: GCA_947426305.1. Lineage (GTDB taxonomy): Bacteria > Bacillota > Clostridia > TANB77 > CAG-508 > Scatovivens. The sequence continues at coordinate 4,627 of CANEDP010000035.1, read as the reverse complement.
AATATATTCTTCTACGTTTTTAATTTTTACATCGACAATATCAATTTCGCCATTTTTAAAGGCATTGTAAAGTTCGCTTGCAGAACCATATAAATGAATGCTAATTTCTTTTGCCATAGGAGTTCTAGAAGTGTCCCAGTATTGCTCATTTTTCACTAGTTTGATGACATTAGAATCTACATTTGCAATTTGAAACATACCTGTTCCGATTGGTGCAATATTTTTCTCTGTATTCGCAAAATCCTGCCCGTCATAATACGTTTGACTCAAAATTGGAAAGGTTAAATTATATTCAAAAAATTCCACTGGCGCAGATAAAACCAATTTAAAAGTGTATGAATCGATTTCTTGAAATTCTGCTAAATTTCTAAGATTACTTACATAAACTGTATTGATTCCACCTTTTAAGATTGTGTCAATCGTAAATCGAACATCATTTGCTGTAAGTTCCGTACCATCTTGAAATAGAATGCCTTTGCGCAGTTTGATCACATAACTTCGTTCGTCTGTTTTAGCAATTTCTTCGGCTAGACAATACTGCATTTTGTAACTTTCATTTAAGGTAACTAATGGCTCGAAGATAATTTTGCTAATTTCTTGCACGTTTCGATTATTGCTCAAAAGTGGATTCATGGTATCAAAATTGCAAACGGCTAAACGCAAATCGGTTTGAATCGTACTTAATGTTGATGTTTGGTCAATGATTTCATTTGTGATTTGACTTTTGTCTTGGTTCATTTTGTAGATTCCAAAGCCGATTAAACCAATTACAATTACAATAAATAGATATTTTAAAATATTATTACCCAATTTAAATCACCTGTTTAACACTATATATCATTTTGGACGAAGTTTCAAGAATTTTTTAGAAATTTTCATATTTTTTTGAAGAATGAATACAATTTAAAAAACGAGCGAAAGAGATTTAAATCAATTGCTTTTGAAATCAAAAATAAAGGGATGGGTGCGCTTATGTTTATTTGTAATGTGAAATTAAGTAAAACAAAATTTTTTAAAGGTATTTTGGGTGTGATGGCGATTTTTTGTATTGCTCTTGCTGGTGTTGGAATTTTCAAAATTTATAGTTCCAATACAGAATTTGAGCGATTTGGAGGAGATTCCTGTATGCCTTCTGGCGAAGTCGCTTATTTAACTGATGAAAATTATACAAATGTGCTAAAACAAGTTCACGAAAATTTGGATACTTATATCGGGCAAAAAATTTGTTATACCGGATATGTTTATCGTGTCTCTGATTTAGAGGACACTCAATTTATTTTAGCAAGAGATATGGAACTTAAAAATACTAATCAAACTGTGATTGTTGGATTTTTATGCAATGTTCAAAATGCTTCAGATTTTGATACATATTCTTGGGTAAAAATTACAGGAAGCATCGAAAAAGGCAATTATTTAGGAGAGATTCCTTGTATTGCGATTGAGCAAATTGAAAAAGTAGAACAACCAGAAAATTGTACCGTTCCAGAGCCAAATGAGAATTTCATTCAGACATCGGTTATTTATTAGCTAAAAAGCCAGTTTTCTGGCTTTTCTTTTTTTATTAAACGAAAAAGAGAGCATACAGATTATCTTTAATTTAAAAATAATGTGTATACTCTCTTTTTTGGATTTTGCGCTAGAATGAATTTCTAACGTTTTAGTTCTAGATTTGTAATTCGCCTATCATAATTAAGCATTGTGATTTCATTACTGTCCATTCTTCTCAATAATTCTTGCATTTCTTCAGAATGTTTCTGACTCCTTTGCATTTGCATTGTTACACAATCGAAAATGGCATCAATCTTTTTTCCATATGTCTCCTCAAATACAAACTGTTGCTGACGAATTTCAGTTATGTCTTGATCTATCTCTTCAAATCTTTTATTCATTTGAGTTTGCATATTGTTGATTTGGGTTTGCATTCCATCTATCTGATTTTGCATTCCATTGATTTGAGTTTGCATTCCATCCATCTGGTTTTGCATTCCATTGATTTGAGTTTGCATTCCATCCATCTGGTTTTGCATTCCATTGATTTGAGTTTGCATTCCATCTATCTGATTTTGCATTCCATTCATTTGAGTTTGTATACTATTTTGCATACTATCCAATTTTTGTAATATTTTTTCTTCCATATCTCTCACCACCCTTCTTTTTTAGATTGGCTTCATTTTACCACAGAAAAACAGGATTGCAACAAAATTTTTATTTTTTATCCGACTTTTTTCGACAAATATACACAATTTAAGACACCAAAAAAAAGCTAGAAATTTTTATCAATCTCTAGCTTTTTTATAAAATACCTCTATCTTTTATTATATCATATTTATATAAATTTGTCAACTTGACAAATCACAAAAATATGTATCTGCCTTTTAATTTTCTTCTGCCATTTTTCCTTGCATTTTTTTAATTGTGTCTTTATACATCTGTAAAATATTGTCTAACTTTTCAATTTCATTTTTGGCTTCTTCCATTTGTTGATCATATAAATTATTTAAGCTTTCTAATTCATCATCTGACAACTTGTATAAATATTCCAAACTATTTTCATCTGGCTCCATGGACTCCTCCATTTGAACAGGCATTTTGACTGCCTTTGGAATCGTAATGCTCGGAGCCTGTTGAATAACTTCTTCACCAATTGCTGTATCACTTGGCATAAAAATACATTTCATCCATTTAAAAAAACGGATCAATACATTTTCTTTTTCTGGAACAATTAAACTGTTTTCTAGTTTTTTGTTTTCTTCTTTCATAAAATTTCCTACCTATCAAAACTTTCTTTTTCTTGACTTCCTTCGGATAGTCGTTTGTATCCTTTTAAAATTTTAGACATACTCGCAATTTTTTCTTTGATTTTTTCAATCATCTTTTGCAAGGTTTGAATAATGGAAAATTTGTCTTGTAATTTTTCCATTTTTTCAAGTCTCATGATTTTGTGTTCATTAATAGCTCCACCAAGGATTTCACGAATTTTGATAATCGTTTCTATCATACTCGCAATATCATGTCTTTGACTTTTGTTGGTTTGATTGGCAAAATAGGTAATAACGCCAACGTCTCTTGTTACTTCAATTTTTTCTAAATCTTGAATAAACTTCATAAATTCATCTTTATAAGCATTTTCAATTCCTGCTAATAATTTGGTATCTAACAAATCTAAAGCTTCTAAAACAGGAAATGCTAATCTATCTTCTCGATGCATAATTAATCCAACAAATTTATCGATTAGTTCTAAAATGTCACCTTCGTTTTCGCGCAAATATTCTTTTGGTTCATTGTAGCGATTATATTCACTGCAAATTTTACAAAAATATTCATCAAATCCTAGCGATTTTAAAAATTTTTTATCTTCGTCTTTTTCTTTTTTAATTCTTTCAATTTCCTTGGGAGAATTCGTTCTTTTAAAAGCATACACCAAACATACTGTCATAACTCGATTTTGGTTAATATGTTCTAAATTGGTTCTTTCGATAAATAATCTAGCAAGTTCTGCCTTTAAAAGAGAAGTTGTGTCGAAAAATACATCAATCGTGGACTTTTGGTAACGACAAACGATGGTTACTTTTTTGATTAATTCTCTTTCTTCTAAAATACTTTGAGCAAATAACGTTTTATCAAATTTATCGACTTTGGGAATTACTTTTTGTTCATCGTTTAGTACTTCTTCAAATAATTCTTCATTGTTTTCTAGTTCAGAATATAGATTATCTTCTAATTTATCAAGTTTGAATTGGATATATCTTTCTTTTAACACTTTAAATTTCACGTGTTCAACAAATTCCTGTAGTTCCTGCTCAGGAAGCATTTTTTTCAACTCACTATAGTAGTATAAACCATCTGAAAGATTGTCATTTAAGCGTTTATAGTCTTTTTTCCATTTTTCATCCATGACAATGCTTGGCACTAATTTTTTTATTTTTAAAAGTTTACGCATTTCACGTTCATCTTCATAGTGTTCAAGCTTATATTGCTTATATTTTTCTTTGATGACTTCTCGATCTAACTCGTTCATAATTCCCCCATTTACTTTAGTAAATTTTTCATTTTTATTATATCGAATTGGTGAAATAAAAGCAATATTTGTAATCAAAATGTAATATAAATATTCCAAAAAAGAGAGTATACAGATTATCTTTTTTTCTCAAAAATAATGTGTATACTCTCTTTTCTAAATGATTTCTTTACGAAAAAATTTATCTTTTCGTCTTTTCCAAAGTTGCAATTCGACTTTCATGATTAAAAACAAAGGCAGAATTTCTGTTGACTCTTATTTCTAAAGAATTCAAATTCTTCTCTAAAGCGTTTCTTTTCTCATTTCTTGCCATAATCTCTTCGTACATAATATTGATATTTCTACCATATTCTGTTTCAAAAACAAACATTTGCGCCAAAATTTCTTCTTTCATGTCTGATTTCAGCTCGTTTCTTAGTTTGTTTTTTAGTTTTACACTTTCTTGCTTGAACTCGTTTCTTAACTCATCTTTTAGTTTTGCATTTTCTTGTTTGAACTCATTTCTTAGCTCATCTCTTAGTTTTGCATTTTCTTGTTTGAACTCATTTCTTAGCTCATCTCTTAGTTTTGCATTTTCTTGTTTGAACTCATTTCTTAGTTCATCTCTTA
>CANEDP010000034.1 GCA_947426305.1 uncultured Clostridia bacterium | reverse complement strand
ATATTTTTTATTTTATCACGGAAGGATTTTTTACACAACTTTTTCTATACTCTCTCATAAATACCATCTTCTGTAAATACTCTTGTTTCTTGTTCTCCTGAAGGCGAAGTCATTTTGACTTCGGTTGAAATCTCTTTATATTTTTAGTCTGTTCCTTTTTAAGGAGTCCGAAATGTCCGGAATCTCTTTTTAGGGAGTTTAGAATGTTCAGAATCTCTTTTTAAGGAGTCGGAAATCTCGGCATAGTTTAACTGCCGTTTCTCAAATTTTATTTACATTATTGATGTTTTTTTAGAACTCTAAAATCTATATACATTCTGTCATCTTTTTGTCATTGTTTTGTCTCTTTTTTATCGTGGGAAAAAACTATATAAATTTATTACTTTCTCACGGCTTCAATTTTCATTTTCTCTTGGTTCGCTCTCGGTTCGATTATGCTTTTCTCGAGTTTATTTTTTATTTTTTCGGCACTCATGTCGAAGTTAAATTGTGTTTCTGATTTCTCTACTTGTTGGGAATTTAATTTTTTTATGTATCCCCAAAAAACATATTAATTGTTTCTCTATCTTGTATTTTACATGGTTTTAAAGATTTTTTCTAATATACCCCCTTTCACGCGAGAAATAAAGATTTTCGTTTAGTCTTGACCCCACACCCGCTCCCATTAAGATTTTTTTGTTTCAAGGTTTAATGGGGGTATTTAATTTTTTCTAGCTTCGCTCTGGCTTCGATTATTTTTTTGTAAATATAGAGGCTATACATATAAAATTATAATTCTATTCTCGTTCACCTCTTCTATATAAAATTTAATGTTAGCATTTGTTAGCATTCTCTTGGCTTCCTCACGGCTTCGATTTTTCAATTTCTCGAACTTCCCTCGTGCTTCAATTTATTTCGTTATCTCTTTTATAGATAAATCAGGATACTGATATTCAAACATTTTCTTTTTCAATTTATATGTTTCTGTTTTGAATCCTTTTGTATCTTCTACAACTATTTTCTTTAATTCATTATCGTAATAACTAAAATCAGCCTTGTATGTTGTTTTTCTGTATGTCTTTTTGTCCTTCTTAAATGTTGGTATTAACTCATATGTAGGTTGTAGTTGTAAATCTTTTATTACTCCTGCCTCTTCAAGTAGTTTTAATTCTCTGTATCTTTGTGCTTCTAATTTACTGTCAAAAAGTATATTATCAACTTTTGTTTTTATATTGTGATATTTCATATTTCCCTCTTTTCTTTTTTCTCTTCTGCGACTGCTATATATTTTTACTGTTTATATTAAAGTTGTTCTTTTTTTGGGTATGTATGGTAATATATATTATATCTGTCAAATTTCTTTACAAGCACGACCAAAATGACAAAACATATCTAAATTGATGTAATTTATGATAATACTGACTTTTGGTTTAAAAAACCTTCATTTTACTTGTCAAATTTCTTTACAAGTAATTCTCAAAAAAATGCTCTTCTTGTCAAGATTCTTTACAAGAACTTGTAAAATTTCTTTACAGCCAAAATTTCTAAATTGTCTTTTTGACTATTTATTCACTCCACTTTGAAATAAATTTATATATATTTTTTGTACGTGTAAAACGACCACTTTCTATTACTTCGACAAATCCATTTTGACACAATTCATCAATAGCTTTTATAAATGTTGGCTTTGTTGTAATCTTTAAATATATACTATTTGGAAATTCTGTTGTCATACTTCCATTTGAATAATCTAGCATATAAATATATACAACCTTAGCTATTGGAGATAAGTTCAAAAATTTTCTATGTGTAATTTGAGAATGATATAATTGTACTAATTTGGTATTGTTAGTTGGTGTATCAACTTTAGGGTCATATTTCCATATAGGTTTAACATATTTCTTTTTAGCCACTATGTAATCACCCCATTTTACTTAAAATTGAGTAAAAGCGTTGTTTTTTATTATGTTTCATAGTATAATATAAATAGGTCTGTTTGTGGACTTGAAGAGGTAACAAAATATATTCGTGGTCAGATATGAAGTATATTTTAGAACCTCTTTTTTTATTATCATTCATTTTGAATCACCTCTCTATATTTACAAATTTGTTAAGTTTTGTTAAGTTTTCCGAATTATCATTCTGTATATTTCTTATTTCTTGTCCATTTACCCACCTGTCTATTGTTTCTCTATTAAAATTTAATTTACTGCCTATTCTAAAATTTGGTATTTGTTTGTCTCTTACCAAATTTCTAATACTAGATTCTGAACATTTTAAATATTCAGCCACTTCTTTTACATTCATCACTTCCATTAAATCAGCCCCTCTTCTGTTAGTTTTTGTTTGAAATATTCAATTCCCTTTATTGTTACTTTCGTTTGATAGTCTTTTACAGCCTTACCATTTGGAAGAGTTATAACATCAACTTTCTTATAGAATAAACCACTTCCACCTTTTGTTGAATAGTCATCATAACAATTAATCTTTTTTGAACTCTTTGTGATATAAATATATCCTTTGTCTAATAAGTATTGTTTGAAATCCTTCCACTTAATACCTAATAGCTTTGAACTATTCAGCCAATTGACCGAATTTTTCTCTTCTTTGGTAATTTCTTTTGTTTCCATATTTAATTTTCTCCTTTCTCTTGGTTTAGATATTCTCTGGCTTTCTTTTCCCAGTATCTTTTGTTGATTTCTCTAACTTTGTCTTTATTTTTGTCTCTCCATTCCTTAGCCTTTTTGTTTTTAATTTGTTTAGCTAATAATTCAATATCTCCCATTTTTTCACCTCTTTTCTATTTTTTATTATTATCACTATTGACATCTTAAATTTATAATGTTATACTTTATTTATAAGATGTTAATGATTATTGGAATAATTATAATATCCTAACCTGAGTTAGTCAATAGTTATTTTTATTTTTTTATCAATCACTAACAAGTAAGAAATTATATGAGGTGATTTTATGCTATTTACAAAAGACATATATTATTTTTTCATATCAAAAGATATTGAAAAATTTAATAACGATTCAAATGTTGTTAATTTAAAACGAACATTTGAATTATATGGTATCGATAAAGAAGAAACTTTTAGTATAGGAAATACATTTGTTAATCTTCTAAACTCTTTTGATGATATTAGTCAAATCTTAAATGAATGTATAAATTTAATAAATAAACCTTTCTATAGGTTAAAGGATTATTTAAGTAAATCTAATAATGTTGATGAAAATATACTAGAAATCATTTATTATGAATTAGATTTGTTTTACTCAAAAGAACTACGCCATATCATTGACAGTCAAAGTGATTTAAAATTCTATAAAAGAGAGTTAATAGAATTAGAAAATGCTTTAAAAGACGATAATATGTATAATCAATATTATGATAAATTCATTGAGGAAGAAAAAAATTCCATACAAAATATTAATTATGATGAATTAGATGAAGAAGATAAAAAACAATTAAAATTTCAAATAGAATATTTAAAAGAATTAGAAGAGGAAAAAGAAAATAATAAAACTACAAAAAAGAGTATAATTGATTCCATTGAAACAACTAAACAAGATTTAAACAAAGAATTAAAAGAACAAAGAACTCTTGATGAATTACCAACTTTACTAAAAGAATATATAGAAAACTTAATAGAAACTATTACAGAATATAAAAATTACTTCGATTTATCTTCTGGGGTATTGGATGAAAAAAAATATCAAAAATATGATTTAGATTATTATAAAATATTATTCTCTTCTAAATTCATGTTACCAAAATCTTATATTTATAATGCTTTTGAAAAAAATAATTGTATCATTCCTTTACAAAACTTAATTTTAGAATTATCAAAAGAAACTGAAGAAAAAAATATTAATACTTTAAAAAACTTGGCATTAGATTTTATTAATAGCAATAATACAGTCACTTGTGAAATATATGAAATTCACAGTTTACAGGATTTATTAAATATTTATATGAGTTTATCTATTCAGAAAAAAGTTAGAATAAACAAATGTAAAAATTGTGGAAAATATTTTATTCCTAAAAATAGAAGCGATGATGTGTATTGTAATAACATAAGCCCACAAAATCCAAATAAAACTTGTAAAGAATATGGAGCAAAAAAAACATATCGTGATAATTTAAAATCAAGACCACTAAAAGACGAGCATAATAAAACAAGTCAATTTTTTAGAATGCGAATAAAACGAAATCAAGATAAAAACAATATAAAAGAAGTTGAAAAATTAGAAAAACAATTTAATAAATATAAACTAGACTATGAAAAAAAACTAAAACAATATAACAATAAAAAATTAACTGAAGAGGATTTTAAAAAATGGATAATTCAACAAAAAGACTTATAAATTTTCAGAATATTCTCACATTTATTTGTAAATAATAATATAATAGTATTGACAATGTTATAACAATGTGATACAATATGATTATAAGATATATGGAGGTGTTAAAAATGGCTAAAACAGATAATATCAATGTAAGAATTGAACCCGAATTAAAAAAAGAAGTTGAAACAACTTTGAACGATTTAGGCATGAATCTAGCTGAAGCTATAACAATATATTTAAAACAAATTGTATTAACCGAAAGTATTCCTTTTGTTATTAAAAAGCCTAAACTAAACAAAGAAACAATAAAAGCCATTGAAGAGGCTGAAAAAGGTATTAATTTAAGTAAAGGCTATACAGATTTAGACGAAATGTGGGAAGATTTAGAAAAAGAGGACTAAAAAATGTTAATTGTTAAATATACCAATCTATTTAAAAAAGACTATAAATTGATGAAAAAACGTGGCTTAAATATGAAACTATTACACGACGTTGTTGAAAAACTAGCCAACAATGAACCTTTACCAGAAAAATATAGAGATCACTATTTAACTGGTAATTATAAACGGATATAAAGAATGTCATATACAACCTGACTGGCTTTTAATCTATTCAATAGATAAAGAAGAATTGATTTTAACTGCTTTTAGAACTGGTTCACATTCTGATTTATTTGACAAATAATTAAAAAAATTCAGGCGGACAAAAAGCGGACTTTTTAAAAATAAGCCATAATATTTCATAATAATTGGTAATAAGTAAAATGGCTACAAATCACTATTTATAATACTTTATGACATTTTATAACAAACCGTAATAATGGCTGAAACGCCCTCATAACCCAAAGGTCGTAAGTTCGAGTCTTACCTCCGCAACCATTTTTATATTTTTGAGTTAAAGGAATATCCCTTTAACTCATATTTTTATGAGAAGATTTTACTACGAAATAAGAAGATTATTGGTAGTAAACTATTTAAAATAGGAAGATAGTATGGAAAGTTTAATATTAAAAACGTAGAAACAATATCTAATTTTATATAAGAGATTAGAAAATTAAATTTTAAGGAGTAACAGAAATGGAAACCAAAATTATAAATGATATAGTAATAGTAAAATGTAATGAGATTATCATAAAGGATGTTCAGTCAGCAATAGACTTTATTATGACTGTAAGATATGAAACAAATTGTAATAGAATAGCGTTAAATAAAGAAGCAATAGTAGAAGACTTTTTTGTATTAAGCAAAGGCTTAGCTGGAGAAATTTTGCAAAAGTTTATAAATTACCAGATGAAATTTGCTATTTATGGAGATTACTCAAAATATACTAGCAAACCACTAAAAGATTTCATCTATGAAAGTAATAATGGTAAAGATATATTTTTTGTAGAAAATGAAGAAGAAGCAATCAAGATGTTAAATAAGTAGAACAGGAAGTTACAATTTTCTCATATACTATAATAGAGGTGAGAAAGTTTGAGTTGTTGTGAAAAAAATGATATAACACAGCAAGAAGGCACATCTGATTTTATCATTAACCAAGCAGGAAACTACTATATTCAGTTTAATACTACTATTTATGAGCCACCATCAACAGGAAAAGAAGCAACATTATCGGTATATTTAGAGCATAATGGTGCTACAGTATATGGTACAACTGTTGGCGAAACAGTTACCAATGCTTATCTAACAGTAAATTTAGATTTTGGTGTAATTGTAAGAGCCAATCAAGGAGATATTTTAAGAGTCAAAAACAATTCTGGGACAGTAATTGAATTGTTGCAACCTGATATCAGTATCATTAGAATAAAGTGAAAAGATAGACTTAAATTTTATAAACAAGCAGATAATGGATTGAACATTATCTGCTTTTATGATATAAAATCAGAAGAAAAACAATTAGGAGGAAAAATGTCTTTAATTAATGTAAATAACTTAACCTTTGCTTACGAAGGCGCCCTAGATAACGTATTCGAAAATGCCAGTTTCCACATCGATACCAACTGGAAATTAGGTTTAATCGGCAGAAATGGCAAAGGAAAAACCACTTTTTTAAAACTGTTATTAGGGCAATATCCATATCAAGGAACAATTTCTAAAAACGTCGAATTCGACTATTTTCCATTTGAAGTAAAAAATAAGGAAAAAATGGCAATTGAAATTGTCAATAAAATTACACCAAATGCAGAAGATTGGGAAATTATCAAAGAACTCAGTTTGCTTCATGCAGAACCCGAAATTCTTTATCAAAATTTTAATTTATTAAGTGGTGGCGAGCAAATTAAGATACTTTTGATTAGTCTATTCTTAAAAAATGACCACTTTTTGCTCATCGATGAACCCACCAATCACTTAGATATTGACACCAAAAATCATTTAGCAGAATATCTAAAAAAGAAAAAAGGTTTTATTATCGTTTCGCACGACAGAAATTTTTTAGACCAAGTAGTTGACCACATCATTGCCATCAACAATACCAACATTGAAATTCAAAAAGGGAATTTTACTTCTTGGCAGGAAAATAAAAATGCACAAGACAATTTTGAATTGACCCAAAATGAAAAACTAAAAAAAGATATCAATCGATTGGAAATTGCATCAAAAAACACAGCAAATTGGTCAGACAAAGTTGAGAAATCAAAATACAATACAACCAATTCAGGTTCTAGCATTGACAGAGGTTATGTGGGTCATATGTCAGCTAAAATGATGAAAAAATCAAAGGTAATGGAAAAAAGAATTGAAAAAGCAATCGAAGAAAAATCCAGTCTACTAAAAAACATTGACAGAAACGATTCTCTTAAAATCATTCCCTTAGAAACAAGGCAAAATCCGCTTATAATTGCAGATAATTTTCAAATTAAATACGATAATAAACCAATTTTTAAACCAACCTCATTTGAAATAAAAAATGGTGACAGAGTTGCAATTATTGGGAAAAATGGTATCGGAAAATCAAGCATATTAAAATTCATTTTAGGAAATTAAATTGAATATAACGGAAATTTCAAGATTGCAAACGGCTTAAAAATTTCTTATGTATCTCAAACCACAGAAGACTTAAAAGGAAACTTGAAACAATTTGCTAAGAACCAGAAAGTAGACGAAAGCATTTTCAAAGCAATGCTTTCCAAAATGGGAATTTCAAACTCAGAATTTGACAAAAATATCAGCCAAATGAGTGAGGGACAAAAGAAAAAAGTGTTAATTGCCAAAAGTATTTCAGAATCAGCTAATCTTTATATTTGGGACGAACCGCTCAACTACATTGATATTCTAACAAGAATCCAAATGGAAGAGGCAATTCTAAAATATAATCCAACCATTATTTTTGTCGAGCATGATGAAACTTTTGTAAAAAATGTGGCAACAAAAATTTTATTGATAGAAAAGTAAAAATTTCATTGGAAAATGTTTACACAAATTAAAAAATATGATATAATGATAATAAGGAAAAATAGAAGAAAATGGAGGTTTGTATGAAAAAAAATATGAAAAATAAGGAAAGCCAGACTAAATTTTTATTTAAAATAGGAATTTGTTTTGCTTTGTTATTCATGGTATTTTTATCAATGGACACTTCTTATGTATCTATGGCAACAGAAGAAAAAGAATTTTGCTATCTATCGGATATTCCGTATATGGCAGACCAATCATCAGTAGGTTGGAGAGAAGTAACTTTAGATAAAACACCAGATAATACGGCACTTTCCGTAAAAGTTGAAGGAGCGAATTATACCTTTGAAAAAGGAATTTTTGCACATGCTACTTCTACCGTAGTCTACGACTTAACAGATTATGCAGAATATGACTACTTTACAGCCTATCTTGGCTTAAATACAACATCAACAAGAGGAGATGGCGTTGTATTTGATGTTTTAACATCATCGAATGGAACAAATTGGGAATCTCAATTGGAGAATGGACCAATTGATAAACAACCAGGACAGAATGCAACTTTTGTAAAAATCGATATTCGAAATGCAAAATATTTAAAGTTATCAGCAGACGATAAAGCATCTAATGGAAATGATCATTCTGTTTATGTAGATGCGAAATTAATCAAAGAAAGCTATGATGACAGTAATGGAATTAAAACAGTAGCAGAATACGACCAAATTCTAAAAAACTATGAAGGTCAAGAAATAACGGGAGATTATGAATTAACTCTATTGCAAAGAGAACTTGTAAACAAAGCAGGTCCATATGCTTTGAAACGTTTTATGAATGAAAGTGAAGAAAATAGACAAATGTTTACATGGTTAATGAATAGTGTAGATAATCTTCGTTTTTACATAATGGGTGGTACACCTGATGGAGGAAGTTATTATAATTCACTTGTTCAACTTTCTAGACTTTATAATGAATATAGTACTGATTTCTCAAATAATGAATGCTTAAATAATAAATGGTATCCAGATATGACTTATGGAGATTTATACAAAAAAATGGCAATGTCTATTGCTTTAACACATTCACAAAGAGTTGGTTTGTGGATGCAATCAGGTGTTGTAGAAAATCAATCCGATGCTCTTAGACGTTATGCGATATTCAAATATATGCATAAAAATGGAAATCTTAGAGCAACTGACAATTTAGACATCACACCATGGTTTGAAGCATTACAAGTAGAAGAAATGCGTTTTGTTATGAATAACGCTATCGATGACGAGGAAATTTTGTGGTTAAATGCATATGTTCAAACTAAATTAGATCAATACAAAACGACAAATTACTTAACACCTCATCCTTATATGGCTTATGTATGGCCAGATTATGGCAATAATCTTTATTATACCGAAGAAAACAGAGAATATTTTAACGAATTATTTGCTATAAATGGTACTGGATTATTTGATTTAAATTATACAATACCAGGTGGTAAAACAAATCCAACTTATAATTTATCTGTAACAAGAGGAACTACAGATAATAAGATATACAAAGTATGGATGAATTTCAGAAACAAATTTGGAACAGGTGCAGTTTGTGGTGGTATTTCAAAAAGTGGTTCTAATATTCGTACGACCCATGGAATACCTGCAACTGTTATAGGTCAACCAGGACACGCAGCACTTTTGTATTACACAAAAGATGCGCGGAGGCAAAGGTTATTGGAATATTGATAACGATGTAAGTGGTTGGACGTTATCCGAAAAAGGCGAAAGATTATTACTTGGTTGGGGGAATGCTAATACAAATTATGCAAGAGGTTCTTATCAAGTAGTCTATATGGCACTTGCACAAGAGGCATTAAATGATTATGAAAATTTAGAAAAATGTGAAGAAATGGTTTTGCTTGCCAATACATATGCAGGTGACTTAGCAAAACAAGAGGAAATCTATCGAAAAGCATTAGAAATTCAGCCAATCAATCTTGATGCATGGTTAGGATTAATCAATGTATATAATGCAAATACAAACAAAACAGAAGATGAATATTTTGATTTAGCCAAAGAATTGGCAGAAAATTTAAAATATTTCCCACTACCAATGCAACATTTAACAAACTTAATTAAACCACATTTAACAAGCATGGAAAATCAATATCGTTTTACACTTTTGCAAACTAGAATTCTAACAGAAGGAAGCAAAACACCTAATAATACAGCTGATAACTATTATGTATATCAACCAAGTCTTACAAGATTAGAAGCTAACTACTTATTAGGAAAATTAGATAAAACGATTGCAACTTTCTCATTTGATGGAGAAGATAAAGATAAAATTGTATTATCTAGCCGTTTTGATGGAAATGGAGTTCGTTGGGATTATAGTTTAGACGGAAAACAAACATGGAACGAGGTTTCCTTCACTGCAGAAGAGGAACACAAATTACAGTTGACACCAGATCAAATTGCAAGTATCACATCAGAAAATGATATTTATGTTCATATTGTTGGTGTAAACTATGATGAAGAAAATTTATATAAAATTGATATTCAAGAATCAAGAGGCTTACCAGCAACTTTATATGCCAATGATTTAGAAAATAAATTAATAGCCTCAACTCCTGAAATACAATGGAAATATAGAGAAGAAGATAATTGGACTTTTTACCGTGATCAAGAACCGGATTTAACTGGTAATAAAGCGATTATTGTTAGAATGGGAGCAACAGGTGTATACTTAGCAAGTACAACAAGTTCAACATTTACCTTTACGCAAGATAATTTACCAGATACGAGAAAATATATTCCAATTTCGCATTTATCAATCGAGAACGTTTCAACAGAAGCAACAAGCCAACAAGGTGCAGCAGCCAATGCCATTGACGGAAATGCTAACACAAGATACCATTCAGCATGGGACGGAAGTGATACTCAGCGTTATATGACAATTAAATTAGATAAGCCAGTTTACGTATCAGCAGTTGAATTTATACCTGCTGCTGGTGGAAATGGTAAAATCTACGATGGTACAATTTATGGAAGTATTGATGGTGAAAATTGGGAAATCTTATCAAGACAAACCAATTTACAATATAGCAATCAAGCCAATACAGTTGAGCAAGCAATTGCCAATACAAAAGCTTTTGAAATTGATAACCCATCGAAAGTGCAATATGTAAAAATTGTTGCCGATAGAACAAATGGAAATTGGTTTGCAGCTAGAATGTTTAATTTCTTTGAAGATACAACAACACAAGTTGCAGGAAAATTCTCTTTTGACGGAGAAAACGCTGGAAAAATTATACTAGAAGATGGTTTAGAAAATGTAACTTGGAAATATAGTTTAGATGCAGGCAACACTTGGAAATCAGCAAATGGAATAGAACATCAATTAACAGCAGAAGAAATGAGTCAGATTAATGAAAATGATGAAATAAAGATTACACTTGATAGCGATGGTTCAAAAGGTACCATTCATATTAAAAAAGGTAATGCTCCTACGATTACACCATATCTAAATGATTGGGAAAACCGATTGATTGGTTTGAGTGATGTAAGCACACTTGAATGGAAATTAGAAAATGAAAATATTTGGAAATCTTATGAAGATGAAGAACCAGTCGTACTAGGCAATAAAAAATTATTGGTTCGAACAAAAGCAACTGGTATTTATACAGCAAGTGAAAGTTTAGAATATCAATTTACAGAAGATAATCAGCCAGATACAGAAAAATATATTCCAATTCAACATCTATCAATTCATGAATATTCAACACAATCGATTGATTCTAGCAGACCGTTTTATGCGCCAAATGTAATTGATGGAAATCGTAATACAATATGGCATACAGATTTTCGTTATTCAATTGTAGGTTCAAGAGCCTATATTACGATTAAACTTGATGAGGCAAAAAGTATATCTGCTTTAGAATTTGTTCAAAAGAAATATAGAGCAGATGATCCTTGTTATATCAAAAATGCGGTTGTATATGTTGGCAAGAACGGAAATGATTGGATAGAAGCAGGAAGAATGGAAAATTGTGAGCAAAATGAAGAATTCAAAAAAATCAGATTTGACGAAAGTGTAGCAGGACAATATGTAAAATTTGAAATGGAAGGTTATGGTATATTTGCATCAGCATCGATGATTAATTTATATGAAGATACAACTGTGAAAGTAGTAGGAAGTTTCTCATTTGATGGCGAAGAGGCAGGAAAAATCATATTAGCAGATGAATTTAGCGGTTCAAATTGGCAGTATAGTTTAGATTCAGGAAATACATGGAAAACGGGAAATGGAGATGCGCATTTATTAAGTGCTACAGAAATCGAACAAATCAATGAAAATGATAAAATAAAAATTCGCTTAAATGGCGAAGAACACATCATCAGTATTCGAAAAATGGAAACACCAACGATTTCACCATATGTAAATGATTTGGAAAATAGACTAATCGGAATAAATGATAAGACTGGTCTTGAATGGAAAATCGAAGGAGATACAAATTGGACTTCTTATTCAGAAAGAGAACCAAATGTATTAGGAAATAAAAAACTTTTTGTAAGAGCAAAAGCAAGAAATATATTGACAGCAAGTGAAAGTTTGGAATATCAATTTACAGAAGATAATCAGCCAGACACAAGAAAATATGTATCAATATCAAAATTATCACTAGCAGGTTTTTCAGCAGAAGATAAAGGTCAAAGCGGAGCAGCGGCAAATGCAATTGATGGTAATTATAATACAAGATGGTTAAATTCAGCAGCAGGTACAGACCCTGACAGATATATTGTCATAAAATTTGATACAGCGATTTATTTAAGTGCAATGGACTATGTACCACATAGCGAAAATGGAAAAATATTGACTGGTAAAATTTTAGGAAGTATGGACGGAGAAAACTTTACCGAAATCAAAACAGTAACTGGCTGGGCGAATAATCAAACAACCAAAACAGTTGATTTTGATGAAGCAGTGAAAGTTCGATATGTAAAAATAATTGGAGAGGAAACATCTTATACAAGTAATAAACGACATATTGGGGCAAGAATGTTCAATTTCTATGAAGATATAACGAAAAAAGACGGAGTTATTCCAACAGCGCAAATAGAATACGATATTGAAACTTTAACAAATCGAGATGTCGTAGCAAGCTTGGTAAACCCAAGCACAGAAATAACGGTATTAAATAACAATGGAAGCACAAGTCATACCTTTACCGAAAACGGCGAATTTACCTTTGAATTTGAAGATAGGGAAGGTAACAAAGGAACAGCAACTGCGAAAGTTGACTGGATATGCAAAACATTACCAAATGCAACATTTACGTATGACATCAATGAAGCAACTAATAAAGACGTAACTGTAACTGTAACATTTGATAGACCTGGTACTGTTGTTACAAATAACAATGGAAATACAACGTATACCTTTACCGAAAATGGCGAGTTTACCTTTAACTTTAGAGGACCTTATGGAAATGAAGGTTCTGCAACAGCAAAAGTTGATTGGATATGCAAAACACTACCAAATGCAACATTTACGTATGATATCAATGAAACGACTAATCAAAATGTAACTGTTACGGTTACGTTTGATAGAGAAAATGTAAGAATTACCAATAATGATGGAAGAAACACATATACATTTACTCAAAATGGCGAATTTACGTTTGAATTTATTGGACCATATGGAAATGCAGGAGTTGCAACAGCAAGAGTCGATTGGATTGATAAAACAGTTCCAACAGCTAATGTAACATATAACATTACAGAATTAACTAATCAAGACGTAATTGCAACCTTAAATTCTGATGAAGAGATAACAATTACAAACAATAATGGAGAGGCAACATATACCTTTACCGAAAATGGAACATTTACATTTGAATTTGTAAATGCACTAGGAAATAAAGGAACAGCAACTGCAAAAGTAGACTGGATTGATAAAGAAGCTCCAAATGCAAGAATTTCCTATAATATTATAGAAGCAACCAACCAATCCGTAATTGCAACCATAAGTTTTGATAAAGAAAACGTAACAGTACAAGGCGGAAATACTCATACCTTTACTGAAAACGGTGAGTTTACTTTTGAATTTGTTGATAAAGCAGGAAATAGAGGAACAGCAACCGCAAAAGTTACTTGGATTGACAAAACATTACCAGTTGCTACAATTACCTATAGTACAACAAATCTAACCAATCAAGATGTAATTGCAACCATCACGTTTGATAAAGAAAATGTGACAGTAGAAGGTGGAAATACGCATACCTTTACTCAAAATGGTGAATACGAATTCCGATTTGTAGGTCCAGCAGGAAATGCAGGAGTTGCAAAAGCAGAAGTTACTTGGATTGATAAAGAAGTACCACAACCAATTATGGTATATAGTACAATCACTCCAACCAATCAAGATGTAACAGCAAAAATCACATTTGAAAATAAACAAAATGTAACAATCACTAACAATGGTGGAAAAGATACTTATACGTTTAATGAAAATGGTGAATTTACTTTCGAATTCATGGATGAGGCAGGAAACAGAGGAGCAGTAAATGCAATTGTTAATTGGATTGATAAAATAGCCCCAAGAGCAACCGTTTCCTATGATATTACAGAGAATACAAATGGAAATGTAATCGCAACCTTAGTAAATGCAAGTGAAGAAATAGAAATCATGAACAACAATGGAAAAGACACTTATACCTTTACTGAAAATGGTGAATTTATCTTTGAATTTGTGGATAAAGCAGGAAATAGAGGAACAGCAAAAGCAACAGTTACTTGGATTGATCGAACATTGCCAATTGCGACAATCACCTATAATACAACCAATCTAACCAATCAAGATGTAATTGCAACCATTACGTTTGATAAAGAAAATGTAACAGTAGAAGGTGGAAATACGCATACCTTTACCGAAAACGGAGAGTATACATTTGAATTTGCAGATGAAGCTGGAAATATAGGAATGAAAACGGCTGTTGTCAATTGGATTGACAAAGTGGCACCAACAGCAGAAATAGAATATAGCACGCTTGATACAACAACTGAAAATGTAATTGCAACCTTAGTAAATGCAAGTGAAGAAATAGAAATCATGAACAACAATGGAAAAGACACTTATACCTTTACTGAAAATGGTGAATTTATCTTTGAATTTATTGATAAAGCTGGAAATAAAGGAACAGCAACTGCAACAGTTACTTGGATCGAAGAAGAACCAGATGTTCCAAATCCACCAGATAAACCAGACGGAATTACATCTACAGTTTATCGAATTGAAGAAAGTTTCATTTCAAGAATTACACCAGAAACAACTGTTAGCAAATTCAAAGAAAATGTAGAAACCGAGCAAGAAATGGTATTTTTAGATAAAAATGGAAATACATTAGCAGAAGATAGTATGGTTGCAACTGGAATGACATTAAAAGTAGGTTCTGACTTAGAATTTACACTAATTGTAACAGGCGACTTAGACGGCAACGGAAAAATCACAATTACAGATTTTGCTAAAATGAAATTACATTTCATCGAAACAAAATTATTAGAAGGAAACGAATTAAAAGCAGCTGACATCAATGGAAACGGAGATGTAACAATTTCTGATTTTGCTCAGATGAAATTAGTCATGATTGATTCTATGGAAATCAAATAGAATATAAAAAATAGTGGGACTTAAGTTCCACTATTTTTTTAAAAACACTAGCCAAATTTTAAAAGGTATGGTATAATAAATAAGAAGGAAAATTTTCACAAAAAAGACACAAACTTTTAATATTACTTTTATAATTCTAAGATAAAATGATCATGTAAAACAAGAGAGGAGATGATTATCAAAATAGATATATCGTTAGTAAAAAATAGTAAATATGAAAATTTAATCAATGTCAAAGATAATAAATTTGGGCAATTAATGCATTTGTACTCATTGGCTATGAGAAGTGTAGAGGAGAAAGTAAATTCCATAAATAGAGATTATAAGGACATTTACCAGCAGGATTTAATCAACCATGTAACTTGCAGAATTAAAACACCTGAGAGTATTGTCAAAAAAATGAAAAGAAAAAATGATGAATTAACTTATCAAAATCTAATTGAGAATATCAATGACATAGCAGGAGTCAGAGTGATTTGTCCATTCAAAAGTGATGTTTTCGAAATTGCCGAAATCATTAGAGAATGGGAAGATTGCCGAATTATTAGAGAAAAAGATTACATTACGAATCCGAAAAAAACGGGTTATTCGAGTTATCATATGATTGTTGAAGTTCCAGTAGAATTGGACGAAACGAAAATATATGCCAAAGTTGAAATTCAAATTCGTACAATGGCGATGGATTTTTGGGCAACTTTAGAACATGAAATCAAATACAAATCTAGTGGCGAATTAACTGCTAAAATGTCGAAAGATTTGGTAATGTATGCTAAAATTATCAACAAAATTGATAACCGATTGATGAAATTTCATAATAGAAAATATAAAGGAAAATTAGAAATATCAGGAAGATAGGCAAAAAAGCCTATCTTTTTTTATGAAACCTCTTGCCAAACGAAAGAAAATGTGTTAAAATATACCAGTATTTAAATGGCTATAAAATAAAATTTAGTCCTTACTCACGCCTTGAGCGTGGGTTTGATATCCAAAAGGAGGTGAAAAATAATGAACAAGTACGAAACCGTATTCATTATTAATCCAAATGTTGAAGAAACAGGAGTCAAAGCTCTTATTGAAAAATTCTCTAATTTGATTAATAATGATGGTAAAGTAGAAAAAGTCGAAGAATTAGGGATGAGAAAATTAGCTTATGAAATCAAGAAACATAAAGAAGGATATTACGTTGTTGTTACTTTTGAAGCTAATCCAGAACTAATTAGTGAGCTTGAAAGAATTTACAGAATTACGGATGAAGTAATTAAATTTATCGTTGTAAGAAAAGACGAAGAATAGAAGGTGAAGCAAATGAACAAAGTAATTTTAATGGGTAGATTAACGAAAGATCCAGAAGTTCGATATACACAAACCAATAATACATTAGTTGCATCTTTCTCACTTGCTGTGAACAGAAGATTTGCAAGACAAGGAGAAGAAAGACAAGCAGATTTTATTAACATAGTTGCTTGGAGTAAAACAGGCGAATTTTGTAGCAAATATTTCAAAAAAGGACAACAAGTTGGCGTTATTGGAAGAATCCAAACAAGAACATGGGATGATGACCAAGGTCAAAAACACTATGTGACAGAAGTTGTTGCAGAAGAAGCATATTTTGCAGATTCTAGAAGAGATGGAGAAAATGCGTCAAATGGTTTTGAAAATACATTTGGTGAAAACATTGCAAATAATAGTGAATTTCAAGTAACATCTGGTTCAGATGATGATTTACCATTCTAATGATGTAAAGGTTTAATAGATTGGAGGTAAAAAAATGGCTGATAAAAAACAACATAATAAAAAGTTTAATCGAAATAATAACCAAGATGAAGATTATAATCCAAAGTTCAGAAAAATGAAAAAGAAAGTTTGCCCATTATGTGCAGACAAAAATTTTGAATTAGATTATAAAAATGCTGAGCAAATAAAAAGATTTATTAATGAAAAAGGTAAAATCTTACCAAGAAGAGCAACAGGTGCTTGTAGCAAACATCAAAGAGTTATTACGAATGTCGTAAAAAGAGCAAGACATATTGCTGTTATACCATATTCACAAGATTAAAAAATATTGATGAAAATGCCGAAGGCTTATAGCTTTTGGCATTTTTTTGAGTGAATGTCGTTTTTTTATTGAGATAGGATAAAAAATATATAATCTGTCGATGTTAAATAATGAAAAAAGAGTGGGGGAACGACAGATGTGAAAAGTATTGAGACGAGTGCCTTTTTGAAATATAAAAAGATAAAATAAATATTTTTAGTGTAAGAGTTGAATGATTGACAGAAATGTGATATAAAGATATTGTGAAATAGTTGGTTTGGTAGGAGCTATTTTAATTTGAGTATAGTAGAATGTAAAGTTTCAAATCTTTCAGGGATAAGATTAGCACCGTGGGAATTTTAATTTGAGTATAGTAGAATGTAAAGTTTGTAGCTGATAAAATTATTGCGTATAAAAAAGAATTTTAATTTGAGTATAGTAGAATGTAAAGAAGTATGTTGGCTTATCAGTGCCAACATATTGTGGTAGATTTTAATTTGAGTATAGTAGAATGTAAAGGTTTTGCTTGATTATAAAGAAGTAAAAGAAGGAATTATTTTAATTTGAGTATAGTAGAATG
>CANEDP010000033.1 GCA_947426305.1 uncultured Clostridia bacterium | reverse complement strand
GGGACATTTTCTAAAGTTACTACTTAAGACATTATCATAAATTAATCATAAAAATTTCTTTTTTCTTTCAAAAATAATTGATTTACCTCAAAAAATATGATATACTACTAACGATAAAATTGTGGCAAAGGGGGGAATAAGATTGAAAAAGATTCGGAAGTGACGAATTAGACGAGAATCTTGAATATTTAGGCTTGGACTTAGAAAAATTACCTAAGTTTATTAAAGATGCCACTATTCCAAGTTTCAACACATCAAGACTAAATGACGACAAAGACTTAAAAGTCTACAAATTCGTTCCCATCAGTGAAATTGAAATCTTAATTACTCCTTGTTTGCGATCTGATGACGTCAAGAAAAAATACACAGAAAGCCTGCCACTAAAGTGTTTCTTAAATATGGATGGCGATGAAGAAGAAGTGGCTTTGTTTAAAACTTTTTCGAAAATTGTCAGAAATATGTCAAAAGAAGAAATTGAGAAAATTGAAAAGGTTCAAGAAAGTTTCGATGGGAAAGAGCCATTTAAAGTAAAATATAACCGCGACCATTTATGGCAAATTTATTATTCCGAACAAGCGGACAAGTATTTTATGCTCGTTTGCACGAAAGAGCAAACGTTTGCAGAATTTTTGTATTTGTTAAAATGCCAAATGGATTTTAGCAAAAAGAAAAGTAAAATTTCGCCTAAAATTTATGTTCCGATTAATTATATTGGCTATAGTGAGCAAATTTTAGCGAAAAATGAGATTTCTGATATTGAAAATTATTTGTGGTTGTTTACGAAAAACTGGCCACTCATTTTTGAAGTCTATAATGATAAAAATGAACCTTCGCTACAAATTGTTGGAGAAACTTTTGTGTATCGAAAAATTAAAAGTAATTATAAAGTAGTTTTAAATTCGAAAGAAGAAGCTATCAAGTTTTATAAATTGCTAAAAGCTTTGTTTATTTTGCAAACGGAAATTAAAGGGCAATACAAATTTGAAACCAAAATCGATAGTAGCAATGCTTTAAGTATGTATTTATCGAAAGTGGAAATAACATTTGATAGTTTGACGAATTTTATCAAAAATGAATTTTTGCTAGCTGATTATGAAATCAAAAATCAAAATAAAGAAATCGAAGAAATTCACAAAAAGTTAAGTGAATTGAAAATGAAGCTTAAAGGAAAAGAAGATGAATATTTGCAAAAGCAAAAGGAAATTTCGACGTATTTGGAATGTAAAAAAACGTTTATTGGAAAAATGAAATATTTCTTTAAATCGAGCAAGAAAAAGCCAAAACACGCTGAGGAAACAGCTAAAAAAGCCGAAGTAAAAGTAGAAGATATTGATACAACACCAATTAAAACTGCGATTGAAGAAAAAGAATATTATACAATAGAAGATTTGGTTACAATCTATGCCTTACATGAAAGAGGCCAGAAAAATTACAAAAACTTAAAACAAGATTTAAAAGCCTTGGAACTAAAACTAGAAAACGTTATTTCAAAAGTGAGAAATGCTAACCAATACATAGAAGAAATTGACAAACATAAAAGAAGTATTTTTGATTTTTGGAAATTTGCCAATAAAGATGAAAAGTTGTCCCTAGAAATGGCAGATGATAGAGAGAATGATAAAGAGCAAAACGTGCCTAAAAAATCATTTGATTTCGAAATGGATTTCGAAAAATTGGGCGAACAAACGGATCAAATTCAAAGGAAAAAATTATCACACGAAGAAACAGATAGTATTTTTATTGCACAAACGGAAATTTTGTACTTTTTAAATATGGTTCGTACGAATAAAATCGTGAAATGCGATTTGGAGAATATTTTATATGATTTAAAAGAAGAATTTAATGAAGATCGTTTAGTGATTGACAGCGAAACATTTGATATTTTTGGGAATATTTCTGAAAACAATAAGAAAGTAAAATACATTGGTACTCGAAGTCACAGAGAAACTGAAAAAAACAAGTTTAAAATTATGAATATCAATAAAAAAATCGACATTTTCGATTTTACTGAAAAAATGCAAAGCATTGTGAATTTTTTAGATGGAGCGATGCCAAAAATCACTTGTTTTTATGATATGCCATTGTACAAATTAGTTCCTATCTCCAAAAATATTGAGCAAGAAGAATTTGAGTTATACAATATTAATGTCGAGGACGAATTGGAAAAATACCAAGGTAATGATGAAGGTGCGTACAACCTAATTTGTTTGAATTACAAAGAAGGAATGCCACTATTATATTACACAAACAGTATATTTTTCGACAACACCAACAAAACCTTGCCACTTGGTATGAACTTATCTTCCAAAGTGTTAATTGATAACAAAAAGTTAGAATTTGTATTAGTCAACAAAACTAAATTCAGAACAAACTCGTATTTTAATGATAAAGAAACGCATATAGAACCAAAATCAAAAGATATTTTCGTGTATGAATATGATGTATTTTTAAAAGAGGAAAATCTAAATAAAGCACGAAATGAGCTGATTTCCAATATAGAATCAATGACGCCAAATGTTGCATTACAAATAGAAAATCAAGAAGAAAAAATTAATTTAGAAGAATCTGAAAGCGTTTCAGTAGAAACGAATATTGTGCAAGAACTTTTTGAAAAGAAATTAAAATCACAATTAGAAGATATTGACACTGGGGATTCTATTTCAGTAGAAAATTCCTTTGGAGAGAATCAAATAATGGAATCAGAAGTAGCACAAGAAACTGAAGAAATACAAGAAGAGGATATTTCAAATCAATCACGAAAGATTTTAAAAATTCAAGCGAAATTTGAAAAAGAAATGGAAAAGCAAAAAAGAAGACAAGAAAAAGCAAAGGAAAAATTAGAGAAAAAGGGTAAAAATAATATTTTTTAAGGAAGGGATTACATGATTTCACAAACTAAAATAAGCGTAAGATACGCAGAAACAGACCAAATGGGAATTGTACATCATTCGGTTTATCCTATTTGGTATGAAGCGGCTAGAACAGAAGCTATTAAGAAAATTGGAATAACTTATTCTGCCTTAGAAAAAAATGGAATTATGACACCTCTTGTGGAACTCAATTCGAAATACATTTTTCCGGCAGAATATGAAGATGTTTTAACCATCCATGTTGAAATTTCGAAATTAACGCCTGCTAGAATTGTATTTGATTATCAAATTTTTAAACCAGGAATCGAAAAACCAATTAACACAGGAAGCACAGTTCATGCTTGGGTTGGAAGAGACTTAAAACCGATTAATTTAAAAAAGCAATTTCCAGACATATTTGAAAAAATATCAGAATTAGCCAATCGTTAACAAAATTACCAAAAAAGAGGATGTAAAAATGGAAAAAATATTATTAGCAATCGCAGTCATTGCAGTGGTTTTAGGAATAAAAATGATATATGATGCACGTCCAATTGTAAAAAAATATTTCAGTTTTGGACAGGAAAACGAAGCGGTGGCGCGGAATTAAAATCGTAGGATTTCTCTTTGCCATGATTGGGGGAATTTTACTCTATTTTAATTTCTAGAATCAGAAAGGAAAAATACAGATGAAAATTATTTTTGAAAATCAAGAATACGAAATCAAAGAAAATACGACGATAAAAGAGGCTTTTGACGCAAAATTAGAAGAAGACATCATTGCTGCTAGATACAACAACTCAATTGCTTCTTTAAATCACAAAATCAACAAAAATGGGAAGATTGAATGGATTAGCCGAAAAGAAAAAGATGGCAGAATTATTTACATTCGAGGTTTGCTTTATATCATGAGCAAAGCATTTTACGAGTTGTATCCAGAAAGCCGACTAACTGTGAATTATCAATTATCGAGTGCCATGTTTTGTGAGATTGAAAATATGGAAATCACGCAAGAAATTATGGAACGAGTGAAAGCAAAAATGCAAGAAATCATTAAGCAAGATTTGCCAATTCGCAAGGTAGAAATGTCACCACAAGAGGCGCAAGAATTTTATGCGAAATCCGATTCGATACGCGGAAGACTGCAAGCAGATATAGGTAAGGAAAAGGTTTCCCTTTATTTTTGCGAAGATTATTACAACTATTTTTACGGAACCATGCCAATTTCAACAGGATTTGCTAAACTGTTTGAGTTAAGTAAATTTCGAAATGGCTTTTTAGTGGAATATCCAAGTTTAATAGAACCTGATAAAGTTGTTCCTAAAAACTGCGAGTCCTTAAAAATCGTTTCTGCCATGAATGAATACGACGAACTGTATAAATTAATGAAAATCAATACCGTTTATCGACTAAACAAAAAAATTCAAGAAGGAAACATAAAAGAATTAATTTTATTTTCGGAAGCCATTCACGAAAAGAAAATTGCAGAAATTGCGAATAAAATCAAGCAAAAACAAAACATTCGCATGATTTTGATTGCAGGTCCAACGTCATCACGGAAAAACGACTTTTGCGGGAAAACTAGGAATGGCACTTCGTGTCCAAGGCATCAAACCAGTAACCATTTCGGTGGATAATTATTTTGTGGAGCGTGAACAAAATCCAGTTGATGAAAATGGAAACTACGATTTTGAATGCATTGAAGCAATTGATGTTGAGTTGTTCAATCGACAATTAGTAGAACTATTATCTGGTAAAGAAGTAGAACTTCCAACTTTTGATTTTACAACAGGTCATAAGCAATATTTAGGGAATAAACTAAAATTGGAAGAAGACGAAATATTAGTCATTGAAGGAATTCATTGTTTAAATGATGAACTTACCAATCAAATTTCGAAAGAAAATAAGTTCAAAGTATACATTAGCGATTTGACGGTTTTAAACATTGATTATTACAACCGCATTTCTACCACAGATACAAGACTAATCAGAAGAATTGCGCGAGATTATCAATTCCGCAATTATTCTGCATTGCATACTTTGAAAATGTGGAATTCGGTCAACAAAGGCGAACGAAAATACATTTTTCCCTATCAAGAAGAAGCAGATTGTATGTTTAATTCATCAATTATTTATGAATTGGCAGTCTTAAAAGATTTTGTAGTGCCACTATTGCAAGAAATTGATGATACCTATCCAGAATACAGCGAAGCCAAGCGATTAATCGAAATGTTGAGATATTTTGAATCCGTAAAAGACATTGACCTAATTCCAAATAATTCATTATTACGTGAATTTATTGGAGGTAGTATTTATGAATAAAGAAAGGAATGGCAATGCGAAAATTTACAGTAATTGACGAAGAATTTATCTGTGAAAACTGTGGAAAAGAAGTACCTCAATTAGGCTATTCTTGCAGAAATCATTGTCCCTATTGTTTGCATTCCAAACATGTTGACGTCAATCCTGGCGATCGAAGCGAAGAATGCCATGGATTATTAGAGCCAATTGGACTAGAAATTGATTCAAAAAAAGGATATGTGATTCGCTTTCAGTGCAAAAAATGTGGAAAAGTTACCAGAAACAAAGCCGCTGAAGATGATAATATGGATGTAATCATTCAATTATCTGCCAAACCGTAGAAGGCAGACATATCGAAAAAGAAAGGAATTCTAAATGCAAAAAAAAACAGTTCTAAGAATCATTATTTTAGCATTAATAATAATGTGGATTGTCATGACTTTTGGATTATCCAATCAAAAAGGAGAAGAGTCTAGCAATTTAAGTAGGGAAATTGCCAAAGTGATTGTCGAGGAAGAAGAAAAAGTGAATATCATAGAGCCGTATATTCGAAAATTAGCGCATCTGTCAGAATATGCTGTACGGAGGAATGCTTTTTTTGAGTTTATTTTTGACCTATGAATTCTCCGATAAAAAAAGAATGCTTTTGTCTTTACTAATTGGAATCGAATATGCAGCTTTGGACGAGATTCATCAACTATTTGTAGCAGGCAGATCTGGACAAATAACGGATGTCATGATAGACAGCATTGGAATTGCCTTAGGAATTTGTGTTTTAATGTTCTTTTATCAAATGATAAATAAAATCTTAAAGAAAAGAAAGGATGGCGTTTTAACATAAAAAATAGAAAAATTACAGCATTTTTTTTAGGAATTTTGTTGGTAGGGTGGTTTTTGATTGTGTACTTATTTTCAAGTCAAACAGGTCGTGAATCTAGCAAAATAAGTGATAAAGTGACAAGAGAACTGATTAAAATCAAAGACACGATTTGTGTTGTGGTTGAAAATTATCAAGATACAGGCGAAATTGTCATCAAACGGAATTGAAATTAATCCAATTACCAATGCTAGAGTGGACAAATGGGAAATGTCGGTTCGAAAATTTGCTCATTATGTGTTATTTGCCATTGGCGGATTAATTATTTATGCTATATTGCAACATTTTCATGTAAAGCACAAAATTTTAATAGCTATATTTCTTGGTATGTTACTGGCTTGTACAGATGAAATTCATCAATTTTATTCCGACAATCGTGGACCAAGATTGTTTGATGTTGCATTAGACAGTCTAGGTGTGGTTTCTGGCGTTTTGTTTGGAAGTAGTTGCACTAAAATAATGAATCAATTTAAGAAAGGAAAAAAGGTTTATGATAAACTTCAAAAAAATCATTGCGGAGAAGATTGCAAAAGCGGTTAATTTGGAAATTAAGGAAATTCAAGAATACCTTGAGATACCGCCAAATCCAGAGATGGGAGATTATGCGTTTCCTTGTTTTCGATTAGCGAAAATTTTGAAAAAATCGCCACAGGAAATTGCTAATGAAATCAAAGGAAAAGTAGAATTAGGAACCGAAATTACAGATGTTAAAAACGAAGGCGGATACTTGAATTTTTACATCAATAAAGTCTTGCTAGCCAAAACAGTACTAACTGAAATTGATGAAAAACAAGAAAAATATGGTTCTTCTACTATGGGAAAAGGACAAACTATTTTGGTTGAATATTCTTCGCCCAACATTGCAAAACCTTTCCATATTGGGCATTTGCGAAATACAATTATTGGTAGTAGTTTGTATAAAATTTATCAATTTTTGGGCTATCATACAGTTGGAATTAATCATTTGGGGGACTATGGAACCCAGTTTGCCAAATTGATTGAAGGTTATAAAAGATGGGGAAATGAGTACAATTTGGATGAAAATCCAATTGAAGTGTTGACCCAAATTTACGTTAGAATCAGCGATTTATGCAAAGAAGACGAAAAGGTGTTAGAAATTTGCCGAGAAAATTTCAAAAAACTAGAAAATGGCGATCCATATTGTTTGGATTTATGGACAAAATTTAGAAAACTAAGTTTGAAAGAATTCCAAAAAATTTACGATTTATTAGATGTTTCCTTTGATTCATGGAATGGGGAATCGTTCTATATTGACAAAATACCGGAAATGGAAAAAAGGCTAGAAAAAGCAGGCGTTATAACCGAATCCGAAGGGGCCAAAATTGTGGATTTGGAAGACCAAAATCTTGGTGTTTGCATGATACGAAAAGCCG
Organism: uncultured Clostridia bacterium; assembly: GCA_947426305.1. Lineage (GTDB taxonomy): Bacteria > Bacillota > Clostridia > TANB77 > CAG-508 > Scatovivens. The sequence goes on along the minus strand of CANEDP010000033.1, from coordinate 10,956 downwards.
ATGGTACCACGATTTACGCTACAAGAGATTTAGCCGCGATTTTATATCGTGCCCAAGAATATGAGTTTGATAAATGTTTATATGTGGTGGCATATGAGCAAAACTTGCATTTTAAGCAGATTTTTGAAGTGGCGAAGTTTTTGGAAATTCCTGAAAAATGCGTCAAAGGCTTAGAACACGTTCGTTATGGAATGACCAGATTGTCTACAGGAAAAATGTCTACGCGTGAAGGAACGGCTGTGAAAGTGGATGATTTGCTCAAAGAGTCGATTAGCAGAGTGCAAAAAATTATTGAAGAAAAAAATCCAGAAATGGAAAATAAAGAGCAAGAAGCCGAGAAAATTGGAATTGGTGCCGTTGTTTTCAGTAATTTGTATAATAATATCATCAAAGATCAAATTTTTGATTGGGATACGGCTCTTAATTTCAACGGTGAAACAGGACCATATGTTCAATATATTTATGTGCGTACGAATAGCGTTTTAGAAAAAGCGGAACTTGTTCCTGATTTAAAAAAGGTCGATTTTGAGCTATTAACTGACACAGAAAGCATAAAAGTTATTTCCACTTTGTATGAATTTGAAGACATTTTGAAGGCAGTAATCGATAAAAATGAACCTTCAATTTTGGCAAGATATTTAATCAATTTGAGTCAAAACTATAGCAATTTTTATAATGAAAATAAAATTATAGGAGATGATGAAAAACTTACAGAAGCAAGACTTTTCTTAAATAAATCAGTGGGAATTGTATTAAAAGTTGGGGCAAAATTATTAGGAATGAAGATGCCAAATAAGATGTAATTATATTCTACATAAAAAAATTATGTAAATTTTCAAAAAAGACTTGCAATTGATACTAAAATATGGTAAAATAAAATTAACAACAAGGACAAAGGAAAAAATAAAATAAATGGGGGTGTTTATTTTTGGACGAGAATCAATTAGCACTTCTATTTAGTATGTCAGATGTAAAGCCGATAATTGAAGGCAATTTTAAAGCAAAACTAAAAAAATACATAATAGCGATTGTAACAAGAATGCTTGACATATTAGGTGGAATTGTGGGATGTATGTGTGTTATACCAATTACAATAGCAGTTATGATTAATAATTTAAAAGAAAAGGATTTTGGGTCAATCTTTTTTGTTCAAGAAAGAATTGGAAAAAACGGTAAAACATTTAAAATGTACAAGTTTCGAACGATGGTAAAAGATGCAGATCAAAAATTGGAAGAATTATTAGAAAAAGACGAAACGGCAAGAAAAGAATATCAAATGTACAAAAAATTAAAAAATGACCCACGTGTTACGAAATTCGGAAAATTTTTAAGAAAGACAAGCCTAGATGAATTTCCACAATTTTTCAATGTGTTAAAAGGCGAAATGACCCTAGTAGGACCAAGACCTTATCTTCCAAGAGAAAAAGAAGAAATGGGAGAATATTACCAATACATAATTAAGCAAAAACCGGGTATTACAGGCTACTGGCAAATTGCAGGAAGAAATGATATCACATTTGAAAATAGAGTGGATATTGATTTTAAATATCACTACAATAAATCTTTAACCAATGACATTAAAATCTTATTAATTACTGTATTAATAACGATAAAACGAAAAGGTGCCATGTAAAGAAAATAAAAACTCCTTCAAAAGATAAATTGAAGGAGATTTTTATTTTTTAGGAAAAGTTCTATACTGGATTCACATGAATAATAGCTTTGCTAATTTTTTCAAGAGATACAATATCTTTTTCCAAATGGTCTGCTAAACTATGGCTATCAAAAGTACTCATGTTGCCATCTACGGAAATGGTTAAAATAACAACGTAGTGATAGCCAATTGGAGTTGCGTATAAATCACTAACATCTTTTATGTTATCGTGTTGTTTGACAAGAGATAAGAGATGTTCTTTGGTTGTTTCATCAAGAGAGATATCCATTAAAATATTGTAACTTTCTAAAAAAATGGAAAACCCTGAAATGAAAATCCAAATGGAAATCAAGGTTCCAGTAATGCCGTCAAAATAGAAAATGCCGAATTTGCCAAGTAAAATCGAGATTAAAGTAAAAAAGGTTACAACACAATCATTACGGTGGTCTTTATAAGCAGATTCTAGTAAAATACTGTTATGTTTTTGATACATTTTTTTGGTGTAAAAATACAAAGCAAATTTTGTAATAATTGTTATTACACAGACAATAACAAGAATCCAAGAAAATGTAAAAGTGTTATGATGAAATAGGCTTAAGATGGAATCTACGAATAGTTTTAAAGCTACAATCAGCATTGTAATACTGATAAAAAGTGAAAAAATATATTCTGCTTTTCCATGCCCAAAATTATGACTATTATCTTCTGGCTCGCTGGCAATACGGTTTCCGATAAAAGCCATAAGGGAAGCCAAAATATCAGAGGCGCTATTGAAAGCATCAGCAATCATGGATTGGCTGTGGCTTGCAAAACCAATGAAACCTTTGATTAGAAGTAGAAAAATATTGCCTAGAATGCCTAAAATTCCAGCGTTTTTGATACATTTTGATTTTTCCATTGTTTTTTTAATTTCCTTTTAAAATAAGTTTTCTTTTTATTATATGAAAATAGATTGGAAAAATCAATAAAAAAGATTGTAATTTTTTCAATTTACCATTATAATAGATAAAAAGATTTCTAAAGGAGATAAAAAATGTCAATTATTGAGGACTTAAAAAATAGAGCTAAAAAGGATAAAAAAACGATTGTGTTGCCAGAAGCAATGGATTCACGAATTTTAAAGGCAACCGAGAAGATTTTAGCTGAAGAAATTTGTGAGATTGTTTTGGTGGGAAAAGAAGAAGAAATAAAAAATAAAGCCAAACAAGAAAACATTTGCATTGAAGGTGCGATTATTGTTGATTCTACGATTTCTGAAAAACGAGAAGTCTATGCGAAACTGTTAGCAGAAGTTGACCAAACAGTAACTTTGGACGAAGCCAAAGAATGTATCCAAAATCCAGTTTATTTTGGAATGATGATGGTAAAAGCAGGAGAGAGCGATGGTTTTGTTTCAGGTGCCATGAATACGACAAAAAATATTTTGAAAACAGCGATGAAAATTTTCAAAAAAGAAGGTACAAAAATCTTGTCAACTGCGCTTTTGATGTTAATTCCAGACAAAGAATATGGACCCAAAGATGGGGTATATATTTTTTCAGATTGTGCTTTACATGAAAATCCAGGGTATTTAGCCTTGTCTGAAATAGCGATTTCGTCTGCTAGAACCTATGAAAAATTCACGCATAAAACGCCAAAAGTGGCAATGCTTTCGTATTCAACCTTGGGAAGTGCGACTTCGAAATATACCGAAAAAGTCATCAAAGCAACTGACCGCGTGAAACGAAAATATCCGGATTTAATTATTGACGGAGAATTGCAATTAGATAGTGCGATTGTACCAGAAGTGGCAAATACCAAAGCACCGAATTCTGTGGTAAAAGGGGAAGCCAATGTTTTGATTTTCCCAGACATTAATTCAGGAAATATTGGTTGTAAATTAGTGGAAAGACTGGGAAATGGACAAATTTTTGGACCAATTTGCCAAGGATTAGAAAAACCAATCAATGATTTATCCAGAGGTTGCACGGTAGATGGAATTGTTGGAACGATTGTGATTACTGCTATTCAGGCTCAAAAATAAATGAAATGAAAGGAAAAAAATATGGAACTAAACAAAGAAAATGTTAAAAAAATCATGGGAATGATTGCATTTGCGATTATTTTGTATTTTGTTTTGCAAAATATTGTATTTTTAGTAAGTGTAATAGGAAATTTGCTAGGTATTTTGTCACCATTTTTATTTGGGGCTGGCTTAGCGTTTGTTTGGAATATTCCGATGAAATTTTTCGAAAGAAAATTATTTAAACCACAAAAGTTAAAAAACGGCAAAATTAGAGAAAGTAAATTAAAACGACCAATTTCTATGATTTTGGCAATGGTACTAATTGTTTTGATTATTGCATTTGTGATAAAATTAGTCATTCCGCAGTTGATTAGTGTGATTGTGATGTTTGTTAGCGAAGTTCCAGATTTGCTTTATGATGTAAAAGATTGGGCAATTGAGATGACAAAACAGTATCCAGATATTAGCAATCAAATCAGCACGATTGAGATAGATTGGAATAAAGTGACCAATGAAGCAATTAATCTTGTAACGAATGTTACAAAGGGTTTGGTGACTTCTTCGATTGAATTTGTTGTTTCTTTAGTTGGTGGAATTTTTGATGCGATTGTTGCATTCGTTTTTGCAATTTATATTTTGACGAGTAAGGAGAAATTAGCAAAACAGGTGAAAAAAATCATCAAGGCTTATTTGCCAGAGAAAAAGGCAGAATATTTGCTTGACATTGGAAAATTATCTAAGAATACATTTAGTAACTTTATTACAGGACAATGCACAGAAGCAGTAGTAATAGGTGTATTGTGCTTTTTGGGAATGCTGATTTTGCGTTTACCATTTGCTGCGACGATTTCGGTATTAGTTGGTGTAACGGCTTTAATACCAATTGTTGGAGCGTTTATTGGAATAATTATTGGAGCGATTTTGATTTTGTCGATTGCACCAATTAAATCAGTTATTTTTATTGTATTTTTAGTGATTTTACAACAAGTTGAGAGCAATGCGATTTATCCCAAAGTTATGGGAGATTCGGTTGGACTTCCTGGTATGTGGGTATTGGTGGCTGTTGTTGTTGGAGGAAGTTTGGGCGGAATGCTAGGCTTGCTTTTAGGACTTCCGATGGCTTCGGTTTTGTATTCAATTTTGAGAAGTGATGTGAATCAGAGGTTGAAGGAAAAAGGTGCATAAAAAGTATATGATACATTATAAATGAAAAGAAAAATTTTGATACGGATTTTCAACGAAAATCCGTATTTTTGTATAGCGAAAAATGTCGAATGAAAAACAAAAAAATGCTTGCAAGTTGGCAGAGAATGTGATAAAATAAATTAAATTTAGAGGAAAGGAGGAAAATATATGGAAGAAAAAATTTTGGCAAAGTTGGATAGTATGCAGAATCAAATGAATAAAATGGAGCAAAAGATCAGCAAAATAGATGAAGAAATTGGAGATATCAAAAAAGAAACTGAAGACATCAAAGGAGAAATTGTTGGTATCAAAAAACAAACTGAAGACATCGAAGGAGAAATTATTGGTATCAAAAAACAAACTGAAGGCATCGAAGGAGAAATTATTGGTATCAAAAAACAAACTGAAGGCATCGAAGGAGAAATTATTGGTATCAAAAAACAAACTGAAGGCATGAAAGGAGAAATCGGTGGTATCAAAAAAGAAATCAGCGAAATTAAAGAAGACGTAGGAAATCTTATAGATCAAATATTTGTTGCTGAAGAGGATTATGGCAGAAAAATCAATATTATGTATGAAGAATTAACGGCAAGAAATGAGAGAACAGAAGGAATAGAGAAAAATTTGTCAGCTTTACAAAGGAGAGTTGATAAAAATTCTGCATTTATTTTTAGTCATGAAAAACGTGTAACAACTTTGGAGAAGACAAAAGAGTAGATTTTTTTCTAAAAAAATCATGGAAAAAGAGAGTATATAGATTGTTTTTAAGAACAGAAATAATCTATATGCTCTCTTTTTTATTTTGGAAGGCATTTTTAATATTGGTTTTGATAAAAAATAGAAAAGCCTAGAAAAATCTAGGCTTTTTTGCAATTATTTCTCGCATTCGCATTCCATTTCATCTTTTGGGTCATAACAATGTTCACAACATAAATCTACACCTTTTAAGCATTTTCCTTCTCTTTTGCAAGTTTTGCAGATTTTAACGTGTTCTACACGGTTAGCCCAAATGTCGATGGCATATTTTTTATCTGGGCAAAGAGGTCCAAAAACAAATTCTCCCTCTTTATTTGTAAATGTGTGAGAAACTGGTTTTCTATCATGTTTTGTTACTTCGATTAATTTCACAACAGCATCTTTTACAGGTTCGTTGCAAGAATCTTTTATCACACCAAAAATAACATTTCTACGGTCTTCATCTAGGTTTATTTCCAAATCAAATTGTTTTCCACCTTCGATGAAACCATCTACGTCAACCACGCATTTTTTTTCAAAATCATAATCCATTTCCATATCCATAAAAAATCATCCTTTATCATAAATTTTAGAGTACTCTCTAATTAATATTATGTAAAAGAAACAAAATTGGGGACAGTTTTTCTTAAAAAAAATAAAAATGAAGCATAAAACACTTGAAAAATTCTCCAATAAAAGATATAATAAAAAAATAAAACGCAAGCAAAAATGGAGGAAAAAATGGCTACGAGAGATAAAAATATATGGATTTTATTAATATTTATTTTATCAGGATTAGTAATTGGAGGACTTTTGGGCGATTTAGCAGCTAAGGTGGATTGGCTTTGGTGGCTTGGATTTGGGCAAGAATTTGGGTTGGAAAGTCCACTTGTGTTAAATCTTAGTATTTTGAAAATTACTTTTGGAATGATGGTTAAAATTAATATTGCGAGTATTATTGGTATAGGAATTGCTTTGGTTCTATACCGTAAAGTATAAAATGGGAAAGTAGGAATTTGAATGTTAGATATTTTAATCGATTCTGTCATCGATAGTGTAAAACTAATTCCATTTTTATTAGTTACTTATTTGATTATGGAATATTTGGAGCATAAAACTTCGGATAAACACAGGGAACACATGAAAAAATCTGGTAAAATGGGACCAGTGATTGGTGGCTTTTTAGGCGCTTTTCCACAATGTGGATTTTCCGTATCTGCTACGAATTTGTATGTGGGACGTGTCATTAGTTTGGGAACACTGATTGCTGTCTATTTATCTACATCAGATGAGATGATACCTGTTTTTTTGTCAGAAGCAGTGCCTGTTTTTGTAATATTCAAAATTTTAGCAATTAAAATATTGGTCAGCATTGTGATGGGAATTGTGATTGATTTGATTTTTCAAAAAGAAGAACAGGAAAATGAAATTGGTTTGATGTGTGAGCATGATAAATGTCATTGTGAAGAGGGGATTGTAAAATCTTCGATTAGGCATACAGTAAGCATTACTTTATACATTTTTTTGGTTAGTTTGATTTTGAATTTTCTTATTTTTTTCGTAGGAGAGGAACAGATTTCACATCTTATTTTGAATCGACCAATTTTAGGACCGATTTTGGCAGGGCTTGTGGGCTTGATTCCTAATTGTGCGTCTTCTGTTATTTTGGCGGAATTGTACCTTGGTAACTTGATATCGGCAGGAACGATGCTAGCTGGTTTGCTTGTGGGAGCAGGAATTGGACTTTTGGTACTATTTCGAGAAAATCATCATGTAAAAGAAAATATCAAAATTGTTTCTTTATTATATGTGATTGGAGTAGCATTTGGAATAGTATTTGAGGCAATTAAACTTGATTTGTAAAGGGGATAGAACATGAAAAAAACCAAACGAAAAATATTTGAAACGTCCATGAAATTATTTTCCGAAAAAGGTTATGATGCCACGAGTATTGAGGAAATAACAGCTGTAACTGGTGTAGCCAAGGGAACGCTTTATTATCATTTTTCGAGCAAAGAGGAAATTTTTAATTTCCTTGTGGAAGAAGGAATGAAACTTTTAAAAATTAGCATTGAAATTAAAACTTCGAAATGTGAAACTACGATTGATAAATTAAAAGCAATTGTGCTGATTCAGTTAAAAGGAATTAAAAAATACGAGAATATTTTGACGATTGTGATGAGCCAAGTTTGGGGAAATGAGCCACGAAATGTTCTGTGTAAGGAAAAAGTGATTGAATATATTAATGTCATTCAGAAAATCATTGAAGAAGGTTTTGAAAAAGGTGATATCAAACAATGCAATTCAGAAGCTTTGGCGTGTGAATTATTTTCTCTGACGTGTTCAACCTTGATTTACCGCAGAAAGACCGAAGAATTTGATATTGACAAATTATATCAAGAATATGAAAAAAATTTATTAAATAAATTAAAAGCATAACAAGAAAGGAAGCAAAAAAATGGAAACAAAAATATACAAAGGTTGCCCAAGACTGTACGAGGTCCCAAAAATGAATAATTTGAAAGAATTATTGGAAAGAACAGAGAAATTATATAAAGACCATACTGCATTTAAATTTAAGACAGAAACACTAGGCGTTTTTAACACGAGAACTTATGGAGAATATATTGATGACATCAAGGCTTTGGGAACAGCGCTTATGAGTTTAGGACTGAAAGATAAACGAATTGCGGTCATTTCCGAAAATCGTTATGAATGGACGCTTACTTATTTTGCTACTGTCAATGGAACAGGTGTGATTGTGCCACTTGACCGTTCTTTGCCGGAAATTGAAATTATTAATTTGATTGAAGCCTCTGGCGCAGAAGCGATTTTTTATTCGAATAAATATAGTGAAATTATGGATAGAGTGAGAAATGAGAAAATAGGAAAAATCCAATTTTTTGTTTCCATGGATGCTGAAAGTAGTAATGATGAGGTATATTCGCAAAAAGAATTGATTCGAATTGGTAAAGATTTGATGAAAAATGGGTCTCGCATTTTTACAGATTGCGAAATTGATAATGAGAAAATGTCGATTATGTTATTTACTTCTGGAACAACTTCCAAAAGCAAAGCAGTGGCATTATCACATAAAAATATTTGTGCTAATATTTACGATATTGCTTCTGTTTTTGATGTAAGTGAAAAGGATACTTTGTTGTCATTTTTGCCATTGCATCACACATATGAATGTACAGTTGGCTTTTTGTACCCAGTTTTTGTTGGGGCTACAATTACGTATTGTGAGGGGATTAGGCATATTGCTGATAACATTCGAGAATATCAAGTGAGTGTTATGATTTCTGTTCCAGTGCTTTTTGAAAGTTTGTATAAAAGAGTGATGGAAACGATTGAGAAAAAAGGCATGACCAAAAAAGTACAAACAGGTTTGAAAATCAGCAATTTTTTAAGAAAAATTGGAATTGATATCCGAAGAAAGATTTTCAAAGAAATTCACGAATCTTTGGGTGGAAAACTACGCTTATTTGTAGCAGGAGCAGCGGCGTTTGACCCTAAAATGGAAAAGGGCTTGAATGATTTAGGAATTGATACTTACCAAGGTTATGGCTTAACCGAAACATCGCCTGTTATTGCAGCAGAGCATAAAACGGTTGTACGATATGGTTCGATTGGAAAAGTATTTCCAAGTCTAGAAGCTAAGATTTTTGAGCCAAATGAAGATGGAATTGGAGAACTGATTGTAAAAGGTGATACTGTCATGCTAGAATATGTTGGAAATTTGGAAGCAACGAACGAAGTTATTCAAGATGGTTGGTTTCACACAGGAGATTTGGGGTACTTTGACAAAGATGGCTTTTTATTTATAACGGGAAGAAAGAAAAATGTTATTGTTTTGAAAAATGGAAAAAATATTTATCCAGAAGAAATTGAAGCTATGATTAATGATATTCCTGGCGTAAAAGAGTCCTTTGTTTTTGGAAGACCAGAAGGTGATGATAAAGTGGATTTAAAATTGGCAACAAAAGTGGTTTATGATACAGAATTGATGAAAACAGAATTTGGTTTGCAAGAGGAAAAGGAAATCAAAGATAAAATTTGGAAAGAAATCAAAGAAATTAATAAAAAAATGCCAACGTATAAATACATCAAAGAATTAATGGTTACACAAGAAGAATTTATTAAAACAACCACTCAAAAAATCAAGCGTTTTGAGGAATTGAAGAAGTTAGGAATTGAAAATTAGAAAGTCAAAATGACAAATGTTACAATTATGTTACAAAAATTTGCAAAAAGTTACAAAAATGTAATATAAAAAAGTCGAAAATGACTTGTATTTTTATTTGAAAAAATATATAATAAAAATAGTTATAAAATGTGCTATAAAAGAATGCACAAATTAAGACTTAAGGAGGTAAGTTTACAATGTCATTTTTTCATAAATCAGGCATAGTAAACGTGAAAATGGTAATCACGGAAGAAAAAATATTATCGAATATTGATAAAATCGAGAAATTGATTAATCCAAATGCAAAAAAGCAGATTGTTCAACTAGAAGAGGATGCTAATTTTCGTGATTTGGTGGAATCAGTAAAGATGTATTTGATGGAATATCCAAAGAAAAAGAACTTTCCAGCTGATGTCTATCAAGCAGCATTTGATTTAGTAGAATATGCAACAAATCAATTTGAAGAAAGTACGAAAAAAGTAGAAGATTTAATTCGTCAAAGAGAAATGAATATCAAACTTGCCAATGTTTTGACTGATGTTTTGAAAGTGGTAAAAGGCAAAACGAAAAATTGGAAAGAAATTGTTAAAAAAGTAAAGAAAAAATATCCTGAAGATGTTGTAGAAGCATTGAAAATGATTGGAACAGAGGAAGAAAATTCAGAAGAATATAAAACAGCGGAGCAATTAATTGTTGCTAAAGTTGGAAATTTAGAATCCAATATGTTTATTGAAATCGATATTGAGCGAATTGAAGATCGTTCAAAAGCGTTAAGTTACATAGGAATCGAAATTGCAGAAGCCTTAAAATATGTTCCAGCACCATTAGCTGATACAGAAGTTGCTCCAACTGTAGCACAATTAACTGAGCCAGTTGTAGAGGAAGTAGAAACGATTAAACCTACTTCTGAATTGTTACAAGATGTTATTGTAAATAATAATCCAGAGGAAAATGTTCAAGAAACAGCAGAAGCTTTCTTTGAAGAGACTCGTTTTGAAACGAAACCAAGTTTATGGCAAAGAATTAAAAATAGTAAGTTCATAAGAACAATCAATTATATTATGAAAATAAAAGTTGTTTTAGACTATCCTGCTTTGCCTGAAGGAAGAGGAGAATAGAAAAAAGAACCAGAATGAAGTGAACCCAAATTATTAGACAAAAAAGTTTAATAAGGAGGGTTCATTTTGT
>CANEDP010000032.1 GCA_947426305.1 uncultured Clostridia bacterium | reverse complement strand
CTCTTGGGACATTTTCTAAAGTTACTACTTAAGACATTATCATAAATTAATCATAGGGAAGAATTGAAATTTAGAAAATACTTGACATTTTATGTAAATTATGCTATAATGAAAGTATAGAACATTATAGTAACGTTAATATATAATACAAATCTCTTGGACAAGTACAAGAGAAAAGCAAAAGGAGGAAAGCACTATGTTAAAGAAAGAAGCAAATATGATTGAAGCACGTCGGTTTCAGAAATTCTTAGAGGATTTGGAAATTGTTTCGCCAATTCAGTATTTTGAACGTGACGGCGATGAGATTATGTGCGTGACTGCACAAGTCATCATTATGGTTTCCCATGGGAAAGCTCTGGTAACGCGAGAAGATGATGGCAGTAAGGTAGAATATCTTCTTGAAGAAGAAGGAAATCCGGTGGTTTTCAGGGCATTCCGGGAATATAAGAAAATGCCTCATTGTTCAATAATAAGGGATATCGATACGAATGAGCAGGTAAAAGTGTACCAAATTCGGCATCGGATGGCAACCGCAGTAGCAATATAAGTTTCTTTTTGGCAAAAGTGAACCAGTTGGTTCGCTTTTTGCTTTTTTATTGACTATTTTGTAAAAATATGATACAATATTTTTAAGTAAATTGAATAGTCGCTGATGAAAATCGAAAGGTTTCATGAGAGGAAAGTCCGGGCTCCCAAAAAGAGCGTGATGCTTGATAACGTCAAGCGCGGGTGACCGTAGGGAAAGTGCAACAGAAAATAACAGCTACTTTATGTAGTCAAGGTGAAAAGGCGAGGTAAGAGCTCACCGGTGCTGTAGTGATACAGCGTGTCCGTGTAAACCCCATCTGGAGCAACACCTTTTAGAAAGAAGAACGTTGGCTCTTTTTAAGGCTTCAATTAATTCTAAATGCGTGGCTTGAGGTATATAGCAATATATATCCTAGATAAATGACTATTCGAGACAGAACCCGGCTTACAGATTTACTTAAAAATATCAAAAAAGGCAGAAAAAACTGTCTTTTTTGTTGCAAAATTTTTTATTTTGGGGTATAATATCAAAAACCGAAGGAGAAAAAAGATGGATTGTATTTTTTGTAAAATTATTCAAGGAGAAATCCCAAGTTATACGATTTATGAAGATGATAGCGTTAAGGCTTTTTTGGATATTCAACCATTAACGAATGGACATACTTTAATTATTCCAAAGCAACATTTTGAAAATTTGTATGACATGGATATGGAAATCTTAAAACACATTGAATTAGCAAGCCAAAAGATTGGAAAATTATTGAAAGAAAAGCTAAATTGCCAAGGAATTACAAGACTTCAAAATAATGAATATGGGCAAGAGGTAAAACATTATCATATGCATTTAATTCCGCGTTATGAAAATGAGTTATTTGAATTAAAAACAGATAAAAATAAAATTACCGAAACACAAGAAATTTTTGATAAAATAGTAAAATAAAACAAAGCAAAACAGGAAAAAATAGACAACTTTTCCTGTTTTAAAATTTCTTGAATTTAGGTATTGACTTTTTCAAATTATTTTGGTATGATAATAATGTTCTAAATGATGCGGGAATAGCTCAGTTGATAGAGCGCCACCTTGCCAAGGTGGAGGTCGCGGGTTTGAGCCCCGTTTCCCGCTCCAAGATAATGCACCACCGAATAATTGAGATAAGGTTCACAATTATTCGGTGATTTTTATTGTTAATCATAAAATGAAGAAAAAGGAATGAAAAGATGGAAAAAAAAGAAAAAGATGAATTAAATTATTTTGAAAAAACATTAGTCATTGTTTTTTTGATGATGGCTATTTTATTTGCAATTGGAATTTGTTTTTTGGAATACTATAATCAAATAAAAACGATTTACTTTAGTCTAGACGACTTTGAAGTTACAGATAGGGAAGAGAAAGCAAATGTTTTGCAAGTTTCTGAAGCAGAAGATTATTTTATAATAGAAGGACAAGTTTTAGTAGACCTAAAATCTTATAAAATTAATATTGGAATCGAAGACGAAACAGGAGAAATGCAAATGCACAAAACACATTTCTTTAGACCGATGCATCAGTTTCGAGGTGTAATTCCCAAAAAAGACGTATCAGAAGAAAAAACGATTTATATTGTATATATGTGTAATGATGAAAAAATTTTAATTAAAACTCATGAAACAGTAGGAGGAGAAAATGAATAAAGTAAAGAAAATTTGGAAATCCAGTTATTTTCCTTTTGTGATACTATTTATAATTATGCTAACACTAACCACTACCAAAAAATTTTTTTATGATGATTCAGAAATTTTTGCTCATTTTGGAGATTCTGACTTCTTATTATGGATACACGATCGATTTTTCTATTGGTCTTCTAGAATCATTATAGATGTGACTTTAGGGGTATTGGCAAGTCATATGAGTTGGCTATGGAGAATAATCGATCCACTTATGTATGTCATTTTAGGATTTGGAATTTATCGTGTGTTTGTGACCAAATATAAAGACAACAGAACAATGATTGCTACGATTGTTTGTTTGATTTTATTGATTCCACAAAAATTATTTAGTGAAGCTGGCTGGATGGCAACGTCTTTAAACTATTTATGGCCTGTGGCTTTAGGAATCATCTCTTTAATACCAATCAGAAAATGTTTGGATGGAGAAAAAATAAGATGGTTTGAGTTCCCAATTTACGCCATTTGTTTGATTTTTGCAGAAAATATGGAACAAGTAGCTGCTGTGTTATTTACTGTTTATTTGCTATTTACCATTTACTTTATTGCCAAACGAAAATTAAGATTCAGCATTTTTATGATGCTTTTATTATCAATTGCAAGCCTTGTGTTTATATTGCTATGCCCAGGAAATTCAGCAAGAGCAAATACAGAAGTACGAAACTGGTTTGTGGATTATCTAATGTATAACAACATTGATAAACTATTTATTGGATTATATTCTACCATGCAATATTTTATCATTCATTTTAATGCAATCTATTTCTTATTTACTGTAAGCTTTGCCATTACAATATTTAAGAAATATCAGAATATTGGTTATAGAGCTATTTCAACCATTCCCATTTTTATGGGAGTTGCTTTTAATGTAGGAGAAAATTTATTGCATTATATTTTTGAGGATTTATATCATGGTTTTTCATGGTTTGAAACAGAAAATCGAATTTATTTGGATGTTGATAATTTAACACAAGTTAGCACATATATGCCAGTATTTTGTTCACTTGTAACACTTGCTTGTTTGGCAGTTTCAGTTTATTTAACTTTCCGCCAAAATCATAAAGCAATTGTTCCATTGTTAATTTTATGTGCTGGTATTTGCTCAAAATTTATCATGGGATTTATTGTAACAGTGTTTGCTTCATCTAATAGAACTAGTTTTATTTTTATGATTTGTATGCTAATTTTAATGGTTATGATGTTGGATCAAAGCAAAGAAAAAACGCTAAAAAGCTACTTAAATATTCTGATAATAGTAGCCATTTTTATGGTCATGAATCATTTTTGCTTATGTACAGGTTATGTGTTATAAAATTCTAAAATATTTTGTGTGCTTAGTAGACTTTTTAAAGGGTATATGATATAATAATTGTCAAATAAAAATTAAAAGAGGTAACCAAAACATGAATTCACTCATCAAAATCATGCCCAATGTAAAAAAATTTAATGAGTATATGTCTGATGTCAAATTAGGCAAAACTCCCATTATGTTATCAGGCCTTACCGATGGTGGTAAGGTCCATATGTCGTATGCGACCAGATTTTATGCGGAAAAACCAATTTGCCTAGTGACGTATAATGAATTACAAGCCAAAAAACTCATCAAAGATTTAAAGTATTTTGGCGAAACAATCGAATTTTTCCCGAAGCGTGAAATTATCACTTTTGACTACATTGCCGAAAGCAAAGACACGCTTTTTGACCGAATTTGTGTCCTAAATCATATTTCTCAAAATAAAGCCAAAATCGTCGTAACTACGATTGAAGCAGTCATGCAAAAAATGATGACAAAAGAAAACTTATATCGTTTTGTCATGAATTTGAAAAATGGTGACACAATTTCCTTAAACGACTTAAAAGAAAGGTTGCTTCGCTTAGGCTATGAACGATACGACCTAATCGAAGGAAAAGGGCAATTCAGCGTGCGTGGCGGAATTGTTGACATTGCTACCTCTGAAACAAGTGGCGTCAGAATTGAGCTATGGGGTGATGAAATAGATTCGATTCGAAAATTTAATATTATGAGCCAAAGAACGACAGAAATGCTAACAGAAGCAGAGATTTTTCCTGCTTATGAATTTTTACTAGAAACGGATTTAAACACCATTTGCGAGCGAATTCAAAGTAAAACGTATAACCAAGTTGTTCAAGAAAAAGTCAAAGAAGATATCGAGCAAATCAAAAATGGAGACTATTTAAGCAAAATCGATAAATATTTTGATTGTTTCTATGAGCAAACGGCAACTTTGCTCGATTATTTAAGCGACGATTTTATTATCTTTTTAGACGAAATGGGAAAAATCAAAAACAGAGCAGAAGCCATTGCCAAAGACAATGAAAATTTGGTCCAAGATTTTATTGAAAAAAATAAAATCGCACCGATTGGTTTAATTGAAAAAAATGATTATTTGATTTTTTTAGAAAAAATCAAAAATAAACAAAATATTTATCTGGAAAAACACGATATTGGTTTTGTTGATAAACAAAGTATGCATGCAAAAAGAAACGGATATAGCTTCGGCTATAGGGAGGTCAACTTTTTTCGTAGTTCAATGGATTTACTGTTTCAGAAATTACAGAAAGCAACGAACACCTCCAAACAAACAGTAGTCCTACGGCGGAAACGTCGACAGTTGCAAAAGATTTGAAAAAGTATTACTCGAAAAAGAAATTCCAAGCAATGTTTTGGAAAAAGAAGATGATTTAAGATTAGGCGTTGTCAATATCTTACCAGGAGCCTTTTCGAGCGGATTTGAATGTGATGATTTTGATTTAGTCATGATTTCTACCAGTGAAGTTTTTGAAATAAAACCAAAACGAAGAAAATCCTCTTCTGCTTTTAAAGAAGGAGAGAAAATCGTTTTTGCGGATTTAAAAGAAAATGACTTTATCGTTCACAAAACCCACGGAATTGGGCAATACATTGGCGTGAACACAATCACAGCAGATAGTGTAACAAAAGACTACATCAAAATTAAATACAAAGGCGACGATATTTTATATGTTCCAACAGATGCTTTAGACAATGTTCGAAAGTACATTGGACCAGAAATTAGCGATTTATCTTTAAATAAACTAGGCTCTAATGAATGGAAAAAAGCCAAAGAAAGAGTCAAAAATAATTTACGTGAAGTTGCCGAAGAATTAATTCAGTTGTATGCCAAAAGACAGAAAATGCAAGGTTTTGCTTTTGCCAAAGATACGCTATGGCAAAAAGAATTTGAAGAAAGTTTTGAATACACCGAAACAGAAGACCAATTGCGATGCATTGAAGAAGTCAAAAAAGATATGGAAAGTACACGTCCGATGGACCGACTGTTGTGCGGAGATGTTGGCTATGGTAAAACAGAAGTGGCTATTCGTGCGGCTTTTAAGTCTTGCATGGACCAAAGACAAGTTGCCTATTTAGTACCAACCACGATTCTAGCAGGGCAACAATATGCTAGTTTTCGTGAGCGATTGAAGGAATATCCGATTCAAGTAGAAGGTTTAAGCCGATTTCGAACAGCAAAAGAACAAAAGGAAATTTTGAAAAAATTAGAAACAGGTGAAGTAGACATTGTTGTCGGAACACACCGCATTTTAAGTAAAGATGTCAAATTTAAAAATTTGGGCTTATTAATTATTGACGAAGAACATCGTTTTGGGGTCAAAGCAAAAGAAACGATTAAACAAATGAAAGAAAGTATTGATGTTTTAACCATGACAGCAACACCAATTCCAAGAACGCTTCATATGTCAGTTGTTGGAATGCGTGATATGTCTGTGATTTATGAACCACCACAAAATCGAAAACCAGTACAGACGTATGTTTTAGAATATGACAAGGAAGTCATTCGAGAAGCAATTTTGAAGGAATTAGAACGTGGCGGGCAGGTTTTTTATTTGTATAATAATGTCCAAAATATTACCAAAAAAGCGAGTGATATTTCGAATCTTGTGCCAGAAGCCAAAGTTGATTTTGCGCATGGACAAATGAGCAGTTCAGAACTGGAAAATATTATGCAAGATTTTATTGATAAAAAGACCAATGTTTTGGTCTGTACCACGATTTTAGAATCTGGAATTGATATTCCAAATGCCAATACAATCATTGTAGAAAATGCAGATAGACTTGGTCTTGCGCAGTTATACCAAATTCGTGGTCGTGTGGGACGTTCGGATACGCAAGCCTATGCTTACATTACGTATCGCCGAGACAAAATGCTATCTGAGGAAGCGGATAAGCGTCTAAAAGCCATTAAAGAATTTACGGAATTTGGTTCTGGTTTTAAAATTGCGATGCGCGATTTGGAAATTCGTGGCGCAGGAAGCATTATGGGAGAAATTCAGCATGGTCATATGGAACAAGTGGGTTATGATATGTATTGCAAATTGCTTGATGAAGTGGTTAAAGAGATTCAAGGGGAGACGATTGAAGAAGAACAAGAAATTCAAATTGATTTGAATGTTTCAAGTTATATTCCAGATGAATTTATCGAAAGTCCAAGTCAAAAAATCGAAATTTATCAAAATATTGCAAGTTGCAAAAACGAAGAAGATATTCAAAACGTAATCGATGAAATCATTGACCGTTATGGCAAATTTCCAAAAGAAATTGAAAATTTGCTGGAAATTGCTAAGATTAAAAATCTAGCACGCGAAAAATTTGTACTAAAAATCAATCAAAGAGGAAATAATATCATATATTACTTTGACGAGAAAAAATTTAATGTTGATGTTGTTCCTAAATTAATGAGCATTTACAAAGGAAACATCAAATTTTCGCCTTCCAAAATCAGTCCTTACATCACAGTACAAATTACAAACGATTTTGAAATTTTACAAGAATGTAAAGAATTTTTAGAAAGGATTTAAAAATGGTTATTACAAGCAAAGACAATGATTTAATCAAACACATTCGTAAATTAAAAGAAAAAAAATACCGTGACGAATTTGGCGAATTTATCGTAGAAGGTGCCAAAATGATTGGAGAAGCTATTCATGAAAATGCAAAAATCAAACAAATTATTGTTTGTGATGACTGCAAAACCGAAAGTTCCATGACACCAGAACAATTGTACGATATTGCTAAATATGAATGCATTTATGTTAGTGAAAAAATTTTCAGCCAAATCACGGAAGTAAGTGCGCCACAAGGAATTATGGCGATTGTAGAAAAACAAACCAAAAACGAAAATAAAATTGATTATCGAGCCAGCCATTTTCTAATTTTAGATAATATTCAAGACCCTGGCAATATGGGAACGATTTTGCGAACAGCAGATAGTTTGAATATGAAACAAATTATTGTATCTCCTGGAACAGCAGATTGCTATAATTCAAAAGTCGTACGTTCCACGATGGGAGCCATTTTCCGTGTGAATGTGATTGAACGTGATTTGGAAAAAGTAGTAAAAGAAATGCGGAAAACGTGGTATCAAAATATTGGCAACTGATTTGAAAACAGACAAAACAATTTATGATGTTGATTATACAAAAACGGCTGTGATTATTGGAAATGAAGCCAATGGAGTATCCAGTCAATTGTTAGAATTGGCAAATGAAAGAATTAAAATTCCAATGACTGGTAAGACGGAAAGTTTGAATGCAGCGGTTGCGACTGGAATAATCTTGTATGAAATCAATCGAAGGAGTTTATAAATGGGATTAGAATATAAAAATGATATCGAACCAGCAAGCGGAAAAAATGGCATTAAATGCCCCTTAGTTGATTTTGCGATTGAGGAAAGTAATTGCTTAGAGAATGCCATGATTGTTTCTGGTTTTATGGCTGAAAATTCGATGATTTCGAAATTTAAGGAAAAAGAAGATTGGCGAGAAATTTGTCGAAAATGTAAAAATTTTAGTTTTTAAAGCAAGAAAAGGATAAATTAAGTTTACAAAATGACACTTGACATTTTATGTAAAATATGATACAATATATTAAAATGAACAATAAGGAGGAAAAATTGTGAATTTTTATAAAAGTAAAACTGCTCAAGGCAGATTAGATGAAGCAATTAAAATACTAGAAAAAGAAGTAATTCGAGAGCATAAAAAAGAAGACATGGATTTTAAAATGAACAAAAAGGAAATGAGAGATATTTCAATTAGGGGATTTAAAAATCGTGCGAATGTATACCGTAGATTTACACAATCGGCTGAGCATAAATATGAAATGTCACAGCTGGTTAGACAGCAGGGTGAAATTAGACAAAAAAATGTTGCGATTATCAATGAAGACATTCGACTTCAATTGGCAAAAACGATAAAATTGAATTTGTTACCAACGGACGAGAGACAGCAAGAAATAGGTATATTTGCAATTGAGCAATTGTTACAGAAAAAAGAAAACTTACCTAATCCAGAAGGAATGGTTTCAGTTAGTGCCTTTAATGATAGAATACATAAAATTAATGTAGGAATCCGAAAAGTAAAATATTTTTCAGATGCATCTAAGTTTTCGGAAGAAAGTGCGTCAATCGAAAAGCAATATACTTCTAGTTATGATAAATTAAAATATTTAAGTGATATTTTGCAAAAAAGCCACAAAAAGTTTGGAGAAGATGCAGAAGGTGTGAAAAGAATAGAAGCAATTGAAACAGGAATTGTTAAAACAGGAACTCTTGAAGCTCTTAGACGTGCCAATGCATTAAAAAGTGAGGTACAAGAGAGCTTAGATAAACATGGCATTACTACAGGATTTGATACGTTTACTCAAACAATGTGGAAAAAAATAAAGCAACTTGTTAAAAGGTTATTTGGCAAAAAAACTGAAATGATTGGCGATGGTGAAAATAATCCTTTTGTAGAATTGCCTTCTGATTTAGAGGAACGAGTCAAAGTGTTAGAAGTTCCGATGGCAACCAAAACAGAAGAAAAAGTATTAAAATCCCCAAAAGGACTAGAAGAATCAGAACATGAACAAGATTAAAAATTGGAAAACAGTTATTGATTGAATAACTGTTTTTTTTGTCGAAAATGTAAAAATTTTAGTTTTTAACTTACGGTCAGGCACGAAAAATACTTACCTTCATATAATGAAATTATAGATAGTGGAGGTAATGTATATGTTATTGATTTCTCTAACGAATTTTGTGAGTTTTTTAAGCCAAGCAATTATTGGTGTTGGCTACATACAAAGCGGTAATTTATTTCCAGAACCTTTGTCTCCAGAAGATGAAAAGTATTATTTGGAAAAGTTAAGAGATGGTGATGAAGAAGCAAGAAATGTTTTGATAGAGCGAAATTTGAGACTGGTGGCTCATGTGGCAAAAAAATATTCTAGCACAAATGTCGATTCGGATGATTTAATTTCGATTGGAACAATTGGGCTTATTAAAGGAATCAATAGTTATGATTTGAGCCGAAACTTTAAATTGGCAACCTATGTAGCCCGTTGCATTGAAAATGCAATGACCACCTGTTGGAAAGTGATGTTGCTATAGAAAGTAATTCATAAAATAGTTGACAATTATTTATTCTTGAATTATAATATATAAATTAGAAGGGAGAAAACTATGAATAAATCAATTAAAATTATTCTAGCAGTAGTAGCTATAATTCTTGTAATTGCAATAGTTGTAGTAGTTGCTTTAACGAATACAAAATCAGAAACTAAATTAGAGTCTGTTAATCGTGCGGAGGATTTAGTAGCCTTAATCGATAGAGTATATGAAGGACAAGAAGATGCGGTACCAAATAGTGTTCAAACACAAGTAGTAGATATAAATGATGATGTAATGGTAAAATTATATACAGGACTTGATAATGGAGATGACTTACAATATCTTGCTGTATCAGAGCCGATGATTAGTTCTCAAGCCTATTCATTTGTGCTTTTAACAGTAAAAGATGGAGTAAATACAGATAAAATTGCAGAAGCAATAAAAGATAAAGTTGACTATAGAAAATGGATTTGTGTTTCAGCAGAAAAAGTATATACAACAAGTAGTGGAAATGTAGTATGCCTTGTTATGTCTAGTGAAGAAATTGCAAAACCAATCTATGAAAAGTTTAAAACATTAGCTGGAACAGTAGGACAAGAATATGAAAAAACAGAAGAAATAGAATTACCACCAGAAATGTATTAATTTAAAATAAAAATTGGTCGCCGTTATAAATAGGAAATCGTATCTATTTTACGGCGATTATATTTTATATAGATAATAAAAAAGGGGGCCATATGGTATTTTCGAGTATTACTTTTTTATTTTATTTTTTGCCAATTACTTTGACGATTTATTACATAGTACCAAACAAGTTTAAGAATATAATTTTACTAATAGTATCCTTGTTATTCTATTTTTATGGAGAACCTAAATATATATGGTTAATCATAACGTCAATAATAGTGACCTATCTATTTGGAATTTTAATAGATAAGTATAAAAAGAAATCAAAGTTATTTTTAATACTCTCAATCATTGTTATAGTGGGATTACTGATGTATTTTAAATATATTAACTTTGTTATAGAAAACGTAAATTTATTTATATCAAATCAAATAGATTTCATTTATGTGGCACTTCCTATTGGTATCTCTTTTTATACTTTTCAAATGGTTAGTTATTTAATAGATGTATACAAGGAAGAAGCAAAAGTTCAGAAAAATATTTTAAAACTTGCAATGTACATTTCCTTATTTCCGCAATTAATAGCTGGTCCAATTGTAAGATATACCACAATAGAAGAACAAATAGAAAAAAGAAACTATACATTTGAAAAATTTAGCTTAGGAGTTAGAAAGTTTATTATTGGGCTAGGAAAAAAAGTATTGATTGCAGATGTATTAGCAGAATTAAATACGATTATTTTAGGAAGCAATGAAAGCAGTATCCTTTATTATTGGCTATATGCGATCTCTGGAATGTTACAAATCTATTTTGATTTTTCAGGTTATTCTGATATGGCAATTGGGCTAGGCAAAATGCTAGGTTTCGAATTTTTAGAGAATTTTAATTATCCATATATTGCGACAAGTATCACAGATTTTTGGAGAAGATGGCATATATCTTTGAGTACGTGGTTCAGAGATTATGTTTATATTCCATTGGGTGGAAATAAGGTTAGTCCTATAAAATGGTTTAGAAATATTTTAATTGTATGGATATTAACAGGTTTATGGCATGGGGCTGCATGGAATTTTGTGATTTGGGGGTTATATTTTGGAATTTTGCTAATAATTGAAAAAGTATTTCTACAAAGAATTTTAAAAAAAGTCCCTCTCATTTTGGCACGAATTTATACATTATTTATTGTTATGATTAGTTTTATCTTATTTAATGGAGATAGTGTTTCTCATATTTTGCAAAATATAGGAGGACTGTTTGGGATAAGTAATCTGCCAATTGCTTCAAAAGAAAGTTTATATTACTTAAAAAGTTATTTTATGGTTATCGTAATAGGCATAATTGGTTCGACACCAATAGTAAAAAATGTAATGGGTAGTAAAAAAGCACATAAATTTATGAACTGCATAGAGCCAATATTTTTATTATTTGTTTTAATAGTAAGTACAAGTTATATGATAGATGGCTCTTTTAGTCCATTTTTATATTTTAGGTTTTAGGAGGTGTTATTGATGGAAGATAGAACAAAAAATATTGTTATTACAATAGGATTTGTTGCAATATTGACCATACTATTTTGGGCCAATATATTAAAACAAAATCAAGAAATTTCTATAACAGAGAGAAGAAAACTAGCACAATTTCCTGAAATAACACTAAAAAAATTGATAAATGGAGAAGTGAGTAATAAGATAGAAAAATATACAGTAGACCAATTTATAGGAAGAGATACATTTAGAAGTGTAAAATCATTTTTTAGTATGAATCTATTAAGACAGAAAGATAATAATGAATTGTTTGAAAAAGATGGAGCAATCTATAAAATAGAGTATCCCTTAAAAGAGCAAAATCTAAATCAATCGCTAGATAAGATAAATGAAATTTATGAAAAATATTTACAAGGTATGCCAGTATATTATGCCATTATTCCAGATAAAAATTATTACTTAAAAGGGGATGAACATTTGAAAATGGATTATGATAAGCTGAAACAAATTGCTTTATGCAAACTACAACACATGAAATACATTGATATTTGGGAGGATTTAGAATTAACTGATTATTATAGAACCGATTTACATTGGAGGCAAGAAAATTTACAAAAAGTAGTAAAAAAGATACAAACGAATATGAAAATAGAAAGCATAAAAGAATTAAACGATATACCAGTAAACATAGGCGAATTTTATGGTACATATTATGGACAATTAGGAGTAAAGGTAAATCCAGATGAAATGTACATTTTAATAAATGATGTGATTGAAAATTGCAAAACGTATAATTATGAAACAAAAAAAGTAGGAAATATCTATGATAAAAACGATTCCAGAGATAAGTATGATATCTATTTATCAGGAGCAACTCCACTAATTTGTATAGAAAACCCAAATGCAAATAATTCAAAAGAGCTATTAATATTTAGAGATTCTTATGCGAGTAGTTTAGCACCTCTATTGGTACAAAATTACAGAAAAATTACCTTAATAGATCTTAGATATATTTCGAGTACTTTATTAGATAATTATATTGAATTTGATCATCAAGATGTTCTATTTTTATATAGCACACTAGTACTCAACCAGAATGTATTGAAATAAAAGAATCAAGACAGATTAAAAATATAGTAATTTTTCTCATAAAAACGAATACCTTTTTTGTATGAAAGTATTTGTGAATTTTCCAGATAATACACAGGAACTTGAGAAGAGGTTAGCCACTTTTCATGCTAATCTAATAATAGAAAAGATTAGACAACAAAATATCAGTGATTTATCCAAAAAAAAGGTATTAAAATCAATATTAGAACATTTGAAAGATGATGTGTGATATTTATATTTTACAGTTATTTTTTTATTATTGTGCATAAGGAAAGAAAAGTAAAATGAGAAAAAATAAAAGAAAAAAAGCAATTTATTCTCGTAAATCCAAATTTACAGGAAAGGGAGAAAGTACACATAATCAAATTGAGGCTTGCAAAAGAAAAATTGAGTTAACTTTTGATGATGTAGACTTAGAAGAAGACATTATTATTTATGAAGATGAAGGCTATACTGGTTATAATACGAATCGACCAGCTTTTCAAAGAATGCTAAAAGATATTAAAGAAAAAAAGATAGATACTGTTGTTTTCTACAAACTAGATAGAATTAGCAGAAATGTATCTGATTTTAGCAATTTAGTTAATCAATTTGATGATTATGATGTAACGTTTTTATCTGCCACAGAAAGTATTGAAAATGTAACACCAAGTCGGACGTGCCATGATGTTCATGATTTCAGTATTTGCTCAATTAGAACGTGATACAATCGCAGAGCGAATTAGAGACAATATGCTTGAACTCGCCAAAACAGGTCGTTGGCTTCGGTGGAATAACTCCAACTGGTTTTGAATCAAAACAAATTGAAAACATTACAGTAGATGGAAAAGTTAGAAAATTATATAAACTATCTCCAATTGATAATGAAAAAAGAATTGTAAAAATTCTTTTTGAGAAAATGAGAGAATTAAAATCACAAACTAAATTAGAAACTTATACCATACAAAATGATATAAAAACGAAAAATAATAAAGTTTATACAAGATGGAGTTTAAAAAATATTTTAGCTAATCCAGTATATGCTGTAGCTGACAAAGATACATTAGAATATTTTAAAAATTTAAATGTAGATATTTATGCAGATGAAGAAGAATTTGATGGCATACATGGATTAATGGTATATAACAAAACAGAAAAGAAGAAAAAACAAGTGATAAAAAAAGATATAAATGATTGGATTATAGCAGTAGGAAAACACGAAGGAATTATTTCTGGCAAAGAATGGATTGAAGTACAAAATATATTAAACCAAAATAATGATATGCGATATCGTAAATCAGGTAAAACAAATGCCTTATTATCAGGAATTTTAAGGTGTGAGCATTGTGGTTCATTGATGAGAATTAAATTAAGAAATAAAGTAGTAGATAGTGAAGGTCGCAAAGTATTTGATTATATGTGTGAACTGAAAGATAAAAGTAAAAAACAAAAATGCAAATGTAAAAATATTAATGGATTAGAAACAGATAGATTAGTTTTGAAAAAAATACAAGAATTAGTTGTGCCAAATAGAACCTTTTATCAAGCCTTAAAACAGCTTTCCAATAATGTATTTATCCAAAATGATAAAAATAATGAAGAAGTTAAAGCATTAAAAACCATAATGAACAAAAATCAAAAAGATATGATTCTACTACTAGATAAAATAAAATATGTAGATATTGAATTGTTGGATCATTTATCCAATGAGATAAAACGATTAAAAAGAGCAAACCAAGAAATAGAAAAGCAGATAAATAAATCATCAAATACAAATTATGACGAAATAAATGACAAAGAAACAGCGGATTTAGTATTAAATGGATTAAATAATTATTTTACATCTTTTGATACCCTAGATTTAAAAGCGAAAAGAAATATGATAAAAATGTTAGTTACTTCTATTACATCAAATGGAGAAGATATAACAATCAATTTCACAGGAGCAAAGAATAAAAAGGAGGATTTGTTTCCAACAGGTGAGAATTGCAAATGAAATTCTGATGTATTTACGTTCTACCAAAAAATTAGGCGCAGAAGTATACTTAAATGAACCAATTGGAAAAGATAAAGATGATAATGTAGTAACCCTTCAAGAAATTTTAGAAAACGATGACAGAAATATTGAAGATGAAGTAGACTTAAAACTAAAAGTCAAACGATTGTATGAAAAAATCAAGCGAATTTTGAAAGACCGTGAAAAAACCATCATCGAACTACGTTTTGGATTAAATGGCGAGAAACCAAAAACACAGCATGAAATCGCCAGTATGATGGGAATTTCGAGATCGTATGTTTCAAGGTTGGAAACGAAGGCAATTGGAAAATTGGCAAGGGAAATGAAAGAATAAAAAACTATTGACATTTCCCTAAAAAGATTGTAAAATAAATATATATATTAAAAACAATGAAAAAGAGGAGTACATCTAACACCTCCAAACTAGAGAAAAGAAGTGATGCGCTGAGAGCTTCTTATGGAAAAGATAGATGGAAGGTAGCTTTCGAGTTGGTAAAATGAACTTCGTTTTGAAAAGTAGTTTTACTCGTTTCAAGAAACGTTATATCTTGTATGAGAGAAAAGACAATCTTGTCTTTTAAATTAGGTGGTACCGCGGATTTTAAGCCATTCGTCCTATGGAGGAATGGCTTATTTTGTTTTTTAGGAGGAATTTTATGAGCAATCACAAATTAAACGACAAATTTAATCCCAAAGATTTTGAAGAGAAAATCTATCAAGATTGGGAAAAAAAAGGCTATTTCAAGCCATCGGGCGACAAGACGAAAGAGCCTTATTGCATTATGATGCCACCACCTAATGTAACTGGAAAATTGCACATGGGACACGCCTTAGATGACACCATTCAAGATATTTTAATTCGTTTCAAAAGAATGCAAGGATTCGATACTTTATGGCTTCCTGGAACTGATCATGCGGCAATTTCCACAGAAATGAAAGTCGTTCAAAAATTAAAAGAAGAAGGAAAAGCAAAACAAGACTTAGGACGTGAAAAATTCTTAAGTGAGGCCTGGGATTGGACCCATAAATATGGTGGAATGATTCAAGAGCAACAACGCAAACTTGGCTGTTCTTGCGATTGGGAGAGAAATCGTTTTACCTTAGATGAAGGTATGTCTGATGCTGTTTTAGAGCAATTTATCGATTTGTATAACAAGGGACTTATCTACAAAGGAACCAGAATGGTAAACTGGTGCACGAGTTGCAATACATCAATTTCCGACGCAGAAGTTGAATACAAAGAAGAACCTTCTCATTTATGGCACATTCGCTATCAAATCACAGGAACAAATGACTATATAACAGTTGCCACAACACGTCCAGAAACCATGCTAGGCGATACAGCCGTTGCCGTTCATCCAGAGGACGAACGCTATCAATCCATAATTGGAAAAACTTGCATTTTGCCAATTATGAATAAAGAAATTCCAATTATTAGTGACAATTTTGTCGAGAAAGACTTCGGTACAGGTTGTGTCAAAATCACACCAGCACACGATATGAACGATTACGCTTGTGGGCAAAGACACAATTTAGAAATTCTTCAAGTGTTTGACGAAAATTTCAAAATGGGAAATCTTGTTTCCGAATATAAAGGAATGGATTTATTAGAAGCAAGAAAGAAAATCGTCCAAAAACTGAAGGAAATTGGCGCTTTGGTTAAAGAGGAAGAATATACGCACAATGTTGCTAAATGTGAAAGATGTAAACATACGATTGAACCCAAAATTTCAGAGCAATGGTTTGTTTCCATGAAAGATTTAGCCAAGCGCGCAAGTGATAGTGTCAAAAAAGGAAAAACGAGATTTGTGCCACAGCGTTACGAAAAACAATATTTCCATTGGCTAGACAATATCCAAGATTGGTGCATTTCACGTCAATTGTGGTGGGGACATCGCATTCCTGCTTACTATTGTGAAACTTGCGGACATATCAATGTTGCCAAAACTCAGCCTGAAACCTGTGAAAAATGTGGTTCTAAATCTTTACATCAAGATGAAGATACTTTGGATACTTGGTTTAGTTCTGCCTTATGGCCATTTTCAACGCTTGGTTGGCCAAACACAAATGCAGAAGATTATAAACGATATTATCCAACCAACGTATTGGTAACTGGTTTTGATATTATTACCTTCTGGGTTTCCAGAATGATGACACAAGGCTTAGAATTTACAGGGATTGAACCTTTTAAAGATGTCTTAATTCATGGAATTATTCGTGACAGCCAAGGCAGAAAAATGTCCAAAACGCTAGGCAATGGAATTGACCCATTAGATGTGATTGATGAATATGGCGCAGACGCTTTGCGATTTTCTGTGATTTCTGGTATTACCATGGGAAATGATATTCGTTTTTCTCCTGAAAAATTAGAGCAAGCTTCGAATTTTGCCAATAAAATTTGGAATGCAGCTAAATTTATTACCATGAATTTAGCTGATGACGAAAAGGTAAGAGAATTTTGCTATGAGGTGTATGAAAAAAATCATGCTTACAACCCAGAACTTCTTAAAATCGAAGATAAATGGATTTTAAACAAGCTAGATAAATTGGTAGTGGAAGTGACGCAAAATATCGAAAATTATGATTTGGGAATTGCTTTGGACAAAATTTATAATTTCTTGTGGAATGAATTTTGCGATTGGTATATTGAGATTGTCAAACCAAGAATTTATAGTGAAGATGAAGCGACAAGAGTTGCAGTAAGCGATATTCTGAATCATGTTTTTGGAACATCACTTAAATTATTGCACCCATTTATGCCATTTGTCACTTCTGAAATTTATAGCAACTTAATTTGCTTTGGAACGCCAGATTTGATTGTTAGCAAATGGCCCAATATTAGACAAGAATTTGTATTCGAAAAAGAAGAAAACGAACTAGAAATTTTGAAAAAAGTGATTATTGAAATTCGAAATGTGCGTGCTAAAATGAATGTTCATCCAAGCAAAAAATCGAAGTTGATTTTTGTAACGAAGGAAAAAGAAAATGTCTTAAAAGAATCGGAATGTTTTTTAAGCAAATTAGGATTTGCCTCTGAAATTTTGGTACAAAAGGACGAAAGCGAAATTCCAGAAAATGCAATTTCCATTGCAGTTCAAGATTTGAAAATCTTTATTCCGTTTGAAGATTTGGTTGAGTTGGAAGAAGAAAAAAAGCGTTTGCAAAACGAAAAAGAAAAATTAGAAGCAGAAGTTTTGCGTGGCGAAAAAATGCTAAATAATCCGGGATTTATTTCGAAAGCTCCACAAGCTAAAATTGAGGAAGAAAAGACAAAATTGGAAAATTATAAAGTCATGCTAAAAACGGTGGAAGAAAGATTGGAAAAAATGGGAAAAAAGGAGTAAAATTTATGGAAAATAACGCTGTAAAATTTAATGATATTGTCATTTATGAAACTGAAAATTTTGTTGGAGCAGTTCCGATAAAGCCACATATACCTAGATTAGATGGGGGACATATTTGGATTCGTTCAAAAGAAAAATATTTTGAAAGCAGAATTGATTTTGAACCTAAAATGGCAATCGAAGCAATGCATTTAACCATGTTGCTAAGTGAAGCGATGGTGGCGGGAATGAAAAATAGGGGAATTGAGATTGAAAGAATAAATTATCAAGAAAATGGAAATTGGGCATATCTCGATGGTGTAAAGCCTACATTTCATATTCATTTGTATGGAAGAGCGAGAAATGCAAAAACGCAAACTTTCGGAGAAGCCTTGGTTTTTCCAAATAAATCAACAGGATTTTATGACAATTTTGAAACTTTTAATGAAGAAGATATTCAAGAAATCAAAAAACAAATTCTTCGTTTAGAAAAAACAGAAAAATACAAAATTTCAAATTGGAAATAAAAATGCCAAAATAAGGATGTATAAAATTCATGACCACAAAACATACTAAAAATAAAAAGTAAATTACCAAAATGCTTAGAAAGTGAGGTCACAAGGTGAATTTTATAGATAAAAAACATAGAGAATTTTATGAAAATTCTTTGAAGCAAATTGAAGATTTCCGAAAAACAAACGTGTACGATCGTTCTTTTATGTATACATTAGGAATTAGTCAAGTAACAAGAAGACACGTAAATGAAATTTTTGATATTGCGCGAGATGAAATTAATATTGATTCTTTAAATAAAAATTGGCAAACGGGAAAATCCAAAAAGGTAACTGAACTTGCCTTTAATCTTTGGAATGATTTTAAATACGAAAGTTCAGAAGATGTAGAAAAAAATAAGATATCTAGCGATTACAATGTCAGCAATATTTTTTCTTGTTCGTATGCACCATATTTTTATGAAGCCATTAAATTGCGTTTTCCAGAATATACGAAAACACCTGAAACAGATGAAGAAGATATGTAGTTTTTTGAAGTGAACCCCATTTTGTTCACAAGAAAAAAAGGAACGAATAAGCGAAAG
>CANEDP010000031.1 GCA_947426305.1 uncultured Clostridia bacterium | reverse complement strand
TGTTATTTTATCACGTGTCTTTTTTTCTTGTGAACAAAATGGGGTTCACTTCATTGCCTATCGTTCCTTTATCATTTATTCATCTTCTAAATATTCACCTGGTTCAACATCCACATCATAGTCAATTTCTACATTTGTTACTTTTTCAGGTTTTGGTTCTTGTCTTTTTTCTTCGGATTGTTCTTGTTTTTCTTTTATTTTGATGTCCATATTTTTGTCAATGACTGTGTTAATTCTTTGCATTAAATCTGGTACATAATCAATTAACTTGTCAATTGCAGAACTGTGTTCAATTGGTAAAACCTTAATCGAATCTTGCATCACAACAATAAAAGCAACTGGACTTATACTCACTGCTGCTCCACTTCCACCGCCAAATGGTAATCGATATTTTGCTTCTTCTTCCTTATCCTTTTTCTTATATTCATTAACCGTTTCACTGTGAAATTCACTTCCACCTGCTCCAAAACCAAAACACACTTTTGAAATTGGTATAATTACCATATTATTAGTCGTTTCAATTGGTTCTCCTATGATTGTATTTACGTCAACCATATCTTTAATGCTATTCATTGCACTTTTCATTAATCCTTCAATTGGATGTGTTTCATTCATATTTTCCACGCTCACTTTCCTAAAAAATCATTCTCGATTAAAAATAGTATTTGCCTAAAATTGATTTTTATACAAAATAAACTAAATTTTCACGATTTAAGTGATTTTCTTGCTTCAATTTATTTTGTTTTTTAAGCAAAGCAATCGTTTTGAAAAGACGCGGAATTGAAAAAGAAATCTGTGAAGAATTTCGAAAACTTAATGCATTTTTATTGTAAATTGGTGCAATTTGATAATCATAATTTTTTAAATTGATACTTTTTGCATTTTGTGCTGATAAAATGCTTAACATAGTAGAAATTACGCATACGAAAAAGACAGTCAGCATGATATCTTCTGTTCCGATTTGCAAATTAAAATGAAATTTGTCTAGTTTAATTTTAAGCATTTTTAAAATATCGATTATAGAAAACTTTTTGAACATTTTCATACTTTCTTTATCAATTTTCACATTTGGATACCTAAAATGAAAACATAAAAAATGAATACCATCTTCTTTAAACGAAATCCCAAAAACTTTTATGACCCCTAACAAATAAATACCAACATTCACACGAAATTTGATTTTTAGCGAGTTTTCTTGTTTAGTTAGAGATTGAATATTTATTTTCAATTTTGAAGTCATATATACCAAAATAACAACAAAAAAAATACAAATCAATTGTCTCATTTATATTCTCCTACTATTTTGATTGTATTTTTTTCCAATTTGAGTCAATTTATACAAAAATCCCCACAACATTTAAGCAACGTTGTGGAGATTTTCTTATTTTTCTAGTTGCTCGTTTTTCACCTCTGCAAAAATTTTTTTTAAAGAAATAAAAATTAATTCAGCAATAAAGTCTAAACAAGCAACTTTCACCGGATCTTTTACTTTTAAATCAAGATAATCCTGCATAATTCGAATTTCTCTTGCACTTATTTTTTGGTTCAAGAAAAAGAATCTCCAAGAAAAAAAGTAATAAAGAACTTTCCAGCATAAATATTTTTGCTTTCGATTAGTATGCAATACAGGTATCCCTGTACAAAGTGCACAGTACTTATTGCTTACTTTTCCTTTTCTTTCAAAACAAGTATAAGTAATCTCATAAGAAGCTATCTTCAAACATTCGAGCTTTTCCTTTAAATTACTTTTCTCAGCAAAAAAAATCATTCTTTCTGCATTTTCCAGATGAGAAGGTTCTCCAAAAATCTGAGTCACAGTTTCTTTTCCAAAAGCTTTTTCTAAGTAATCCCTTTCTTTTGCAATATACATACCTTTGGCTTTCTCCCTTGTTACTGGCTCTTGTCCTTTCCGTAAACTGTGATTAAAGCAGTTTAGTGCCCAATCGATTTGATCCATTTCAAATCTCCTTTCTCACAAATTATTGTGAATGTAATGCATCATTTGCCTAATTCCGTTTTTACCTCTCCAAGAATTTCTTTCAGAGAAATATATACCAAATTAGCAACAAATTCTAAAGCCGCCAACTCAGAAACGTCTTCCTTTCCATTTTCTAACTCAGCCTTAATTGTTTTGAGTTGTTCCACAGAAATTTTGTCTTCCGTCTCCCAATAATGCGTTTGCAAAAACAATTCGCCAGAAATTTCTGACAGAATTTCAGAAATTGGAATTCCCTTGCCCAGTAATACATACTTGTCACAACAAGTAGAAACATTGTTGTAACTAGCAAAATCTAGGCAGACAACAATTATTTTATGCGCAACTTTTAACAAATTGTCGTATTTCTGAATTAAGTTCAGCTTACCTTTCTCGATTTCTAGAATCAGCATTTCAGCTTCTTCTAAATCCGTGAGCTGATTAAAACCCTTTTCTCCATTCCGATTTTCTGTAACCTTATCATAGTGCATCATATTCATCATCCTTTCTTAAATAAATTATTATTTGTTAGTATTCTATTTTGTATATATCTCTATTATACTATAAATTTACATAATTGTCAATTACTAGCATACAAAAAAGCCTGTGTTTTACACAAGCTTTTCCTAACTATTCTCATCATTTAATTTCAAAACCGCCAAAAATGCTTCCTGCGGAACTTGTACACTTCCTATTTCACGCATTTTCTTTTTGCCTCGTTTTTGCTTCTCCAACAGCTTCTTTTTTCTGGTAATATCGCCACCATAACATTTTGCAAGTACGTCTTTTCGCATAGCTGAAATCGTTTCTCTTGCAATGATTTTTCCTCCAACAACAGCTTGAATTGGTACTTCAAATAATTGCCTTGGAATCACAGTTTTCAACTTTTCCGCCATTTTGCGTCCACGCTCATAGCTTGACTCTTTATGCACAATAAATGAAAGTGCATCTACCGATTCATTGTTAATGTGCAAATCTAATTTTACCAAATCGGATTTTCTATATTCTTTGAATTCATAATCCACCGAAGCATAGCCTTTCGTTTTGGATTTGATGCAATCAAAAAAGTCATAAATAATCTCGTTTAACGGCAAATCGTATTCAAGCGTGACTCTTGTTTCGTCCAAATAACGCATATCAATATAGTTTCCACGCCTTTCTTGACAGACATTCATCACGTTGCCTACAAACTCTTTGGGAATCATAATTTCAGCTTTCATGATTGGTTCTTCCATCATGCGAATTTCAGTTGTGGCCGGCAAATCGATTGGATTGTATAATTCGATAACTTCTCCGCCCATTTTGTGTACTTTGTAAATAACTGATGGAGCGGTTGTAATCAGTCCAATATCAAATTCGCGCTCTAGCCTTTCCATGACAATTTCTAAATGCAACAGTCCCAAAAACCCACAACGAAATCCAAAGCCCAATGCAGCTGACGTTTCTGGTTCATAATTTAGAGCAGCATCGTTTAGTTTTAGCTTTTCTAACGCTTCTTTTAATGGCTCATATTCACTCCCATCAATTGGGTAAATGCCACAATAAACCATAGAATTGGCTTTTTTGTAGCCAGGAAGTGGCTCATTTGCTGGATTGTTTTTTAACGTAATTGTATCACCAACTTGTAAATCAGAAATGGTTTTTACACTTGCTGAAATATAGCCAACCTCGCCTGCTACTAATTCGCTACTTGGCTCATAACCACCTGCCTTGAAATAACCAACTTCTGTAACTGTAAAGATTTTCCCAGTTGCCATAAACAAAATCTCATCATTTGGTTTGACTACTCCATTTTTGATACGGACATAACTTAAGGCTCCTTTGTAATTATCGTAAACGGAATCAAAAATTAAAGCTTGCAAAGAAGCCGTCTCATCTCCAGAAGGTGCTGGAATATCCGTTACAATTCTTTCTAAAACCTCTTCGACATTTAAGCCAGTTTTAGCAGAAATGCAAGGCGCATCTTGAGCAGGAATGCCAATAATTTCTTCGATTTCATTTTTGATTTCATCTGGTCTTGCATTTGGTAAATCGACTTTGTTGATAACTGGCAAAATTTCTAAATTGTCGTCTAAAGCTAAATAGACATTAGCAAGCGTTTGTGCTTCTACGCCTTGTGTGCTGTCTACGACCAAAATAGCGCCTTCACAAGCTGCTAAACTTCTTGAAACTTCGTAATTAAAATCGACATGACCTGGGGTGTCAATTAAATTAAATTCGTAGGTTTTTCCGTCTTTGGCTGTATAATTCATTTTGACAGCTTGTGATTTGATGGTGATTCCTCTTTCGCGTTCGATGTCCATATTATCAAGGACTTGAGATTCCATTTCACGCTTGGATAGAGCGCCTGTCATCTCAATGATTCGGTCTGCTAAGGTAGATTTTCCGTGGTCGATATGCGCAATAATGCTAAAATTCCTAATTTGTTTTTGTTTTTCTTGCAAAATTGTTTCCTCCGTTTTTTCGTTTTTTATTATTATAGCGCATTTTGATTGATTTAGCAAGTGAATTATTCAAACATATTCAAAGTATCATCTCTCGTAATTCCTTCCAAATTGTAATACGTATCTGGCACATCTCCAACAATTACCGCTTCTGTTAGTAAAACTTCTGATTGAATATCTCTTCCATACACACCAATTGGTGTCAAAATACTAATGGATGTGCTTAAATCCAAATAAATTTTATGCATGGTCTGATTCACATTAAAACTCTCAAAATCAGACCTTAAATCCGTATTAATTTTTCCTGCTGCCTCTAATTCAATATCAAATTTCGGTCCTATATTGCTTAAAATGCTAACACCGCTCACACTTCCAAAATTGATATAAACCATAATTCTTGGCGTATTGTCAATTGCTTTTTGAATATTGGAAGCAATTTTCGTCGTAATTTCATTGATTAAAACTGTATTATATTGCATTAGCACAATGTCCCCATGACCATCTTTTTGGACATTGACCAAATCATGATATTGATAATTGCTCATGACTTTTTGTACTTCTTCATTCACAATCAAAACTGCCTTGGACCCCGCCGCTGTTTGGCAACTGGCTACAAAAATTGGATAAGCAGAATACACAAAACTGCCAATTGAAATCACAGAAGTTACCAAAATAATATGAAACCAAGTACGTATTGGATTTTGTTTTTTGGCTTTTTTCGGAGAATGTTTTATCTTTGGAATTCTAATTCTGGGTCTAGAATAAATTTTATCCATCGTTTTCTCCTTTTGGTCATGAAAAAGGACACGGTGCCCCGTGCCCCTTCGTTTTATTTCATGATATATAATTTTTCACCCGCATTGATTTTTGTATTGTCTTGTAAATTGTTAGCTTGGATAATGCTGTTCATCGTTACTTTAAAGTCTCGTGCAATATTCCAAATCGTGTCTCCATCTTTAACAAAATACACAATCATGGCATAATCACTTTGCTCTTCGCATGGCTCTTCTTGAATGTCGTCAATAATGCGGACTGTTCTATAGTTTGCGTTATTAGGTTTGATTTCTAAATCAACATCACAAACAACGTCTTCGCCAGTTAATTTGAAATGCTTTTTGGTGAAATTCATTTGAAGGTCGTCTGTGTTGCAATCCAGTTTTACCACGAAGGGAACTTTTGCATTTTTGACACCTAAATTATTGCCTGTTTCAAAATAAATATCCAAAATTAATTCTCCCTCATAATTGGCGCCATTTCCCATTGGCGTTTTGTTGGTGATATTGGCTCTGCAATCAACATCATAAAGCGAGCGAATGTCTTCTACTAAAATATTTTCACTGATGTTAATGTTTTCTTTCATGGTTTGCGTGCTGGTTTGCACTTCGATTGTTTTTTGATTAAAACTGATATTTTTATGGATTCCATACATATCTTGCACCATTTCAATGCTCTTATTTTGATAAACTTCCGCACGAACTTCAAAATCAATCTGGCAACTTATGCTTTTCATTTCTTTGGCGTTTGGCTTGAAATTCATGTTACGTACTTTATAATCAATGTTACAAACATCTTCATCGGTTACTTTTTCCATATCGATAAAATTCATAATCGGAACCGTACTTTCAACCGTTGCAATCCTTGCATTTTCAGTAATATATAATAATTTGATATTGACATCAGCTTTTGATAACACTTTATTATAACTCATTTTATTTTCGATATGTTCAATCGAAATATCACTTTTCAAAATGTCCACAATCGAATCTGCTTCGTCAACACTAATATCTTCTTTTAGGGAACTTTTGATTTGATTCATGGCTACAATTGTGTTTAAATCTACTGTTTCTTGCAATTTTTCAACACCAGACAAAGTATTCAAATTATCAATATATTCCACATTTTTGCATTCAAAGAAATTGAAATAAATTTTCAAATTGACGCACACACTAATTTTTCTCTCATTCAAAATTTTGCTTTCGACATTTACAATTTCAATTCTGTATTTGGTAGACATTTGACTTCCAATATTGCTGTCTTCGATGAAATCCATGAAATCGAGAGTGGTTTGAATACATTTTGTTTCTCCGTTATCGGACAAATAAAGAATGTGTGTATCTACATTCCCATCAAATCTATATTTTCCGTTCTGTACATTCTTCTTTATAAATATAGGGATTGGAATTGGTTCCTATCACATTTACGATGTCTGGTTTGGCGTCTGGGACAATGATATCTCCTTTGACTTCTATGGTTTTCATTTTTTCTGCCATTTTTTTGTTAATGGATATCGTATTTTTTTCCATAAAAAAATCCTCCTTTTTGTTATCTATAACATTTATATGGAGGATGCTTTCAAAAAATACCTATTTTTGAAAAAAATTTTATGCAATTTCAACTGGTAATTCCAAATTGGCACTTGGATTTCCCATAATTTTTCCTTCTACTTGTTCTGGTGATAATTTGTGAAGTTTATTTTTTCTGTCTGCTACATCTGGAATATCTAACGGAATATAATTATCTCCGTTGAACATACTAACTTCTACGGTTTTCATAAATAAATCTGTGTAATTGTAAGAACCAATACGATTCACGCCATCAAATCTTACCATAAAATAATCTTTGTAAGTTCTCTCAATTGTTGCTGCTCTTTCTTCTGGTTTACTTCTTTTTCCTGCTGGCTCTTTAATGATAATTTTTTGTCCTACGTTTTCTCCAATATTTTTTCTCATGTTTGCGATTTCTGCTTTATAAATTCCCATAATATTACACCACCTATTTTTTATTTGTTGTAATTTTTTTATATCATAGGAGGCTTGGATTGTCAAAATGGGATTTAGGCAGTCTATTTTTTGTAGCCTTGTATTTTCAACATATTCGAAGATTTATTTTGCATTTGTATCATTTATATTACTTTTTTATTACAATTATGTTACAAAATAAAAATAGGCAATTTTTTTGCCTTAAATCGCCCATTTCTGTTTGCTTATTCTCCTAAACACGCATCTAATTTTCGAATCATTTCTTCTTTATCCATTTTCTGACCAATAAACACTAATTTAATCACTCGGTCACCATAGGTTTCGTCCCAGTTTTCTTTCGCATAGGAATTTTGAGCTAAAATAGCCTTTTGCTCCTCTTCTGAGCATGACGCAATCCACTGACCAACTTCATATGCTTGGACTTGCTTGCCGGATTGTTCAAAAACATACATGGTTTCTGGTTCATCTGAAAACCAAAATAATCCTTTTGAGCGTATGACATTGTTTGGAAGATTAACTGCAAATTTGTCAAATTTTTCTTTATCAAACGGTTTTTTACGAAAATATACAAAGGTTCCAATTCCATATTCTTCAGTTTCCCCTTCTTCTTCGTGCTCATTATCATCTCGATTCAATTCTTCAATCCAGCCAGCAGACATCGATGCTTCGTCAAAATCAAATGCATTGGTATTCAAAATTTTGCTGATTTCTACTTTTCCGTAATTGGTTTCAATCATTTCTGCTTTTGGTTGCAAGGTTCGAATAATGGCTTTTACTTTATTTAATTCCTCTGCCGTTAATTCATCGACTTTGTTTAGAATAATTTTGTTGCAAAATTCGATTTGTTGAATCAATAAATTTTCGATATCTTCATCATCGATTTCTTCTTTAACTAAGTCATCTCCGTAAATGAAACTCGTCTCGCATACGCAAACTATCCACAACCGTTACCACATTGTCTAATCGGCATATTTGAGGTAAACCATACTTTTCCGTTTCATCCGATAAAACTGTGATGGTTTGTGCAATTGGCAATGGTTCGCAAACTCCACTTGCTTCAATTAAAATGTAATCAAACTTTTTGGTTTTGATAATTTCCGCAATTTGTTTCATTAAATCGACTTTCAATGTGCAACAAATACAGCCATTTTGCAAAGGCACTAAACTTGCGTCCTCTTCTTGGACAACGCCTCCTTTAGCAATTAAATCACTATCAATGTTGACTTCTCCGATATCGTTTACAATAACCGCCACTTTATAGCCTTCTTGGTTATTTAATACATGATTAATTAATGTAGTTTTTCCAGCCCCTAAATATCCTGTCAAAACAGTAATGGGTACGATTTTGTTTTCGCTCATTTTTTCTCCTCCTTATTTTACTTGTTATTATATAATCTTTTTGGAAAATAGTCAATTCTTTATTTCATGTTGTAAATAAAATTTGAAATAGACTTTAAAACTATCAAGATTTTCTCAAATTCAAACAACTAAATTAACATAACATCATAAACTATAGCAAGGAATCTTTGATAAGAAAATTTCTTTATTTTTGAAAAAAGGAGGTTATGTTTTGGAATTAGCAGGAAAAAATATTGGGTATGCACTAACTGGCTCATTTTGTACCTTTCGAACAACACTCAAAGAAATGGAAAAATTGGTCAAACAAGGTTGTCATGTCTTTCCGATTATGTCCTTTAATAGTTACCAATTAGATACGAAATTCGGAAAAGCAAAGGATTTTATCGAAGAAATCGAAAACTTAACAGGAAATCAAATTATTCATACCATTCCAGATGCCGAACCAATTGGACCAAAAAAAATGTTTGATTTATTAGTTGTTGCACCTTGCTCTGGAAATACAATAGCAAGACTTAGCTATGATATTATCGACACACCAGTTACCATGGCGGTCAAATCGCATTTAAGAAATGATAGACCTGTCGTCATCGGAATTAGTACTAACAATGGTTTAAGTGGAGCAGCTGAAAACATTGGCAGATTACTTAATCGAAAAAATTACTATTTTATCCCATTTAAACAGGATAATCCAATTACCAAACCACGTTCAATTGTTTGCGATTTTACGTATTTAAGCAAAACTTTGGAATGTGCTTTGGATGGAGAGCAAATTGAACCGATTATTTTGTGAATATAATGAAAAAGAGAATACCCTATTAAAGTAGAGTATTCTCTTGTTTTATATTGTGCTGAAATTTAATCGCGAAATAATTAATCCATTATTTCTGTTGAACTTAAGTCTTTATTACAAATATTGCAATGTACTTTTTCATATTTTTTACCATCTTCTACAACAGTTTCTGTAAATGTATCATGAGACTTAGATGGAATATATTGTGCAAAGTCTTCTCCGAATAAAGCTTCTGCTTCTGTTTTAATGGTATTTTCGTTTGATTTGTCTGTTATTAAAGTTTCTACACTTACTGCATTTTCTTCTCCTGCATATAATGCTTGGCAATCTTTATTAGAACAATATACAGTTGCATATTCACAATCAGCTTTTGTTCCAACGATTACCCAAGTGTGTCTTGCAGGTATTATAACATTGTCTACTACATCTACTTGTGTTGCGTTTTCCGCAGTAAAGTTTTTACCACAGTTTTCACAACTCCAATATTCAATATTTCCGTTTGTTGTACAATCTGCTGGATTTGCTTTTTCATGTGTTAATTTATGAACGGTACCAGTTTTTGGAAGAACTGGAATTTCATTAATTTCTGCTTTTGAAGCATTAAAATAGTTATCACATATTTTGCAAGTATAGTATTCATCATTTCCAGCTTCTGTGCAAATTGGTGCTATTGCATCATGATGTATATAGTCATGAGCCTTTTGTGCAATAGTTACTTTATCTACTGTTGTTGCAACTTTTGCATCTACATCAGCAAATAATTTGTTACAAACTGTACATTTATAATGTTCTATGTTTCCTGGCTCGGTACAAGTTGCTTCTTTATGGGCAACAAGTTGTGGTTCATGTCCTTTTGCAATAATCGTATCTTCTAAAGTGATTTTATTGTTTCCTTCTTCATCACTAAAATATTGATGACATACAGTACATTTCCAATATTCAATGTTTCCATCTCTTATACAAGTTTTGTCTTTGGCTGCATATCTTGTAAGAGTATGCGTTGGCAATACTTTGATGTCATCTTTTGTAATTTCTTCTCCTGCTGCGTTAAAGTATTTATCACACACTGTACAACGTAAATATTCAATATTTCCTACTGTTCCTGTTTCACAGTTTGGCGCCACTGCTCCTTCTTTTACTGTGGAATGTTCTGTTTTTACAGTTTCTACGTCATAAGTTTCCCCACAATTGTCGCAAAGATATTCATCAATACCTGTTTCTGAACAAGTTGCTTCTTTGATTGTTCTGTTTTTCGTTCCAGCATTGTGTGTTATTTCTGTTTCTTCTAAGCCACATACTGAACAGGTTGTTTTTGTTTGTGTATCACCATTATCTAAAGTTTTAGTTTCTGTTGTTAAATCTTTGTGAGTTGCTTCTTCAACTAATGTTTTTGTTTCTGTAAATGTATGTTCTTCGTTTAAGTTGTCTGTATATTTTATGGTTGCTGTATATACGTATTGTCCATCAACTGTACAAGTTGCTACATTAGATGATGTAAGTTCTACAGTTGCTGTAACTTTTACTTTTTCACTTGGATTATTCGTACAAACTAAAGTTGCTGTTGCTCTTGGTTTTTTAGTTGCATCAGGATAAGTTACCCAATTGATTTCACCATCAATTTTGTAGTCATGTCCTGTATGAGGATAAGTTTGAATTGTTTTCAATTCTCCACATTTTAAACAATATTTTGCTAAATATCCATCTGCTACACAAGTTGCCTCTTCTTTATATTCTATTTCATTTCCTTCTGCATCTTTTTTCCAAAAACCTTCATGATTTAAAGCTGGTGATACAA
Organism: uncultured Clostridia bacterium; assembly: GCA_947426305.1. GTDB lineage: Bacteria > Bacillota > Clostridia > TANB77 > CAG-508 > Scatovivens. The sequence goes on along the minus strand of CANEDP010000031.1, from coordinate 9,257 downwards.
ATTCTTTTCTTTTTCCATCTTCATTTTTTTGAACAGCACTACATTTTGAACAAGTATGATATTCTGTTCCTTCTTCATCACAAGTTGCTGCTATAATAGTATGTTTTACTGAATAGTCATGTGTATTTTCATCTACTGGAATTACAGATGTTGCTGTTTTCTTATATGTTTTTCCATCATATTCTTTGCTAGCTGTATATTCCATAATTCCTTCTTTATTTTCTTTGCAATCAGCAGCTTGTTTTACTTCTGATGTTACATCCATATCTAATTCAATCTTATGTGAATTATCTTCTTGACATATAAGAATTAATTGGCATACACTTTTATCTTCTGACCATTTGAAATCTGGAGTATAATTATGTGTATGTTCTGGCTTACTTGGCTCTTCTGGTTCAACTGGTTTAGTTGGTACTTTCGGAGCAATTGCAACTCGTCCTTCTGTTATTCCATAATTTAAATAATGGTTGAAAGCTTTTTCATAATCTGTTCCGTAGGCTTGTTGTAAATCTTTATAGAATGATACATAATACACTACATCAAAATTAGCAGATGTTTTTCTTCCCTCTGCCATTCCGTAGTTTGCAAAATGTTGGAAAGCCTTTTCATAGTCTGTTCCATAAGCCTGTTGTAAATCTTTGTATTGAGATACATAATATACTACATCAAATACTGGTGATGTTTTTCTTCCTTCTTTCACACCATAATTTACAAAATGATTATAAGCCTTTTCATAATCTGTTCCATAAGCTTGTTGTAAATCTTTGTATTGTGCTACATAATATACCACATCAAATATTGGTGATGCAGTCCTTCCTTCTTTCACTCCATAATTTGCGAAGTGTTCTCTTAATCGATTAACGTCTGATCCAAATGCTGCTTTTAAATCACTATATGAATTAGCGTAAGTTTCACTATCAAATGTGAAATCGAATACTTTTTCTACGCTAGCATTTACTGATACTCCCCATAACATTACAAAAAGGACGATCAATAAAATAATTTTGTTTAATTTTTTTAAATTCATTTTTCTTTTACCTCCTATTTTTTCCCATAACAAAATACGTCAAATAGTATAGTTTTAGCAAAAATATAGGTCCCTCCTTTCTTCCAAAATTTACTAAATATTTTGTTATAAATTTATTATAACACGAATTTTTAAATTTGTACACATTTTTGTACACTTATTTTTATTTTTTTTTTGTGTACACTATAATTAGGTGAGGAAATATGGAAAAATTACAAATTGATAATCATAAAAAAGGTATCGATACCATTACTCGAACCATTCGAATCAATGGTCATACTTTTGATCGAATTACTGAAATTGCAGAAAAAAATAACATTAGCTTTAACAATGTTATTAATCAAATTATTGAATATGGACTTAATAATATGGAAGAATAAGCAAAAGAAGCTAGTTAATAGCTTCTTTTGGCTTTTTCAATATTTTCATACTTCTTTTTACTAGTTCAAATAATCGAATGGTTGTTTTCAATGTCATAAGTGAAATAATACTTGTCCCTACTATTATCCAAATAATACTTACCTTTAATAATGCTGCTGATACAACAAATCCCATTATTGTTGTTCCAATTTTTTTACCAAGTTCTAAATGAGCAAAAATTGATTGCTGTTCTTCAGGCTCAGTTACTCTTAAAATCAAATCTTGAATATAAATTTTAAAAGGATCTCTAACTGCTAAAATAACAAAAAATCCAAACGCTATAATCTCAATTTTAAACATTACATTGGCATCAATAAAATTTCCTGCAATAATTAGCAAAAATGCTATAACCAATCCTAATGTCAAAACAATGTTAATTTTATCTTTCAGCTTTCGATACAGTTTATCAAACAAAATATTGGATACAATTCTCGCAATTCTTGATAGTGAAATAATCAAACTAAACAAGCTCGCTGTTTTTGCTGTATCAAAAGAATTTGCTAACTCATATTGAATTAATAATTTACTATTATTTTGTCCAAGATTAACCGCTGTATAAAAAAATGCATACGATAAAATTGCAATATATACAATCATTGACATTTTCCCAGTTGACTTTTGAATTTCTACTTCTGGAATTTTATCATTTTTCGAAATATCTTTCATTGTTAAAGATAGCAAAAAGCAAAACAAACAAAGCAAAATATTCAAAACCATCGGTAAATAATGATTAACATTAAACAAAAATCCTGCTCCAAAAGCAATCAAGGCTGTAATAACCGCATACGCAATCGAAGATTGATTTCGGATTCCTACATATTCTTCTTGTCTTCCTACTGCAATTAGATTATTTTTCAACATAATTCCTTCCATATTTTTTAGGACAAATGCAATTTCATAAAATACATATCCCAAAACCATACTTGCAAATCTATTTCCCCATGTAATTAATATAGAAGAAATTAACAAGCAAAACGCGCCCAACTTTACAGATGCTGTATTTCCTATTTTATGAATGATTTTTAATAAATATGGCTGAATTATAATTCCAATCGCTGCTGGAATCGTAGTTAATAATGTTATTTGCGAGGCGGACAACCCTTTTACAATTGTGAAAAACAAAGTATTCACAATCGCTAAAAACACCAAATCTCCTAACAACGCAGAAAACCATATGTATTTTATACAAAATCGATTGATGTATTTATTATCGTACGTTTCTGCTTTTGGGTTCATCTTTTTCCCTTCTTTCGTATTTTAATGACATTCTATTTTCGCTTTACAGTTTTGCAATTTTTCTAATTTTGTTTCCTTGCAAATCCACAAAATTTTTGTATAAATTAATTGATAAAACATAGAGACAAGTTGTCCAATTACTGTACAATACGGACTTATCAAAATAGCTGATAAGAGCATTCTTATGACATTGGCAATTTGCTTATTGATGGTCGTTTTGGTGGCTGAATATTCTAATTGTAGATAACACGTTCTTGTCATATATATCGGATACATCATTAGCATCCAAACTTCTGCCCCAATAAATATCATCGCTAATTTTAAATCTGGCTGATATTTTCCATACAGTAAAGCCGCAATTATTACAATTGAAGCAATTAGCATACCATCCAGTTTATACGCATTTTTCATATGATGTTGATAATGAAAAGTTTTCTTCGCAATATCGACTTTTTGGACAACTACAATTGAATGAATGATATCCCATTGCATATCCGTAACAAGAGTTGCAAATGTCATTGCCAAAACGTAATTTTCTCCAAACGAAAATACATTCTTGAAGCCAAACAAGTAAATCATCATCATCATGACTGCCGAAAAAAATTCGACAGAATCATACTTTATCGATTTCCAAAATGGAAACTTAAATTCAAATTTCTCAATACTTGTGATTAAAATCAAGGCTGTATAGATAAACAAAACAAGTAGCGAAACTATAACCGTAATGACTTGACTTTTTGTTAAAACTGCTAAACCAATCACACAGCCAAAATTGATAAGATTGAATTGAAGTGCAATGCAATTGGCTTTTTTATTTTCTTCCTGATAATAAAATTTTGTCAAAACCAATTGCAAAACAAACTGCAAATAAATCTGCATCACAGAATAAATTCCAAATACGCGATAAATTGGAGCCTCCATATTCATAAATCGAATATAATTTTCAATCTGGCATATCACACTTCCAAAAAGAATTGCTCCCACAATCACGCCTAAAACAATTCCATAATTTACTGCATTTTCATCCTTTTCTTTACACGCAAAAATATTAGCACCTGTTGCAAACACAGATTTTAGTAAACTCGTCACATATTGCAATGGATAGGTTAAAGAAAATACATTTATTAAACTGCTATCTAACAATATTCCAATCAAAAAACATTGCGCAATTGGTACAATAGAAGTAATCAAAATATCAAAGCTTACTCTTACAATTCGTTTCATTTCTTCTCCAGTTATTTTTACAAAATTTAAATTAATTGTATCACAAAAAATTAAAATTTGGATTACATTCATTTTACATTTGAGTTACATTTTTATTTCATTTTCTAAAAAAATTCTTATCATCTTTGAAGAATAAAAATAAGACGTACTAAAAAAGCACATCTTATTCTTCCTAAATTTTACTTTTTCAATCGAATCAAAATTGCAATGGCTAGCAAAATAATCAAAACACCAATGGCAATTAAAATAATACACAAAATATTATTGAGTCCTAAATTAGCTTCTGAAATCGAAGAAAGTGTGTTAATATTGGCAGCATTAGCGTTTGATGTAGAACTTCTGGCGTAGGAAGAAATATCTTCTCCAGGTAAATCGTTATCTTCATCAAGTTCATTGTTTTCATCATCGGCTGTTGTGTTCTCAGTAGAATCATCCGAGGTTGTGTTGGAAGTTGAATTCGATGTTTGGTTTTCCACATCGTTATATAAATTGGTGGTGTCTGCGTTTGTATATGTATAAATTGTACAAAAAAGCATAAACAGAATCATAATTTTGAATAATTTTGACATGATTTTTATTCCTCCTAAAAACCTAATTTTAAAAATATCATACACAAAAAATCAAAAAAAGTCCATACTTTTTATAAAAAATTCTGCAAATTTTCAATTAAAAAAGCGAGCGAAATTTTGCTATGCAAAATTTCTCACGCTTTTTTAATTCTAACGAAATAGATTTGCCCAAAATTCTGTTATCATGCCAAATAAATTCATGACCGTAATTTTATCAACGCTGTTTTCTGCCACCAGATTGACAGAAGCGATTTGCTCGTCATTTAAGTAAAATTTGACATTTCCTAAAACGTCGCCCACTCCAATTGGTGCACTAATATTTTCATTTAAAGTAACTTCTGATGTGATATTTCCGTTTTCCGAATTTTTTACAAGCGCTCCGGAATCGGACTGATAGACTAAATTAACCGTTTGGGTCGTACCTTTTTGCACCTCAGCAGTTTGTAAAAAGTCGCCTGCGGTAGAGGTTTTGGTATAACTAAAATTGGCAAAACCGTAATCTAATAATTTCTTGGCTTCTGAAAATCGAATTTCGGAAGTCGAGCCTTTCAAAACAACAGCAATTAAAGATAAATCGTTCCTCGTGGCACTTGCAGATAAATTGTATAACGCAAGGCTTGTGGAACCCGTTTTTAAACCAGTACATCCATTATAAGTTCTAACCAATTTGTTAGTATTGGTCAGCTCTGATTTGCCATCACGAAGAGAATCCATCCAAATGGTTGTGTAATTGGTGATAGAAGGATGTTTGGTCAAAAGTTCACGTGACATTAAGGCAATGTCATAACTGGATGTTACGTGACCATCTTCGTCAATACCGTGACAGTTTACAAAATGTGTATCATTCATACCAAGTTCTTTGGCACGTGTATTCATTTGTTCTACGAAAATTTCTTCTGAACCAGCCAAAAATTCAGCCATTGCCACAACACAGTCATTGGCAGATACGACGCAAATTGCTTTTAGCATTTCATCAACACTTAAAGTCTCTGTTTCATTCAGCCAAATTTGTGAACCGCCCATATGACTTGCATTTTCCGAACATGGAACCGAATCGGTTAAAGAAATTTTGCCACTATCCAAAGCTTCCATAATCAGAAGAATACTCATAATTTTTGTAACGCTTGCAGGACGTAATTGTTCATGAATATTATGTTCATATAAAACTTTTCCACTATTTTGCTCAATTAAAATAGCGCTTCCAGACTCCAAATTTAAAAAATTACCAGTTGCATTTTCCCCATTTGTTGGCAAAATTGAATCATCCCAAATAAAACTATCGGTACAAAAACAAACTTGTGTCCCTAAAAAAACGAGAACGAAAAACAGAGCAATGATTTTCTTGCATATTTTCATAACAGTAGCCTCCTTTAATTCTTTATTCCATTATACGCAGGAATGGGAAAATTAATACAAGAAATTGAAAAAGTTTGTGGGGATCTAATAGTTGACAAATTATGTAAAATATTATATAATAATTGCGTAATAGGCATATGCCTAATTTAGAAACTAATTCATTCATTTTTAAGACACAAAATTGTGTCAGAAGGAGGCAAAGTATGTTTGGTTTTGGCAAAAAGAAACAAAACAACAGTAACAATGTAAGCAATGGTTCTATGGCATTGGAAAAGCCGCGGATCAGCCTAGAGAAACTGGAAAAGTCGAAGGTTTCGCTTGATAAGCATCTGGTCAATCTTAAAAAGGAGAAGAATGTGGATTTGACCAATCTTATTTGCCGTGTCATAGTAATTATGGATCGGTCAGGTTCAATGAACGGCAGATTTCGCACTGGTATTGTGCAGGATACCCTTACCAGACTTTTTCCGTTAGCTTTGAAGTTTGATGATGATGGGCAAATGGAAGTGATTGTTTTTGACGAAGACAGTCAGCAAATTAGCAATATGACAATGGAGAATTTCAACACTTATGTTGAAACGGAAATCTATCAAAAAGGTTATGGACCTCGTGGAAATGGCACGAATTATGCTCCAGCTATTCGACAAGCAATTGAGTGCTGTGATACAGACAGTCGATATCCACTTTTCGTGATTTTCATTACAGATGGCGGTTGCTGGGATATCGATGACTCTGATGATGCATTTCGTGAATCAGCAAAACACAATATGTTCATTCAGTGTGTCGGAGTTGGTGATGAAGATTTCAGTTATTTGAGAAAGATTGACGATTTAGATGGGCGTAAGGTTGATAATACAGCCTTTCTTGAAATTGAAGGATTGTCACAGTTAAGCGACGATGAACTGTACGCCAAACTGCTGGAACAGTATCCTCAATGGCTGCAGTCGATGCACTTAATTTAAATTGTCCGAAAAGTACCGCGTAGTATTTGGCTACGTGGTATTTTTCCCTTTGCAAAAAATTTGACATTACCAGAAAAATATGGTAAACTAATACTGTTAATTTTAATAGTATTTTTGAAAAGGAAGGAGACTTTAAAATGTTAAAAGAAAAATTCAAAGACACAACGACACCGGTTTCTCAGGAAACAATTGATCGGCGTTTTGCTTTATCAATGGAACACAAGGACGAATTTTTCGAGCAACTTGTGGAAATGGGAGCAAATGTAAACATGAATCATGGGCAAGGCTTGGTAATGGCAGTACAAGACAATAATTTGGAAAGAATGGAATTATTGTTAAAGCACGGCGCAGATCCAACTTTACTGCGGGATTATGCATTAAAAACTGCTGTAGTAACAGAGAATCTGGAAGCATTAAAGTTAATGTATCAATATGGGAAAAATATGAAATACATCGAAAGCAAGGAATTAAATTATTCTGAACTTGAAAAACTGACTTGGTGTGATCGAAAGATATATTATCAATCTCTGCCTGAAATAGCAATCGGTACTAATAACCTTAAAATTGCTGAGTATATATTGCTTCAATACATTGGCGGTGAACCGGCACAACGTAATATCCTGTTTTGTGCAATAAAGACCAGAAATTTAGAGATGGTAAAATTGGTTTTTAAGTCCCAAAGAATTGATGGACATTTGATGCGTATGGCACTTTCTAGCAATTCACGAGAGATTATAGAGTTTATGATGTCTCAGTGTGATGGAAAATTTCCAAAATGGATGTTGTGAAACATTAGCATATCTAATAGAAATGCCTGATAAAGCTTTAATTGACTACTACGTCATCAATGATTATATGAAGACATTGCTCAAAAAGCGACTGCAGGAGGAAGATTAGATATATTAGAATTGTTGCAGAGTCGCGGAATAACTTATAGTTATGAAAATATGTAAGCGTCAAAAAACAATAGCGTATTTGCTACAAAAAGACGAAATACTTCTTACTCGTGAAAAAGCAACTGAATTATTGAACCTTGTACGACGGAATTACGAAGATGAGTACAAAATTATAAAAATGCTGATTTTGAAAGAAGAAAATTCTTCCAAAAAAGTAATTTCTGATTAGAAATTGTTTCATCAAACGCTGGCTAGAATAGCCAGCGTTTTGATAGATTAAAGAAAATAAAGGAGAAACTATGCTAAATATCAATATTATTTGTGTTGGAAAAATAAAAGAAGCCTATTTACGTGAAGCAATTGCAGAATATACAAAACGTCTGTCAAAGTATTGCCATTTAAAAATCACAGAAGTGCCAGATGAAAAATTGCCCAGTAAGCTCTATTCTAGCGTAATTGACGAAATTAAGAAAAAAGAGAGTAAAATGATTACTGACTTCATAAAAAAGGATTCTTACGTAATCTGCTTAGATTTAAAGGGCAAAGAGATGTCGTCTGAAGAATTTTCGAAAAAATTGGAGAATATTTCGCTTAACTTTAATAGTACCATTACTTTTGTCATTGGCGGGACGCTTGGCATGACAGAAGAATTGGTAAAATCGGCAAACGAGACAATTTGCTTTTCCCAAATGACATTTCCACATCAACTGATTCGTGTATTTTTACTAGAACAAATTTTCAGAAGCTTTAAAATCTCAAAAAACGAGACTTATCATTGGTAAAGATACACCAAATCCTCTTTAGGAGCATATATTGTTTCCAAGGAGGATTTTTTATGGGAGAAATTGTTGAAAATATCTTTGAAAATCAATTGTATTATAAAAATACAGTTATTTTAACATACAAAATAAAATATCCAGAACTCGTGAGGTCAAGATATCGATTAGGGGCGCAGAGATTTAATTTTTATAATAAGGAAAAAGCTGTAAAATTGGCAAAATATTGCGAAACGGAATTGTTTGAAGAAGCCAAAACATTATATGATTATAACGCTTCTAAAGGATTTCCTGTTATGGTATATGAAGTTATTTTGGATTACGAAATAACTTATCAAAATCATGCAGTTGTCAGTTTATATACAGATGAATACATTTTTTCAGGGCGGAGCTCATGGAAACACAAAACGTGAGTCGCAAAACTGGAATTTGCAAAACGGAAAACAGATTCCTCTAAAAGATTTATTTCCAAATAATCCATACTTTATGATTGATATTTTGAAAGAAATCAATTGCCAAATAGCCACCCAACTGGAAAGCGGAGAAAATGATTATTTTGACAATTATTGCCAATTGGTACTAGAAAATTTCAATCCACACAACTTTTATCTCACTCCAAAAGGAATCACTCTATTCTTCAATCAATATGAAATTGCACCCTATTCGAGTGGAATTCCAACATTTTTAATAAAATAAAGTAATAAAAAAGAACGTAGCTTTACAGTGTACTGAACCCAAAAATTGGACATTTTTTGATTAGGTACTAGGCAGCATGGGAATGAACTCTGTAT
>CANEDP010000030.1 GCA_947426305.1 uncultured Clostridia bacterium | reverse complement strand
CTCTTGGGACATTTTCTAAAGTTACTACTTAAGACATTATCATAAATTAATCATATTGTTCAACTTTTTGGGTGCACTTCATCTTGACATTTTATGTAAAATATGATATAATAAATACATAGAAACTGTTGGTGGCTTAGTGTAAGATAAGCAGAGTATTCATAACCAAATGGAGGAGTATTTATGATCTATCAAATAATAACACAAGAAGGAATTAATACGAAAGAAGCAACTTCTTTATTGCAAATCAAAGTAAACCAAGAGTTGCAGAATGGATGGGAAATTGTAGGTGGTGTAAGCACCTGTAATGAATCTACCAAAATAAAAAAGCTCATAGTCGCTTCACAGGCTATGCAAAAAGATGAATAGAAAAAAGCATCTTACTTACATAAGGTGCTTTTTATTTGCAAAAAATAAAAATTTTTGTAAAAAACACTTTACAAACGAAATTTTAGATGCTATAATATATCCATACTAATTTTTAATTTATATTTTAATCTAAAACATAAATTTCAATTCCGAAATTTATATTTTCCAAAACAAAAAATATCGATATAAGCAAAGGTCGAAGAAAAAAGGAGTGATGCTAAGTTTTAAAAGATTTTTGAATGTAATTAGAAAGGAGAAATCAGTATGAGTATAAAAAAGAAAAGAGTTGTAAAAATATTATTTACAATAGTAGTTTTGGTGATTTTGCTATTGTTATGCTGGATATTGAGTGGAGGGAAAAGTTTTGCAAAATATAAAAGTGAAACAACTGCTGCCCATTTGGCAGAAATCGCAAAGCCAGTTTTTGTCGTAGATGGTGCTGAAAATATTCAAATAAATGGAATGGAAGATACCGTTTACGATTTTCAAATAAAAAATTATGATGAAACTAGTGTAAATAGTGTTAATTTGAAGTATGATATTGAAATTGTCAATTATTCCGAAGCTGACTTAGAATTTGAATTAAGCAAAAATGGTAAGATGGTAAATTTGACAGAAAATAAAACTACTTTGAATCCCTTAAAAGCCGAAGATAAGCAAATGGATTCTTATCAGTTAAAAATAAAATATCACAACAATCCTGCTGTAACGTCTGATATACAAGGCAATGTGCAAATTAAGACACAAGCTATACAAGATGAAAAATAGTAAATGAGGTAATAAAAAATGAAAAAAGAAGAAAAGTGCTATGGAATTTATTTTAATGATAAAATTCCAAAGATGGATAAAAAGAATCAATTTGACAAGGAAGTCACTATAAAATTTGAAGGAAAGGCATATTTAATCGTACCAAAAGAAAAAAACGAATTTGAAAAAATAGAAATTGAAAATGAACATCAATTGAAAAAAGAAGGTAATTATGAAATCGAATTTATTAATTTGGAAAATGAAATGTATCATTTACAAATAAAAATTAAAAGTTCTTTTTTACTGTTGTTATTTTTTCTGTTTCTATTTGGTGCCATAATTGCATTTTTTCTGTGTAATCCTGCTTTCCAAGGAAAATCTCCATTTGCTCAAGTATTTGATTCTATTAATTTGTCAGTTCTTCCTTTGAATATTGGAAAAAAAGGGGAAAGTAAGAATTTTTTTGACAATATGGAAAAAGAAAAGTCAATTGAGATTGATAAAAAACAGAATAAGAAAACGAATTTAGAAAATGAGTATGATTTTGATGTTTCTTTGAAAAAGGAGAATTCGCAAGACATTTATTTGTTTAAAACAATTTCTAGCGAAGGTTTACGCAAAATATCACCGGGGAATAGCGGTAGTTTTGCGATTATGATGAGTGCGGAAAAAAGCAAAGTGGATATGGAATATCAAATAAAATTTGAAGACTTAACCGAAGAAAAGCCGACTAATTTGCTTTTTCGAATACGAGGAGAGAATGAAAATTATGCGACTTTGCAAGAATTGGCCACTAATTTGAAAGGCAAGATTAGAAAACAAATGAAAAAGAAAATTGTAATTGATTGGCAATGGCCATACGAAACAGGGCAAAATGAAAAATCGATTATGGAAAATGACCAAATCGATACAACAGAAGGAGAAAAATTAAATTGTTATCAATTTAAAATTATGGTAATAGGAAAGGAGAGCGTATAATTTGAGAAAAAGAAAATATATCATTATGGCACTAGTTTTATTAGCCAGTTTGACAATTGCCAAAAAATCGTTTGCCAAATATGTGATGCAAGATACCTTAGCAATTGGAATTTATTTGGACAAAACGCCACCGATTATCAGTGTAGCAAGCGATGGCAGAACAGAAAGTTTTCAGGAGTTGTCAGATGATACAATCAAAAAAAAAGCTGATGTGACAATTCATACGAGTGATAATGTGCAAATCAAACAAAATTTGTATCAATATCATCTGAGTGATCCCAATTTTGCTGAAGCCGAAACGCAGGAATTTGAAAATGGGAAAGTTTTTTCAGAAGAAGGATTCTATAAAATTATTACAGTGGATACTTCGGGAAATCAGACAGAAATTATTATTTTGTTAGATAAATCTGTACCAGATGTTTGTGTGGAATATTTCAAAAGAGGAGAAGCAAGTTTGCTTAAACAAACAGTAGCTACTACAAAAAGTTTCACAATGCAGAATGTACAAAATGGTATAGAGGAAAATATAGCTGAAAATGAGAAAAATTCTAACGAAATCGTAAATGAAATTATTCAAGAAACAGAAGAAACTTTAGAAGATATAGAAGAAGTTATTCAAGTTCCAATTCAAAATGAAGAAGTAATAGAAACAGTTGAATTTGCTGAAATGCAAGAAGCAGAAGAAACACAAGAAATTAAGAAAACAGAGATAATAGAAGATGAAATCATGTTAATGTCAGTAGAAGATATGTATGTTGGAAATGAAACTGAATTTAGAAATGCTTTAGCAATGCAAACTTCTGTGATTCATATTAGGCAAAGCATTGATTTTTCTGCTCCAATTTATATTAATTATGCAGTTACAATTGTTAATGAAGGACTTACCAATTCTTTACGATATGCAAACAATGGAAGTTTTATTATTGTGCAAAATGGAGGTTCATTAACAATTAATGGGATGATAGTTGATACAAATTCATTTGGTAGAGATGGCATAATTGCTATTGACATTCAATCAGGCGGATATGTGACCTTTGTTAATTCCTCAATTGTTGATGCTGGACTTCGTAATACAGGTATTTTAGTTAATCAAAATGCGTCTTTGCTATTATGGTCATGCGAAATTTTAAGGTGTGGCTATGGAATTAATTTACAAATGAATGGGAATCTATATTTTGCTACTCAGGAAGGTCGTTCCAATAATTTTTATGCTAATGCTACGGCAATATTTGTTGACAATTTTTATGGAACTTGCAATTTTAACCAAAATATTTCTATGCACGATAATACGGATTATGGAATCCATATTGCTGGAAGTATTGGAAATATTAATATTTCTGCTGGAAATTATTATCAAAACACTTATTGTATCCGTGCTTCTGACATTAAAAATAGCACAGTTACAATTTCGGGTGGTTCTTATTATTCGAATGGTTGGGCTATTTGGGTTGGTGGAAATGTAAACTTAACAGGAGGATTAATTTATAATAACTATTATGGAGTTTTTTTACATGAAATTTACAATGGTTGCTTTCGAATGACAGGCGGAAATATTTATTCCAATACTTCATCTGCCATTTATCATAAAAAGACAAATGATGGAGGATGTACAATAACAGGTGGAAGTATTTCAGGAGAAATCTATCTTCAAGCAAATAACAATTATGTCAATACAAATTCTAGCTATCCAACTCTCACAATAACTCCAAGCTCTTATTATTTTAAACGAAAATTGGTTAGAACAACCAATAATTCTACTGCCAATTCAGAAATTTCAAAAGTAACCGTGACACCAAAGGATAGTTGGTACAAGTATGCTGACAATGAATATATTGTGCTTTGGAATGGTGGTAATGTAATTGTACGTTATAAAGATTATAGTGGAAATATCCTAAAGCAAGAGACTTTAAATGGAACAATCGGAAATAAGTATTCCATAACGCCTCCGGATATTCTGGGTTATGATGTAATAAGTATACCTGCCAATGCAACAGGATTTTATACGAAGCAAGATATTTTTGTGGATTTTAAGTATGATTTGGTCAATGTTGCGAAAGTTACTTTTGAAGATTTGCTATCTGGTGTGACTTCTGCTAAGTATTGGTATCATGCAAATGCAGAAGAATTTACAGGAGAAGGAATTGATTTTGTAAATGGAAGTGTTTTTGAGAATTATGGGTACTATAAGGTGGTTGTTAGAAATGGTGTTGGATTGGAAAAAGAAGTAAAATTTGTTTTAAATAAGAATTCATTAATTCGATGAAAAGGCCTTTTTATTGTGTGTTTTCTAAAGTGTCACGTCCATAGAAAAATTTACATAATATATTGTAGGAGGGATAAACATGGTAGAAAACAATCAAGGAAATTTTCCAAAAAATGCAATGTTTGGCCATTGCTATGTGATGGATCAAATGTTAAGAAAAACTTTTTCTCCGGAAGAGGCTTTGAAAAAGGGAACGATATTCCCAGAATTATTTAGCCCTTATTCTCCTGGGGATTCTATGCGAGAAATCGAGTTTTTACGAAACTACGGAAAAGGAGGAAATGGCAGATAATGGAAAGTGAACAAAAAGTAAACAGAGAACAGTTATTAAGAAAAATTATGGAATATAAATTTTACGTTAATGACTTAACTTTATATCTAGATACTCATCCAAATGATAGAAAAGCATTGGCTTTGCACAATGAATATGTTGAAAAATTGAATGAGGTGACCAAAGAATATGAAAAAATGTATGGACCATTGACAGTTGAAACTGTTATGGAGAGCTGGGAATGGGCTCGAGATTTATGGCCATGGCAAAGGGGGGTTAATAGATAATGTGGAATTATAGCAGAAACTTACAATATCCAATTAACATCAAAAATAGAAATCCAGAAATGGCAAAAGTGATTATTAGTCAATATGGAGGACCTGATGGAGAATTGGCGGCGTCTTTGAGATATTTATCACAAAGATTTGGAATGCCAGATCAAAATTCGAAGGCGATTTTGAACGATATTGGAACTGAAGAGCTTGCGCATCTTGAAATGGTAGGAACGCTAGTTCACCAATTAACCGATGGCGCATCGATTGAAGAAATTGAAAAAGGCGGATTGTCAGCTTATTATACAGATCATGGTTTAGGAGTCTATCCACAAGCTGCAGCAGGTTTTCCTTTTAGTGCGGCAGTTCTTGCTGTCAAAGGTGATCCAGTTGCTGATTTGACTGAAGATTTAGCTGCAGAGCAAAAGGCTCGTGCCACATATGAAAAATTAATCGATTTGTGCAAAGACGACCCAGATGTTGTCAATGTTTTGAGATATTTGCGTGAAAGAGAAGTTGTTCATTTTCAAAGATTTGGAGAGGCTTTAAATGGCGTACAAGAAAAATTGGCACAAAAGCGTTTTTATATGAATAATGTAGATAAAGCAATGGATAAAACAAACGACATGATTATTAAAAATAATATGAGTAGAAGCACTCCAGGAATGAATTGGGGAATTTGTAAAGATTAGGATGAAAAGGGGTTTAAAAAACTTGTTCTTCACTGAGGAGAAAAAGTTTTTTACAGTCCCTTTTTTCTATCAATTAATCATTTAAAAATTTAATTAGGCTTCTATTAAAATCGTCTTTAACATCATAAAAAGTTCCATGACCAGCATTTTCAAATGGAAATAAAGTTGAGGTATGAATATTCTGATGCATGATTTCTGCCATAGGAAAAGGACATATTTTATCTTCTTTTCCATGGAAAATACCAGTTGGAACATGAATATATTTTAATGCATGAAAGACTTCTTCATCTTTAAGTGCAATTAGAGAAGCCATTTCTCCTAATCCAGAGGCACTATTATTCAAATTTTGAAACCAATTTTTAAATGCATCAGATGGTTTTTTGTAAAAGAATATACTTCCAAAATATTCATTTAAGGCAGGTCGATCATTATATCCTAAATCAATTAATTGATTGGTAGATTCTATTGTTTGACCAAATGGATTATTTTCTGTTTCGCAATAGGATGGAACAGCAGAATCTAATAGGCATAATTTTCTAACACCATATCCACAGTATAATTGCATATATTTTGTAACAATAGCTCCTCCCATTGAAAAGCCAAGTAAATCAAAATTGGATAAGTTTAGTGAGCGTATTACATAATATAAATCAGTTGCAAATTGTTTATAATTATATCCATTACTTGTTACATCAGAATTCCCAAAACCTCTCAAATCAATACTTATAATTCGATAGCCATTTTGGATTAAACTTGGTAATTGATATTCAAACATTTTATGAGATAATGGCCAACCATGGATTAATACGATTGTCTTACGTATATTGGGATTTAGAACATATACTGCTATTTTGGTATTGTCATTCGATGGAATAAAAAACATGAAATTTCCTTCTTTCATAAAAATAATAATACAGCATATGAAAGTTTGGAGTGAAGAGTGAATTTTTTAAAGAAAAAACGTGGATATTTTTAGAAATATAAATTTTAAATTGACTCTAGCTAGTATTTATGTTATAGTAAATAATGTTTCTAATAGGAAGTTTAGCCAAAAGGAGTGATTACTTATGGGCAAAAATACAACGAAACAGGAGTGGCGTGAGAGCGCAAAGGGAATGTTAACTATTTTGTCTTATGATATTGTTCGACGAGTATCAACACGGGAAGTGCGGATTATAATCGCAGATTTTCTGCCGAATGACAAAAAGAAGATGTTCTAAAAAATATTCCCTAACTTTTATTATATCATATTTATGTAAATTTGTCAAGATGCTAAGAAGGTTAAAGGTGGATTACTAGCATATTAAAGTCAATATTTTTTAAAGCGCATTGACAAAATTATGTAAATGTGCTACAATAAAAATGTAAAATATTACCAGTAAGGTATCATAAGGAGGAATGAAAGATGGTAGAAATTAAACGGAGTACGTATAGTGTAATTGTTTATGACGAAGAGCAATTAAGAGGAATTGTTTTTCCAGCTAATCAAACGATTGAGGTTGAGCAGTTTGTTAAGGAAGTGGGAGAAATTGCTGCTTCAGATGAGATTCGAGCAGGAACGTGCTTGCATCCATTGGTCTTTGATCCAGAGTATAAGGAACATTATCGAGCAATGAGCGAATTTCTTGAAAGCAAAGAAGGAGCGCAGGTTTTAGCGGATGACAAACAGGCCGAAGAACTGTATGATTTCTATTTTTCTCATTCGATGCCAACAGTTGGCCCAGATGGTGTTGATTACATTTATATGGGCAAGGATTATGTCGGCATAAAGGTCACAATTATGTAGGTGAATACAAGATAAGTAGTGGAGTGATAATTTCTACTGCTTATTTTGTTGCTAATAATAATTGAAAAGTTTATTTTAATATGTATACAGTCAATAAAACTTTATTCTATAACTGCAAGAAATGCTTTTGAATCCGATAATACTTTTATTTGCTTTGGGCAGAATTATTTGCAAGGACCAATTGGAGCAATTTTAATTTTGATATTTTTATCGCCAAAACTTTACAAAAATCGTCAAAAAGTGATATAATTCAAATTGAGAAAAGAGGAAAGTAAATGGCAAAAAAATATTTGGAGAAGAATGTACTAGAAGCAGCCTATGAGAGATTAGAAATTATTTTTCAGAATTTTGACAATGTTTATTTTAGTGTCAGTGGCGGAAAAGATAGTTCAGTTATGGTGCAATTAGCAAATCAGGTGGCTAGTAAACTGAATAGAAAGTTCGATGTTCTATTTGTTGATTTGGAAGCACAATATCGTTACACGGTTGAACATATTGAAGAATTAAAAAAATTGTCACAAATTCGAGATTTTTATCATATTGCACTTCCAATGGCACTTCGAAATGCGGTATCGGTTTTGCAACCCAAATGGATTTGCTGGGAGGAGGAAAGTAGACATTTATGGGTACGAGATATGCCCAAAGATTGTATTAATATAAAAAATTGCCCATTTCCGTGGTTTAAAAAAGGGGAAGAGTTTGAAGAATTTATTTTGCAATTTGCGACATGGTATCAAGAAAAGTATGGGGGAAAGGTTGCTTGCGGAGTTGGTATTCGAACGGATGAGAGCTTGAACCGATTTCGTACGATTGCTTTGCAAGATAAAAAACTGACTTTTGAAAATTATCATTGGACAACAAGATTGAAAATACATGAAAAGCATATTGATGTTTACAATTTTTATCCGATTTACGATTGGACAGCAGATGATATTTGGGGGGCGGTTAGCCGATTGGATTTAAAATTTAATTATATTTATGAATTGATGTATAAAAATGGCTTAAGTATTTATGAACAACGACTTTGTCAACCTTATGGCGATGACCAGAAAAACGGCTTAGACCAGTTCAAAGCCTTAGAATATGACACTTGGGGGAAGGTTTTAAATCGTGTTAATGGTGTCAATTTTGGAAATATTTATTGCAAAACAACGGCACTTGGTAATATTAAATCAAGTAAGCCAGATTTTATGAGTTGGCAGGAATATACGGTATTTTTGATGGAAAGTATTGAGATTTACAATCGAGATTTGATGATGCATTATTATCGCAAAATTAAGAAATTTATGATTTGGCATCAAAATAAATCGGGAATTGCTTTGGAAGATATTCCAGAAATTGCAGAATGCAAATTAGAAGGGCAAAAAAAGGTAATTTCCTGGCGTAGAATTGCTAGAGCCATTGAGAAAAATGATTTTTATTTGAGGCGTTTATCGTTTGCGCAAACTAAAAATGATGATAGGCAATTAATGGAATTGATTCATAAATGGGATAATTTATTAAATAAATCAACTATTACAGATGATAAAATGTTGCAAAAAATAATCGAAGAAAATTGTGGATAAAGGGGAAGTAGTATGATTGTAAAAATGACGAACGAAGATGAAAGATTTTATGTGTATATGGGCAAATTTTTGGGATCAAGATTGGTGGAAAGGCAGACAAATGATAGAATTTATGATGATGACAATAAACAATGGTATTTGTATTTGGAAGATGGAAAAGTGAAAGCGTTTGTGTCTGTTAGCAAAAATGTAATTAAAAACGTGTATACGACCAAAGAGGAATATTTAGAGAAAATATTAAACAAAATTCAAGAGGAAGTTGATATTTTAGATAGTATCGTAACCAATAGTTATGCTGAAATTTATGAAAAATGCGGTTTTGAGATGGGAAATCAATCTTATAAGAATTTTATAACCATTCATCAAACGAAAAAGGAGACGGTATAATATGAGTGAAATTGAATTTCCTGTGTTAAATGTAAAAATGGTGGATATTGACAAAGTGATTGCCAATGATTATAACCCCAACAAAGTGGCTCCACCAGAAATGGAATTGCTAAAACATTCCATTGAAGAAGATGGCTATACCCAGCCGATTGTAACGTATTATGATAAAGAAAGAGATATTTATATTGTAGTTGATGGTTTTCACCGCTATCGTTGCGCGAAGGAATATTTTCATTTGAAGCAAATTCCGATTGTAACGATTGATAAAGATTTGGAAAATCGTATGGCAAGTACGATTAGGCACAATCGTGCAAGAGGGACACACCAAATTATTGATATGTCTCATATTGTTTTGACATTGACGCAAAATGGTTGGTCTGAAATGGAGATTTCGAAACATTTGGGAATGGAGTTAGATGAAATTATTCGTCTAAAGCAGATTACAGGATTAAAAGATATGTTTGCCAAGCACGAATTTAGTAAGTCTTGGGAAGAGCTGGAAGAAAAAATAAGGAAAAAAATCTAAATTTTTACAAAAAATGCTTAAAACTATTGACTTTTTGAGAAAAATATGCTACAATAAATATGTATATAATATACAAGTTTAAAGGAAAGGAAAGTGATAACCAAAATGGGTGCACTTGCAGATAGAAAACCGAGTGTTTTAGAAAAAGTAGTTAGAGAGACTGTAGGAGGAGCATTTGGAGCGCTTTTAGGAATGGTAAATTTTCAAGAAGGAGAAAGTCTTGAAGAAGTAATCGCGTCCGCTAAAAAAGAGAATCCTGCAGAAGCAAAAAAATTAGATGATTTTGAAAAAGTTGCTGTTTTAACAGAGCAAGTTTTACAAGAAAAGGCAAAAAAACAGTTTGATATTGTTGATTCAGAAAAAGATGAAGATGGCTATAACAAAATTCAAGATAGAATTGGAGATATTGAAGCTACAGTTTCGGAAGAAAAAGCAGAAATCAAGGTAAAAGCAAGGGAAAAGGGTGGAGAACAAAAAACGAGATTAGATTAGAAATAAATGGCGTAATTAGTGAAAACTAGTTACGTTTTTTTATTTGAAAAAATGATTGACTTTTTTGAAAATATGGATTATAATATTTAAGTATGAAATATTATAAAAGAGTATTTCATTATGTGCCTGTAGTTTAGCTGGATAGAATGCGAGGCTACGAACTTCGAGATCGGGGGTTCGAATCCCTCCAGGCACACCAAATACACTGCTTGGCGGTGTATTTTTTTATGCTACGAATGATAATTCTTCTGTTTTAAAATAATGTCCGATAAAAAATATCGATGTTTAATCATGAAAAAATGAACGGAGGATTACAAATATGAAAAGTGCTGAGATGAGTAGTTTTTTAAATATGAAAAAATTAATGGTAAGATTAATGAATAAAAAGGAAAATTAGTAGAGTGCTTCAAAGATATATTTTGGCATAATTCTATAAAATTCTAGAATATAAGGAAAAATACTCTAGAGTTTTATTTTTATTGATAAAATGCAAAAAAATGCTTGCTTTTTTCAGAATTTATAATAAAATAGTAATGTCTTAAAAAAATGCTAATATAAATATTCTTATAGGAGGAGCAAAGGATTGAAAATAATTTTGGATGCAATGGGTGGAGACAATAGCCCAGATGCTACAATAAAAGGAGCAGTTAGAGCCACGAAAGAAATTGAGGCAGATATTATTTTAACTGGTGATGAAAATATTATCAACCAAAAAGTAAAAGAATTTTACGGAAAAAATCATATATCGGAAGTGTCTGATAAAATCACGATTAGGCATACAAGCGAACAAATTGAAATGGAAGATATTCCGACACAAGCTATTCGCCAGAAGAAAGATTCTTCTATGGTGGTAGGATTTGATATGCTAAAAAAAGGCGAAGGAGATGTTTTCATTTCGGCGGGAAATTCTGGAGCACTTTTGACAGGAGCAACTTTACTTGTTGGAAGAATAAAAGGAATTGATCGACCTGCTATTGCGCCGGTTTTGCCAGCGCATCATGGGAAATTTTTACTAATGGATGCAGGAGCAAATACTAACTGTAAGCCTCTGAATTTAGTACAATTTGCACAAATGTCCAATATTTATTTGAAAAGTACGCTAGGCCTAGAAAAACCACGCATTGGATTGCTTAACATCGGAACCGAAGAAACAAAAGGGAACGATTTAATGAAAGAAACATATACTTTATTAAAAGAAAACGCAGAAGAATATGGCGTGAATTTTATTGGAAATGTGGAAGGAAGAGATTGTTTCTCTGGCGAAGTAGATGCAGTTATAACAGACGGATTTACAGGAAATGTATTTTTAAAGACAATTGAAGGGGTTGGCAAATTTGTAAAAGTATCTTTAACAGAAAGTTTAACGAAAAATATTTTGAGAACCATTGCAACTGTGCCATGTCTGCCAGCGATTAATCAATTTAAAAAGATGACGGATTACAAAGAATATGGTGGAGCCTTATTTCTAGGAGTCAAAAAACCGGTTGTAAAAGCGCATGGAAGTAGTGATGATTTCTTATTTTATACAACGTTAAAACAAGCAGAAAACTTTGTAAAGAGTAGTGCTGTGGAAAAAATGATAGAAGAATTCGAAAAAAAATGAAATAAGTACTTGACATTTGTCACAACATATAATAAAACTAAATTATAAAATTTGTAAATCAAAAAAAGGAGGATTGAATTATGAGCAGTGAAGAAGTTTTTGAAAAAGTAAAAGCAATCATTGTTGAGCAATTAGGCGTTAGCGAAACTGCTGTAACAATGGAAGCATCTTTTATAGACGATTTAGGAGCAGATTCTTTAGATATAGTTGAATTAGTAATGGCTTTAGAGGAAGAATTTGATATCGAAATCCCAGACACAGATGCTGAAAAAGTAGTTGCTGTAAGTGATGTTGTTGAATATATCAAAGAAAATGTTTAATAACAGAAAATGGATCGCTTTTAGAGCGATCTTTTTTTATAGTAAATTTTTTCAATTGACTTGACGAAATTTTGGTTTATTTATATAATACAATTATAATCCTATAAAATAGGGAGGAAAATAAATGGGCGCAGTAATTACAAGAGAAGACTTAAAAGCATATGCAGAAGTTGATTATATTATCAAACATATGAATGAAAAATATTATACTAAAGTACCGCAAAGTTTGCAAAAATTTTTTGAAGAAATCAAAGATCCCGATTATAAAGTCTATGTTAATCCACATAAACCATTGCAGGAACAGGGATTAACGAAATATGCTCTTGAAATTATTGCTTTATTGCATATCAAATATTGGTGCGAAGACCAAGTAAGAAAAGAAGAATTGCTAGAAAAAATGAAGAAAAATCAAGAAAAATTTGAAGCCAAGTTAAGAGAGCAATTTAGTGCAGATAAATTATTTTCCAATCCAAAGACAAATGAGCCAGAACCTGAACCAGATAAAATGGTAACAGCGTATAGCAAATATATGGAGAATAATCCAGATATACAAGATTATACGGATTTAAGAGAAGAAACAAAAAATGCAGAAAGTTTGGCAGAAAGTATGCCCCAAAAGAAAAATTCGATTTTTAAGAAAATTAGTTTGTTTTTCACGAAAATATTTCACAAAAGTGCAGAGTAATCTGTGCTTTTTTTACAAAATAGAATTTACATATAAAACAATTGACAATCTTATGTAAATATGATATAATATCATTAAGAACCTATATTAAAAATTTTCCGCCCTGTGATTAGCAGGAGACTTAGGGACAGTGTAAAGGAGGAAGTATTATGGCTAAGAAGGCAAAAGTTAAAATTGAAAAAACGCCATGGTGTAGTGCTAAAAAAGTTTTGCGGCAGTTGGAGAGACTCGAGATAGATATTAAATCGAATGGAGGAGAACCAGAGAAACGCAAAAGGAAATTAGAGTATCTGGAAGCATTAAGCAGTTTCATCAAGTTTATCAATGTTTCTAGAAGCGAAAACGTAAAATTTCGTTTTTCGGGGAATACAAAGGCAATGTGTAAGTGTATGATGGAAATTAATCTTATTTTTGATGAGACAAGTATCCAAGTTGAAAATTGCAACTTGATTCCAGACGAATGCAGAGATAAAATCTGTGTTTTGAAGATTGAAGGGCAGACATTTGTACTGATTGAACTCGAATAGGGTGGAACGAACGAATCTTTGGCAGATTTGCCAGAGATTTGTTCGTTTTTTAGTAAATATTAATGTTTTAAGGCATTATGTGTAATCAGGCGGAAAAATGTTGGAAAATGAGTTGTGAATCATTACAAGTGCTGACAGGATACTTGAAAGAAGAAAGAAAAGCTGGAGCATATAGCAAATGCCGAAATATAATCAATTTCGGAGTGTGCAAACGAGCTTTTCAGCAGGATTGAAGAAAAAATCGATGAGTATCAGGAATGTCAGTATATTTCTGAAAAAATACGGATAATTGACATTCTGATTGCTGAGTTAAAAGACTAATTTAAGAATTGCAGATTTGTTTAGATAAGTCTGCAGTTTTTATTTTTTATAAAAAATAGTAAGGTCCAGATGAATTCACTTAAAGGCCAACTATATAAAATTCCTTTTAATCCAAAGCAAAATTTAAAAATAAACGTAATAAAAAACAACCCAATAATTCTAAACAATACAAGAAAATGTGATTTTTTCATAGCTACTTTTTTTACGAAAAATGTTTGAAATCCTATTAAAGGCAAAGCAATAAAATAGATTTTTGCCGAATACTTCACAAAATTTAAGACACCACGAGAACTTGTCAAAAGCATTGCTAATTGTTTGGTGAAAAAGTGTAAAATAATAGAATCGAAAATTAGAAAAAAAGTTGTGTAAATCAGCAATTTTTTTTGTGTTTTTTGAGACAAGCCAAAATAGAAACTTGCTAATAAAACTGGGATAAAATAAAAAAATTGCACAATGAATATGCCGCTAATATATATTTGGCAAGAATCATGCTTGAGTAAGTTAAAACTGGTGATGCCAAAACAAATTAGTTCAGAAATTAAGAAAATTAGTAGGTTTATTAAATTATTTTTTTTAATATATTTTTTTACAAAAATCATATTATTCATACACAAATTACCTGTTTTTGTTTTTAAATTTGGAAAATTTGGGGACGGGGACAGTCTTCAATTTGAAGACTGTCCCCGTCCCCAAATTAATTTTTTATCTTTTTTTTACTTCATTTATGTTCGTTTATCTCAATTTTTCTATCTAACTAAGACTGTCCCCGTCCCCATTTTTTTCATTTTATTTCCAAAATAAAAAAAAATCAATAAAAAAATTAAAAAAATTTTCAAAAAACTATTGCAAAAAAAAAAATTATATATTAAAATCTAAATGAAGTGGAGAGAAGTGTCACAAAGTGGTGGAAAGAGGAAGGAGGAATAAACCTAGTGTTAATTGGTGAATATGAGCATTCTTTAGATGCTAAAGGCAGATTGATTATGCCAGCCAAATTAAGAGAAGATATTGGCGAAAAATTTATCGTAACAAAAGGTTTAGATGGATGCTTATTTGCTTTTTCAGTGACTGAGTGGACAAACTTTGAACAAAAACTTCGCGCACTTCCGATTTCCAATAAAGATGCAAGAGCATTTACTCGATTTTTCTTTGCAGGAGCAATGGATTGTGAAATTGACAAACAAGGAAGATTCTTGATTTCTAGCAATTTAAGAGAGTTTGCTGAATTAGAAAAAGATGTTGTTATTGTCGGAATGGATTCGAGAATTGAAATCTGGAGCAAAGAAAAATGGCAAAAATGCGATGAAGAAATTTCTGCTGATGAAATTGCACAAAAAATGGAAATGTTGGGAATATAAAAACGTATATAACTTGCAAAAGTTTATATAAATATACCTAAGACAAAGTTTTAAGGCACAAAAGATTTGAAAAATACAAAAGATAAAAGTTTTAAAGTACAAAAGATTTTTAAGAAAACTTGATGGATTATTTGTGAAAAAATAGTCCCACTGCGAAAAAAGTTGTAGAATTACAAAGAATTTGTAATTACAAAAGAAAAATATATTTCTTTACAAATGATATTTAAAAATTTACAAAAGATTAAAAAATACAAAAGAAATTTGAAACTTATAGGTCGCCAAATTTTGACGACCTATAAAACTAAATTAGTAATGTGAGAGAAATATGCCAGTAGAAAACTTTAATCATATCCCTGTTTTATTAAATGAAATTATAAGCGGATTGAACATCAAGCCAGATGGAATTTATGTGGATGGAACAGTTCGGTGGAGCAGGGCATAGTAGCCAAATTGCAAAGAAAATATCAAAAAAAGGGCTTCTTTTAGGAATTGATCGAGACGAAGAGGCTATTTGTGTTGCTAAGGAAAGATTAAAAGAATTTGAAAATGTGAAATTTGTATATGGAAATCATGACCATATTCAAAAAATCTTAAAAGAACTTAACATTTCAAGTGTTGATGGAATTTTGCTTGATTTGGGAGTTTCTTCATATCAATTAGATGAAAAAAAACGTGGATTTAGTTATATGGTAGATACTCCATTGGATATGAGGATGGACAAAAGCGCTAGTATGACTGCTAAAGATATTGTAAATAACTATCCAGAGGAAAATTTGGCAAATTTGATTTATGAATATGGTGAAGAGCGATTTTCAAGAAGAATAGCAAAAAATATTTGTGAATATCGTAAAACAAAAAAGATTGAGACAACATTGGAATTGGTAAAAATTATTGAAAAATCAGTGCCAAGAAAAAAAGGGGAAGGGCATCCAGCTAAAAGGACATTTCAGGCGATTCGTATTGAAGTAAATGATGAAATAAAACCGCTTTATCAGACAATTTTGGATTCGATTGATTGCTTGAAACCACAAGGCAGATTATGTGTGATAACGTTTCATTCGTTAGAAGATCGAGCTGTGAAAAAGGCGTTTATTGAGGCAGAAGGAAGATGCACGTGTCCGCCGGGACTTCCGTATTGTAGTTGCGGTTGTAAGCATTTAGGAAGGATAATGACTAAGAAACCAATTTTGCCGAGTGAAGAAGAAATGGCACAAAATAGTAGAAGCAAAAGTGCGAAATTAAGAATATTTGAAAAAATGTAATGTTACTATAAATCACAAAAGAAAGGAGGAGCAATGATGGCAAATCGAGAATTTGGATATCAATATGAAACAAGCCCAAGAAAGTTGGAGCCTGACTATAAAAGAACAACTTCAAAGAAGAAAGTGCCTAAATCTAGCCAAGAACAGAAACAGCTGAATAAAGCAAAAACAAAGAAAAAAATGAAGATGTCATTTGAGATAAAATTTTTCTTGAATAGTATGTTGTTTTTCTCAATTATATTTGCGATTATTGCTTGTCAAGCTTTTGTGGAACAGAAATACAAAGAAAAGGAAAAATTAAGACAAACTTATAATGAAATGTTATCAACAGCGAATATGTCGAGTGATTTTAATAGCAATATGAGAGTAACTGCTTCAGAATACGGAATGCAAACCAAATCTGCAACTTTAATTGATTTGGGAACGTCGGATTATATCGAGTCTCCTGTGGATGAGGTGGAAGAAGAGAATGGTGGATTTTGGAGTTGGCTTGTGAAGTGGTTTGAGGAGAATTTTTAGAAAATTAGTTGAATTTATGAATGTTTTGTGATAAAATAAAGCAAATTTGCTTTATATTAAGTCATTATCTACTAAAAATGCGACATGGATTGATAAGAAAAGGAGGATTGACAGGATGGAACCACGACCATTATTCAAAAAACGGAACAAAGGAGAATGGGATCGATTTATAATTGGAGCAGATTCTGAGGAAGAATTGCAAAAAATGGATTTTTATGCTCCAAGTCTAAAAAACCTAAAGCCATTGGAACAGAAATGTTATCTGCTAGAATATTTGCAGATAGCGATTCCCAAAGGTCAAAAGTGTACCGTGCAATGCATTATCGACCATATTCCAAAAGAACTTTTGGAGCACGTATATGCATTTGAACTTACTTACATTATATCAATGGAAGATGCATGGATGGCGAGCTGCTTTAAGGCGTATCCGTATGGCGAGTATTCAAGTTTAGTTTGGATTGCATTGCTTACGGAAACCAATACTGGTAAAGACTTACCAATTGTGAGATTGAAAAAGATGAATAAGCCAATAGGCTGTACAGAGGAAGATTGGGAAACAATTAGAAAAGAGTTATCACTTTCTGATTCTGAATGAAATTTTTGTTAATATGTTGCATTTTATTGCCTGAGATTTCTCGGGCATTTTTTATTTCTAAAAATTTTCATCAAAATACTTGAAAAAAATTTTATATATGATATAATAATTCAAAAATAGGAATCAATCCTATTTTAAAGGAGTCTTTACATGGAAAATTACTCGAAACAAAGGGAAGAAATCATTGCAATTGTAAAAGAATTGTACAATCATCCGACAGCAGAGGAAATTTATGTTTTGACAAAACAAAAAGATCCGTCCGTTAGTCGAAGCACGGTTTATCGAAATTTGAATGGACTTGTCAAAAAAGGAATGCTTCAGCAAATTGCTGTTTCCAATGGTCCAGACCGATATGATTACAAAGAAAATCGTCAAAAACATGGGCATATTATCTGTAAACAGTGCGGAAAAATGTATGATTTTCATTACAATTTCGATTTAGAAGAAATCAAAACTTCTGTTTATGAAGAAACAAGAGTAGAAATCTTAGATGATGAAATGCTCATCAAAGGGATTTGTCAAGTATGTAAAGAAAATAAAAATTAATTTTAGGAGGTAAAAAATGGCTGAGTTAAAAGGAACAAAAACAGAAAAAAATCTAATGGAGGCGTTTGCTGGTGAATCTCAAGCAAGAAATAAGTATACGTATTTTGCATCAGTTGCAAAAAAAGAAGGATATGAGCAAATTGCATCTATTTTTTTAGAAACAGCAGATAATGAGAAAGAACACGCAAAATTATGGTTCAAATGTTTAAATGGTGGAGAAGTTCCAACTACAACAGAAAACTTAAAAGCAGCAGCATCTGGAGAAAACTTCGAATGGACAGATATGTATGACAAATTTGCTAAAGAAGCAAAAGAAGAAGGATTTGACAGAATTGCTTATTTGTTTGAAGCAGTTGGAAAAATTGAAAAAGAGCATGAAGAAAGATACAAAAAATTATTGGAAAATGTGGAAGATGGATTGGTATTTTCAAAAGACGGAGATAAAATTTGGAAATGTAGAAATTGTGGACATATTTGCATTGGAAAAGAAGCGCCAGAAATTTGCCCAGTATGTTCTCATCCAAAAGCATTTTTTGAAATCAAAGCAGAAAATTATTAATAAAACCTGTAGTAAGGGCTAGTCTTGACTAGCCCTTATCGATTAGTTATAATCTCAAATAATCTGTATATAAATAGAAAAGGAAGTGATAAAAATGAGACCTACCGTAATGGAAGTAAATTTGAAAAATTTTAAAGAAAATGTCAAGAACATCAAAGCTAAATTGTCAAGTAGAACGAAAATGATGCCAGTCATAAAAGCCAATGCTTATGGCACTTATATCAATACTAGATTGGACATTTTAAATGAGTTTGACATTGTGGCTGTGGCGATTGTTGATGAAGGGATAAATCTTCGAAAAATCGGTTTTGAGAAAGAAATATTTGTGCTAAATCAGCCAGATGTAGACGAGATTGATGATATCATCCAATATCATTTGACAGTCGGAATCTGTAGTAGTGAATTTGCAAGAAAAATTGGCGAAAAGCAAGAAAAAGTCAAAATTCATATTGAAATTGGTACTGGCATGGGTAGAACAGGAATTCACCCAAGTAGAACGGCAGAATATATGGATTTGTTGCAAAATTATCAAAATATAGAAATCGAAGGAATTTATACGCATATGTCAAGTGCGGATACGGATTTTGCATATACGAAAAAACAGGTTAGTTCTTTTGAAGAAGCAGTTCAAGTTGCCAAAAATAAAGTACCAAATTTGAAATATATTCATAGTTCTGCGTCTAATGGATTGATTAATTTTCCAGAAGCGCAATACAATTTAGTAAGACCAGGAATAATTCTATATGGTTATGAGTCAGGCGAAGGAATTCTTCGGCAAAATTGATTTGAAACCAGTTTGCAAATTGAAATCAAAAATTACGCTTTTAAAAACGGTAGGTGTAGGTACGAGTATCGGTTATGGAAGAAGTTTTATCACGAGCAAAGAAACCAAAGTTGCAACGATTCCAATTGGTTATGCAGACGGATTAAGACGAGAGTTGTCAAATGGAGGAATGGTACATATCAATGGGCAAAAGGTTCCAATTATTGGGAAAGTTTGCATGGACGGTTTTATGGCAGATGTGACGGATTTGCAAAATGTGAAAATTGGTGATGATGTCTGGATTTGGGATAATGAGAATATAATGTTAGAGCAGGTTGCTAAGGCATGCAATACCATTAATTATGAGATTATGTGTACGATATCTGATCGTGTACCAAGAGTTTTTATAGAAAAATAGAGTTCGGTTTTGAACTCTATTTTTCTTGCGTTACATATATTAAATTAAAAGGGGTTTGAAATTAAAGTGATTTTCTTTAATTTCAAATTTAGTATATGGTAGGAACATTAAAATAAACTTAAAAATTTTACTTTTCTTGCCAAAAAATATTTTGTATGATATAATCAAATAAATTTTCGAGAAAAAGGAGAAATAAAATGGGAAATAGAGGATTTGAAGTAGCAAAAGGATTTGAAAATCAAGGAATTCATATGCCAGAAAGAAAAACAAAATTTTCAGCAGGATATGATATCGAAGCAGCAGAAGACTGCGTCATTCCAGTATTTGAGGCAGGTCAAAAACCTACTTTAGTGAAAACGGGTTTGAAAGTTTATATGGCAGACGACGAAGTTTTTATGCTATATAACAGAAGCTCTAATCCGGGCAAAAAAGGCTTAGTATTGGCCAATAGTGTTGGTGTAATTGACAAAGATTATTATGGAAATCCAGATAATGATGGACATGTGATGTTTGCTTTTTATAATATCAAACCAGAACCAGTTGAAATTAAAAAAGGTGATGTAATTGGACAAGGAATTTTTCAAAAATATTTCGTTACAGACGACGATTCGGCAGAAGGAAATCGAGTAGGAGGATTTGGTTCAACTAATCAATAAAGTTGCTAAAACATTAGCTGAAGTTTTAAGATATGTTTATGGAACATATCTTTTTTTCATTCTAATATATTACAAATACATTACATTT
>CANEDP010000029.1 GCA_947426305.1 uncultured Clostridia bacterium | reverse complement strand
GCAATTGGAGTGGAACGTATAGTTCAAATAGTGCAGTGTACTCGTTTACAATGCCAGCAAGTAATGTTTCGCTTACGGCGAATGCAAGAGTAAATACATATAATATAACGGTGGATACAAATGGTGGAAGTACGATGCATCATTATAGCGATTGGAATGTTACAGGAGTTAATTTAACTAAGGAATTTAGTTATGGACAGACGACTAGATTCTTTAGTGAATTTGGTGGAGTATGTCCAGGAAATGGAGGATTTTACTTAAACCGGAGGAGGAAAACCTTCTAAAGCAAATTGTGTATTTCTTGGTTGGAGCATAACCTCTGGAGGAGGAACAATAGAGAAAAGTACTTGCGGATTGAATGGACACTCACATACAGTATGGAATTTTAAAGGAGATTATGCAGGAAATGTGACAGTGAAAGCACAGTGGGGGCAATATACTGTGACCTACAATGCAAACGGAGGAAGTGGAGCACCAAGTAAACAAACAGGAATAAGAATAACTTTAAGCGATACAGTCCCAACACGTTCAGGCTATGCTTTCTTGGGTTGGTCAACGGATAGTTCGGCAACGAGTGCAAGCTATCAACCAGGGAACACTTATACTTTGGATAGAGATTTGACATTATATGCAGTTTGGGAAGAAAGATTGTATTTGATTAAAGATGGTGTAAGAAATATGACTTTTAGCTTAGGGGGACAGAGTGCAATGCGTTCTGATGGAATCATTACTGAGGAATCAGGTTATTTGCACGTTGATACGAAAGGTAGACCAAGATTTTATAGCTGTGGACCAATCAACCTATCAAATTATAGTAAAGTTGTTATAGATGTTGCCGGTAGCCATAGTATAACCACTGGACCTTATAAACCGTATACCTGTACTAGTGCTGTTAGAATTGGAACGCGGACAGACATATAATAGCTTAGTCAGTAAAGATATATGGAATGCTAGATTTTGGGCAGACCCTAAAGGAGAAAATAAGACTTATACACATTCGAGAGCTCAATATGAATATGATTTATCAACTATTTCTGGTAACTACTTCATAGGTGTATGTAAAGCTAGTGATTCAGATGGCGGTTGGGGTAGGTATGATATTTATAACTTCTACTTAGAGCCTTAAAGTATACTATAGCAACTTGTAATGAAGTATCCATAAATTGAAGAAAATGTTTATTCTAATGAAATAAAATAAGGCAACTGATAAAATTTTTATTGGTTACCTTATTTTTAAGTAAAAATGGGGACGGGGACAGTCTTAAGAGGAAGACTTTGACTGATAACACTTGAAAATAGTGAAATAGGAGAGATTTTAAGGTATATACTTTAGGGGACACTCTTGAAAAAAGTAAAAAAATTTGAAATGCTTGAAAATAGTGAAAAAGTTATGAAAAAGTTAAAAAAATTTTTGTTTTTTAAAAAAGTTTTTTGCAAGACTGTCCCCGTCCCCAAAAATCCTGTATATTTAACAAAATTAAAGAAGATTTTTGGGAAGAATAAATACTAAATAAGACAAAAAACACTTATAGACAATAAACAACAGTTGTAGGTTATTAATAAAAAACTATAATCAGTATAAAATACTATGCAAGGAGGATTTGCATATGTATGAAGTTGATTATGAAGCCATGGGAAAACGAATTCGTGAAAAAAGAACAGAATTGGGACTTACGCAGGAAAAATTGGCAGAGAAAGTTGGCGTTGGGGAGTCGCACATAGGTGGAATTGAACGAGGGGAGAATATATGCAGTTTATCGGTGGCAGCAGCAATTTCAGAAGTGTTGGAGATAAATATGGATAGGTTAGTAAAAGGTGTGAACAGTGAAAATGCAAATCAGACTTTTTCGGAGATATTAGGTGAAGTACCTGATAATAATAAAGATTTATATGTCAAAATATGTGAAGGAGTTGCAGAAAAATTAAAATAGAATATAGAAAATGCGGATTTTTGGAGAAAAATCTGTATTTTTTTAAAGCTAAGACATAATAAAAAAATGCTATTTTCCGACAAAAATAGTTGAACTTTAAAATGACATATGATATACTATAAAAATAAAGGTTTAAATATCCACGAAGGGAGAAAAATGGAACGAATCAGATTACAGAAATTTCTTGCAAATAGTGGAATTGCTTCAAGAAGAAAATGCGAAGAATTGATTTTGCAAGGGAAAATTTCGGTAAATGGACGTGTTGTGACGGAACTTGGTATAAAAATAGATCCAGATACAGATGAAATTATTTACAATGGAAAAAAAGTGGAAAAGATATCAGATGATTTTGTCTATATTTTGCTTAATAAACCAATTGGTGTGGTTACAACTGCGAAAGATCAATTTAATCGTCAAAGTGTGTTAGATATTGTGAAAATTCCGCAAAGAGTAGTTCCAGTGGGACGTTTGGATATGTATACATCTGGTGCACTTATGCTTACAAATGATGGGCAATTTGTATATAAATTGACACATCCAAAGCATGAAATCACCAAAACTTACAATGTAAGCCTTGTTGGAAGGGTGACTCAAGCAGATGTGGAAACCTTGAAAAAAGGTGTAGAAATCGAAGATTATACGACAAGACCTGCACAAGTGAAGATTTTGAAAATTGACCAAGAAAAAAATTTGTCAAGATTAGAAATTATCATTCATGAAGGCAGAAATAGGCAAGTTCGAAAGATGTGCGAAGCAATTGGAAAAAAAGTGATTGCCTTGCATCGTAGCAAAATTGGAGAAATATCAGTGAAAGATTTGAAAATCGGAACTTGGCGATATTTGAAAAAGTCAGAAATTGAGAAATTTCAATAAAAAATAGACAAACACAAATGAGGAGAAAAATATGGAATCACTAACGCAAAAATTCATTCCTGAAGGCTGGAATGAAACAAAAGAAGATTTTGATTTGAAACAATTGCAATATGCCAAAGAACAGGGAACCATTATGCAAGGATTTGTGAGAGCCTGTGATGAAAATTGCAATTTGCAAATTCGTTTGGGAGAAAACTTAATGGGAATGATTCCACAAACGGAAGTCGATAGCATTCATCATGATGACTTTGGAAAAACAAAACCCAGCATTTGTAAAAATAAGGTAGGTCAATTTGTACAATTTAAAGTTAAAGAAATTGATAGCGAAAATCAAGTTGTATTATCGAGAAAAGAGGCTGAAAAAGAGGCTTTAGATTGGGCAAAAAATGAGTTGGAAACAGGAATGATCGTAAATGGAATCATTAAGAATATTCGAAAATTTGGCGTTTTTGTGGACATTGGTGGTGGCGTGACAGGACTTCTGCATATTGAGGATATTTCGGTTTCTAGAATAAAATCTCCAGAAGAACGTTTTTTTGTTGGACAAAAAATAAAAGTTATGATAAAATCAATTGATAGGGAAAATAATAGAATTGTATTATCTCACAAGGAACTTTTGGGAAATTGGGAGGATAATGTTCAGGATTTTCAGGAAAAGATGATTGTTGGCGGGATTGTAAAAGAAGCCGATCAATACAAAAATGGTCTTTTTATCGAGTTAAAACCGAATTTGGTGGGACTCGCAGAATATAAAGATGGTTTTCGATATGGGCAAAAAGTGAAGGTTTATATCAAAAAAATCATCAAAGATAAAAAGAAAATAAAATTATTAATAGTCTAAAGGAGGCGATTTTTAAGATGGTAGATGATGAAAATATTAAAACTACCGTTTCTCCATTCGCGATTCGAGAAGGAGAAATCAAAAAATTTGATGGAAAAGATGGTTATGTTTCCATAAGTCAAATTATTCACAAAATTAATTTGGGACATATTAGTGAGATTCACTTTGAAATTCTTGATTTGGTTAACCAATTTGAATTTATGACTTCGAGACAAATTTACTTTTTGCTACTTAATAAAGGAGTTGACATTAAGTCACAAGATAAGTTAAATGTTAAATTAGAGCAAATGGTAAAATCGAAGATTCTTACGAGATATTTCTTTACTTCAGAAGAAGGAAAAGGAATTTACAGAGTGTATTGCTTAGAAAAAATGGGTAAATATTTACTAAATTCGAAAGAAGTAGAATGCAAATGGCAACCAACTGACAATACCAAACCAGTTGCGATGATGAAAAAAAGATTGGCGCGGAAATCAGGTCATTATTGCGTATATGAGAAAAGCTAAAAATTTTGCATCGTATAAAGTAAAACCACAAATTACAGCTAAAATGGCTGGAAAAGAGATTAAAACACATGCAGAAGTTAAAATTGCCAAGGCAAGTAAATCAATTAGTTTGCTTTTTGAAGTAGTCAGAAGAGAGCTTCGGTTGGGAAGAAAAATTTGTTGAGAGAATGCGATTGTTCAAGGATTTCCTTGAGAACTTTGTCCAATTTGATTCAGGCTATGAAATTATGCCACAATTGATTTTGGTTTGTGAAGATGAAAAACATATGGTAGAAACGCTAAAGCAAATGGTTGCGAATAATTTAATGCCAGAAAAAATCAAGATTTATTTTACAACAGACTTAAAACAAAATTCATCAACATTGGATAAATCCTTTATTGAGTTTGTAAAAGATAAAGAAACAGGTAAATTTAAGGCAAATAATGTTGAGATAAAATTGTTGGGATAAAAGATGATGCTTGATTGATATCATATGATAAAAGAAGAAAATATCTCCTAAGAAAAAATTCTTAGGAGATATTTTCTATTTTGATGCAAGTTTTTCTTTAATGTTATCAGACATACTAACTTTTATCTTGTGGTTGCCATATTCGTCTTTTCCGTATACCGTAACCATTAGACTGGTTTTGGCAAAGAAGCTGTAATTTTCTGAAATCGGAAGTCTAGGCAATTGGCGTAGAATACGAGCTAGGTTATCTGTAAAGTTATTTTCTAGATTTCCGATTTCATGATATTCAAAAGAAAAATCAATAAAATGTAATTTTTCTATGAGTTCGCATAAAAATGCATCAAGTTTTTCGGCGAATTGTTGTCTGACTTCCTGCGGTGCAGGTTTATAGTTAAGTTCAACGGAATCCATATTTATCTGATTGTTTATTAAATAAAACTGAATGTTTTTTGTTGACCGAATTACGAGTAATTCAGAAAATGCTTTTGTAATTTCTTTTGTTCCAATTGTGTTAGGATTCATAAAAATACCTCCTTGAAATGCTTGAAGAAGAATTATCTTGCTTCAAATGTTGTTAGGGAACAATAAAAATTGTTGATAAATGTAGTATAGCATAAATTGAAAGAAAAGTCAACATAAAATTATTTTTTTCTGAATTTATCATTCTCAAAATTTTTTTCCACCAAAATACTTCCATCATAAATGCTAGAATCGTCATTTTCCAAATAAATTGGCAAAGAGAAATGATAAAAATAATCGGTATGATCGTTACTTTCTAAGTGAATATCAAAACTGATGTTGGATTCTAGATTGCCTAAAGGAATATTTGCCATATTTAGTAGTCTTCCATCGAAGAAAACGGGTTCATTGGAAGTTACGATATAGTTTTCTTTAATCGATTGATTGACATATTTTAAAGTAATCGGATTAGAGCAATCTGTGAAGAAAACGGGGGTGTTAGATTGAATTTCATTGTTTCTATTTTCGTCATTCAGAACAGTAAATTCAGTGGAATTGTCAAGTTTGTAATTTTCATGAAAAGTAGCAGTTCCAAAATTCAAAGAATCCAAATAATAAAGGGATGGTTTACCAAGCATTGGGGAGGAAATTTGGATATTTTCTAAAGTCAATGTTTTAATCGTATTGCTCGGATTTAAGTTTTCACCAGAATGCTCTAAATAAATAGCAATATCACTATATTGCAAAAGGTTTAAAATCCAGTTGCTTTTTTGAAAAGTAGTGTTTTGATTTTCACCATAGGCGCTACTATAGATAATGACTTTTGAAATTGAGAATGGACTATTTTGAACACTTTCACTAAATTTGATACTTTCTTGTTCTAAAGAATATTTATTTAAAAATTTCGTTAATACCAAGTGATAAAATAAAAAAATGAATAAGATGAATAACAAAACAATTAAAAATTTTTTCACTAAATTTCTCATAAGAAACACCTCGAATTTATTTTATACTATTTTGCCCATTTGGTAAAGAGATTATTGCTAGAAAAATGACTTTACTTTTTCCAAAAAATATGATAAAATTTGAAAATCTATTTTTTGAAAAAAGGGAGTTTTTAGTATTCCAGAAAGGAGATTAAAATTTATTGTAACTCGTAAACTTAAGCGTAATAGAAGGAGAAATGAAAATGAAATCAAGAAAAAATAAGGTTTTCAACATACGGCAGATTGCTAAAATTTTTTGTATAATTATTTTAGTAATTGGCGTAATCGTATGGGAAAAGACTAGAATTCCAGAAGCTAAAATTCGCAAAACTCGCCATTTAAAGATGATTGAAAGAAGCTATGAAGAACTTCTAAAGTATTTAGAAGAAGCACCAGAAGATATAACAGCACAGCCATACAAGGCACATTTACCTAAAATTGTGCAAAAAGATATTCAGAGGATGCTTACTTCCGAAGAAGAACTCATTATTTGTTATACAAGTTATACCAGTTTAGATAAATCATCGGAAATCATTATAAGACGTGCTGATAATGATGAAAATCAAGTAGAAATCGCCATATTTAGAAATTTAGAATATATGGATTCATTTGCATGGGACGAAGCGATTGTAGATGAAATTTCTTTCTACAAAAAAGGAGATCATATTGTTATTTATGGTAGGCAAAAATGGTATCTTGGAGACTTAGTAACAAAGGAAGTCTTCTTAGGAAAAGAAGTTTTAACTAGTTATAGTGATTTGGATTTATGCGGAACAGAGTATTTCGAAAATTATGATAATATGTGGAAAGGTAGTCAAGAAATGACGCTTATAAGGAAAGGTAATGAATTTAAGTTTTTTAAATCAGGAGTTCAGCAAGGTTTAACAACTGTATTTGACGGAGAAATTCTTGAGATGAATGATGACTGCCAGTATATTTTAGATGATAAGCAAAATTTATGGTATATGGCTTATTCTTCTGTTACAGGAAATCCGTGGATTCATTTTACTAAGGTGGATGAAAATGTTTCAGAAGTTTTGGATTGGTATCACTCGAATGTTCACGTGGTGGTAAATAAAGAAGATAATAGGTTTGAGATTTTTCCGGTTTATATTAAAAATGGAAAAAGATATGCTGCAGTTAAGGATTCCAGCATTTTTGGACAGGGTAATGGGTTGCCCCTTGAAGAATTGAACTTTGACCTTGAGTTTATTGAACTCAGCGAGAAAAACATAAAAAAAGTTGAATTTGAATATCGGGAATTTTCTGAAGAATGGTGGACAAAATTAATTTATAAAGAGGAGCCTTATCCTGTGTATGAATATGATATGCTTCTCGAGATTTCGTATCTTCCATATGCTTCTAAAGAAGAAATCAATGGTTTCAATGGAATAACGGTCGCTTGGAGTAAATTTGATCAAACATTAAATGAATTAAAGCAAATATATGGGCGAAAATGAATTTTAATCGAAAGGGATTTCTAATGAGAAATCTCTTTTTCTTACAGAATACTTGAAAAAAAGAAAAAAGTCGGATATAATTTTCAAAAAGGAGGCTGAAAATGAAAATTATTTTAGCATCGACTTCACCCAGAAGAAAAGATTTGATGGACTTAGCCAAAATCGATTATGAAATCATGGCTAGCTATTTTGACGAAAAAGTAGACACCAATTTAAGTTTGCAAGAGCAATCCAAAGAAATTGCCTATGGCAAAGCAAAAGAGGTTTTTGAAAATACCCAAGGTGATAGGATAATTATTGGTGCTGATACATTAGTGATTGTAGATGGCAAACAATTTGGCAAAGCCAAGACAAAAGAAGAATCTATTCAAATGCTAAAAGAATTGCAAGGCAAAATGCATTCAATTTATACAAGTCTGGCAATCTTGATTGAAAATCAAGGAAACTACAAAGAATATAAAGAACTGCACGAAGTAAAAGTATTTGTTCGAAATATGTCAGAACAAGAAATTGAGCATTATGTGGATTTGGAGCAACCATTTTATTGTGCGGGAGCGTATGCGATTCAAGGATTTTTTGCTGTTTTTGTGGAAAAAATCGAGGGTGATTATCCTACTGCTTTAGGACTTCCCATCAATCGAGTATATGGAATTTTAAGGGAAAACAATATCATTTAATCGCAATGTGAATATTTTTTTGCAAAATTGGAACAATATTGCAAAAGGAGTGTTCATATATGGAAGAAACAAGAAAAAAGACTGATATTTGGTCAATTTTTATGTATTTGATTTTATATAGCATAGCAGGATTTATCATAGAGACGTTATTTGGAGTGTTTACAAAAGGCGTTATAGAAAGCCGAAAGAGTTTCTTATATGGTCCATTTTGTGCGATTTATGGAATTGGTGCCATTAGTATGATTTTATTTTTAAAAAATGAAAAAAGTATTGCCAAATTATTTTTTGGAGGAGCGATAATTGGTGCGATTGTTGAATATTTAATGAGTTTTTTATGCGAGAAATTTTTTGGTGTCAAATGGTGGGATTATTCAGGATCGGTTCTTAATATTCAAGGAAGAACGTGTTTGTTTTTTGCTGTTTCTTGGGGCGTTTTAGCAATTTTTTTAATCAAATTTGTTAATCCGTATGTAGATAAATTAATTGAGAATTTAGAGCAAAAAAGGTTAATATTTAAAGTCACAATGCTACTACTAATTGGATTTTTTGCAGTTGACGCAGTAATTTCCAGTTATGCTTTGAAAGCATTTTATTATCGCATTTCAGCAGAGCATAATTTGAATATCGACGATAAAGCAAATATACAAAATAAATATGCACAAATTCAGGAAAGCCAGAATTTCATGGGGTTTGTCAATCAGTATTACGACAACGAAAAAATGCTTAAAACCTATCCCAATATGATGATTGAAGAACAAAATCAAAATACTGTTTATGTAGAGAATTTAATTGATGGAATTGAACCATATTATTACAGACTAGGCGTAAAACCATAGAGCCTAACCTTTTATTATATCATATTTTGAACTTTATGTCAAGTTGACAAATTTACAAAAATATGCTATCATAAAAAAGTTAAGTATATTTTAAAAGAAATAATTATGAATTATTTCTTTTTTTGATGGAGACGAAAAAGATGAAATTAAATATTGTTTTAGTAGAACCAGAAATTCCACAAAATACAGGAAATATCGCAAGAACGTGTGCAGCGCTTGGCGCCAAATTGCATTTGGTGTATCCGCTTGGATTTTCAATTTCGGAAAAACAGGTCAAAAGAGCGGGCTTAGATTATTGGGATAAATTGGAAATCGAAGAACACTTAAATTTTGCAGAATTTTTAAAAAAATATCCACCAGAAGAAAAAAATATGTTTTTCGTGACGACCAAAGGAAAGCAGGTTTATTCGGATTTTGATTATTCTAAAATGAACGAAATTTTTATTCTTTTCGGAAAAGAAACCAAAGGCTTGCCAGAAGATATTTTACAAAAATATTTGGAAAAAACAATAAGAATTCCGATGAGACCGGACCTACGCTCCCTTAATTTGTCAAATTCAGTAGCAATTGTGGCGTATGATATTTTCAGGCAGAGTGGGTTTGATGGGTTAGAAAATGTGAGTGGATATTTTGATAAGATTTGATTGATTTTTTGTAAAATATAGTATAATATATTAAAAGCAAGGAGGCGATTTATTTGAAGAAAATAGCGAGTTTTTTATGCGTAATGCTAGTATTGCTGTTTGCTTTAACTGGTTGTGGAGATGAGAAATCAAACAATGTGGCAAATAAAACGGCAAGTAGAGGCAATACCGTTCAAAATAGTGTAAAGGAGGATTCAAAAGTGAGTACAGATTATGCAGCAGCAGCTGAAAAACAAATGGCAATGCCAGAAAAAGGAGATACGATAGCGGTATTTCATATTAAAAATTATGGAGACGTAAAGGCAAAATTTTTCGAAGATGTGGCACCAAAGGCAGTTGAAAATTTTGTCACACACGCCAAAGAAGGATATTATAACGGAGTAACTTTTCATCGTGTGATAAATGAATTTATGATTCAAGGTGGTGATCCAGAAGGAACTGGAATGGGCGGAGAAAGCATTTGGGGAACTGATTTTGAAGAAGAATTATCACCAGAATTAGTACCATATCGCGGTTCGCTTTGTATGGCAAGTCGAGGTTTGCAAAACAGTCCAAGTTTGGGAAGTCAATTTTTCATTACACAAGCCAATTATAGTCAGCAAATGGCAGGCTATATGCAAGCAGGAGGATATCCAGCAGAATTAATAGAACAATATAGAAATCATGGTGGATATTTGAGTTTATATGGAGAGTACACCATTTTTGGACAAGTTTTTGAAGGTATGGAAATTGTTGACCGAATTGCAACAGTCGAAACAGATATGAATGATAAACCAGTGGAAGATGTTGTGATTGAAAGTATTGAGATTCGTGAAATGGAATAAAAGAATAAAAAATGCAAGAGAGATAAAATCTTTTCTTGCATTTTTTATATGTTACAAAATGATTACAAAAATATTACAAAATTGTAAAAAATTCATTGACTTTTTATCAAAAAACAGATAAGATATTATAGTAAAAAATGAAGAACATAGTAAGAATGATTTAAGGAGGAAAATCATGGGAGAAGTGATTGTTATAACATCAGGGAAAGGTGGCGTAGGAAAAACGACAACAACAGCCAATTTAGGTTCTGCCTTAGCAATGGCTGGAAAGAAAGTTGTTTTAATTGATACTGATATTGGTCTTAGAAACTTAGATGTTGTTATGGGACTTGAAAATAGAATTGTTTATGATTTAGTGGATGTCATTGAAGAAAAATGTAAATTAAGACAAGCTTTAATCAAAGATAAAAGATTTCAAGAGCTTTTCTTACTTCCAGCAGCGCAAACAAAGGATAAAAATGCCATTAACGAAGAGCAAATGAGAAATTTGATTGAAAATTTAAAACAGGATTTTGATTACATATTAATCGATTGTCCAGCTGGAATCGAGCAAGGATTTAAGAATGCAATTGCTGGAGCAAATCGAGCATTGGTTGTTACAACAGCAGAAATTTCAGCTATTCGTGATGCTGATCGAATTATTGGCTTATTAGAAGCATCTGATATAAAAAATCCAGAATTGATTGTCAACCGTTTACGTACTTCTATGGTTCGAAAAGGTGAAATGATGGATGTGGATGACATTGTTGACTTATTATCCATTGATTTGATTGGTGTGGTACCAGATGATGAAAATATTATTACACAAACGAATAAAGGGGAGCCAGTTGTTTCGAATAAAAAAGCGCCATCTGGAAAAGCATACATTGAAATATCAAGGCGTTTATTAGGAGAAAATATAGAAGTAACAATTCCTGGAACAGAGAAAGGTTTAATCGCGAAAATTAAGCGTTTGTTTGGCAAGGCATAAAAATTGGAGGAAAAAGATGTTTGAGAGTATAGTAAACTTTTTTAAGAAAATAGTAAAACCAGAAGACAAAGAAAATGGCTCAAAAGATAGTGCCAAAGAAAGATTACACCTTGTATTAATGCAAGATAGAGCAAATGTTTCAGCAGACTTTTTGGAACTTATGAAACAGGAAATCATTGATGTCATCAAAAAATATATTGTGGTGGATGAAACGTCAATTGATGTAAGACTTACGAATCAGCCAAATGAGGATGGAACGAATGGAGCACCAGCTTTGTATGCGAATATTCCAATTATGAATATTAAAAATGACATGAAAGCAGAGAAAATAAAGGAATTTGAAGGTGTTAATTTTTCAAAGAAACTAGAAGAAGCAAAAAAGGAAGAAGAAAAGCAAGAAAAGGCAGAAGAAGTCATCACAGAGATGATTGAGGGAGAAAATCAAGAACCGGAAAAGAAAAGTAAGAAAACAAAAACGGAAAAAAAGAGCAAGAAAGAAACAAAGAAAAAAGAAAGAGATGTAAAAAAACAAGAAAATTCAGAAGAGTCATCCGATTCGCAAGAAGAAAAAATGGAAGACCAACATATAGAAGATTCAGAAAAAGAAGATGACGATGATGATGTTACATTTGATGATTTACTAAAAGCGGCAGAGGAAGAGGACAACAAAAAAGTAAGCGAGGGGTAAAATTAAAAAGTGAAAAAAAAATTACTGAAGAATACAGAATGGACAGTTTTAATCGTTTGTTTATTGTTATTTGCCATTGGAGCAGTTGCTTTATTCTCTGCTACGCAAAGCACGGAATATGGTGAATTTAAAAAGCAAATTCAATGGTTTGTAATCAGTATTCCATTTTTGATTTTAGCATATTGCATTGATTATAATTTGATTGCTAGATTTTCTGCAGCAATTTATTTGGTTATGATAGGATTACTAATTGGTGTTTTATTTACAGAGCCAATTAATGGCGCAACCAGTTGGTATCATATTGGTGAGTCGATTTCGATACAGCCATCCGAACTTGCGAAAGTAGTGGTTATTTTATTTATTTCGTTTTTGATTAATCAAATGCAAATAAGAGGCAGAAAAGAAATCAACAAGATATGGAAACTGGCTATTGTTTTGATTTTTATGGCAATTCCAATTGGGCTAATTGTCATTCAACCAGACTATGGAACAGCAATTGCTTACATTTTAGCGATGCTATTTATTTTGTTTGTTTCTGGAATTGATAAAAAATATATTATTTTAGCGTGTATTGTGGTTGTAGTTTTAGTTCCTATTGCATATAATCATTTGCCATCACATGCTTTGAAAAGAATTGAAGTGTTTTTAAATCCTGAGTCAGACCCAAGAGGGGATGGATATAATATTATTCAATCCAAATTGGCAATTGGAGCAGGGCAGCTGATAGGAATGGGATTATTTCAGGGAAATCAAACGCAATTAGGATTTTTGCATCCAAAAACAACAGATTTTATTTTTTCTGTGATTGGTGAGGAATTAGGATTTATAGCAACAGCAGCTATATTGGTATTGTATGTTGTACTGATTACGAAAACGATTTATATTGCTAAAACGGCAAAAGATAATCTTGGCTCGTATATTGCTATTGGAATCGGAGGAATTTTCTTTTTTCATATGGCAGAAAACATTGGAATGACAATTGGTTTATTGCCGATTACAGGTGTGCCACTTCCTTTTGTGAGTTATGGCGGAAGTTCGTTGATTACGAATTTTATTTGTATTGGATTGCTACTGAATATAAGTGCTAGAAGGCAGAAATCTTATTTGGAAAGATAAAAATTTAGTGAAAAGACCTTGATTAATAGTAAAATGAGTAGAGAGCATATTTTTATGGATTTGTCAAGTTGACATAAATTTAAAAATGTGATATAATAAAAGGTGAGGGCATTTTTAGAAAATGGATGCAAAAAAATTGAAAATTGGAAATATAGAATTAGAAAATAACTTAATATTAGCACCAATGGCAGGAGTAACAGACCTGCCTTTTCGTATCATAACGAAAAAGTATGGTAATCCGGGTTTGGTTTGCAATGAAATGGTTAGTAGCAAAGCGATTTGTTTTCATGACGAAAAGACCTTAAAGATGCTAAATTGCGAGCAAGAGAAAAAACCAATATCGATGCAAATTTTTGGAAGTGACCCACAAATTATGGGAGAAGCCACCAAAGTAATTTCGGAAATAGCGGATATTGTGGATATTAATATGGGATGTCCGGCACCGAAGGTTGTGAAAAATGGAGATGGAAGTAGACTTTTATTGGATTTAGCATTGGCGCGAGAGATTATTGTCCAAGTTGTGGAAAATTCTACGAAACCAGTTACTTTGAAAATCAGAAAGGGTTGGGATAAGGAGCATATTGTGGCTGTAGAACTTGCAAGGATTGCAGAAGAATGTGGAGTTCAAGCCATTACAGTTCATGGAAGAACAAGAGATGAATTTTATTCTGGTAGAGCAGATTGGGAGATTATTAGGCAAGTCAAAGATTCTGTGAGAATTCCTGTCATTGGAAATGGCGATATTAAATGCGAAGAAGATGCCAATAAAATGTTAGAAGAAACTGGTTGCGATGGACTGATGATAGGAAGGGCGGCTTTGGGAAATCCTTGGATTTTTAAGCAGATTAATGAGTATTTGCAAAATGGAGAAAAATCAGAAGAAATATCTCAAACCCAGAAATTTAATGTGATAAAAGAACATTTTGAACTACTACTAGAAGAAAAAGGTGAATATACGGCAACTC
The DNA here is from genome assembly GCA_947426305.1 of uncultured Clostridia bacterium. Lineage (GTDB taxonomy): Bacteria > Bacillota > Clostridia > TANB77 > CAG-508 > Scatovivens. The sequence goes on along the minus strand of CANEDP010000029.1, from coordinate 6,925 downwards.
GTGAAATCAGGAAGCATATTGCGTGGTATGTGAAAGGGATGAAGAATGCTACGGTTATGCGAGAGGCGATAAACAGAGTGGAATCAAAAGAGGAGTTTGAGAAAATTCTGAGAGAATATTTTGAATTCTGAGAGAATATATTTTAGAAAAAGATAGGTTAAATGCCTATCTTTTTTTGTGAAAAAATGGGGACGGGGACACTCTTAGTTAGATACAAAAGTTAAGAAAAACGAAGGAAAAATGAGAAAAATGAAATTTAAGAGTGTCCCCGTCCCCAAAAAAGAAAAAGGAGGAGAAAATATGATTAAAGCAATTAGCCTAAAAAAAATTTTGATTTTCGGAATGATTTTTTTGATATTTTTTGGAGTTTTGTATTATAAAATTTTTTTATTTGGCAATAATATAAGTAAGAATAGAAGTGCAAGTCAAACAGAAGATATGTTAAATGCAATGAAAAATTATTGTGCAGAAATGGAAGTAACAGTAAACAGCAATAAAACGCAGAATTCTTATGCAATGAAGCAGGAAGTCGAAGGCGATTGGAGTATGCAAGAAGTAACAAAAGGAGAAAATATTGAAGGCGTAAAAATTGAGTTAAATGGGAGTAATTTGAAGGTTTCGAATTCGAGATTGAATTTGGAAAAAGTGTATGAAAATTATCAGAATTTGCTAAATAACGCGATGTTTCTGAATAGTTTTGTGGCAGATTATGAAAATGAGAAAAATACTTCCAATTGCTATGAAGAAAATGGAGAATTAATTTTAGAAGTAAACTTAAATAATCATTCGAATACATATATTAACCATAAAAAGTTGTACGTGGACGTAAAAACTGGCAAACCAACTAAATTAGAAATAAAAGACAATACCCAAAAGGAGACAATCTGCATACTATATAATAATGTAGAATTTAAATGAGGTTAAACACAGATTAAAAAATGTAATTTAAAATTCTATTCTATACGTAAATTTAATAGGAGTGAAGATTATGGTAGTAAAAAGAGGAGATATGTTTTATGCTGATTTAAGTCCAGTGGTTGGGTCAGAGCAAGGCGGAATTAGGCCAGTTTTAATTATACAAAATGATACTGGAAACAAGTATAGTCCAACCGTGATTGCGGCTGCAATTACTTCACAAACAGGAAAAACGAGATTACCTACGCATATTAAAATTGCATCAGAGGAAAATGGGCTAAAATCAGATTCAGTTGTCTTAGCAGAACAAATTCGTACGATAGATAAAAGTCGATTGAAGGAAAAAATAGGACATATCCATGATAATAAGTTGATGAATAAAGTGAATAATGCGATAGGTATTAGTTTCGGTTTGGAAGAATAAAGGAAAACTCTGGCGATTTTGCCAGAGTTTTTTTTAGTAATCTATTGCAAAACTACAAAAATATGATAGAATAAAAAAATCAAATAACACATAAAAATGAAAAAAAGGAAAAAGAAAGGAGAAATGTAAGTTGAGTTATCTATTAAATTTTATTCGAGGCTTTTGCATGGCTTTGGCAGATAGTGTTCCGGGAGTTTCGGGAGGAACAATTGCATTTTTGTTGGGATTTTATGATAAATTTATTGGCTCTCTTGATAATTTGATTTCTGGAAGTAAAGAGGAAAGAAAAGAAGCGATTTTCTTTCTAATCAAAATCGGAATTGGTTGGATTGTTGGATTTGTTTTAGCTATGTTGGTTTTGGCTAATATTTTTGAAAGCCATATTTATTTAGTAAGTTCAATGTTTCTAGGATTTGTTTTGTTTTCGATTCCGATTGTTGCCTTAGAGGAAAAGGAAGTTTTGAAGGGAAAATATAAAAATATTATTTTTACGATAATTGGTGCAGGACTTGTTATTTTAATTTCTGTGTTTAATCCAGCAGCTGATGTGAATGTTAGCAGTTTGACGTTTGGTTCTGGGGTATATATTTTTATTGCTGGAGCCATTGCAATTACTGCTATGGTATTGCCAGGAATTTCGGGTTCTACCTTATTGTTGATTTTTGGTTTATATTTACCAATTGTAACGGCTGTAAAAGAATTTTTACATATGAATTTTGCGTATTTTCCAGCGTTATTGGTGTTTGGATTGGGAATTATTGTGGGAGTTGTTTCGATTATCAAATTAATTAGAATGTGCTTGGAAAAGTTTAGAAGTCAAACAATTTATGCAATTCTTGGTCTTATGATTGGGTCTTTATATTCAATTGTGCAAGGTCCAACTACTTTAGATGTACCACAGCCTGCCATGAGTTTGCAGACATTCAGTATTTTATTTTTCATAATTGGTGGTTTGGTGATTTTTGGATTGCAAAAACTAAGAAGTGTGATGGAAAAGAAAGAGGAAAATTAAAATTTAAAAATAGTATCATAAAGGATACTATTTTTTTCTTGCAAATTAAATGAAAATGAGATATAATAGAAATATTTAAAAGGAGAATTTATGAAAATATCATTTTTTAAAGAAATCTATCGTATGAAACGATGGCAAATTTAATTTGGTTTGGAATAGTATATTTTGGTTAAGGAGAGAAAAAGTATGAAAAAAACAATATTGAGTGGAATCCAAGCCACAGGAAATTTGACACTTGGAAACTATTTAGGAGCGATTCATAATTGGATTAAAATGCAAGATGAATACGATTGCTATTATATGATTGCGGATTTGCATTCTTTAACTGTCAGAAATGACCCAGAAATTTTGCGCAAAAGAGCTATGCAAGTTTTGGCGATTTATGTAGCAGCAGGTTTGAACCCAGAAAAAAACACGATATTTTTGCAATCACAAGTGGATGCCCATGTAAAACTAAATTGGATTTTGAATTGTTACACCTATATGGGCGAATTAAACCGTATGACGCAATTTAAGGATAAATCAGCAAAACACGCAGATAATATCAATAGTGGTTTGTTTACGTATCCAGTTTTAATGGCGGCAGATATTCTTGTTTACAATGCCGATTTAGTGCCAGTTGGCGAAGACCAAAGACAGCACTTAGAAATTACACGAGACATTGCCGAAAGATTTAATTCAATTTATGGCGAAACTTTCGTCATTCCAGAAGCGTTCATTGGTGAGCAAGGTGCCAGAATTATGGGTTTACAAGAGCCAACTGCCAAAATGAGTAAAAGTAGCACCAATTTGAATGATGTCATTTTCCTAAATGATAACCCAGAAGAAATTCGCAAAAAACTAAAAAAGGCAGTTACAGACTCAGAAAACTGTGTTCGATATGATAAAGAAAATAAGCCTGGAGTCAGCAATTTGATGACAATTTATGGACTAATTAAAGAAAAATCTATGCAAGAAATTGAGCAAGAATTTGCAGGCAAAGGCTATGGCGATTTCAAAATGGCAGTAGCAGAAGCAATTATTCAAAAGTTAGAACCATTGCAAAAAAGGTATAATGAATTATTAGAAAATCCAGACGAATTAAAAACAATTTATGAAAAAGGTGCCCAAAAAGCACGTGAAAGAGCAGATGAAATTGTAGATCAAGTTTATCGAAAGGTTGGATTGATTGTAGATGAATAAATATATTAAAAAATTGCCAACAGAACCTTCTTTTGAGCAACAAGGATTAAAGGGTTATAATTTTGATTTAGAATGTAAAGACATTAGTTTGAGCTACGAAGACGTCTTTAAAGGACATGATAAATACGACAAAAACTATTATAGTTCAAAAATTTATTATGTTTTAGAAGGAGAAGGAACATTTTGCGTTGACAATGAAAAAATGGCAGTAAAAAAAGGCGATGTTGTTGAAGTACCAAAAGGTTCAAAGTTTGTTTTTGCAGGAAAAATGAAATTGCTACTAATCATGTCTCCAGGATTTAGACCACAAGATGATATTCATGGGGAAGAGAATGATTTATATTAAAAATAGTAAAGGAATAAGATTATGTTTGTAGATTATGCAAAAATTATCATAAAATCAGGAGATGGTGGAAATGGGGCCACTTCTTTTAGGCGTGAAAAATACGTTGCAGCCGGCGGTCCAGATGGCGGAGATGGTGGAAATGGCGGAGATGTTTATTTTATTGTTGACCCAGATAGCAACACATTAATTGATTTTCGATTTAACAAAAAATTCAAAGCGCAAAATGGAGAAAATGGAAGAGGGAACAATTGTTATGGCAAGCGAGGAGAAGATTGTTATATAAAAGTTCCTTTGGGAACTGTTGTCAAAGATTTTGAGACAGGTAAAGTCATTGTGGATTTATCGGAAAAAGGGCAAGAAGAACTTGTTTTAAAAGGTGGAAGAGGAGGAAAGGGAAATACCCATTTTGCTACTTCTACCAGACAAGTTCCGAACTTTTCAATTGACGGCGAAAAAGGCAAACAAAAAGAAGTGATTCTAGAATTAAAGTCTTTAGCTGATGTTGGATTAATCGGATTTCCAAATGTCGGAAAATCTACGATTCTCTCGAAAGTGACTGCAGCAACACCTAAAATTGCAGATTATCATTTTACGACGATTGACCCAAATCTTGGTGTTGTGAAGACGGAATATGGGGATAGTTTTGTGATGGCAGATATTCCTGGGATTATTGAAGGGGCGAGCGAAGGTGTCGGACTTGGAATTCAGTTTTTGAGGCATATTGAGAGAACACGTTTGCTTTTGCACGTAATTGACGTTGCTGGAACAGAAGGAAGAAATCCGGTTGATGATTTTCATAAGATTAATGAAGAGCTGAAGAATTATAGTGAAAAACTGGCAGGTAGAAAACAAATGATTGTGGCCAATAAAATTGACAGTTTGCAAAATGAGCAGAATTTAAAGGATTTGGAAAAGTTGGCAAAAGAAAACCACTTAGAATTATATAAAATTTGTGCGGCAACAGGAGAAGGTTTGAAAGAATTGTTTAATCATGTGTCTGAGGTTATAAAGACTCTTCCAAAAGAGGAAATTGTGGATGTGGAAGATAGAATGGTTTATACTTTGGAGGAGGAAGAAGAGCCTTTTACGGTAGAAGTTGTGAAAGGTGAGTTTGTGGTTCAAGGACCTGCTGCTGAGCGAATTATGAGAAGAGTGAATGTGGAGGATAATGAGTCTTTTGCTTATTTGCAGAGAAGTTTGAAGAAGATTGGAATTGATGATGCTTTGCGTGCCAAAGGAATTAAGGAAGGAGATACGGTTATACTGGTGGACTGGCAGTTTGAGTGGTATGACTAATACTCACGAAAATCTCTTTTTTGCATATGATATGCAAAAGGGAGGTTTTTTTATGAATTATCAAGATTTGAGTTTTATGCTAAAAGAAATGGGACGAATTCCGTATCCAGAACTTTCGAATGTAACGCCAGATTATAAGTTTGGGAGAATGGTGTATGATGCGTTTGCGGGATCGAAAAGTGAGTTGTCTACGATTTTGACTTATGTTTATGAATATTTGACAAATGGGGATTTTGAAGAGGTTGTGACCTTTTTGAAAATCATTTCTAAACAAGAGATGAAGCATTTGGAATTGTTGGGAGAAATTTTGGTGAGTCTTGGAATGGAACCATATTATATGAGTACATATGGAAATAAATGGTGTTCGGATAATGTAAAAACAACATTTCATTGTTTGGAAGATATGCTGAAATTTAACATAGAGGAAGAAAAGGAAGCGATTAAAGGATATCAAAATTTGGTTGAGATGTGTGCAAATGAGAGCATAAAGGCGGTAATTCGCAGAATTATTATGGATGAGGAAAATCACGTGCAGATTTTTGAGATTTTGAGGAAGAAATATTGTGAATGCCATAATTAAAGAAAAAAATGATGTAGTTTTTTATAACTACATCATTTAGTTTACCGAATCTTCACACGCAGATTCTACGGCAGCGATGGTTGCTAGATTATCGCCAAGAGAAGACAGAAAACCTGCTAAAATATTAATATCGTCAAGACTTAAATTTTTTGCAATAATGCAAGAGAGTGTACTTGCTAAAGTTACTAATTCGCAGCCAGATAGGCAGTTACAAGTATTCATTATATCACCTGTTTTTATTTTATTCGGAAAAAAGAAATTTATGATTTGAAAAATTTTTGAAGAAAAACCAAATTTTTGTTTGACAAATCAAATGTTTTGTGATAAACTATTTTTACGAATAAAAGTTTCCTATAAAAAGAGAAAAAGGAGTGGTATTTATGAAGAAAAAAGACCCAAATAGTATTAATAAAAGAGAAAAAGCAATTTTAAAAGTTATCGAGAAACAAATTAAAACAGATGGCTATCCACCATCTGTTCGAGAAATTGGAAAAGCAGTTGGACTAAAATCTACAGCAACGGTACATGGCTATTTAGCAGCGCTGGAGAAAAAAGGGTATATTAAAAAGGAAAGCCAAAAAGGTAGAACTTTAAAATTATTAAAAGGTGGAGCATTAGAAGAAGAAAAACAAGAAACTTTTGATAAAGATTTTTATTCCAATCGAGAAATGGTAAATGTTCCCATTATAGGAAAAATCACAGCAGGAGAGCCAATTTTGGCAGTGGAAAATATAACGGATACATTTCCGATTCCACTTGATTTTGTAGGAAATAGCGAGAGTTTTATGCTAGTGGTTAGAGGCGAAAGTATGATTGAAGCAGGAATTTTAAATGGGGATTATATTTTGGTTAGAAAACAAAATTCAGCGATTAACGGGGAAATCGTGGTTGCTTTGATTGGAGAGGAAGCAACGGTTAAGACTTTCTATAAGGAAAAAGACCACATCCGATTGCAACCTGAGAACTCAACAATGGAGCCAATTATTGTGCCAAATTGCGAGATTTTGGGAAAAGTGACAGGGGTGTTTCGAAAGATGTAGTAGAAAAAACGAATGCAAAGGAAGGAATTGCATTCGTTTTTTGAATTTTTTGTTCAACTTTTTGGGTGCACTTCATCTGTCAATAACTTTAGAAAATGTCCCAAAAATTACAAAACATTAACGGGAAAAC
>CANEDP010000028.1 GCA_947426305.1 uncultured Clostridia bacterium | reverse complement strand
CTAATATATATTTATCAGGTGCAAACTTTTTAGTTCTAAAATTATAAGCATTAAAGTAAACATATAATTTATCAGTACCAAAAGGATTTTTAGATTTATTATGTTGTGTCGTTCTATTAGTATCATTTGCATATAAATCAGCCTCATATATTCCTAGTTCTTCACAAATTATACTAATATCTCTAGCGTCTGGTATAACTTCTCCTTTTTCATATCTACTAACAATAGCTTTGCTCTTATTAAGACTTGTCGCAATATTCTCTTGACTTAAGCCCTTTTTTATTCTGTAATTCTTTATTCTTTCTCCAAAATCTTTGCTATCAAATTCTGACATAATATGCACCCCCTATAAAACAAATTTATTATACTATTTTTTTACAATCAAATCAACAAAAACGGTATAACTGTTGATATAATTGAGTTTTATCGATTTTTGTGGTATAATATATTTATAAATACCTATTTAGGTAAAGTCTTTTTATATGATTTTGCCCAAGCGTTAGCTTGAATTGTAACATAAAATGTTATTATTTGAGCTACGCATAGTGGCTCAAATTGTATATAGAACTTCCACTCATTTCGTTTGGACTTTCTACTTTATGTGCAATTAAAATAGAGATTACATAGAAAGGAAAAACGAGAAATGAGAAAATCAAAGCAACAAGTCGCATTTCCACGGTGGCGGTGGAGGTTGTTAAGACTAGATGGGGAGATTTCAGTAATCTCCTTTTTCTATGTTCATATATATTTTAAGTGTTGCATATCGTGCAACATTTTATGCTTTTTGTTATTTTTTGTCATTTATAGTTCATTTTTGATATAAAATCACTTGAAAAATGCTTATTTTTAATATAAAAGTTGCACTTGGTGCAATTATTGTTGCATTATATGCAACTTTACTATCTTTTGAATAGTTTACATAATCAAGATATAATATATCTATAAAGTTATTAAACTAATAGAAAGGATAGTATATGAAAAGTGTATATGATACTTGTACTAAAGATAAAGTAAAAGTTTCATATTCACTTTATGCTATGCTTTTTGAATTAGGTCTATGTCCTAGTAGTAAAGGTACAATTTATTTAAAAGAATTGATAGAATACATTATTTATAATAATTTATATGATTATTCCTATAAAGAAGTATTAGAATTATTTATCAGTAAAAAGCATTACGAATTAAAAAATATAAAAAATAATATTAAGAACGCTTTATATAGAATTGATTATTCAAAAGCCAAAAGAAACTTTAAAAAGTATTTAGATTTAGAATTTGACACTTACTATCTTTCCCCAAGCAATTTTATTAATATTGTTGCATTAAGATATAATGATTAAATAACTGCTAAAAATAAAATTAGCAGTTATTTTTTTTGTTAAGTAAAACCGCTTTACACTTGAACCACTTTGAGATACTTTGATATATTTTACCTTTGTAAGTCTAATACCGTGTTACACTAAAATCAGTTCGAACGACTATGATTTCTAGAAATCAAATTTTTAAAAGGAGATTTCAAAAATGAAAAATCAAAAAAGAGTTAAAACTGATTTGGCAAAACTTTCAAAAGATATTCAATTACCTAACGAAGAAGTTAGAAAAATAGTTATGGAAAATTATTCACAAAAACTTATGAGCGAAGCTGATAATCTTGATGTAGATATTAACCATCTTGAAAATATTTTCTCTAATGAAACTAATTATTTAGCAATGAAACTTGTTCCATTGCTTGAAAGAAAAGTATTGTACTTATCATATATTGAAAATACTAGATTAAATGACATTTGCAGAAGATTAAAATTGCAGAAAAAAGAAGTTATCACTTTAAGAAATAAAGCAATAACGCATTTTAAAAACAATTTAACCACCTTAAACAAAATAACGCTTATTAAGAAAGGTGGTCAAAGTTAATGAAAAATAAAAAGAAATATGAAAATAAAATTATTGAAAAATCAAGAAATACTACACCTATTAGAGTTTTATATAAAAAAACAGGACAACCACCTGAAACCAAAATTATTGATAATGTATTCAAACTAAAAAAAGCTATTGTAAAAAGAAAACTTGAGATTATTCCCTATGAAAAACTTTATATTATCTGTAACAACAGAAAAGCAATATCTAACACAAAATCAAATATTATTTTAACATTTAGCAGTATTTATGGAGATTTAATACTTATTGATATAGATAAAAAGCAAAGAGAATTCAAAGGATTATCACAAGAAGATATTATATGGTATTCACAAGATTTAATTAAGAAAATTCCTAATACTACTTTACCACCTACTAAAAAGCCTATTAAACAACAATTTACAAAAGTTTATGAACGAGATATTGAAAGAGATAATAGTAGTAAATCAAATAGTTCTAACTTTGAAAAGTTTTTAATTAGCCTACTTTTCAATATAGAAATGACTTTATCTACTCTATTAGGAAATGGAGATAAAAAATGAATAAATATGAACTTCAAAAACGAATTGATGGACTAAACAAATATATGTTGTCTGATAGTGATAAAAAGCTACTAATGTTAAGTATTTCAAGTGATTATACATATAACAAAGCTATTGCTTTAGTTAAAAAAGAACATACAAACAAAGACTGGTATTCAGTTGATAACAAAAATTGCTTTAAAACTTGGAATGAAGCAGAAGCATTTATAGATGGCTTATGTTTAGCAAAAAATACAAATTTTAATGATAATGAAAGATAAAAGGTATAAATATGAATAGTATAAATGAAAATGTAAAAGTAATTGATACTAAAGATAATAAATCACATACACTACAAGAATTAATGATTATTGAAGCAATAAAGAAAGTACAAAATCCATTTGTTAATCTAACAGTGCAAGACATTGCTAAAGATTTAAAAATTGGCGAAAATATGGCTTATACTATTTTTAAACGTGAAGATTTTCCATCAGTTAATATTGGTAGGTGTTGGAAAATATCTCTTATCTCATATCTTCTATGGAAAACACAAAAAAGGATTTAGAATAGTATAGCTAGAAAAAAGAATTCTGGAATTGGAAGTGTATATTATAATAAGGAAAGAAAAAATTGGACAGCCTCATATAATATAATTGACGCAGAAACTAAACAAGAAAAACGAGTTAGAAAAACTTTTCAAACTAAAGAAGAAGCCGAAAGATATTTGAAAATAATACAATATCAAAAAGGCAATGAGATTTTTATTAAAAACAATAGTATTCCCCTATTTGAGTTAATGAAACTTATTAGACAAAGAAAACTTGATACAAACCAAATAGGAAAAGTAGCTTATAATAGGTTACAGTCTACTTTAAATGTAATAAATAAAAGCGAAGTTGTACACAAAGATATTAACAACATAACTGCTGAAGAATTACAAGACTATTTTAACACTTTAACCTATTATAGTAATTCATATATTAAAAAAATTATTGAACAATTTACGCAGTCTTTTAGATACGCTATGAACAAAGGATTTTTACTTACTAATCCTATGTACGATACTATTGTTCCTAAAAGTACAAGACAAGATAAAGTAATTCGTGCTTTAGATTTAGAAGAACAACAAAGACTTACAAGATATTTAGTTAATTCTTCTACTGATTTTGAGCCTTATAGAACAGCCCTTTTTATTGAAATGTTTATGGGCTTAAGAGTTGGAGAAGCCTTAGCTTTAAAAAAGGAAGATGTAGATTTACACCATAACTTAATTCATATAAATAAAACTATGACAAAAGATGGTGATGGAAAATTATTTATTGGTGATGACCCTAAAACTAAAGCAGGTATAAGAGATGTCCCTATTCCTAAAAATATAAGAAGTGAAATAATACAGCAACTACGACTTGCTGATACACATAAAGAAGGTTTATTATTTGTTTCAAATGCTGGTGGGTATGCAGACCCATCTAATGTAAATCACGTTTTACAAAGAATATGTAGAAATCTTGGTATAAATGATGTTACTTCACATAGTTTAAGACATACTTTTGCAACAAGATGTATTGAAGCAGGTATGAGAGCAGTTGCTTTGCAAAGACTTATGGGGCATAGTGATGTTTCTGTAACTCTTAATATATACACTTCTGTATTTCATAAATATAAAAATGCCGAACTTGAAAAAGTTAATAACTACTATATGAGTAATGAGATATTTAGTAATGAGCCAAAAATGCTTGAATCTGAACAAGAAGATAATTTTAGACAAAATGATAATGGACAGCAGTTCGATTATCCTGATTATGAAATGGAAATATAAAAAATAAGTAGCCTATATGAAAATTGTCAACAGCAATTTGTTGACAATTTTCGTAATTATTGATTTATAAAGCTTTTTGAGCATATCATTTACCTTGAACTTTGGTCTTAAAAAAATGGCATTTTTTGTTGACTAAATTGTTGACAAAAATGTAAAAATTCACAAAAAATCACAAAGTGATACAAAATAGAATAACTATTAAAAGTGGCTATTTATAGGCATTTGTTTAGTGACACATAAAAATAGAAAAAGACACAAAATGGTTAATTTTGTGCCCTGCTTGGTGGAGATGGTGGGAGTCGAACCCACGTCCAATAACACTTCCACATAGACTTCTTCCCGAGTGCAGTTTGTTCTTAAATTTCCCGCAAACCTATCAAACAAACAAAATTTGTTTGCAGTAGTCTTTTAAAAATCCCACAAATCGCCAAGACAACAATTTGCTTCGTTTCCTACTAAATCGACACCTATTCTTTAGCCGTAGGTGAACTTAAGATAGATGACACCGCGCTTAGGCAGCGTATGCTAATTCATTATTATCAGCGTTTATATTTTGTTATGCCTTTTAAAGTGGTCTGGCATCTCCACTACTCGCTATCTATGTTTCGGCGTTACTGTCGAAACCAAATACATCCCCATATTTTATTTACACTGTTTATTATATATGACTTAAGAGAAAATTACAACAAAATTATGAAATTTATTTGAAAAATCCTCTACCTTTTATTATATCACATTTTTTGAATTATGTCAAGTTGACAAATTCAGGAAAATATGCTATTCATCACTCTTTTTACAAAAAAAGATTGAATTTTTCATCCTCCTATTTTATAATAGAAATAAGGAGAAAAATATGAACTACTACAACCTATTAAATCTACCAAAAAGTGCCTCTCATCAACAAATTAAAAATTCCTACAAAAAACTAGTCAAGCAATATCATCCTGATTTGTATGTTGGTGATAAAGAGTTTGCTGAACAGAAAATCAAAGAAATTAATGAAGCGTATAGCATTTTATCAAATGCAAAAAAGAGATCACAATACGATGAATACTTGAAATCACTTGAATATTCTAGCACTGTTCCTTATTCAAATTCATCTTCCGATTCAGCAAATACAACAAACAATACTTCTTCTTATTCTGGCTCTGAAAATATTTTGACAAAATTCATTACGGAAAAACTAAATAAATTAGATAAAAAACGTCAATTGCAAATTTTCGTTTTGTTCTTGGTTATCATTTTGGCATTGTTTTTAATTAATTTAATTCAAGTTCAGTATTATCTGACCAATCAAAATGAAAATTCTTCTGATACTCGTAATGTTTTTAACACCACTGCAAACACATCTGGCGACTTTTTAGAAACCAATACTTTGTACACCGAGGAAAATTTGAAAACTTTAGATGATTTATTTAATGAGTTGCTTGCTCCTTATTTTAATGAAATATACTAATTAAAAAACCTGATAAATTAAATTATCAGGTTTTTTAGTAAACTTAAATTTTTACATATCCACCAATTTGTTTACTTGCAGATACACCATTCATAAAGTCTTTTCCACCAGCAACAATAACTGTATCTCCTGTTTCCAAAATCTCTTTGGCTTTTAATTTTTCAATACCTTTTTCAATCACTTTACCTTTATCGCTATTTTCTTCCACTAGAACTGGATATACATTCCAAACAATTCCTAATTGATTAAAAGTTCTTCTGTTATCCGTTACTGCTAATATTGGACATCCTGCTCCCATTCCTGCTAATCTTCTTGCAGAATCACCTGAATTCGTATAGCATACAATTGCATCTGCTTTCATATTTTTTGCTATCACACAAGTTGAATAAGAAATGTTATCTTCTAATGTTTCCAAATTAACATTTGTATTTTCTTTAAATTTTTTCCAATAATCAAGTGTGCTTTCTACTCTTCTTGAAATTTTATCCATTGTTGCAACACATTCTACTGGATATTCTCCCATTGCGCATTCTCCAGAAAGCATAATGGCACTTGTTCTGTCATAAACAGCATTGGCAACGTCACTTGCTTCTGCTCTTGTTGGCAATGGTTGATGTGTCATGGATTCTAGCATTTGAGTTGCTGTAATTGCTGGTTTGTTAGCTTTATTACTTAATTTAATAAATCTTTTTTGCATAACTGGTGGTTCTGTGAAATCAGTTTCAGTTGCCATATCACCACGAGCAATCATTTGAACATCTGCATTCTCTATAATTTCTTCCATATGCTCTAAGCCTTCAACGTTTTCTACTTTTGTAATAATTTTGATATCTTTTCCACCATTATCATCTAATACCTTTCTTACTTGGTCGATATCGTCTTTTCCTCTTGTGAAAGACATAGCAACATAATCGTAATCATGTTCACAAGCAGTTTTTAAATCGTCAATATCTTTTTGTTTCAAAGCTGGCAAACGAACTGCTGTTCCTGGTAAGTTCATTGTTTTTCTACTTCCTAAACCATTTCCATGAACAACCGTACATTCAATATTGGTACCATTAATATTATCAACTACCAATTCAATAGCTCCATCATCAATTAATACTTTGGCACCTGGTTTTAAATCTTTATATAAATCTTTATATGTAACAGATACTTGTGTCTTATCTCCAACAATATCTTCTCCACATACAAGCGTAAATTTTTGGCCATCTTCTAATTTGATTTTTTCATTTTTACCAGTTACTAACATTCCTGTTCTGATTTCTGGTCCTTGCATATCAAGAATCATTGGAATTGGTAAATCTAATTCTTTTCTTAAACGGATAATTTCTTCTGTTTTCTCAGATTGTTCTTCCCAACTTCCATGAGAATAATTAATTCTGCAAACATTTAATCCTGTTTCAAATAGTGTTTCTAATTTTGTTTCACTAGCTGGTCCTATTGTACCTACTATTTTTGTTTTTCTTAAAACTTTCATTTTTTATATTCTCCTTTTCTTTTTTACTCGTGCAATAGTATATCAAATTCCTATTTAATATTCAAGAGTTTTTTGATAAAATTTTACTTATTTTTTGATTTTACTATTGTAATACACTATTTTTTAGTTTGTAAATTACAATTCAATTTTACAACACAGTAAAAGAGAGCATACAGATTACTTTTTGACTTAAAAATAATGTGTATGCTCTCCTTTTTCTAGGATAAATCTTATCGATTCAATTCAAGTTTTGAAATTCTTTTTTCGTAACCAAACATTGCTACATCATGTCTATCTGCTCTTTTCTCTAAGTTGCGTATTTTTTCAGATTTTTCTAGATTTTTGTCTAACTCCATTGTAACTGCATCAAAGATGGCATCAATTTTCGTTCCATACTCATGTTCGAATACGAATTGTCTGTTCGAAATTTGTTCTACTTGATTTTGAATTTTATCAAATCTAGTATCGGTTTTTATCTGCAATGCATCAATTTGATTTTGCATTCCATCGATTTTCTTATCCAATTTTTGTAATATTTGCAAAATTTGTTCTTCCATGTTTTTTCCTCCTTTCTTTTTTGATGTAAAATGATTCTACCACACAAAACAACAAATTGCAAGAAAAAATTTCTCTTTCGCCTAACATTTATCGACATTAATGGACAAGAAATATCAAAGAGTAGATAAAAAATGGGAAACATTTAAAATGCTTCCCAAAAATTTTAACACATTTATTATACCACAAATCCACCAAAAAGTCAAGAGCCTACAACTGTTATTTTCTACATACTAAACGTCCATTTCCCATCTTCTCCTTTTATTCCTTTAACTCCCTCTGGTAGACAAACCACAGGGCGTACACCAGAACTTGTAGCATTCGGATTTCCATATGCAAGTGAGCCTCCCCATGTAACCCTCCATAACCAGCCAACATTATATGTACACTCCGACACAATCCAACAATTGCTTGCCTTAGCAGTGCTTTTAATTACATATAATTGGTCATTTGCGTGTAAAGTAGCTGTAGCAGAACTATCTAATTCCATCGATATAGCAGTTCCATACTTTTGATTATAACTTTGTGCTATCTGTAGTTTTGTTGATCCTCCTATTGCTGTTGCACCTGCTATTCCTTCTGCATATTGACTCCAATTTGATTCAGTTGCTAACCAGCTTAGTAACAATACACTATTCTTTGGTCCATATACCTTATACGAACCATTTTTTGAAATTCCCGATATTATTGTCATTCCACTATTAGGAACATAGTCACTTGCAATTATATAAATATGCGTTCCATCATTCAAAAAAATCTTCCAATCCTCTACTCCATTGGCACTATAATTCACTTCATCTCCATAATTCGTCGCTGAAATAACTTTTGTTGCTGATTTTACATCTTCCCATTGTGCAAACAATGTCACCGTTGCTCCATTTGTGCTACTCAAATTTGTCACGCTTTCTCCGTCTGCATACGCATTTCCTGTTCCTTCAATCGTCGTATTCCAACCTTTAAACGTATATCCCTCTTTCACAAATCCATTTGGATTTAACGCTTTCGCTGTTCCATACTCATGTGAACTACTTGCCGTACTTCCTTCTGTTGCTCCATTTCCATCATACGCAATTGTGTAACTTAAAGTTAATACTTTAGGCGAAGAAATAACTTCTCTTTCCGTTCCATCAAAAAAGCAAATTTCTACTTTCGTTCCCGCTGGAACCGTTACATTTCCACCGCTTTCAATATCTTTCCATTCTCCGTCATCACCAATTTTATATTGCAAGGTTGAACCTTTTTTCTTTCCCATTACGGTTACTGTTGCATTCGTTCCATTCCATGTTGGCTCACTAATCGATAAAGGAATGTCTTTTTCGGTTTCTCCGGAGTCTCCTGCTTCGCCAGAATCGCCTGTTCCACCCACACCAGTGTTTCCGCCTGAAATTTCTACATCTTCGTCCCACGTAATCACACCTGTTTGTGAAATTTTTCCTGTAATTTTTAATTTTGTTCCTTTTTTGACATACTTTACTTCAATTTTGTTGTCATCTGGCTTGCTAGAATCGCTTGAATCAATATATGTTATTGTATATTCTTCGTCTCCTTTTTGGATTGTTTTGTCTGTATTTTTCTTTAAATATTCGTATGCTGTCATACTATTATCAATTGAAAAATCCACATATTTTTCTTCGTGGAATTTTTCTATATCTTCTGCGATTTTCAATTCTACCGTTTCCTTAATCATTGCAATTTCGTGTTTATCAACAGCATTGGTAGCTTTTCCCAATATTCCTTCATTTCCGCCGATTAAAGCTAGCGTAACTCCTGCTAGAATTAATAAAATAATTATCGTTACAACTAGTGAAATGAGGGTAATTCCTTGATTTTTTTTCATTTGTTTTTCTCCTTTTTAATTATCACAATACAAAGATTGTGTCTATCATTGATATCATTATACCAAATCACATTCTTTTGTGTCAATATGTTTTGCTCAAATGTAATTAAATTGCAATATCTAGTTTACTTTTTGCCCTTTTGGAAATTTTTCATTAAAAAAATGCACTTATCAAAAGTGCATCTTTTAGTATATTCTATTGTCAATTAAAAAATAGAATTCACATTTCTTAAAAAAATAATTCCTTCAATAATATCCATAAGCGAATAAATTAAGACCGCAATTCCCACAGCAATTCCAATAGAACTTCCATTAAATATGACATACACTCCACAAATTAAAATCAAAACCGCAACCAAAAGCGCCCATTTCCATTCGCTTACACCAATCGATTTTAGTTTAGAAACTAGACCCAAGCGCATCAATCCACTATACAAAATCCACACACCAATGATAATTCTAAAAATTGTTGCAATTGTATCTCGATACGCAATGGTGACAATTCCCATGATAATGGCTAAAATTCCAAAAATCATTTCATAATTGTAAAAATCATATGTTCCTTTTGCCACAAAATAGCTAACTAATTTTACAATTCCAAACAAGATAAATATCACTCCCAAAAGATAAGCAACAATTTGCATAATTGCATTTGGGTTACCGATAATAGCAATTCCAATAATTGCCGTTACCACAGACGTAATAATGGACGTCCAACCTGTTTTCTTCAAAAATTCTTCCATAAAAAATACCTCCTTATTTTAATAAAAATTGAAAATCTTTTTCCTGCAAAATTTTTTCTGCTAATTGATGTAATTGATAATTTGAGACTTCTTCAATAAATTGAACCACTTTATCATAATGATATTCCACCGTTTGCCCTTCTTGGCTGACTAAATATTGTTTCACTTCGCACGGCGTTTTGGTTATGCCATATTTCCTCATCAATTGAGAATTTAAAATATCGAAATCCTTTCTTAAAATTGCCCTGTCGAAATTTCGGTGGTCTGCAAAATATTTATTATAGAAAACGCAATCTGCCAGCAAATGCAGAAAATACCCTTCGTTAAAACTAGAATCCAATTTCTTGTCCAACAAAAACTCATATAAATTCGTATCAGACGAATAATATGGTGAATAATGCGTTTCTCCCTTAATTTCTACATTGTCTGGATAAAACGTTCCTTCAATAAATTGCTCCTCATTTTCTACTTTGTATTTTCTAGCATATTCCTTGGCTAAACATAAATGAATCATATAACTAGGCATTTTTTCTCCTTTTTCATTTGTATTATATCGTAAAAGAAAATTTTTTTCAACATTTTTCGATAAATATTTTTAATTCACTTACAAGCAAAAATATGGCTTGACATTTTATGTAAAACATGATATTATATGCGATATTAGACTTGTTATGACACTTGAACACTTCAAGTATCAACTATCTGGAAACTATTAACTTATTTCTCTATAAAGAAAGGAGTTACTTATGTTAACACATGACTACACAGAAATTTTAAACCGGATTTTAGAAGAAGGAGAAGGAACCTTTTGGTTACCGCAGGTAGATAATCCGTCAGCGTTTGAAGCACTAGGCTTTAAGTTTGGGAAAATTAATCAAGAGAATACTAGTTGCCAAACAACATTGCCATCTGGCTGGAAGTTTAAAGTCGATGCGAACTATTTTGAAGATTATCATGAAGGTATCAATTTAGTTGATGAAGATGGCAATCGGCGGGTACAACTTCTCAACGTTTCTTACCTTGAAAAAAGTGTTACATTTGGTAATGAGTTTATGAAGTTGAAACCGTTTCCCCGAAATTCAATAAAAACAGCCGATCGTTTGAATGAAGAATTGGCAGAAAATGGTTTCTGTATTATACCAAAAAGAGCGCTAAAAGGCCATCCATACTACTATGCAGACATAACTAAAAAAAGTTTTTTCGAGGATTTTGGTTTTCAATTTGAGGAAAAAGACGATAAATATTATCAAATGAAACTTCCTTTTAACTGGAAATTCGAACCACATTTTGACATTTCTTGCGGAAAACTCAAAGATGGTTCTTGGACAGTCAGTATAGTCGACGAGCACGGATTACAGCGTGGGTATTGTGTCTATACCCACAATCACATATTTGAGTGCCAGTTATACAACTTAATGGTCGACCAGACAATTAAGATAAACAAGGTAAAAAAGAGTGGCGGAATTCTAACTCCTTTGGAACTACTTCCGAATGAGAATGAACTTGAAAAGGTCGGATTCAAAATTAGAAAGATTAATTTACAGCAGGATGAGTCAGTTCTTCTTGATACTGTTGGGAAGCAGTATAAACGTGCCGAAGAACGTTATCATGTAAAACTTCCTGTTGACTGGAAATTATCCTTGCCATCTCCTTTGATTCGGAGGGAGTGCAAACACATAAATTTACTGATACTTGATCGAGAAGATGCACTTCGCGGCATTTGTTTCTTTGAAGGAATTCTGGAATCCAAAATCATGTTGTTTTGACCCTTACTGTTAACAAGCAAACTAATCGCCAATGGACTTTCATTGGCGATTTTTTATACCTATTTTATGTTAATTTTAAAGTAAATCTTCTATGTTCGAAAACAAGAAAGCTCCTTCTTTGATCAAATGGTTCGTCCCAACCGAATGTTTCGAAAAAATATTTCCGAGGAACCGCAAACACATCTTTTCCCTGCTCAACCGCCCAATTGGCAGTAATCAAACTTCCACTTTTTCGTTTGGCTTCCACCACAACCACTTTATCGGAAAGTCCACTTATAATTCGATTTCTTGCTGGAAAATGCTTTCCTTCTGGCTTGCTATGAATTCCATATTCCGAAACAACCGCTCCACCTTTTTCCAAAATTCGCTCAAACACTCTATAATTCTGATATGGATAAATTTCTTCATCTGCCAAACTTCCTCCCAATACCGCCACAGTTTTTCCAATTTCCGAATCCAAAGCCCCCAAATGAGCATACTTATCAATCCCCAAAGCAAGCCCGCTAACAATATTAATATTTCGATTCGCCAATTCTCTGCTCAACATTCTTGCTGTGTTTTTTCCCATTTCACTCGCCATTCTACAGCCAACCACTCCGCACAGCATCATCATCTAAAATTTCCTCATTACCGCGAACATACAAAAACGCTGGCTTGTCCTCAATTTGAAGTAATTTTCTGGGATATTTTTCATCTTTAACACTAATTAGTTTGATATCTTTTTGATGCATATATTCTAAATTCCTTTTTTCTTCCTCTAAACTCTTGCTTTTTAAGATTTTGTTTATTTCTTCCTCTGGAACCTCCTTTTGGACAAATTCTTCCAAATCAAATTCCCAAATTTCTTTTGTATCATATTTTTCTAATAAATCTAGTTTGGTTTCGTTGTTTAAGTCCAAACCAGAAAACCATACATTATATAATTCTTCCATATTTTCTCCTATTCTAAATAAAAAAGGATATATTAAAAAATATACCCCCATTATTTTATTGCTTATTTTGAATTTTTGTAGCTTTGACTACATTTTGAAGAAGCATCGCAATCGTCATTGGTCCAACCCCTCCTGGAACTGGTGTAATGTAACTTGCCTTTTGGCTAACCGACTCGTATTCTACATCTCCCACAATCGTTCCATCTTCTAGCCTGTTAATTCCCACATCAACAACAACTGCCCCCTGTTTAATCATTTTACTTGTTACAAAATGTGGTTTTCCAATCGCTGATATCACAATATCTGCATTTTTTACAATATTCTCAATTTCTTTTGTCTTCGAATGACAAACCGTAATCGTTGCATTTTGGGCTAGCAAACATTGCACCATTGGCTTCCCTACAATATTACTTCTACCTAAAATAACAGCATTTTTGCCTTCTATTTCAATCTTATATTCTTCTAGCAATTTCATCACACCATATGGTGTACATGAAATAAAGCAATCTTCTCCAATCACAAGATTTCCTACATTCATCGGATGAAATCCGTCCACATCTTTGTTAGGCAAAATCGTGCGAAAAGCCTTGTTGATATCAATATGTTTTGGAACAGGACTCTGAAGCAAGATTCCATTCACACTTTTATCCTGATTTAATGTTTCAATTAAATCCAGCAATTCCTGTTCTGTTGCAGATTTATCTAAGAAAAACTCTTCAAAATCAATTCCTACTTTTTTACAGGCAAATGATTTATTTTTCACATATACTTCCGAACTGCTATTATCACCAACCATAATTACCGCAAGTTTGGAAGCAATTCCCTTTTTCTTTAGTTTTTCTACCTCTACTTTTAAATCTTTGCGAATATTTTTTGCTAATTCTTTTCCATCTAATATTTCTGCCATTTTTTTGCTCCTTTTCATTTAACCTTATATTTTACATAAATAATCAGTGCAATTGCTAAAATAATCACTCCAACAAACAAATCATCTGCTATATTATGCCCCACTTCTGGTAAAACACCAATTTCATTAATCAATTCTGCATAATCGCCATCAATTTCTTCCTGATTTTCTGCTGACTCTTGCAAATCTTCTGACGTTGTTTCTTCTGTTGGTACTTCTTCTGGTTCTTCTATTACTGGCCTAGTGCTTCTTAAAATTCCTGCTTTGATATAGGCTTCTTCTCCACCATATTTGATTTTATACCAACCATTGCTGTACTCGGCAATTACCGTCACTTCTGTTCCAACATCTAAGCCACCAACGCGGTCACTTTCTACCGAATAGCTGGCTCGAATATTACATCGTTCTTGTACATACATCGTTTCATTTTTCTTGGTTTCTGTTGGAATTTCTTCTTTTGGTTCTTCTTTTGCTGGGTCTTGCAAAACAGAATTTTCTGCAATTTCATTGGAAACCACATTTTCTTCTGTTGCCAATCCTTGAATTGAAAGAAGCATGAAACTCATTAAAATAATCCCTATTTTTAAAACGATTTTCTTCATCACTTTCCCTCTTTTCTTTATTTTTCCATTTCTGCTTTAACAACAAATCGCTTGGTTGAAGCGTTCTCGCAAGTAATCAGCGTAATTCCGCGTTTTGCCAGCTTCTTTTCGCAAAAGCTCTAAATCCGTTGGCTCAATCGAAGCAGTTTGTGTTACTTTGTAGGTTGTCAATTGCTTGTCCCTATCCACAATTTTAATTTCATCTCCGATTTCCAATTCATTTAAACGTTTAAAAATGTTTTCATAATTATGCCCTGCTATACAAAAATTTCCTTCTTGATTTAAGTCATCTCCATATAATTTAATCACACCTTGCTCTAAAGCATCTTCTTCTACTGTCTCAAGAATTGGCTGTTCTACTTCAATTTTATCAATTACGATTTTTCCTAAAACAGGATACTTTTCTGTTTCTTTTTCTTCCACATCTGCCGAAGACGTCTCTTCTGTTTTTGTATCTGTCATTTTGTTTACCAATTTAACTGTACCAAAAATAACACCTGCAATAATCGCCAAAATCACAACAATAATTGCAATATTTTTGATTTTTTCGAAATCAAAATCGAACTCAAATTCTTCATCTGAAGCATGTTTTCCACCACTCATACCATCACTTCCTTATCTTACAAATGTTAAAACCAAAATGATAATTCCAAATATCACGCGATAAATCGCAAATCCTTTGAAACTGCCTTTTTTCAAATAATCTAATAAAAATTTAATTACTACAATTCCCACAACAAAACTTGCCAAAACTCCTACTACAAATGCCAAACTAAACTCGAATGCATCTAAACTAAAAATCACAGCTGCCAAAATAATGGGTGTTGACAACAAAAACGAATATTTTGCAGCACTTTCGCGGTCAACGCCAAGTGCTCTTGCAACCGTCATCGTAATTCCAGAACGCGAAACGCCTGGAAACGCTGCCGCAATAGCTTGGGAAATACCAATTAAAAGTGCTTGGGTAAGCGTCATATTTTCATAATTTGTATCAGATTTGGCAGTTTTATCTACGATGTATAAAACAATTCCCATCACAATTAACGCAATCGCAATTGGAACCATGCTTCCTCCCAATACTGTGTCAGATAATTTGTCAAGAATCAAACTTAAAATTCCTGCTGGAATGGTAGCTAATACTAAATACCAAAACATTTTCCCTTCCAGACTTTTTTCTTTTTTGACAACTTGATTGAAACCACCTTTGATAAGCAATATCCAATCTTTGATAAAAAACAAAGAAATCGCAAGCAGTGTCCCAAAATGAAGTGCAATGTCGAATGACTCTGGAATTTGACTCCATTTAAAAATCCACGGAAATACTGCTAAATGGGCTGAACTCGAAACTGGTAATAATTCGGTTAAACCTTGAACAATTCCTAAAATTAATGCTTGTAAATTTGACATTTTCTTTTCCTCTCTTTTGTTTATTCTAAAATTTACATAATTTTCACATTTTGTTCATGTGATTTTCATGATTTTGTGTATACGAGGTTATTTTTTTAGGCAGGGCCCCGTGCCCTTTTTATTTTTGCAAAATATTGTAGATTGTATCTCTAATATATTCTGCGGCGCTGACTGGCGCTACTTTGCCAGGTAATGCTAATGCCCAAATCGTTTTGATGTTATTCTGTTTGGCATATTCAAAATCAACACCTCCGGGATTAGAGGCTAAATCTAAGATTAGAACGTCTTTTCTTACTAGATTTAAGCGAGTTTTATCCAATATTTGAACTGGAATGTTGTTAATAATAATGTCGAATTTTGGCAAATGTTGGTCTAACTCTTTCAAGTGAATTGGCGTATAACCATAGGCTTTGATATAAGCTAAATCTGGCTCTTTTCTGGCTTCGCAGTAAACATTAGCACCAATCCCTTGTAGCATTTTGGCTACAATTTTTCCAATTCTGCCAAATCCCATGACTAAAATATTCGAACCTGATAGCGTTTTTGGATATTCCTCCATGGCGATTTGAATGGCCCCTTCTGCAGTCGCAATCGCATTTAAAACAGCGTATTCTTCCATTTCTAAAATGTCATAACATTGAATCATTGTATCATTTTGAAAAGATTCGTCTAATTTTCCTGAAATAAGTTTCTTGCCATGCAAATGGTTATGTAATTCTTGTACAGTTAGTTTTGCATCACTGTATGGCGTATTCACGATTTTTCCGTCTTTGGATAATGGAATGGAAGTTACGATATATTCTGATTTTTGAATGGTTTCTTCTAAAGTGTTGCCTTTTGCCAAACCATTCAATTCTTCTGCTTTTTCTAATGCATACGTAACAACCTCAAAGCCATCTTCAGCCATCATTTTGGCTAGATTGACAATTCTTAAATCTCCACCAATGATTGAAATTTTCTTTTCCACAAATATCATTCCCTTCTTGATTTGATATTTTATTGTATTGGTGAAATTCGGGTTTTATGCTAGTTCGAGCCTAATTCTTTTTGATTTTCTTCTTTTTCCTTCTCTAATTTCTTTTGGAATATTTTGTCAACTGCCTTTTCTGCTTTTTGGCTAATCGTATTATCACTCATGTCTCTTACTAAAATAGTAGTAGATTCAAGATATTCTCTGGCTTTGTCCTCTAGTTTTAGCAAATACTGATTTTCTTCGATTTCTTCTGGTTCTTCTTCCACCTCGTTTTCCATTTTGACAGAAACCGTAATGTGCTCTTTTATCTCCGCAAAAACTTTTTCTTGATTGGCTGTTTGCAATAATTCTGGTTCTAGCTCAATGGCTTTGTTTAAAAAATTAATGGCAATATCTTTTTCACCTTTTAACACGTAAATTTTTGCCAATTGAAAATAGGATTTTGCTTCTAAATCACCATATAAACTGTGTTTGAAGTATTTTTCGGCGACATCTAAATCCCCTCCGAATGAAAGCAATTTGTCCTAAATTGTAATTTGCTCCATAGGCTCTATGATTGATATCTGCAGCTTTTTCGTACATTTCTTTTGCCATTTGAAATTCGCTCAGCATGGTGTAGACGATGCCTAAATTGTAGTATAAATTAAAGTCAGTTGGTCGAAATTTTAGGGCTTCTTGATAGACTCTTTCTGCTTCTTTGAATCTGGCTTGTTCGCATAATAATTCGCCTAGTAAAATGGAGCATTCGTATAAGTCTGGTTTGGTTTTCATGAGATTTTCAAGCATTTGGATCGCCTCGTTTTTTTGACCTAAATCGTTTAGTAAATCAGCGATTTTGAAGTAAGATTTATAGTCATTTCCTTTGATATCAACTAGTTTGACATATTCATCAATGGCTTTTCGCATACCACCTTCTTTTTCATAGATTTTGGCTAATAATTTGTGTCCCATGTAACTTTCTGGATATTTAGTTACTAATTTGATTAAGATACTTTTGGCTGCCTTATAATCGCCTATAAAAATCAATATTTGTGCAAAAATAGAACTAATCATTTCTGAAAAATTTAAGCCTTTTAGTTCCATTAAAATAATAAAAACAGGTAGTAGAATGGAAAATAAATAACGGATACTTTTGAAAAAAGTATTGGCCTCAATTCCAATTCGTATTTCGATGAAACTAATGGCGATTCCAATAGCTTCTAATACTAGAATTCCGATGTAGTTGGTATCGTTTTTGCGGATAATTTTAAAAAATATAATTATGAATATCGAAAAGGCTATTAAATTAAATAATATCTTTTCTAGCACGTTTTCGTCCCCCTTTTCTTTCCCTTAAGCAATTTATTAGTGAGATTATATCATAGAGTTTTGAATTAGACAATGGTTTTTTTGATTTTTTTGGGATAAATATTTTGAGAAATGATAAAAAAATTTGTTTTGATAATCTAAAAAGCCCCAGATAAACTGGGGCTTTTTAGGTAGTGCTTAACTTACGCCTTTATTTTCCGATAATAGAAAACAAAAGCAACTCCAACCATTATCAAAATCCAAATAATCCAGAAAATCACAAGTTCTATTCCTGTTTTTAGATTTTCTATTGTTTGTATAATGGTTTTGTTTGCATAAAATTTCGTATTGTTAATGGTATTTTCTTTCAAGGAAGTAAAAATTGTTCCCTGAAATTCAGCATCTGTACCATAATAGACATTCCTTTTATGGTAGCCAGTCTTGACAGTTTCAAGTTGATGACTTTCTGGAAATGGAATCTTTTCGTAGTCGAATTCAACATCCAAAAATGAAATTCTGGTTGCTGTTTTGCTTTCTGTTCTTATCGTATCCCATGTCCAATAATCTTCTGTTTCTGTCTTTGTTCGAGTTTTTCCTTTGGAATCGGTATAAGTCTTTGTAACATTCCGAGAATGTTTCCTATACTTTTGTTCTTTCTTTTTAAGATAGGAATATTCCCCTGAAACCTCTGGATACGAAACAGGATCAATCGTTTTTAACTTTCCATACACAAACGCATAACCAATGTTCGTTTTTATTGCCTGCTCGAACAATTTCTTATCATCAATTTGAAGCGCTGTATCATAAATTTGATACTTTTCCATCATACTTTGCCGTATTTTCTCACTAATCATAAGCCCAATCATGAACATAACAGCAATTATCACAGCACAAATAATGACAAGCTTCCTTTTGTTTTCTGCCTCTTTTTCAAATTTCATGATAATTTCCTCCTATTTAAAGACAATTCCTGTGTTTTGAATTTTTAAGTTGCCATAACAAAATTTTACGAAACATTCACCTCCTAAAATTATTTAGTAAATTTTGTACACTACTTATGCAAAAATATACCTTCATTTTTATTGTACCATATTTACATAAATTTGTCAATTTTTAACTTGCAAAGTCAACAAAAAAGCCATCATACTAGACCCTTTTCTAATACAATGACTTATTTAATGGAGCAGGTAATTTGGCTGTAGGACAGCAAACCCTTGCTATTTCTGCTTTAAAGAATTCTATACTACTAGAACTATAACGCATTTACAAGGTATTTTTCTTAAATTTTTAGGTAATTTTGACTTAAAACCCTAATTATTTCTCGTATCATTCGGAATTTAAGCCATATGCATTTTGTATGCATCACGAATGCATTCTATAATTTTGAGTGGTAGAAAGGGATTTTTGATTTGGTTACTCCCCATAGGATTAATTATGTATATTGTGGTTAATCTTTACTAACTAAATGAATAATATGCAGTTGGTTATTTATTGAGTAAAATCATGCCAAAATTGAGTAATAAACCATATTGAAATATTATATATGATAGAACTTCACTCTTTTGACTTACAAACAAGTTTTTTTGACTTTTAAATAATGCATAATTTTGAGTAAGTATTTGAGTGTTAGTCATAACAAAAAAGCCATCATACTAGACTACTTTCTAATACAATGACTTATTTAATGGAGCAGGTAATTTGGCTGTAGGACATCACAAGTTTTCTATTTCTGCTCAAAGAATTCGTATATTACTGGAACTACAACGCATTTTCCATGCATTTTTCTTAAATTTTTAGGTAATTTTGAGCTAAACTCTCTATTATTTCTCGCATCATACGGAATTTGAGCCATATGCATTTTTAATGCACTTCAAATGCTATTTAAGGACTTTGAGAAAAAAATCACAAAACCTCTCATTTTATCAAGAGATTTTGTGATTCTTTTAATTATCGAACATCAGCATTAAGTTGTCTTACATTGAGCAAATTAACATCACTAACAGAAAAATATCTAATTATTGGAATGTTATGAATTCTGGTATAGATTTTTACCAGCTCATCGGAAGTTAAATCAGTTACTTCATCCCAAAAGTCGCCTTCCATATAATAAAGTGCAATTGCCTCAGATATAACTTCTATGGCTCTTTCCATAATTTCTTCAGCAACTTCATATACTTTTGGAAACTCCCATTCTAAATCAGGGCATACAAATAACTTTCCTCGTTCATGTTCCTTATCATAAATAAAGTCTACTTCTGACAAATGCAACTCATCAAATTCATTTCCTAACTTTTCCAAATCAGGAGGAACCTCAAAGTAAAAATATTCTTCCTTCAGTTTTTCTAATAGTTCCATTTTTTCTTCTAATGTCATAATCCTTTCCTCCTTATTTACTGTCACAGTTTTCTTGATAGAACTTAGATAGGTTGATATTTTCTAAAGAATACAACTGAAATTTCATTCTCAAGTTCTTCAGAGTATTCTTCAATTCTGTATTCATCTTTTGAGAATTCCTCAAAAATGCAATTTGCAATTAGTACTTTTGTATTTATGTTTATTCGTCTATCGCCCCTGTCATATTTAATGGTAATAGCAATACAATTTGTATCACCTGGTTTACTACCATAAGGCTGGGAAGAAATTTGGTCTCCTTCCAATATTGCACGAATAGTATACAAATCTTGCACTAACTGTGCTAGTTTCCGTAAAAGTGTCATTTTCTTGTCCTCCTAAATTATTATTTTTTGGTTTGGTGTCCTCCTGTGAAAGTGGGAACATTTCTATATAATTATAATTTAATTATATTATATTTTACATAAAAAGTCAAGATGTACTAACCTTTAAGTTTCGGTATTTTTTAAAATGAAAACACAAAATATCATAAAATAATAGATAATTTAGTCGAAAAATAAAAGTGTTTACAAATTAGAACAGCAAATTGAATATTATTAAGGTGTTTAGAAAAAAACACCGAAACTTAAAGTACTGACCCAAAAGTATTGACAGTGTTTTACATAAAAAAATTACAAAAAAGCCATCATACTAGACCTCTTTCTAATACAATGACTTCTCTAATGGAGCAGGTAGCGGGAATCGAACCCGCATAGCCAGCTTGGAAGGCTGGAATTCT
>CANEDP010000027.1 GCA_947426305.1 uncultured Clostridia bacterium | reverse complement strand
AAATAATAAATAAAATAATTAATTATTTTATTTATATACTAATTTATTGTTCTATTTATTATTTGATTTATTTTATTTATTATTTTTTAATATTGCAAAATTTAACAAATAAATAATTTTATTATAATAAATAAAAAAATAATTAATTATAAATTAAAATTTAAAATAAATATAAAAATAAATAATCATAAATTAAATTTTAAAATAAAAATAAATAATTAAATATAAAAAAAATGCCTATTAAAAATAGACATTTCTCTGGCGTAGGTGAGAAGATTCGAACTTCCGCGGCCCTTACGAACCCTACAGGTTTAGCAAACCCGCCCCTTCAGCCTCTTGGGTACACCTACATATTATTTATTTTATATAAAAATGGCGGAGAGGGTGGGATTCGAACCCACGGTAGGCTATAAACCTACGCCAATTTTCAAGACTGGTGCCATAAACCAACTCGACCACCTCTCCACATTAGTTGTCCAACTAGCCAGACAACATATATATATTAACACATTTTTTATTGATTTGTCAATAGATTTTTTCTATTTTCTATTTTTTGTCATAAAACTTTTTGTCTGCTCAGCAATTTCGATTGCATATTCTTCTTCTTGCGATAATTGATAATTCGATTCTTTATTTTTAATCGGCTTTGCATAAATATTTGAATATTCTGAACCATAAATTCCATTAAAAACAACCCCATTATCATTTCCATCCAACAAAGCAATCGCAAAACTCAAATCGCTTCCAACATCCTTAAAAGCATTATATCTTACCAATCCTACCTTTTGAATACATGAAGCCATATCAGAATCCAATTTCGTGTAATATCCTTTAATTTCCGAATTATCCTTCTTAATACTCTCTACTTCTTTCAGATATTCCTTCAACATCTCATTCAAATCACTGCCATTGCCCAATTTTTTCATAAAAGAAAGATATCTTTTATGGATAAACAAAAGCACAATTGTTTCAACAACTACCAACGAAATCAATATTATCATCATCCAGCCCACAAACTCTGGATTTTCCATAATTTTAAAACCATCACTCATTTTACTCACATCCTCATTTTATCAAATCTAAAATTCTCTCCAAATCATCATTTGAACTATATTGAATAATAATTTTGCCTTTTTTCGCACCAGCATCCAATTTTACCTTTGTCCCAAAAAAGCCTTGAAATCGATTCTCAATATCTCTATAAATCGGCATATATACATTTTCCTTCTTTGGCGCCTTTTTCTGAATTCTCGTCTTTTTCTCTGCTTCCCTCACAGAATCGCCAGATTCAATAATATATAACGCCATTTCATATTGCCTATCTGGATTTTCGACCGACATAAGCGATTTGCAGTGTCCCTCTGTTAGTTTACCCTCCAAAGCTAAATTCAATACTCTTTCATCTAAATTTAATATTCTCACTGTATTAGCAATACTACTTCTACTTTTTCCCAATATTTCAGCAACTCTGGCTTGTGTCAAATCATATTCATCCATCAATTGCTTAATTCCACGAGCCTTCTCAATCGGATTCAAATCCTCTCTTTGAATATTTTCAATCAGCGAAATTTCCTGATTCCTCTTATCATCATTATCACGAATAATAACTGGAATTTCACTCAAACCAGCCTTTTTAGATGCTCTCCATCTTCTTTCCCCAGCAATAATTTCATAATATTTCTCTTTTTTGGCCACCAAAATCGGTTGAATCACACCATATTCTTTAATCGAACTTGCCAAATCCTCAATCGATTCTTCATCAAATATTTTTCTTGCTTGATTTACATTTGGCTCAATTTCATTAATATTTAGCTTCACAATACCATCTTGATTGCCACTAATTTCCACATTTTCTTCCACTGGCATGGAAAATAAGGCATCCAACCCTTTTCCCAATCCTGTTTTCTTAGCCATATTATCTCCCCCTATTCTTCACTCTTTTTTCTCTCAGCATCTGCCTTCAAGAGTTCTTTCGTCAATTTTTCGTAACATCTTGCACCTTTTGATTTATCATCATACAAAATAATTGGCATTCCATAACTTGGCGCCTCACTAAGTTTAATATTCCTTGGAATAACCGTTGCGTACACACGATCACCAAAATATTTCTTAACTTCCTTCACCACTTGATTTGAAAGGTTTGTCCTCATATCATACATTGTAAGAACCGCTCCCTCTATTTCAAGACTTTTATTCAAATGCTTTTTCACAAGATTAATTGTATTCAATAGTTGTCCCAAACCTTCCAATGCAAAATATTCGCACTGTACAGGAATCAAAACAGAATCTGACGCTGTAAAAGCATTCAAAGTTACCAATCCCAATGATGGAGGACAATCAATTAAAATAAAATCAAACTCATTTTTCGCGCCTTCCAATGCCGTTTTCATTCTCTGTTCTCTTGACATTTGATTAACCAATTCTACTTCAGCACCCGCTAAATTCATATTTGCTGGGCATATTTTCAAAGTTTTGATACAAGTATCTTGAATTGTTTGATTTATGTCAACTTCATTAATTAATACATCATACAATGAATTTTCCGCATCTTTTTCTATTCCAAGACCACTTGTCGCATTTCCTTGTGGATCACAATCAATTAATAAAACCTTTTTGCCCTTTTTCGCCAAGATAGAACTTACATTGACTGCGGTTGTAGTCTTTCCCACTCCACCTTTTTGATTTGCTATGGATATAATTCTGCCCAAAACACTCACTCCTTTTTCTTTCTTATCATATATAAATTTTTGAAAAATGTCAATAAAAATCGAGAATTTTTCGCAATTATTTAACAAATTATGAACAAAAATGGGACGATTGCCAATCGTCCCTATAATATTATTTAATTGGCTCTTTCGCAGGCTTTCCTTGCCCCCTTGGATATTTTTTATCCGTTTTATTAACCTTTTTTATCACAATAATATTTCTTTCCAATTCACTATCTATCTGAATTTTATGAATCTTTTCCACATCTCCACCAAGCAATTTTATCGCCTTTTTCGAATCTTCCATTTCTTGCTCAATATTTGGTCCCTTCATACAAATCGCCTTTCCGTCAATTCTTACAAAAGGCAGCATATATTCACTAATCGTCGCCAAATTCGAAACTGCCCTTGTAGTTACAATATCAAACTTTTCTCGATAATTCAAATCTTTCGCCAAATCCTCTGCACGAATATGCAAAGCCTCCATTTTCTCCAATTTTAATTTTTCGATGACATCTCTTAAAACAGTAATCTTCTTATTTACTGAATCAATCAGTGTTACATTAATATTCGGATAATATATTTTAATTGGAATTCCTGGAAATCCTGCTCCTGTTCCAATATCCAAAATTCGTTCGTTTTCCTTTATAAAATTACAAATCGTCAAAGAATCGATAAAATGTTTCACAATAAACTCTTTTTCATCTTTAATTGCCGTCACATTAATTTTTTCATTCCATTCTAATATTAGATTCATATATTGATACAATTTTCCGCTAACATTTTCCTTAAATCCAATGTTATTTTTATGGCATTCTTCTTTAAATATATTCTCAAATTCTTCTAAATTCATATTTTCTCCTCATTTGGGCTATTTTTGTATTACATAATGTAGGTTAAGAGCAGGTCAGCCCCACACTCCTACAATTTATTTTTTATGATGTTTATATTGTTCCAAATAAATCAACAATACCGAAATATCCGCTGGCGAAACACCTGATATTCTTGATGCTTGTCCAATCGAATATGGTCTAAATTTATTCAATTTTTGCCTTGCCTCCAAACGCAATCCCTTTATTTCTTCATAATCAATCTCTTCAGGCAAAATCTTCTCTTCCATTTTTTTAAAGCCTTCTACCTGCTTCTTTTGCATTTCGATGTATCCCTCATATTTTACCATAATTTCGACTTCTTCCCAAATTTGTCTCTCCAATTCAGGTCTCTCTAAATCAATTTCCTTTAAGCTTTGATATGTCAATTCTGTTCTTTTCAACAAATCTGCCAATTTTGTACCTGTCGAAATTGGCGTAGTACCATGCTTCTCCAAAACCACATTATTTTCTTTACTTGGTTTAATAACCGTTGCTTTCACTCGCTGAACTTCCGCTTCGATTTGAGCCTTTTTCTTCAAAAATTTTTCATATCTCTCATCAGATATCAAGCCAATTTCATGCCCAATTTCAGTCAATCTCAAATCAGCATTATCTTGCCTTAATAATAAACGATATTCTGCTCTCGAAGTCATCATTCGATAAGGCTCTAGCGTACTTTTGGTTACAATGTCATCAATCAAAACGCCAATATACGCTGTAGAACGATCTAAAATAACTGGTTTTTTTCCTTTCAACTTTTGAACGCTATTTATTCCTGCCATCAACCCTTGTGCAGCTGCTTCTTCGTATCCCGATGTACCATTAATTTGACCTGCAAAAAACATACCACTTATCTTCTTCAATTCCAATGAACTTTTTAATTGTGATGGCTCAATTGCATCATATTCAATAGCATACGCAGGTCTCGTAAATTCAGCATTTTCTAAGCCAGGTAATGTGCGATACATCTCAATTTGAACATCTTCTGGCAATGACGAACTCATTCCTTGAATATACATCTCATCTGTATCTTTTCCAATCGGTTCCACAAAAATTTGATGTCTTTCCTTATCCGCAAACCTTACCACCTTATCTTCTATTGAAGGACAATACCTTGGACCAGTCCCCTCAATCATTCCTGCATATAATGGTGACCTATGTAAGTTTTTTCGAATAATTTCATGCGTTTTTTTGTTGGTATAAGTTAGCCAACATGGAACTTGTTCCACGTGTAACATTTCGTCTTCAAACGAGAATGGAACAATGTTTTCGTCACCTTCTTGGATTTCCATTTTTGAAAAATCAATACTTTTTTTATTAATTCTTGCAGGCGTTCCTGTTTTAAATCTTTGGATTTCAATTCCCAAATCTTGCAAACATTTTGATAATTGATTGGCTGGAAATACGCCATCTGGTCCGCTTTCAAAAGAACTATCTCCAATAAATATTTTTCCTTTCAAATACGTTCCTGTTGCAAGAATCACACAATCTACTTCATATTCCGCTCCCAAATTGGTTACCACAGATTTTACTTTGCCATTTTCTACTTTTATTTCGACAATTTCAGCTTGTTTTAAATACAAATTTTCCTGTTTTTCCAAAGTATGCTTCATTTCTGCTTGATATCTTTTTCGATCTGCTTGGGCTCTCAAAGAATGAACTGCTGGTCCTTTTGAAGTGTTTAGCATACGGATTTGAATTAAAGTTTTATCCGTATTTTTCCCCATTTCGCCACCAAGCGCATCAATTTCTCGAACCAAATGACCTTTTGACGAGCCACCAATATGTGGATTGCATGGCATATTGGCAACGCATTCTAAACTAATCGAAAAAATCAATGTTTTCATACCTAATCTTGCTGCTGCCAATGCTGCTTCACAGCCAGCATGCCCTGCGCCAATTACTGCTATATCATATTTTCCTGCTTGATATCCCATTTTCTACTCCTTTTTGTAGACGCTTCAAGACCTCGTCCCTACTTGTTAATCGTGGAACAAAGAACGCCTGTTCTTTATTTTCCTAAGCAAAATTTTGAAAAAATTTCATTGATAACATCTTCTGTAACACTCTCCCCCGTTATTTTTCCTAGTTCTTCAATAATTTCTTTTAAATAAGAAGATATGATATCAATTGGCATATTTTGTGCCAAAATTTCTTTTGCTTTTTTTAGATTATTATGTGCATTAATAATCAAACTTTTATGCCTATTGTTGCTAACGATTGTTTCTCCATCTACTGCGATTTCGTTTAACTTAAATACATTTGAAATTTCTTGATAAAGGTTTTCCACACCCATTTTATTTTTGACAGAAATCTCGATTATCTTTTTCCCTGAATCTCTTATTTCCGTAAGGTTTAATTTTTTTTCTAAATCTATTTTATTTAATAGAATAATTGCATTTTTTTCGTGAATTATTTTTAATATTTTTCGATCTTCGTCGTCCAATTCCTTGGAAATATCAAAAATAGCCAATACGATATCGCTTTCCTCTAATATTTTCAACGATTTTTCCACACCGATTTTTTCCACTTCATCTTTCGCATTTCGAATTCCTGCCGTGTCGATAATTTTTAGAGGCACACCATCAACATTAATAAACTCTTCAATCGAATCTCGCGTTGTTCCTTCTATATCTGTGACAATCGCGCGTTCTTCGTTTAAAATCAAATTCAAAAGTGATGATTTCCCAGCATTTGGTTTCCCAATAATGGCTACTTTGATTCCCTCTTTCAAAATTTTGCCATTTAAGAAACTTTTTTCGAGTTCGTCGAGTAATTTATCAATTTCTTCCAAAACGTGGCTTATTTTTGATTCTGTGACTTCCTCGACATCATATTCAGGATAATCAATGGTTACTTCAATGTCTGCTAAAAGTGAAACGATTTTTTGACGAATATTTTTTATTTTTTCGGATAAATTCCCAGCTAATTGTTCTACTGCAATTTTTGATTCTTTTTCCGTTTTCGAATTAATGATATCCACAACTGATTCTGCTTGTGATAAATCAATTCTTCCATTCAAAAAAGCTCGTTTGGTAAATTCGCCGGGTTCAGCCAAAACAGCGCTGTTTTTTAGGCAAATTTCCAGAATTTTATTCATAATCGGCATTCCACCATGAGAATTAATTTCGCACATATTTTCTGTGGTATAACTTTTCGGCGCTAGAAAAAACGAAACTAGAACTTCGTCCACAACATTTTTAGAGTTATCCACAATGTTTCCATACTTCATGGTATAGCCTTTTATCGCCGTTTTATTTTTAGGCACAAAAAATTTATCTAATATTTCAAAACAATTTTCTCCGCTCATTCGAATAATTCCAATTCCACCAATCCCCGGCGAAGTTGAAATAGCCACAATTGTACTCATTTTTTTCTCCTTTTTTCTACATTATACCACCGTGAACATAATAATGCAAGAAAAAAAGGCAGAAATTTTCATTCCGCCTTTTTTCCTCTTCACTTTACCGCAAACTCAAATCCAATTGTTGCCACAGATAAGTCTTTCACTAAGACATTATATGGCTCACCATTAACATGGTTGATTATTCTTGCAACAAACAGTATTCCTGTTTCATCCACCAAGGTGTAAACTTCATCATCAATGCCACTTGTTGCTACCCGCGTCATGGATTTGATTTCCAATATTGAGAATTCTGCTCCCAAATCTTTCTTAAATGCTTCCTGTACCATTTTCGCTGTCTTATTATTCATAAAAATACCTCCTTAAAAACGGTCTTCCTGTGTTAGCAAAGATTAAATAATTATTTACAATTATATTGTAACATATTTTACATAAAAAGTCAATATTTTTATACATAATTATCTCCCAGTATAACTGGGGATTTTCTCTAAAATTAAAAAAAATGGCAAGTTTTAAACTTACCATTTTTTCTTATTACTTTTAAAAATCCTTATTTTAGAACTTTTTTACTTTTTAGAAATATTTAGAACTTAAAACTTCCAAGCAGCTATCATTTCGCAAAATTCTTGTATTTCCGCAGTTTCTACTCCCATTACAAGCATACTTTCGCATACTTCTAACAAATGGTAAAATGCTAATGTTTTTTGAAAAACAGGATAATCCATATGAATTAACTCCCCTATTTGCGTTTCTTTTCTTATTGAAATAGGTCTACTTAATAAATTTTCAGAAACTTTTTCAAAAAACTCTTTTGTTGAAAAATACAGAATTGCTTGCTTATACGGTAACATCAACTCATATGCCAACATATTCGCCAAGCTTTCATTTTTTCCTGGCACATTGATATACCGTTCGCATTTTGGTTTCCCTTTACCAATTATGATTTTAGCAATACATTTTAACATATGCCAATGACCATAATCGCTGTCTTTGCCCACGTTTGGAACTACTGCAATACATAGCTCAGCACCATGTATCAAACCAATTGTTGTATCAGATGGGGTAAAATTAGTTTCCTGCTTTATTTCCAGTTTATCTAATATTTTATGAATTGACACTGGAATTTTTTCTTCACTCTTCACCTATCTCTTCCAACAGTTCCTGAACATATTCTGCAACATATTTATTAACTTCATAATATGGTACAGAAGTCATGATATCTTCTTTAAAGGGGGTCATTTGTCCTTCTCCTTTCGTAAAAAGCATTAATAACTACAATTGAAGTAAAACTTCATTGTGTTAAATTGTATTACATTTTACATAAAATGTCAATAGTTTTATATTTTTTATAAAAAAATAAAGGCTCCTCGCCTTTATTTTAAACTTACAACCACCTTACGATAAGGTTCTTTTCCAATACTATATGTTTTTACTTTATCATGCTCTTGCAAAGCACTATGAACGATTTTTCTATCATAGGAACTCATTGGCTCTAAAGTAATTGATTTTTTTGTTCTAACAACAGATTCTGCAATTTTTCCAGCAAGTGTTGTCAAATCCTTTTCCCTTTTTTCTCGATAATTGCTAATATTTAGCAAAATCCTTACTTTTTCTTGTTTATCATTACTTGCAATATTGGATAAAATATTCTGCAAAGAATTCAATGTCTCTCCCCTATATCCTATTAAATACGCTGCCTTTTCATCTTTGATATCAATTTTTATCAAATCTCTATCTTGTTTTATTTCAAATGTCAAATCTTTCGTTGGCAAATTTGCAATAAAATTATTCATAAATATTTCTAATTCTTTCATCACTTGAGTTGCATCCATCGGCTCTTTCTCTTCTTTAAGCTGAATTCCCTCTTTAAATTTCATTTCTACTTTTACAACTTTCGGTGCCAAAATACTGAAAAAAGTCTTTTTATCTTCATTTTCCAAAACTTTAATGTCAACTTTATGTTTTGTAGTTTTCAATTCTTTTAAGCCTTTTTCAATTGCTTCATTTGTTGTTTTTCCTTCAAAAATATAGGTTTTCTCGTCCATTTTATTCCTCCTCTGACTTACATACTTTATTTATCATTAATCTTTCCCCTAACATAAAAATATTATTAATTAGCCAATATAAAGCCAATCCCAAAGGTGCAATTAATGCGATAGATACTGTCATAAGTGGCATCATAATCATCATATTTTTATTCATTTCTTCCATCATATCAATATCTTGTTCTTCTTTTTTGACTAAATCTTTTGAATTTTCTGTATTTTTCGAAATATCTTCTTTTTTCTTAGATTTGTTCATATTCGCTGTAATTCTTGTTGATATAAATGATGTAATGACGTACAAAACAGGAATAATAAACACTTTCCAATCGCTATAATTTTGTGATGGCACACTGCTCAAATTAAGTCCCAAGAAATTCATATTGATATTAACTCTTTCATCCTCACCTGATTTTGTTCGAATAATTCCAATTTCTTGATAATTTGTGTTTCCCTCTTTTTCCTGCAATTCCTGAGAATATTGATTAATTAATTCTGGTTCAACGTGTTTCATATAAGTTAAAGGTCTACTTACTAAATAAAACATGGAAATCACTAATATAATCTGCAAAATAGAACTCAAACATCCACTAAATGGACTCATATTCTCCCTTTTATACAAATCCATAACCTCTTGGTTCATACGCGTTGGGTCATTTTTATATTTATCTTGAATTTCCTTAACTTGTCCTTGTATTTTCGCGGACTTTTTCATTGTTTTTTGTTGTTTGATTGATATTGGCAACATAATTAATTTTAACAGTATGGTAAATAAAATAATCGCGATTCCATAATTATTCACAATCCCATAAATAAAATTCAATACATAACCAAAAATATTAGCAAAAAATTTAAACAAACTCCTTCCTCCTTCTTATGTTTATTTTAATGGATCATATCCTCCTTTTGAAAAAGGATTACATCTCAAAAATCGTTTGAAACTCTTCCAAGTTCCACGTACAACTCCATACTTCTCTATCGCTTGTCTGGCGTACTCTGAGCAAGTTGGTTCAAATTTACAATGAATTCCAAACATCTGTGAAAAATATGAAGAAATATACTTTTTATAAAATTCAATTACCTTAATTGCAAGTTTCTTCATCGTTTCCTAACCATATCTCTGATTTTTTAATTAATCTTTTCATTTCATTTTGAACAAGATAAAAATCAACCTTTTCAATTTGACATTTTTTATTCACAGAAAATAAAATATGATATCCATATTTCAATTTATCTTCTATAATTCTGTAATTTTCCTTAATTAAGCGTTTCATTCGATTTCTATCCACAGCATTTCCACTTTTTTTCCCAATAGCTATCCCCAATTTATTTAAATTTAGATTGTTCTTAAAAATATACATTGTAAGGTTAGTTCCGTAGTAAATTTTTCCTTTGGAAAATAACATCTTAAATTCATATTTTTTCTTTAACATGATTGTTTTTTTCATTTTACTTTACATAAAAACTTATTAATAAAAAAAGGGACGAAATATGCCCCTAATTCTATTATGCACTAAGTTCTTTTCTTCCTTTATTTCTTCTAGCCTTTAATACTTGTCTTCCTGCTCTTGTCTGCATTCTTTTTCTAAAACCATGAACTTTATTTCTTTGTCTTTTTTTTGGTTGATAAGTTCTTTTCATTTTGCACCTCCTATTATTTAAACTCTTTTTTCTTACAAGTAGTATTTATTATACTACAAAAGAATATAAAAAGTCAAGTCATTCAAGAAAAGTTATTTTTATTTTTATTTTCTCTTGCTATTTTTTTTTTTTTTTGATATTATTAAAAATATATTTTGACTTACGGAAATTTATAGTTAGCAAATATAAATCAAAAGAAAGGGAAAATAGATGTATTCAGATAAAAACGATTTACTTACAAAAGCAAAAGATCTCTTAAAAGAAGAGATGACAAATATTTCATACACAACCTGGATTAAAAATCTAGAAATCGAATCAGTAAACGATAATAAAATCATTCTAATTGCACAATCTACTATTCAAAAAGATGCAATAGAATCTAGATTATTCGACTTAGTTGTGAATACATTTAATTTTATTACCAATAAAACTTGTGATATTAAAATTATTGAAAAAAAGGATCTAAACAACATTGAATATACTTCTGAAGAAACAGAAGATTACACACAATCTGAAATGTATGTAAATACTTTTTTAAATCCAAAATATACTTTTGATTCTTTTGTTGTAGGAGAGAATAACAAATTTGCACACGCTGCTGCATTAGCTGTTGCAGAATCACCAGCAGCATCCTATAATCCGCTATTTATCTATGGTGGAGTAGGACTTCGGCAAAACACATTTAATGCATGCTATTGGTAATAAAATATTACAAAATAATCCAAATACAAAAATTCTATATGTAACAACCGAGAATTTTTCAAATGAAATTGTAAATGCCATAAAAGACGGAAATCACAAAAATGAGCTTTTCCGAAAAAAATACAGAAATATTGATGTTTTATTAATTGATGATATCCAATTTTTAGCAGATCGAAAAACAGGGCAGAGTGAGTTTTTTCATACTTTTAATACACTTCGAGAAAACAATAAACAAATCATCATTTCTAGTGATAGACCGCCACGTGATTTACCTTTAATCGAAGAAAGATTAAAATCTCGATTTGAGTGGGGATTAATTGCAGATGTTTCTATGCCTGATTATGAGACGAGATTAGCCATTTTAAGAAAAAAAGTTCAATTAGAAAATATATTAATTGATGATTATATTTTATCTGTTATTGCAACGAAAATTAACTCAAATGTAAGGGAGCTAGAAGGAGCACTAACAAAAATTACAGCATTTGCTTCTTTGGTACATAGCCCAATTACAATCGAAATCGCTGAAAAATCAATTAATGAAATTGCTCTTCAAAAAGAAAAAATCGTTTCAGCAGGTTATATACAAGAGATTGTAGCTAAATATTTCAATATTGAAAAAAAAGATTTAGTATCTACCAAAAAATCAAATGATATTGTTTACCCAAGACAAATAGCTATGTATTTATGTAGGACAAGCGCTAATATGTCTTTTCCGCAAATTGGCCGAGATTTTGGGAAGAAAGACCACACAACAGTCATGCACGCATGCAATAAAATTGAAACAGAGATTAAACAAAACACAAATACAAAGTTAATTGTGGATAGTTTAAAAAATATCATTCGTGATAATCAATAAAGCTATTTTCTAAATAAAAAATAAATTCAAGGCAAACATTTCTTTACGGAACAAATATTTACAAAAGATTTTTATTTCCATTTATACAACTAATTTTTAAGAGTTATTAACAGAGTAGTTGTTAATAAGTTGTAAAAAAAGTGTTAATAAATACTAATTCACAAATGAGATGGTAAAATGTGGAAAAATGCCAAAATTATTCACAAAGTTATTCACTGTAATTTTCCTTAGGGAAATCTAATTAAAAACTACTTTTCCACATTTTTCACAGGCCCTAATACTAATACTACTATTAATATCTATATAATAAAAAGGAGAAAGAAAATGAAATTTATTTGTGAAAAAGAAAAAATTTTAAAAGGAATTAATTCTGTTATTAATGGAGTATCAACTAAAACAACAATGCCCATATTAGAAGGTATTTTAATTCAAACAAACGATAATGAATTAAAATTAACTTCTTATGATTTAGAAATAGGAATCGAATATATATTAGATGCTCGAGTAACAGAACAGGGAACAACGGTAGTTAATGCTATTATGTTTAGTGAAATTATTCGAAAATTACCAAATGCAGAAATTCAAATTCATATTAATGAAAATAATTTATTAGAAATTGAATGTGAAGGTTCTTTATACAAATTAGCAACCATGAATCCAGAAGAATTTCCAGAATTACCAAAAATCAATATTGATCATTTTGTTAAATTAGAACAAACAACTTTAAAAAATATGATTCGCAAAACGATTTTTGCAGTCAGCACAGAAGAAAATCGCCCAATTTTTACAGGAAGTTTATTTGAAGTAAGCAATAATAAATTAAACGTTGTGGCAGTTGATGGTTACCGAATGGCAGTTAAAAATAAAGAAGTACAAGAAGCAAATGATTTTAGTTGTGTTATTCCAGGAAAAACCTTAAATGAAGTAAACAAGATTATTTCAGATTCATTTGATAGGATTACTGTCGGAATTGCCAAAAATCAAGCATTGTTTGAAATGGAAAATTGTAAAATTGTAACCAGACTTTTAGATGGCGAATTTTTAAAATATTCTAATGCCATTCCTCAAAATTGGGAAACTCGAATCAAAGCAAATAAAAATAATATTCAAAATTGCTTTGAAAGAATTTTACTTATTTCAGCATCTTCGATTGAAAAAGAAAAGAAATATCCTGTTAAAATCAATGTGGAAGTAGGAAAAGTAACCATTTCTTGTTCAAATCAAACAGGAGATGCTAAAGAAGAAATTTTGGTAGATACAGAAGGTAAGGACTTAGAGATTGGTTTCAATCCAAGATTTTTCTTAGATGCGCTCAAAGCAATTGATGATGAAGATGTGTATATCGAATTTGGAACAAATCGCTCACCATGCATTATTAGACCAATAGAAGATGGCGATTATATTTATATGATTTTACCAATTAAAATGAAGGATTAGTTTTCCACATTTTATGAATAAAGTGGGGATAAATAAATGTACATAAAAGAAATCAATTTAAGTAATTTTCGAAATTACCAAGAACAGAAAATTGAACTAGATAAAGGAATTAATATTTTTTATGGTGATAATGCGCAGGGAAAAACGAACATTATTGAATCGATTTTTCTGTGTAGTATGGGCAAATCGTTTCGTAGTAAGAAAGATAAGGAATTAATTAACTTTAATGAATTATGCACAACAGTGAAAATTGATTATGAAAAACAAGACAGAAGTGGAACAATAAAAGTAGAAATAGGGGAGAAAAAAGAGTTTTTTAGTAATGGTGTGAAACAAGCAAAAGTAAGTAACATCGTTGGAAAAATAAATATAGTTATTTTTTCTCCTGACGATATTGACATTATTAAAGAAGGACCACGGAAAAAGACGCAAATTTATAGATATGATGATAAGTTCGTTAAAACCCAATTATATTCATTTATTAAATGATTACAATCGTGTGTTAGAGCAACGAAATAATTATTTAAAAAAAATAAAAGAATTAAAAAATGAAGATTTACTAGAAGTTTTAGATGAACAATTAGCCAATTTATCTTATCAAATTTTCGAATATCGAAATGAGTATTTAGAAAAATTTGCCACTATCATTCAAGAAACGCATGATATTATGACGAAAAATACCAAAAACGAAGAAAATATCAAAATAAAATATATTTCAAATGCACAAGACAAACAAGGATTTTTGCAAAATTTGAAAAAATCTAAAAATATTGATTTAGCTAGAGGATTCACGAGTACAGGAATTCACAGAGATGATTTTCTAATTTATATTAATAAAAAAATTGTTTCCATTTATGGTTCTCAAGGGCAACAAAGGACAACGACTTTAACTTTAAAATTATGCGAATTAAAGATTGTTACAGAAGAAATAGGGGAAACACCAATTTTATTACTAGATGATTTTATGTCCGAGCTAGACGAAAATCGCAGGAAGAGTTTTTTAGAAAATCTAAAAGACAGCCAAGTAATCATAACTTGTACTGATAAAATAGAACTGCAAAAAGAAAACATTAAAAGTTTTTATGTTGAAAATGGCAAGGTACATTCAGAAAGGAAATAAAATGTATTTACATATTGGAAAAGGCCTAGTTTTAAATGGTAATGATATAATTGCTATATTGAATATAGGTTATATAAAAAATACAAAAGAATACAAAAACTTTTATCAAAAATTATTAGAAGAAAATAGAATGAGTGATATTTCTTGTGGAAATCCTAAATCACTGATATTATTGCAGAAAAATAATGAGATAAAAGCTTATATTAGCAATATTCATTCAAATACAATTGGAAAAAGAAAATTTTAGAAAGAGGTAAAAAAATGGAAGAAAAATTTGAGCATGATTATAATGCAGAGCAAATTCAAGTTTTGGAAGGATTAGAAGCAGTTCGAAAAAGACCTGGTATGTATATTGGAAGTGTTTCAGTAAGAGGACTTCATCATTTGGTTTATGAGATTGTGGATAACTCCGTTGATGAAGCATTAGCAGGGTATTGCAAGAATATCCATGTAAAAATTGAACCAGGAAATATTATCACTGTTGAAGATGACGGAAGGGGAATTCCAGTTGATATTCATCCCAAAACAAAAATTTCAGCAGCAGAAACAGTATATACTGTTTTACACGCTGGTGGAAAATTTGGTGGAGATAGTGGCTACAAAGTTTCTGGAGGACTTCATGGAGTAGGATCTTCGGTTGTAAATGCGTTATCAGAGTGGACAGAAGTTACCATTCAAAGAGATGGTGGAATATATCAGATGAGATTTGAAAAAGGTAAAACTGTTCAAAGTTTAACAAGAATTGGAGATTCTGAAAAAACAGGAACAACAGTTCGTTTCTTTGCTGACGGTTCCATTTTTGAAACTTTGCAATATGAATATGAGGTTTTGGAAAATCGTTTAAGAGAAGTTGCTTTTTTAACGAAAGGTTTGCATATTGTGATTGAAGATTTAAGAGAAGAAACACCAAAAAAAGGAGATTTTTGTTACGAAGGTGGCTTAGTTTCTTTTGTGGAATATTTAAATAAAAATAAAGAAAAATTGCATCAAAAACCAATTTATATAGAAAAAGAGGGAGAATTTCCTGTGGAAATCGCACTTCAATATACAACCAATTATTCAGAAAATATTTATACTTTTGTAAACAATGTAAATACAATTGAAGGTGGTACACATTTAGAAGGATTTAAAAGAGCGCTGACAAAAGCATTTAATGATTATGCAAAATCAAAAAATATTTTAAAAGAAAAAGACGGAAATCTTCTA
Source organism: uncultured Clostridia bacterium (assembly GCA_947426305.1). Lineage (GTDB taxonomy): Bacteria > Bacillota > Clostridia > TANB77 > CAG-508 > Scatovivens. Next base: position 5,512 of record CANEDP010000027.1, on the reverse strand, counting down.
GGAGATGATATCAGAGAAGGAATTACTGCAGTAATTTCGGTAAAAGTAAAAGATCCTCAATTTGAAGGACAAACCAAAACGAAATTAGGAAATAGTGAAGTTACTGGAATTGTTCAATCAATCGTAAATGAAAGTTTATCAGCATTTTTAGAAGAAAATCCGAATATTGCAAAAGGCATTTTAGAAAAATGCGTGAGTGCAGCAAGAGCAAGAGAGGCAGCAAGGAAAGCAAGAGAATTGGTACGAAGAAAAAATGCACTAGAGACAACAACCTTACCAGGAAAATTAGCAGATTGCAGTAGCAAAAATCCAGACGAATGTGAAGTATATATCGTTGAGGGAGATTCAGCAGGTGGAAGCGCAAAACAGGGAAGAGATAGAAGATTTCAAGCAATATTACCATTATGGGGAAAAATGTTAAATGTGGAAAAGTCTCGAGCAGATAAAATTTATGGAAATGATAAATTAAATCCCGTTATTTTAGCCATTGGTGCAGGAATTGGAAATGATTTTGATATTACCAAAATCCGTTATGGAAAAGTTATCATCATGGCAGATGCCGATGTAGATGGAGCACATATTCGAACATTATTATTGACATTTTTCTTCCGTTATATGAGACCGCTTATCGAAAATGGAAATGTTTATTTGGCACAACCGCCATTGTATAAATTATCGAAAAAAGGAATGGAAGATATTTATTGTTACACAGACGAAGATTTAGCCAAAGCATTTAAAGAACTAGAAGAGAGAGGAATTTCAAGAGACCAAGTTGGAATCCAAAGATACAAAGGTCTAGGAGAAATGAATCCAGAGCAATTGTGGGAAACAACAATGAATCCAGAAGGAAGGATTTTAATCAAAGTAACCATGAATGATGCTATGGCAGCAGACGAAACTTTTTCATTATTGATGGGAGATGATGTTGGACCTCGTAAAAAATTTATTGAAGAAAATGCGAAATATGTAAGGAATTTAGATGTGTAGGAAAAATTAATAATATAAGATTTTTAGGGCGATTATTAATCGCCCAGTTTTTTATTTTTGAGGAATTTTTTAATAGATTCTATATTATTATAGTGAAATACATCTTATATTTTTTAATGATTTTAAAAATACTAATATATTTGAAATACTTATATGAATGATTATATAAATATGATTTTGTATAATTATGTATTCATTTATTTATTGTTATAGGATAATATATGTGTTTTATTTTATTTATTATCTGTATTTTTACAAAACGGATAATTCGAACAAGCATAAAAACTTCCCTTTGATGTCTTTTTCTCTACAATATATCCACCGCATTTTTTACAAATCACCTGTTTTTTCAAAACATTCACATCATTTATGGTAAAATCACAATGTGGATAATTTGTACAACCTAAAAATTTCTGATTATTTTTATGATTTGTCTTTAAAAGCAAATTGCCTTTTTCACATTTTAGACATTTGGGCGGATTTTCAATATCAACTTTATTTTCATCAACCGTTTTTTGAACGGAACCAGTCGAAATTAATTCCTCTAAAAATTGCGAGTAATGCATTTCTGGCGCTACCAGATAAGTTCGATTTTTCGTACGCGTAATTGCTACATAAAATAAACGTCGCTCCTCAGCATATAAATATTCCTCCTTATTTGCCAAAACCAATGACAAAATTGGGTCGCTTGAAATTCGATTTGGAAAACCAAGCAAATTATTTTGCATATTAAGTAGAATTACGTTGTCAGCCTCGAGTCCCTTGGACCTGTGCACAGTTAAAAAGGAAAGAGTCAGGTTGGGGAAAGGTGAATATTTTATTTTTGTGTTATTTTCTGAAAATTCGAAATTATCACTATTTTCAAGTACTGTAATATCATACCTTGTTCTACCAAGTAATAATATTTCTGAATTTTCTCCAAATTCCAAGATAATATCTTTAATAGCATTTTCCACAGCTTCCACAATGTTTTCTGAATAGAACACAACCTTAATTGGCTCGAGAATATGCTTATCTGACTTTAAATCTTTAGTTAATTGATTCGAATTTTTCGTTACAAAAGTACTTGCAATATCAATTAACTCTTGTGAATTTCGATAAGTTTTTTCAATTTTTAAAAATTTAGAAGGACCAAAATATTTTTCAAAATTACTAAATAAATCAATATCACTACCAGAAAAGCGATAAATGGATTGCCAATCGTCGCCAACACAAATGACTTTTGCATTAGTAGCTGACTGTAAAGCCTTAATTAATTTAAAACGACTGACAGAAATGTCCTGATATTCATCAATAATAATGTATTGATAGTTTTGTGGAACAAAACCGAAGCTTAATAATTTCTGTGGATTTATTAATCATATCATTAAAATCAATTTTTCCCGTTGATAATAGGGAGTTTTCGTAAAAATCAAAAAAATTCTTAAAAATATTTAAAAATAATTCATTTCGTGATTTTAAAAAATTATTTTCTAACTTTTGATTTTCCACAAGCAATTTATCAATATCCACCATCTGCAAATTGCTAGATTTAAAGAGGCTTAGGAATGTTTTTATTAATTTTATAAATTCTTCAAATTGTTTATCCGTTTGAAAAACATAAATTTTTTCAAAAATATCTTGTAAATTGGCATCTTTTAAATTAACATTATTTTCTAGTAATGATTTTTCTAATTTGGTAAGCAAAGACTTATCTTTATTATAATAAGAATACGTTTCGATAAATTTTGTGTTGTGAAGCGAATATAAATTGCGCTTTAAATTAATTTCCGCTAAATACTTTTGCTCTTCGTACTTGGTTAAAAATTTTGAACGTCCTTGTTTATCTGTGGAAAAATGCTCTAAATATAGATTATAAGCGGGTAAAACGAAATTAGCCTTTATTTTGCGTTTAAAGGAGTTTTCAGCCTCATAGGGGTATAAATAATCATATTGATATTCAATTGAGTTTAAAAACAAAAAGTTAGCAATAATTAAGTCATCCAATCGACGAACTTTTTGGCTGGGAACGGTGGGATTAGTGCATTTTAAATATTTACTTTGAATGGTTTCATAATCAATATTTCGAAAATTATCAATATAATCGCCTAAATTATCAAAATTTGAAATGTCTTCTGGAATATACAAATAGCCAGTCATAAATTCGAGGATATATTTTATTTGTTTGGGGAAATTTAAGATTTCTTTTTTAAAATAATTAGAAATAATATCATCTAGAAACTCACCAGTAGCTATATTAGGACGTGTTTGTTGAAAATTTGTGATAATATCAAGACCAAGTTTATGAAAGGTTTTGGCATTTACATCAATATTAATGCGATGAAGACGCTCAGTCATCTCTTTAACTGCTTTATCGGTAAAAGAAATTAATAAAATTTCGTCGGACTTTGCTTTTTTAGATTCAATTAAATATTTTACCTTTCCAGAAATTGTTAGAGTTTTACCACTTCCAGCGCCGCGCAATAACTAAATTATTTGTTTCATCACTCAAAACAGCCATTTTTTGTTGAAAATCTAGACTTTTACCATCAATATTATTTAATAAATTATCATAAATATTTAATTCATTTTTTAAATAAATACTATTTTGAATTTCTATATAATTTTCTAAATTAGAATAAAATTTGATAAATTTCATAATTTTTTTATTTTTTATATTATTTTTAAAAAAATAATAAATTAATTTATATTTTCGAATTAATTTTTTTTGAGTTTTTTTACTAATATATTTATTTTCTAAAAATTTAATATCATCAAAGAAATTGGATATTTTTAATAAATATTTATTATATTTTGAAAAAAAGTTTATAAAAATCATCTCCTATTATATAATTTTTTTATTTGGGAATTTATTTAGAAATAAATTTTTTTGAATAAAAAGTAAATGTATTGTACAACAAAAAATTACAAATGTCAAGATAAAAATTAAAAAAATAGTGACTTTTTTGAAAAAATGTTGTACAATATAATAAAGGAGAAAAGAATGGAATTAATAGATGTTATAAAAAATAGAAGAAGTATTAGAGAATTTAAGGAAAACGAAGTTTCTAAGGATTTAATTGAAGATTTAATTAATTGTGCAAGACTTGCGCCTTCGGCTAAAAATAGGCAACCTTGGAAATTTGTGATTGTGCAGAATGATATAAAAAATGAGATTGCGAATATAATGCTAGAGAATACAACAAATAATACTTCAAAATATACGGCAAAAACTATAAAAGAAGCATCTATTTTAATATTGGTATTAAAAAATAAAAATGATAATTGGATTATTGGAGATACTCTTTCAATTGGAGCTGCAATTGAACATATTTGTTTACGTGCAACTGATTTAGGACTTGGCTCTCTTTGGATAAGAGATACGGTTTATATTCAAAAAGAAATAGAAAATTTAATACGAATTAAAAATATGGAGATGATTTGCGCAGTGGCAATTGGTTATCCAAATGAATCACCAAATTCTAGACCTAGGAAAAAATTAGATGAAATCTTAGAATGGTATAAATAATAGGAGCGATTAAATGAATATTTATAAAAATTTAAATGAAATGATAAATTGTATTGAAGATAATCTTGAAAACGAAATAAAATATGAAAAATTGGCTAGAATTCTTGGCGTGAATGAATATACGATGAAAAGTATTTTTAGTGTTATTTGCAATATGTCAGTTGTAGAATATATTCGAAAAAGGCGATTATCCAATGCTGGATTTGATTTATACAGAAATAATGAAAAAATTATTGATATTGCTTTAAAATACCAATATGAGAGTGCGACAGCATTTTCAAGGGCTTTTGAAAAATTTCATGGAATTCAGCCAAGTAAAGTAAAAAATAACCCTAAAGGATTGAAAATAAAATTTTTACAAAATTAATTTTTGATGAAAATATAAAAGAAAACACAAATATAGAATATAGCATTATTCAAAGAGAAGAGATGACTTTTTATGGAAAAGGTATACAAACAAGAGAATATGAAATTTCAAAAGATGCACCAACATTTTTTGCAAAAATGCAACACAAATATAAAAATAAATATGGACGAATTAAATATGGTATGATTGTTTATGAAGATCGATTCGAAAGCGATAAATTTGAATATTGGGTTTTATATGATAGGGAAATAGAGGAATTTGAAAAGTATATTATTCCAAAAAGTAAATGGATTAAATTTGATATTCCTTCACAAAACGAAAAAGATATCCAAGAAATGTCACAAAAGTTTTATGTGGAAATATTGCCAGTGTTAAAATATAATTTAAGAGATATTCCTGAATTAGAATATTATCATGATAATATAACTGAATTTTGGATTCCTATAGAAGACTGATTTTTTATAAAAATCAGTTTTTTTTAATAAGTATATAAAAAAGTAAAAAAACATTGATTTATATAAAAATTAAGTGCAAATAAAAAACAAAGTAAAATATATCAAAGAGAAATATAAAATTAAGAAATAATAAATATGCAAAGTGAAAATAAGATTAAAACAAAAAATATTTATATAAAACATAGATAATAAAAT
>CANEDP010000026.1 GCA_947426305.1 uncultured Clostridia bacterium | reverse complement strand
TTCATCAAATTTTCCTTCAAACTTTTGATTCATTTCATCAAATTTTCCTTCAAACCTTTGATTCATTTCATCAAATTTTCCTTCAAACTTTTGATTCATTTCATCAAATTTTCCTTCAAACTTTTGATTCACTTCATCAATTTTGCCATTAAATTTTTGATCCATTTCCTCGATTTTTCTATTCATTTCATTAAATCTTCCCTTAAATGTTTCATTCATTTCTTCTAATTTTGCCAAAATTCTTTCTTCCATATTTTTCCCTCCTTCCTTCAAAATTTCGTTTATCTTACCACATTTATTTTCCAATTGCAAGGAAATCTCTAAAAATTTTCATTTTCCTTTCGACTTTTTTCGACATTTCCCTTCTTCTACTCCAAACAACTCTTTATCTTCCTCTTGCTTTTTTAATTTACATATGATATAATGTCAAAAATTAAAGGAGGAAAAAAATGAACAATGTTTTTAACGTTCTCGAAGAACGTGGCTATATAGAACAATTAACTCACCCCGAAGAAATCAAAGAACTTCTCAATAAAAAATCAATACCATTTTACATTGGATTTGATCCAACAGCTGACAGTCTACATATTGGCGGATTTATTCCACTTATGGTTGCTTCTCATTTGCAAAAAGCAGGGCACAAACCTATTATTCTAGTCGGTGGCGCAACTGCTATTATTGGTGACCCTTCTTTTAAAAACGATATGCGCAAAATGTTATCCAAAGAAGAAATTAACCATAATGTAGAATGCATTAAAAAACAAGTAGAAAAATTCGTCAGTTTCGAAGGCGAAAACGCAGCTATTATGGTCAATAATGCAGACTGGCTTCTATCTTTAAATTATGTTGATTTTATGCGTAACATTGGAACTTTATTTTCTGTCAATAAAATGCTAGCCGCAGAATGCTACAAAAATCGTATGGAAACTGGTCTTACTTTCTTCGAAATGGGCTATATGCTAATGCAATCTTATGACTTCCTACATTTATACAACACCTACGGTTGCAAACTTGAAATCGGTGGAAATGACCAATGGTCCAATATCATTGGTGGTGTTGAACTCATTCGAAAAATCGGAAAAGACGATTCTTTCGGTCTAACCTTCAAACTTCTTACCACCAAAGAAGGCAAAAAAATGGGAAAAACCGAAAAAGGCGCCTTATGGTTAGACGCAAAAAAAATATCCCCTTACGAATTTTATCAATATTGGCGAAATATTGATGATGCCGATGTTTCCAATGTCGCCAAATTGCTTACCTTTTTACCACTGGAAGAAATTCAGCAAATGGAAACTCTAAAAGACGAACAAATCAACGAAGCCAAAAAGAAAGTGGCCTTTGAAATTACTAAACTAATTCATGGCGAAAACGAAGCCCAAAAAGCACAAGATGCTTCAAACGCTCTATTTGGCGGTCAAGGAAATCTTGAAAATATGCCGTCTACGAAACTAGAAAACATAAACCTTACAATTGCTGACGCTCTCGTTCAAACCGGAATTACCGCTTCTAAAGGACAAGCAAAAATCTTAATTAGTCAAGGCGCTGTTTTCCTAAACAACGAAAAAATCGTAGATAGCACCTATCTTTTATCGAATAAAGATTTTGAAAATGGCTATGCTATCTTAAAAAAAGGTAAAAAAGTATTTCATAAATTGGAAAAATAATTACAAAATTCCTGATTTTGAGCCTTGACTAACTGACAAAAATATTGTATGATTAATTATTATATACATTTTAAGGAGAAATTTTATGTTATGTTCAAATTGCAATAAAAATACGGCTGTTGTGTTCATTAACAAAACAGAAAACGGTCAAACAAAAACAGAAGGACTATGTTACAACTGTGCCAAAAAGCGTGGTATCAATCCACTCGATGTCATTGTAAAAAACGCTAATTTAAGCCAAGATGAATTAGAAGATATGTCAAATCAATTTGAAGAAATTCTTCAAGATTTTTCTGGAAATTTAGATATTGAAAATCTATCACCAGACGACCTAAACAATGAAAATAACCCTTTGGGCGGATTTTTTAGTATGTTCAAAACAGGCTTTAGCAATCAAACCAAAAATGCAAATGAAAATTCAGATAACTCCGATAATTCTAATAATTCTTCGCCAAAAAAAGCATCTGTTAAAGTGAGCAAAAAGCAGAAAAACAACAAGAAAAAATTCTTAGATGCGTTCGGAACAAACCTAACCGAAAAAGCTAAAAACGGAGGACTTGACGAAGTCATCGGTAGAGAACGCGAAATTCAGCGTATCACGCAAATATTAAATCGTCGTTCAAAAAACAATCCTTGCCTAATCGGTGAGCCAGGAGTTGGTAAAACAGCCATTGCACAAGGCTTAGCCATTAAAATCGCCAAACAACAAGTTCCTGCGAAACTGCTAAATAAGGAAGTTTACTTAATTGACATTACCGCCATCATTGCTGGAACACAATTCCGTGGTCAATTTGAAGCAAGAATGAAATCTTTAATTGACGAATGCAAAACTTATGGCAATATCATTTTAGTCATCGACGAAGTTCACAACATCATTGGTGCTGGCGATGCAGAACATTCGATGAATGCAGCCAATATCTTAAAACCTGCCCTATCCAATGGTGAAATTCAATTAATCGGAACGACCACTTTAAAAGAATATCGAAAATATATCGAAAAAGATACTGCCTTAGAAAGAAGATTCCAACCAGTTATCGTAGAAGAGCCATCCATCGATGATTCCATCGGAATCTTAAAAGGCATCAAAAAATATTATGAAGAGTTCCACAAAGTATTAATTTCAGATGATGTCATTGGAAAAACAGTTAAAATGTCGGAAAAATATATTCACGACAGATTTTTGCCAGACAAAGCAATCGACTTAATTGATGAAGCGTGCTCAAAAATCAATTTAGGAAATAAAGATTTATACGAACTTGAAATCATCAAAAATGAACTTGCCAAACTTGCTGAAGAAAAAGAAGAAGCCGTTTCTTCCGATTCGATTGAAGATTATCAAAAAGCAGCCGATTTAAAAACCAAAGAATGCTCTTTAACCGAAAGAATGGAACAAATTGAAAAATCGTTACAACCTTCTGTTTTAACAGTACAAGACATCGCCGAAGTGATTGAGCGTTGGACCAAAATTCCTGTAACAAAAATTACAGAAGCAGAAACTCAAAAATTATTAAACCTAGAAAGCAATCTTCACAAACACATTATTGGTCAAAATAGTGCTGTAGAAGCAGTTGCTAAAGCAATTCGTAGAAATCGTGCAGGACTTCAAAGCACCAAACGTCCACCATCTTTCATTTTCGTTGGTCCAACAGGCGTTGGAAAAACCGAACTTGCCAAATCACTTGCTTATGAAATGTTTGGCTCAGAAGATGCCATTATCCGAATTGATATGTCAGAATATATGGAAAGTCATTCGACTTCTAAACTTATCGGTTCGCCTCCAGGCTATGTTGGTTACGACGATGCTGGACAACTAACCGAAAAAGTAAAACGAAAACCATATTCTATCATTTTGTTAGACGAAATCGAAAAAGCCCATCCTGATGTATTCAATATTTTGCTACAAGTCTTGGATGACGGAAAACTAACCGATTCACAAGGAAATACAGTCAATTTCGAAAACACGATTATCATTATGACATCTAATGCAGGTTCCAATCTAAACAATAATTCAATCGGTTTTGGTAGCAAATCGATTATGGATAACGACAAAATGGTTGGCGCTCTAAAAGAAGCATTCCGTCCAGAGTTTTTAAACAGAGTTGACGAAATTGTTGCCTTTAGCCCATTAATCGAAAATGAATTATTGCAAATTGTGGATTTACTATTATCCAAAACGCAAACAGCTTTAGACACAAAAGACATCAAACTAGATATCACACGCAATGCAAAAAAATTCCTTCTTACAAAAGGAACCGATTTAAAATATGGAGCTCGTCCACTACGTCGTTCGATTCAGCGCTACATCGAAGACGAAATATCAGACATGATTTTAAAATCAGAAGTTGTAGCAGGACAGACAATTCATATTGATTGTAAAAAAGATGAATTGAAATTTAGTGTATAATATAACAAAAACATGAAAGCAAAAGCTTTCATGTTTTTGCAAAAATAGCCAAATTTACTAAAAAAAGCTATCTTTCCACCAGTCTTTTTCTTTATTGTCTTTTTCTTTATTGCCTTTTTTTTGACAGCATATCCATTCAAAATATATGCTTCTTTTTTCCTTATATTCTCTTACCGTATCCTGTAGTACTGCAAGAGAATCGGCAGTTAATATCTCTTCAATTAGTCTGTCAGAGATATCACCTACACACCACCTTTCCCCAGTCTTAAAAAGATTGTATAAAAAGTCATTTAACTTTTTACAATCTCCTTCCTCATCCAGTTTCCGATGTAACTCCTTATTATCCGGAAAAACGCTTTTTAACTTCTCCTTAAATTCTTTTGAATACATCCTAACTCCTCCTATCGAAAATTTTTTGTCATGTAGCCTTCCCCAAGATGAGACAATAGGAATCTACATATTATTTGTTACTTTTATAGTATATCATATTTCTAAGCAAAATGTCAACTTATTTTACTTAGAACTCTATAATTCGTACAATCAACATATGAGTTTTTATAATTTTTATTACTCAATTTTAGCAAAAAAAACATGGAAGACTTCGCTTCCATGTTTTTTGCTAAGTATTTATTTTCTCACTACTCTGCCTTCTCTGCACTCCACAATAATTTCCAATGGCGTGCTCCCACTCTTATTGCCACCTTTCATAACCCATTTATTTCTTTCTAATGGATTATTTCTATGCTCCTGAGCGTTTTTCCGTGCTTTTTTGATTCCCAAAAATCTCTGGGCAAACATAAATAGCGCCTCCTTTTTAAATTTACCTAAAACCTTTAAATTTGCAATCATTCCAGGCGTTTATCTCTCTTTTCCTCTCTTCCAGAGACATTTCTTCAGGAAAGGACATCGAAATGAAATAACATAACTTGATTTGTGGTGCAAACTCTTGTTTTATTTCTAATTCAAGTATTTTCATTGCCTCCACAATTCTATAGTAGCTAAGAAAGGGCCACCCCATATATTCAGTGTTTCTTGCCCAGTATAATAGGTTATTTTTTAATTCTTCTATTAACCGATTCAAAAATTCCCTTCCTTCCTCTGTCCTACAAAACTCTGCATTAAGGTTCTTTAGTGTGTCTTCCCCTTGTTGCAAGAGTTCGGCTTTTTCAGACTCTGTTAATTCAACTGTTGTCGCCTTGCCTTTTATAAATTTTACTATTTGGGCTAGCCTCCGAAGTGTTACTTCGTCTCCTCCGTTACATATCAGCCCGTTTCCAATGCGTTCTGCTAGAACTCTAACATCTGAAAAATTACTGTTCATTTTTCTTTACCTCCTAAGTTTATAGTATTTATATTGTATCATATAAGTTAAACTATGTCAACTGCTTTCTATAAAATTCAATTTTCAACTCATTTTTACTCAAAATCCTCCAGAACCGAACTAAGCTTTCCTTCTCCATAAACTGTAATTCCTTCTTCTAAATTCTCCACGTCTTCTTCTGGCAAATAATCTTTAAAAATATCCGTATTTTTGTATTCGGTCAACTCTCCAGAATTTCCAAAACGATACACTTTCACACGATCATCATCTAACTTAATCAAAAAATGTTCATTACAAAAACCATTTATTTCCTTACAAAGAACCAATTCTTTGCTTGAAAACTTCTCTACTTCCCAATCATCATAGTAATCTTCTACTTCCTGCTTCGTCAAATTGACAAGTTCTTTAGGAAGTTCAGCTTCTTCATATTCAAAATGACTACAATCATCATAATATTTCTTCAAACCAAAACTAGCATTTGGCGAAACTTTTTCTTCTTCAACAGCGGTTGTAACTGTATTTTCCTTTTCATAAATTTCCTGCACATTGCTAATCGTCTTGGCTTCCTGTTTCTGATATGCTGTATCGAGCAACCCCACAATTCCCCATACAACGCCTATAATACACACAATTAATACACCAATATATACATAATCTTTTCTCATACTCTTCACCTTTCGTAAAGTTAGTATGGATTGATTTTGGAAAATTATGCAAAATTAGAAAATAAATTCAAGAAAACCAAAAAACGGCGCCACTTATTCTAGTGACGCCTAATTCTCTTTAACACGTAAATTCCGCTTTACATATGTCCCAAAGTGCCCCAATAAAAAGGGTACCTATCCCAGTCGTAAGGACAAAATCTGCCAGTTGCTCAATACTGGATATTTCCCCATGAAAAAATCCAGTGTATGCAATTGCACAGGAAATCATTGCACAGCTTATTGTTTTTGTGTTAAATACTTTTCTCATTTTTCTTCCCTTCTGCCTTAAGTTCGGCTGAAAATTCATTAAATAGATACTGTTTGCAACATTTATATTATAGCATATTTTGTTTTAAATGTCAAATACTTAACTTAGAAAATCAATAAATAAGTAAAAGTACAAAAACGCCCAAATACGAAGTCCTGCTTCGCACTTGGACGTTTTATCTATATATTTAACTAAATATATACTATAATATTATATTAAACCATTTCCTCAGATGTTTCTCTTACTTCTGCTTCTTGGTCTTCTTTTTCCACAATTTCTAAACTTGCCACAGAAACTTCATACGCAACTCTTTCTTCAACTGTGCCATCTTCATGTTTCTTTTCATAAATTCTGCTTTGCACTCTACCCGTTAGACGCACTTCGGTTCCTACTTCCATGTTCTCGCAAAATCTTGCATTACGTCCCCACGCAATACATGGTATGTAATCGGATTTATTGTAAGCACGATTGACAGCTAACAAAATATCCGCAATTTCTCTTCCAAAAGGTGTTTGCCTATAAATTGGTTTTTTGCAAATATAACCAGATAATTTCACTTCGTTTGATACTTCTTCTTTACTTTCCTCTGCATCGACTTCCATAATCTCTTTAGCAAAAACCGTAAGAATTAATCGGTTTCTCTCATTTTCATAATTGTTATAAGATCTGAATTGACCTTCTACTTTAAGTAGGTTTCCTAATCCTAAATTAATGCTCGTAAGTAATCTTTCTGATACAGTAATGGGAATGATATCAACGGTTGCGCTTAATCTTACAACTTCTAGGTTAAATACATAAAATTTTTCTCCATAGATTTCATGGCTGTATCTTTTTTCACTCGCAACTTTCCCAATCAACACTAAGTGATTGTTTTCTAAATAATTTGTATTCAATTTTAATTCCTCCTTAAATTTATCGAATGTGTTTCATATACGCCTATTTTTCATTTTATTACTTACATTATAACATACTTTTTTGGATTTGTCTACATAAAATTTGAATTTTTTCTAATTTTTTACAAATTTTTTTCTATTTTTGATAAAATTTTATCGATTTAGCCCATTTTTTTGTTTTTTTCTTATGTCAAATCATTATCGGTCGTCATTTTTATGTCATCTCCACAAACAAATTCTTTAAATAAATTTCCTCTTTCTTCAAAATTTTTAAAATATCCGTAACTTGATGCTGCTGGCGATAGCACACAAATCGTATCTTTTTTGGTATTTTCCTTCGCTATTTTGACTGCTTCTTCCAAATTTTGTACCAGCCATACTTTTTTATTGGAAACTTCTTTTAACCCTTGATAAATATATTCTCCCGTTTTAGGCAAACAAATGATATTTTCGACTTTGGAATTTTGCAAAAACTGGATTAACTCATGCAATTCAACACCTCGATCTTTTCCACCTACAATTAACGTATTTACATTTTCTAAGGCTTTTATGGTGTTGATGGTGGATTCTGGTATCGTAGCAATGGAATCATTGTAATATTCGACTGAATCAAATTTTCCTACAAATTCCATACGATGTTCTAGCGGTTCAAAATTTTGAATGGTTTGAAGGGCAGTATCCAAATTCAAATTTAGAATGTCGCAAATCGCCAATACAAACATAATATTGTTGATATGATGCATTCCTTTTAAATTTAGTTTTGTAGCAAGGCTCATGATTTTTCGGTTATTACAGTATATGTTTTCTTCTTTAATATATACAGAATTTTTGGTATTCGTGTTTTCTTTTAAAGTAATCGCATAATCGTTTTCTCGGTATTTAAATTGCTTCATGGTTTCATTGTCATAGTTATAAATGAGGCAATCCTTTTGGTTTTGAAATTTGGTTACATTAAATTTAGCATTTGCATATTCTTCAAAAGAAGTGTAGTGATCTAAATGTTCTTCATAAATATTTAGCAAAAGTGCTATATTAGGCGATTTTTGGACATATTGCAAAGCATGAGAAGACAGTTCCAAAACAGCAATGCTATTTTCGTGAATATGTTCAATATGATCAAAAATTGGATCTCCAATATTGGCAAGCAAAAATACGTCTTTTCCTTGGTCTTTCAAAACTTGATAAGTTAAACTACTCGTCGTACTTTTGCCTTTTGTCCCCGTAATTCCAATGGTTAAACATTCGATAAATTCAAAAAATAATTCTAATTGGCTCGTGATTTTATCTTGAAAACTTGTAATATCCATATTTTTAAAAGAAATTCCTGGTGTTTTTAGGATTACATCATATCCGCCCATTCCATTTAGATAATTCTCTCCCATATTTAATTCTAAATGGATATCTTCCATAAATTCAGGATTTTTTTCTAACAAATCCCTATTTTTATCGGCTATAAAAAGTTCTTTTTCTGGAAAATGTCTTCGCAAAAAATGATACGTTGATTTTCCTTCTAGTCCAACTCCTAAAATTAATATTTTTTTATCTTCTAAATATTCTAACAATTTTTTTAACATTCAAATAATTTCCTTTTTAAAATTTCATCAAATTCTTTTGGTAAATTGTGATTTTCATTGTATTGGTTTAATAAATCGCAATCAATTAATTCAAAATGGTCTTGATAATATTGTAACAAAAATGGCAATTGAGTTTTTGTTTTTCGAATGGTTTCTGAAACCGCATATCTTACTTCTTGGTAAGTCCCAACACATTCAAATGGCTTGTTTTCAGCATATCCACAAAGTTCGATAAAAGTTTGCAGCAATTTTTGATTTTCAAATAAATCTTCTCCAAAAATGTCGGTCAACTTTTCCTTTTCCAAAAATGGACTCAAAATAATATACGGAAATAAGCATTTTGCGCAATTACAGCACCATTTCCATGGTTTACTTTTGCTACCTATATTACAGCTTTTGAAAATCAGATGATATGCTTCCAATTGTGAAAATAACTTAGCAATCTGAATTTCCGAAATCGGACGTAACATACTAAAATACTCTGGTCCGTTGGGACAAATAAAATTTGTTACATAATTTCTAAAATCATTCTCAAATTCAATCGTTTTCGAATACTGATGATTGATATTTTGGCCTTTGATATTGGATTCATTGGCACTATCTTCGTTGGATAAGACAATGTATTTTTTATGAAATATGATGGCTACAAAATATGTTACAAAAGCTACCATAGCGGAAAAAGGCGTATGTCCATTTAAAAATCCATTTTGGTTTAACTGTAGTAAATTAGGATCCATTTTTCGTTTGACTTCGATGATTTCGTCATTGGTTAAACCTGCTGTTTCCGCACATTTCTCCGAGACTTCTTCTAAATTAATACGAAAACCAAATCGCTTGTAAGGTGAATCTTTTAGCAACTCTAAAGTAACATTAGAATCTTTTCCACCACCAATTGGAATCATAACATCTTTTAATTCTTTTTTGTATTCTTGCGGTTTAAAATCCGTTCCTTCGGAAAAAATTTGTACAAAATTATCTTGCGTTTCCTGAATTTGGTTGATATATCGAAATTCTCCTAATCCTAAATAAATCAATTTTTTATACCAATTAATTTGCTCTTGGTTTAATATTCCACATTTTACACAAAAATATTTACTACAAGTTGCTTTAAAATAACTAATGGCTTCAATCATTCCAATATTGAAAACGATATTTTTAGAAATATCACTATACAAGTCATGAATTTCAAAATTCTTTTTTAAGATAGTTAAAACTGGGTGAAATTGCGCTAAACCTTCTATTTCAAAGAAATATTTTAGATAAATATTTTGTGAATCCTCCTCTATTTTGTAATTATGATAAATGAATTTAGCATACTTTTCTCTTAAAAGTTTGTATTCCATACCTTCTCCTTTATTAATGTTGTTTTAATATAATATCAAACATTCGTTCTTTTGTCAATCTTTTTTTACAAAAATACATCTCTTGTATTCAAGAGATGTATTTTTGTTTTTTAAGAAGCATTATCTTTGTGACCATATTTTAATTTGGTTGCCATTCCACCACGAATGTGCCTTTCGGCTTTGTTTTCGTCGAGCACTTTGCGAACTTCCATGGCTAGGGTGTAGTTGATGTTTAGTAAGCGTTGACTGACATCTTTATGTACCGACGTTACTATTCATAACGGTAGGTGGATTAATTCCAATTTCGTTTAAAAGTTTTAATCTAACTTCAATATTGGCTTCGCTGTCAACTTCAATCACATCAATAATCGTTTTTAGCATGGCATTTGTAATTGTTTCATTATTCAAAATGTCGTCTACTGTGCTAATCGTTTTCGACAACTCTTTTTCCAAAACATCCTTTTCTTTGATTTCAGAAGTGATTAGCTTCAACTCTCTTTCCAGCCTTGCAATATCTTCATTCAATGGATTTGTATATTTCTTCAATTCTTGAATGTTAATCACTTCATTTTGAAACATTTCCATATATTTTTGCTTTTTAACCGTAATCTTTTCAATTTCTTGAAGTAAACTTTTCTCACTTCTTTCGTTATTTTCCCTTAATTTTGTGATTTTATCAAACTCTTTTTGCACCGATTTCATAAATTCCTTCTTATTTGAAATAATGCTTTTTAGATATTCTTTTATGGCATTTAGCAATTCTTCTTCATCAATAACAGTCGTATTCGGACACGAACTAACCCCCATCGAATTTCTGCCACTACAAACCCAACGAATATATTCTTTGCCATTTTCCGAATATTTTCTTTTCGTTCTTCGATACGAATATCCACAATGTTTGCAATAAATCAGTGTGCTAAATACATAGCTTGTCTTTTCTCGTTTGCAGTTTAGTTTAAATTCTGTTGACCTTTGCGCCAAAATTTCTTGTGCTTTATTAAATAATTCGTCAGATATAATTCGCATTTCTGGTTTTTCGACCACAATCCATTCTTCTTCTGGCAAATCTTTTCTGGTTCCTGTGATAAAGTCAGTCACTTCTGATTTTTTATTGGTTACTCTACCTGTATAAATTGAGTTTTTTAACATTCTAACAATCGAAGTTTGAACCCATCTTGATTTTGTTTTTTTGGTGCGTATACCTCGTTCGTTTAACTCCCAAGCAATTTTGGTTGTTCCCATTCCTTTATAGACATAATCTTCAAAGATTTCCTTCACGATTTTGGCTTCTTCTTCGTTGATTTTCAATGTATATCTCTCGTCTGGCATTTTATCATAGCCAAAAACGATGTTGGGAACTCGTCCTTTTTGAGCAGTAATATCTTTTCCGAATTTCACCCTTTTTGACATATTGGCACTTTCTTGTTGAGCCATTGCGCCTAAAATCGTTAGAATAAATTCAGAACCACCTTCCATAATTTCGCCATTGTTTAGGAAATCTACTTCGATGCCGTAAGACTTCAATTCTCGAATGCTTTGCAATAAATCAACTGTATTTCTGGCAAAACGGCTGACGTCTTTGACAACCACTTTCTCGAATTTTTTTGCTTTGGCATCTTGCATCATTTGCTGGAATTGCTTCCTGTGTTTGATTTGTTTTCCTGAGATTCCTTCGTCTGCGTATAGTTTGTATAGGTCATAGCCATTTTTCTTTGTGAATTCGTTGAAGAATTCGATTTGTTTTTCAAGGGAATCGATTTGTGCTTCTTTTTCGGTTGATACTCTACAATAGGCTGCGATTTTCATAGTTTATTTTCTCCTTTTCTGTTATTTCTGTTTCGTTCTGTTACATTGTAGCATATCTGTTATGGAAAAGCAAGAAAAAATATAAAATAAATTAAGAAAAGCTAGAGAAATGTTTTCCCTAGCTTTTCTTGAGAAACCTAAACTAGATTTCTCAATTTAAGTGTCATTTTTATTTTCCGAATGTATAAATCTTATCCGGATTTGTAATCGTAAAACCTCCATTCGAGAATTCCAAATGGCTATTTTCAGTTACCACACTGCATGGAAATGCCTTTATCTTATTGCTGGCAATGCTTAAACCAATAATCTCTTTATTGCCTGGTTCATAAATCGTATTTCCTGCAAGGCAAATTCCAGAAAGCGGAATCGCAGAATAAACCCAAGTTGAATTATCAACTAAAATCTGTTTGTTTCCAAAAACTAATGTCCTGAAACTTCCATCTGCCTTTTCATATATGAACAGCCATCTTTTAGAACTCTCGTCATAGCGCAAAGCATATTCAATAATGGAATCATTGCACTCAAACTCATGTGTTTGCCCGCCGTTTTCAACTACAATAGCCTTTTTCGGATAGAACGATGCAATAAATCTTGTCTTCTCATCCACGATTTTGAAAATTGGATTAAATACGAAATCTTCACTTGTCTCACAAGTTCCTTTTCTCGTTAATTGCATGGATTTCAACCGGTTATTTCGATCGACATAGTACAAAGTGTCATCTGTCATATCATAGTGGCTCTTGTGCTGCTTCTGAATCTGATAGGTGCTATGAGTATAGTCATCCTGAATGATAATAACATCATCTCGAATTTCAAGGATGTAATTACCATCCTTTGTAAACTCAACATTCGCATTCCCTGTAACTGCTTTTCTACGACCCGTTCTTCGATGCACAATATTGTGATCCTTCGACAAGTAATACTTGTCATTCAAAATCGTTTCAATGTCATCTGACTCAAAAATGACTTTTAGCATAGCAGCTGTTGTATCTGCAGGTGCCTGCTTGATAGGCTGGGTCTGTACTTTAGCATTTTGGTTGCATACTGGACATTCTCCAAATTTGGAGTAATAATATCCATCGTGCTTTTTGCAGTATGTCATATGACTGTACAAGTCTTCTAACTCTGGAAGAATACTTTCTCTGCAATTGCCCTCAAAAATATCTAAGAACTTTTTCAATAACTGCGGAGAAATCCAGTTCCAAGACGGCGTTACTGACCGCACACCAACACCATGTGGTCCAAGAACAGATATCTTATTTTCTATTCTCTCTTTAAATTTCCAGGTTGGTTGTTTTGAATAGTTGCCACCAAATGGATGAACCTGTGCTAAAATATAAAAGCACAAAACTGCTAATGCAAAATGATCTGTTTCTTCGGTCAACTCAATTACACCATTCGCCTTATAAGCTTCTGGTGCCGTGTAATTTTCTGTATAGGTTACTGCATACAACTGTCCTTTAATTCCATAACTATCGGTATCAATAGCATAGACCTCATTTTCCATAATTGAAAAATTCTGGTCATTAATATCGCCAATAATAAAGCCTCTTTTATGCAAGTCATCTACAATCTTGGCTACCTTAATAGCAAACTTTAACACATCCTTATTGGAAAAACGATTCTTTTTTAAATGGTTTCGTTTGGTAAGCTGTCTAACCGGATCATCATCCAATAAACGCCTCATAATGTAAGCAGCAAATTCCCTGTCTGCATATACATCTTCCAGTGGTCCAATAACACTTTGAGGAAATTTTGTCGTAATAAAATATTTAACGACCTTTTCCTTCCGCTTTTTATCAATTGGAACACCAGTCTGCGGATTTTTATCCTTAAAGATTTTGATGACAGTATTGGCATCATATTCCGCAATATCGGCTTCTCCGCCTTCAGCAATGTAATGGTTTTTTTTGAGAATGTCTAATTCTCTTCGCGTCATTGTTATCATGTGTTTCCCTCCTTAAAATACAATGCTTATATCGTCCCGAAAAACAGGTACATTTTCCTTGATTTCTCCATTTTCCTTAACATATTTTTCATTAAACTTTGTAATAAAACGAGAAACTGGCCCTTTTTTTCCTTTTTTCAGAAGTTCGATGAATTTTTCACCATCCTCATGCGAGAGATTTCCCCAAAATCTTAA
Source organism: uncultured Clostridia bacterium (assembly GCA_947426305.1). Classification (GTDB taxonomy): domain Bacteria; phylum Bacillota; class Clostridia; order TANB77; family CAG-508; genus Scatovivens. Next base: position 8,473 of record CANEDP010000026.1, on the reverse strand, counting down.
ACCATCGGTCGCAACTCCAACATTCACATATTCTTCTTTCGAATAAACATGTTTTGTAAAAGTTACCTCATCTTTGTAAAACTTCAGCCGATCTTTTCCTACATAATTGTAGACAAAATATTTAGGATACTCTTCGCCACCATCTTTAATTACTTCTTTCGTTTCATGGAACAAAAGCATACCCGCCATATCCTGTGTGAGAATATAGCCATCTCCACAAGTTAAAACAGTAAAGTTCTCTGCCTCCTCAAAAACTGCCAGAATTGTAAATGTACTTACATCGTACAAAACTTTAGTTACATCCTTAAATGTCAGTTCAATCGCTGCCTTAAATTTCGTAAAGAAATCTTTTACAACCTCTTCAAAATTTTCAACTGTAACTTCGCCTTTTTCACGTAATGCTAAATGAAAAAGACGTGTTCCTATCTCAGAAAATTCTCCTGAGCCGCAGCCATCCATAACCACTTTTACTTTTTCGTCTTCTGAAACAAAGAAATAATCCTGATTGTTCCGATTAGCGCCGATATGGTCACTTCCAATTTTACTAATACTTATCATGTTTACCTCCTATATGGGTAATGGAGGAAGCCACAGCCTCCTCCACCAATTAAAAAAATTAATATGTTACTTTTTGCGTTTAGTCGACACTAAACATTCCGTTATCCACAGACGGTGCTACACCTCCCTGAGAAATCGAAATTGCCGACTTTGAAACAAAGCGGAACGCCGCTCTTAACTCTTTTCTTCTTTCTTCAGCAGACATTGCTTTGTTACCTGGCGTAAGAATTCGATCAGGGCTCACTCCAAGTGATAATGCAATTCCTTTCGCAGCAAGACCGAATTCGATAAAATAGACATCAATTCCTGTATCCTTTAAAGACATAATCGCATCAGTAGCCTGCTTCTTAGTAGCAGATGAATCGTTATCCCTGCCATCCGATAAAATTACCAGAAGACCTCTTGCCGTAAACTGCTGATCTGTAAGTTTCTTAACAGCCGCTTTAACATTCTCCACAGACTGAACTACTGCGTCATACAGCTTTGTACTCCAACCCGGAGCAGAATAGCTTGTATCGAAATCAGAAACCAAGCAATATGGTTCTTCTTTGATCCGGTCGCCAAACAGAGTTTTTCCTAATGTCATCTCATCTTCCTGCTTAGACCCCTGAATCATCTGCGTTAAGTCCTCCAAAGCATCTCTCACATCATCCACATAACTTTCTCCTGGTTGATCCATAGAGCCTGAATCATCAATTACGAATCTGGCTAACAGCTGCTGGTCTGAATCAAGATCATCGAAATCAAAATTCATCGGAGCTGTGTCCTCATCAAAACCTACCTGCATGTTGTTGTTCATCATTTCTTCCATTTTTATTTCCTCCTGTCTTTTCATTATTTGATTTTGGATAAATATTAAACTGTTGCTCTCAAGTCTGTAACATCAGTCGACTTGATGAAATGAACGCCCATTTTCCGCATCTCTTCCATCTTTTCTTCTGTTGCCTGCTCAAATCCCGGAATGCAAGACATGCAGTCTTCAAGAACCCAAATCTTATCCAGAATTTCCGGTCGGTTAGCATAATGCTCCACAGTCTGCAGTAAACCTCTAAGAGAACAATGTGATTTCGCCTGACCAGCCCAATAAAATCTAACAACCTGTGGCTCCTCGAAAATGTTCAGAATATCCAGCCGCTTCTTATTCTGAGGCGAATACTCTGCCCACATAGGTCCATACTGTTCGCTGTACTGATCCTGCCCTTTGTAATAATACATCGGATTGCAATCACGCATGATAGAATGATACGTGATCATCTTGTTCAGCTCGCCCTCAAGCGCCGCCCCCCAAGTGTTAGCCTGGCAATGATACGGCCAAATCCGCAGTTCATCGGGTGTATTGTTTCCGGCATTCTGTTTTGATTTGTCCACATTTTTAACATAGGTTAATGACTTAACCTTATCAGGCAACGCTGCTTCAAAATCGCCAGCTTTAATGCCTTCATCAGTAATAACAGTGTTAGGAATAACATGTTCTCCTGCCTTATGTGGCTGACCATCTACTCCAATGCAATCTTTACCATATACCCACGCACTCGAAAAGAAAATATGACTTGAACTATGCCAGTCCAGTGTGTAACGGATCCGATAAATCTGATCCATAAATTTGTAAATGAAACGACACAACCTTTCTGTGTCTTCTACCGCTCCAGGAACCGGCAGTCCGCCATGTGGCGAAATAAAATCGTTTTGCTCATCAATTAAGATCAGTTCCACTCTTTCAGCATCCAGCTTTGCATACTTCTTTTCCTCGTTGTCCGCCATCATTTCAATCCGGCCAAGATCCAAGCCTGCCTCAGGTGTTCCAATTTTGGTTACGTCAATAATGTCTTCAAATTTTGCATTCATAGTAATTTCCTCCTTGAAAATGATTTGATAAAATTATTAAGTTTCTTGGTAACAATATTAAGTTTTTTAAAATGACACCTCCTTGATATAAATTGTATATATCAGTTATATTAACAATATATGAATATATTATATCATGTTTTACATAAAATGTCAACTGATTTTACAAAAATTTCTAATATAGCTATATTTTGTTAATATGTTGTATACATAATATTTCTGTTTCTTTTATTTTTTTCTGCCTTTATAACCTTAGAATAGAGAATATCATCTGGACTATCCCCCCAAAAATAGATACAAATAAAAAACTACTCTTTTTCAAGAATAGTTTTAAGAATTTATTTTTCTTGGTTTCAACTCATATTCTAAAGAATATTCATCTAACTCCATTTGATATATTGGTATATTTAATGTATATGCAATATCAAATAGTTTCTTTTTATTCATTTCATGGCATTTGGCACCAATATAAATTGCTGATGGAATTGCATCAGTGTATTTTCCTACCTTAGGCAAATTTATTACTAACCTTATTTCCTTTTCATATGACCAACTTTTATGTTTTAATAAACTATAATACATTGAAACCCATATAATTAATAGATTATCAACTTTTATTTCTTTTATATTTTTCTTTTTAGCTTCTGCTTTTAACTGTAAAATTTCTTCTACTATATTTTCCATTATATTTGAAATATCAACTCTTTTATCTGTATATTGTACTGGTAAACAGCATGATTTCAATAAATGATTTTTCTTATTATTTGTATCATATTCAACGCAATATCCTTGATGATTATTGGAATAATGAGCCCACATAGGCATACTATTTACTCCATTTCTTGTAAAACAAGCAATTCCTGATAGTTTTGAAAAATCATCTATTATTTTTCCATTACATTCTTTTAAAATATCAAATTTCATTAAATTTTCAGGTTTATAAAAAAAGGCTTTAGTATCAAATGGGTCATTAAATGAGCTTGGTTTAGATAAATAAACTTTCTGTTGCAATAAAGTATCTAATTTAGCTTCATTTAGCATGTCATCAGCTGTTAAAGAATAATATTTATATATTTTATCTGGTATATGTATTCTAGTAACTTTATATATTGCATTAGCTAAAATTGGATTACTTGGATCTTCTTTTATAAGTTCTATAGCTTTAAAATAATCCATTGGCATTTCTTCTCTATATTTTTCTATATCAAATTCTTCAGACATCATTTCTCCTTATACTTTATCTTTTTATAAATTTATTTTCCAATATCCTTTCCTATCTGATCCTACTCTTTCAATTATCCCCTTTTCTTTTAATTGTTGCATGATTCTTTTCACCGTTCTTAATGATATATTCGTTTTTTCAGATAAATTTTTTTGTGTCATATCTGGTGTTTTTTTCAATATTTCTAAAATCAAATTTTCAGTGTCAATTTGAGTGCCATTTTCAGTGCCAATGGCACTGTTATTTTTTTCATTTTGTGTTAAATCATACAACTCTTCATCCGTCTTCCTATAAAAAATAACCGAAAATCCATTTTTCTTTATTTTAAATTCCACTTTTACATTTTCTTTTTGACATTCTTCATAAATTCTTTTAAAGCCAGAACCCCATTTTTCAATATCTTTTGACAAATATAGAGTGTTTGCAATCAACGGATTTCGTGGCATAGAGCCTTCTTTCCCATCAATAAAATCTTCTGGCGTATATCCTTCTGGAAATTCACCGGGATTAAATATCTCGATTCTATCTTTATAAATTGCAATTTCATTGCTTTTTGGATTCTTGAAATCTCTGTGTATAATCGAATTAATTAAAGCCTCTCTAATGGCTTCGATTGGTATTTCTGGAATCTCTACTCGCTCCATACTTCCGCTTTTAAAATTAACTGGCCATTTTATATTTTTTCTGATATAACCTTCACCAGTTTCAATCAATTCAAAAATATTACCAAAAACTTGGTCAATATCTAAAAAAGTCAATTTCGTTTCTGTTGCAAAAATTGCCATTTGCATTTCAAGTTTTGCTTCTTTTGCAAACAAAATATGTCCTGCATTTAATAATTCCTTGTTTTTATTGACTAGAGATAATTTCTTTAAGATTTCTTCTTTATTTGTATATGGAAAATTAATTCTTTTCGCTTCTCGCCCCTTTTCAATAAATCCCTTCAATAATTCTTCATCAATATCTTGAATTGTATAATCAGAAACTTTATTTTCCCATTTGCCGACTTCGTCTTCATCTTTTAAGATCATATTCCTGATCTCTTTCATGGAAAGTTGTCTATCTTCGTCTCCAACTCTCATATAGGCTCGTCCAAATGCTAAATAAGGAATGTCATCTCCCTCAAACTCAACTAATATACAGTCTTTATCATTCAACTTGATTTTATTCACAGTCGGATATATTTTCGGCTCTATATTTTCCGATATTGTCTTTGAAACGTCTCGTATTGTTTTGGTTGACACTTCTTGTCCCATAATCTCTCCATTGTCTTTTATTCCAAAATACAATTTTCCGTTCTGATGCTTATTCAATATCGAAACAATTGAAATAAGTCCTTCTTTTAATTCGCCAGTTGTTTTCTTGAATTCAATCACTTCGTTTTCTAAAAAATTGATATTTGCCATAAACTCGTCTCCTAAATCGTTTTCTTTTTTAATATTATAGCATGACTTGTGTAAAATTTACAATGTTTTTTTAATTTTTTATATTTCCATTTCATAATCTTTCTCTATGTTCCTATAATCAAATTTTATTTTCTCATTTTCTTCTGCTAGATTATAAGCCAATACACCTGACATTGCTTGTACAATTTGTTTTTCTGTGTTTGGATTCACAAAAGTTATATTTAGCTTTCTTTTTTCCTTCAAGTACCTCTCCTGCCTTTCTCTTAATTGTATTAAGTAATTTTTAAAAAATTACAAAAAAATAAAGCCATTTTCTGGCTTTATGCTGTTTTTCTTATACTGCTTGAGTGCACAATATTTCTGATTCTTTTTGGGACATCATATCCTACTGTTATTCCCTTTTTTAATACTAAATCACTACTTTTCTTATCATATTTATACATTCCCCTATTCCATTTTGCAAAATCCTCATCTAAGATTTCCTTTTTAGTTGATAAATATTCGTTATCTCTATTTATCTGTACCAACATTGCTTGATATTCTTCTTTTTCTGATTTTCTTCTGTTATTAATATAATTTCTTTTAGATTCCTTATGCCTCTCTTTACTTTCATTTTTTCTACTTTCCTTTTCTTCTGCATATCTCTCATCTTTTTGAATTATATTTGTTATATAAGATTTACCGACACCCTACTTGTCTTGTAATATCAGTTGGTCTCAAATGCTCCTCGTAATAGAGTCTTAAGATGTCGCTACTTTTACCTATCTTTTTCATCTCCTTTCTTTAGTGAATTTTCCGTCTACAAATTCTTAACAATATTTTCCTAAGAAAGTATTGTAATTATATTAGGATTATAGTATAATAATTATAGAATGTCAATAACAAAATGTAAAAAAATATTAATTGTAAACAATTAATTCAAGGGAGATATTGAAATGAGTGGAGTTTTGCCAGAAAAAATTTTTTTCGACAATTTTTATATTTGGTTTAATAAAGATGAAAAGCAAGAATATTATTCGACGCCATTATATTTGTATAAGGCTAATACAAAGGTGGATTATGATAATAGATTAGTAAATGTATATTTTGATGCAAAAGAGTCTGAAAATAGGAGTCAGCAAGAACAAGGCTTGAAGTTTCCAGCTAATTTGTATTTTCCTTATGTAGAACGAATGGGAATGTTCTTATTAAGATTCTTGAATGCTAATTTAGAAAGTTATGAAAAGGCTTATGAGAGCTTCTTTTTTGCGTATGGATTTGAGATTTTAAAAGACATTAAAGAAGATTACAAGTTTAAATTAAAAGGGAAATATGCAAATGATGTCGAATATTTAGAAGAGATGGAAAGAATATATAATGATTTACAAGAGAAAATCCAAGAAGTGCAGAAAGAAATGCTTGATTTTGTGAATTACGTGTATAATCTGAATGAAAATGAAGAATTGAAAGAATTTACACCTGCTCAAAGATTTGCTGTATATTTAATGAAACATAAAGGACAAGCATTTACTTACAATAGAAATGATCTTTTGATACGAGATAGTTATTCGAATAAGAACCAAGAATTTGGCAATATGAGTGAAATAGAGTTATTGAATCAATTGAAAGACAATGCAATGCTAGTTTCTATGAATGATATGCACCAAAGTAATGATTTGTCTGCAGTTTGTTATGTTGTGTTAGAAGAATTGGTGCAAATGAGTAATTTGCCAATTAAGAAATGTCAGAATTGTGGAATGTATTTTATTCCTAGTTCAAGACTGGATGAGATTTACTGTGATTATCCGAAAGAAAATGGAAAGACTTGTAGAGAGCAAGGGGCTTTTCAAGCATATAATGAGAGATTGAAGCAAAATAAAGCATTGGCAGAATATCGAAGGCTGTATCAGCAAAAGTCGATGGCTGTTGGGAGAAATAAGAATAATGAACAGATGAAGAAAGATTTTGAAAAGTGGAAAAAGGATGCTAAGGATAAGGTGAATAAGTTGAAGCATGGAGTTTTGACAGAAGATGAAGTTTATGAGTGGTTGATGGAGAATAAATAGTGTTTTGATAGAACAATAATACTTTGAAACTATTGATAAATGTAATAAAATATATTATATTTAATTTTAAAATGGAGGAAAATTATGGAAGATACTAGTAGGGGAAAAGTACCAACAGCATTTTTAAGTTCTACTTGCTATGATTTAAAACAAATAAGAATAGATATAAAAAATTTTTTTGAAGGAAATCTAGGATTTGATATTTTGTTATCAGAATACAATTCATTTCCAGTTAATCCAGATACAAATACAATTGATAGTTGTCTTGAAGCAGTAAAGAAATATGCAGATTTATTAATTTTAGTTGTTGGAGGAAGATATGGATATGTAACTGATAAAGGAAAATCTGTTACAAATTTGGAATATCTTACTGCTAAAGAAAAAAATATTCCTATATATGTTTTTGTTGATAAAAAAGTATCAAATGTTATGGAAATATGGAGGAAGAATCGTGATGCCGATTTTAGTTCAGTAGTAGATAGTACTAAGGTTTTTGAATTTGTAGATTCTTTAAAAAATAAAGAAAACATTTGGGTATATGAATTTGAAGTTGCTCAAGATATAATAGCTACATTAAAGAGACAAATTGCATACTTGTTTTTGAATATGCTAAAAGTAAAAAAACAAGTTGATATGGCTAAAGATATAACTTCTTTAGAAAATTACAAAGGGGAAACTTTAAGATTATTAGTAGAAAAACCTGTAGCGTGGGAATATAAAATTTTTGGACAAACATATGAAGATGGATTAAAAAAACTACAAAATTTAAAAAGAGACTATAAGTATGGGATTTCTATAGAAAAAAGTAAAAGATTATCTGATTTTCAAGAAATATTAAATTGGATTTTTGAAAAAACAAATGATTTTAGTATTATTGCAGAGAATATGGATTGTTTAATAAATAAAAATCTTCAAGAAGCCTTGGGGAAACCAGGTGAATCATCTGATATAGAATATGTAGTATATGTTGCTAATAAAATAGTAGAATTATATGAAAAAATACTAAATATAGGATTAGAAGTTAAAGTTTTAATAGTAGATGATGAATTCCAAAATTTAATAAAATTTCCGTTAGAACTTTGCGAATCATTATTAGAAGATATAGAAAATTATTGTAATATGTGGCAAACTACAATGAAGACAATAGTAGTTGATGAAGAAAGAAAAATAGATCTGACTTTTAATTTGAGAATGCCCAAATTAGAAGAATTTTATAAAGAATTAAACAAAGTAAGAAAAATATATCATTTAAACTAAAAATATGTAAAATGGAATGATAGATACACTACCATTTTAAATACGAAGAAATGGAATGATAGATACACTATCACTCCATTTTTGGGAGACTATCGAAAAAGTTGTGTAAATCGGATTTCCTTCCGATTGATAACTTGAAA
>CANEDP010000025.1 GCA_947426305.1 uncultured Clostridia bacterium | reverse complement strand
GTTTTCCCGTTAATGTTTTGTAATTTTTGGGACATTTTCTAAAGTTATTGACAGTATTTTCTAAATTTCAATTCTTCCCTTAAAATTCTTCTCCACCAATCGCCTAAATTCTCGATTTTCTTCCTTTTCTAACATTGGGTCTTGGTTTACAATTTCCATACTAATGGCTTGAATTTGTTTCAATGTTTCCATATCTTCAAACAAATTCGCAATTTTAAATTCTGGAATTCCATGCTGTCTCGTCCCAAAAAATTCCCCAGAGCCACGCAATTCCAAGTCTTTTTCTGAAATAATAAATCCATCATTCGTGCCCGAAATTACTTTCATTCTTTCCTGAATCATCTTCGATTTTCCCTGATATTTCAAAATGCAATACGATTGATATTCTCCCCTTCCTACTCTACCACGTAATTGATGAAGCTGTGCCAAACCAAATCGCTCCGCATTTTCAATAACCATAATATTGCTATTGGGAACATTCACACCAACTTCAATGACTGTTGTCGAAATCAAAATATCAATTTCGCCATTTTTGAAGCGTTCCATAATCTCATCTTTTTCTTTTGGACGCATTTTTCCATGCAAATATTCTACACGGTAGTTGGTAAAAATCTGATTTTTATAAACTTCCACCATTTCCATAACCGATTTTGCATTAATTTCTTCGTTCTCTTCGACCAACGGACATACAATGTAGCATTGTCTTCCTTCGTCAATATTTTTTGCAATAAACGCATTTACCCTTGCTTCCATTTCCTTCGTAACCGCATAAGTCTCGATTTTTTTACGATTTGGCGGAAGTTCATCAATCATGGAAATATCCAAATCTCCATACAAAATAAGAGCAAGCGTTCTGGGAATTGGCGTTGCTGTCATAACCAAAACATCAGGATTTTCGCCTTTTTCAGCAATCGTGCTTCTCTGACGAACCCCAAAACGGTGCTGTTCATCTGTTACAACCAAACCAAGTTTCGAGAATACCACATTTTCTTCTAAAACCGCGTGTGTTCCAATTAAAATATCGATTTGACCTTCAGCAAGCCTTTGCAAAAGTTCTTCTTTTTTCTTTTTCGAAATTCCGCTTACCAACAATTCACAGCGAATTCCAGTTTTTGCCAAAATTTCGTTAAATGATTCCAAATGCTGCGTTGCCAAAATTGCAGTAGGTGCCATAATAACTGCCTGATAGCCAGATTTTACAGCTTTATACGCTGCAAGCAAAGCCACAATTGTTTTTCCAGAACCAACATCACCTTGTAGAAGTCGATTCATTGGCTGGGAAGATTCCATATCATGGTCAATTTCCTCTAAAACGCGCAATTGTGCCTTTGTCAAAGAAAACGGCAAATCGTTGATAACATCGGACATTTTCGCATTTTTATCAAAACAAATTCCTTGTTTTTCCACTTCATATTGATTTTTCAAACTTAAAAGTGCCAACTGCATAGACAACAATTCTTCAAAAACGAGCCTTTTTCGCGCCAACTTAAAATGCTCAAAGTCGGTTGGAAAGTGAATTTGGGAAACAGCAGTATTTAAGTCATACAAACCATATTGCTGAATAAAGTAGTCTGGCATCGTTTCAGGCAATTTTCCCGCTACTTCTGAAATTCCGTTTTCGATGATTTTGCGAATTGTGTTTTGGGACAAACTATAAGTAAGAGGATAAATTGGAATGATTTTGCCAGTATTTTTGCTCGATTCTTCTGGCTCGTAAACTGGTGATTGCATTTCAATTTTACCGTGCTAAATTTTTCACTTTTCCATAAAATTTGTAACGCTGATTTTGCTGAAACACATTTTTCAAATAAGGCTGGTTGTACCAAGTGATTTGACAAGTTCCACTTTCGTCTCTGACAATTAATTTGCACAAAGTAAGGTTTCCACGAATGCGCACTTCATTCATTCGCCCCATTGGATATGCCGAAATTAAGCATTCTTCACCGTTTTGTGCTTCGCAAATCATCTTTGGTTTACTTCTGTCTTCATACTCACGTGGATAATACGTAATTAAATCTTCCAACGTATAAATTCCCAAATTATTTAAGAGTTTGACACGTGACGGTCCCACTCCTTTGATATATTGCACTTCTTTTTTTAAATCCATTTTTGTTCCCCCAATTTTCTTTATTATAACTAAAAATGAAGATTTTGGCAAGAAAAAAGTTGACTTACTTTTGTAAATGTGATATAATAATCGTATTGTTTTATAAATTTCTTCGCAACAACACCGCGAAGCACCAAAAGAAAGAAGGGATTTATTTTGATTACGAATCGTAATTTCATTTTCAACAGAGTTAAATTTGCAAGAAAGTACAAATTTAACTTCACCGCCGATGAGAAATTTTGCATCGACGATGATGGGTCAGCCATATACTTAATATGTCAGTCTGATCCAACCTGGGTTCGGGAAATCGTTTGGACAGAAGATACATTCTTTTTCAGAGACTTGAAAGCCTCTAAGCCATTTCCAACAGAAGACGAAGTTTTGAACATCGAAGACCCTGTTTGGATTCAAGCTTTAGGATGGATTCCATTCGAATCTGATTATGTACTGGAGTTTTTATTAAACCAAATTTTTAATGTGATTTTAGACGAGGTTTCCTAAAAATTCTGATAGCAAAAAAGAGCGTTCATCGCTCTTTTTTGCTTTATGTTATCCTTCTAGTTTACTTTCAGCAAATCCGTATATCTTTCTTTCGATATACTGCCAAACACACCGCCAAATACGCCAAATGAATCACCAAATCCATACTTCCATACGACACAAACGGCATATTTATATTTGACTTAATTCCCAAATTCAAATTCATCAGCAAATTAAAAATACTTTGTAAAATAAACAGACTCGAAATTCCAACCATCAGTAACTTTCCTGTCATATCTTTGATTTTTACAACATTCATCAGCAATTTCACACTAAAAATCACAATCGCACTTATCATTGCCAAACTCGGAATCCAGCCATAATGCGCCAAAATTGAAATAAAAGCAAAATTTGTTCCTTCATCAAACATCATTGATGCATTACTCATATCTTCCGCTTCACCAAATAAACGAGCCGATTCCAAAATTAAACTTTGATTCATACCAATCCAGCCACCACCAGCAGGATCTCTTTCTGGATTTATACTATTCAAAAATCGGTCAAAAACCATCGGACTAATTAACACAATCACGATCATTCCAAACAAAGCAGGAATCCCCCATAAAAGCATTAAATATTTCACCTTATTTTGCTTTACTTCTTTCATTTTAACCGTTGCCAAAATTAAATAAATCATTCCTAAAATAATTGCCAAAGGCATACTCATAAACATCAGTAAAAATAGTGAAAATCCACTTAAAAGAATGATTTTTACGACATCAATTTTCACATTAATGGGCTTCTTTTCTAAAAAACGAATTTGACAGTTTTTATTCGTATCTATTTTTTGCAAGCTTCCAATAAAAGCCAAAATATTGATAAAAACTACAAGTGCTGGCGTAAAAAAAGTAAAACCCAAAAAACTAAAATAAACGCGACGTCCATTGATGCCCATTCCAAAATTTTGTACAAAAATCATCAGCAAAATTGACACACCATACAATATTTCCGGTTTTTTTAAGATTTTTTGATAATCGATAAAGTAAATTCCAACTGCCAAGGCACTTCCCATCAGCAAACCAAAACCATATCGTTCAATCGATTCGCCAAGATCCAAAACTTGACTTCTCGTAAAACTTACTAATGCTCCAAAGAAAAGCAAAACAGCCGTAATCATCAATAACTTCCAATCCAATTTGGGACGATGAATTTGATTCAAATTTTTTCCAATTTCTTCCGCATTTCCCATTTGTTTAATGGCTTGTTCTTCAGCTTCTTGTTCCGTCAAACCTTGCGCCATAAAACTTTCTTTGGATTCCTTCAAATGATTTTCCATTTCTTCTGAAATTTGATGGCAAATTGGTTTATATTTAATTTGCTCACACACACAATTTAAAAATTCCTTAATTTGCAAATGAAACACCTCCAATCACTTTATCAATCCCATTCTGAAACACTTTCCACTCTTCCTTTTTTGTTTTTAATTGATTTTTTCCTTTCTCAGTAATCGCATAATATTTTCTTTTTTTCGCAGTGGATTCGTCCCAATAAGATGTAATCAAATTGTTTTCTTCCAAAGAGTGCAAAATTGGATATAGTGTCCCTTCCTTTAATTCAAACACGTTTTCTGACTTTTCTTGCAAACGCTTAATCATTTCGTAGCCATACATATTTTCAGCATTTAATAGTCCCAAAATCAACAAGCTCGTGCTTCCTTTCAATAATTCTTTACTAATTTTCATTGTTTCCTCCTTCTTATGATTCATCTAACCCTAGCATTTTCCTCACAAATTCCATTTTCACGATTCCATAGCCAATTGCAGAGCCGATTGTGTTTAAAAGCAAATCGTCGATATCCGCCGAACCACGAAATGTCAGAAATTGAATAACTTCAACGAATACTACAATCATTACCACACATAACATTATTTTCCATAATTTATCAAACTTTTCTTCAAATAACACATGAAGTGCCATTCCCATTGGGATGAACATGAGTAAGTTTCCAAGCAAATTGGTAACTACGATATTTGTGTTTATTGTAAAATGATAGGCACTTTCTAAATAAGAAAAAATTGTTCGAAATGGAACCAGATTTGACATTTCGAAATGCTCTTTTGAAAATACTTTTATGTGAAACTGGTTGCCCGTTCTAGAGCCATACAAAAATAAAATGAAAAATAAGGCTATGCAATATACGCTAAAAAGATATTTTACAATTTTTATCGTTTTTTCTTTTTTCATTATCAATATTTCCTCCTTTCAATACATAGATTATCTATGTATATTTTTATACATTGTATATCTAGGTATAAGAATTGTCAAGAGAAAATCATAAAAAAATAGCAGTTTTTTAAAAACCGCTATTTTAGCTCTATTTTTCAATCAAATTATATTCATCTTCTTTTGTCATTTCCTCGCTCCACAAACTATCTCCTCTTTGCCCGCCAATGATTTCGCCTGTGGTGGCATCAATATAATACGTAAAAGCGGACATCGTTGTTCCTTCTGTAACATCGTATTCTACTACCACACACCAAACTTTTCTCACACGCTCTTCTGTTTCATAAAAAACAGCATCTTTTTTGAATTGATACGTATTTTCCCCTGTTTTTTCTAAATTGAGCCTTCCTTTTTCATATTCTTCTTTGAAATTTTCACGCAAATAAACATTTTCGTTCATTTTCTTGATGCGAATTTCCGCTTTTGTGTTTTTTATATTTTTCACAGTTTCAATCAGATTATCTTTCCTAGTCGCAATTTTGATGGCGTCATCTTTCATGATTTTTTCTTCATTATTTTCATACACATTTTGTTTCAAATTTAAAGTATACAAACCATTAATCGTCGGAATCCAGCCAATAAAAATGGCTTCTTCTTCGTTTAGCAAATCGCCATATTTTTTATGAAAATCAGCATACCAAATATAGGAACCTTCATCTGTCTCCATATTTCTTCGCAGAGTAACCATTTCGTAGTCGCCGGTATCTTCTTCTGGACGATATTTTTCTAGCAATTCTTGGGCGATTTTACGTGCCTCTTGCCTTGTAATTCCAAAATTGTAAGGAATTTTATATTCCCAAGTCGGAATTTGAACTGACTTGACAATCCCTTTTTCCGCATCAATCGTAATGCTTGCTTTTTTCGAATGCATTTGCCAAACATTTTCGTTTTCAAAAAATTCTTTGCTCAAATCCAATCCTTCCACATTTTCATCAGTCAAACCGATTTTCTTCAAATAGGAATTTCCGATTTCTTCTGCTTCTTTTTCGGAAATACATTTTTGTTTTTCTTCTTCACTTAAATTTTGATTCATTATATAACTTTTCGGCTCTTTCCAAATGGTCTCCGCCACTTTCCCTGTAGCAAACACAAGCCCAGACGTAATTCCTATGGTAAGCAAAAAAGTTGCCACCATTTTTGACCAATTTTTCTTCGGACTTTTAAAATTTTCTTTCTCAAAATTGGAAATTCCTATCTTCATACGTGATTTTTCCAAAATTTTCTCAAATTCCTGTTCCATTCTGATACCCCCTTTTTTCTAAGGCTTTTTTTAATTTTCTTCGAATGCGAAACAATCTCGATTTTACTTTCTGCTCCGAAATATTTAGTTCAAGGGCAATTTCCTTCCCATTTCGTGAAAAATAGTAGTACAGCATAAAAATCTCGCGATCTTCCAATTTCATTTGGTTTAACTCAGCCAAAATCAAACTTTCTTTTTCTGCATTTTCTACTTCAAATTCAACATTTTCTGTTTGACTCAAAACATTTTCAAACTCGCTAATATCGCAATCAAACTTTACTTTTTTCATTTTCTTACACATCATATTTCTCGTAATTCCAACCAAATATGGCTTCATTTCAGAACTCCAATTTAATCGCTCTTGATTTTTCCAAACAGCAACAAAAACATCAGAAATGATTTCTTCAATGTCTTCGTTTGACAAAACAACATTTCTATTTTTCAAAATCGTATATAAATACGGCGTAAAATCGGACATGACTTTCTCGATATCGAGTTTTTGATTGGTGATGTACCCACTTATCAAATTATTTTGGTTCAATTTTTTACTCCTTTTAATAGGTTGTCATTCGTATATTGTCTTTTTTGGGAAAAAGGTTACCTAATTTTTAAAAAGTTTTTATACAATTCATCGGCCAAAATCGAAGCACAACAATTCCTTCCACTTTTTCAAGCGGAATACACCCCAATTCTCGACAATCCAAACTTTCTTCTCGATTATCGCCCAAAGCAAAAACGGTATTTTCTGGCACAATAAAATTCTGAAAAACACGAGATTCCGTTTTTACATCTGGCTTCAAATAATTTTCTTCTAATTCTTTTTCATCCACAAATACTTTTCCATTTTTGATAATAACGTGCTGTCCTTCTGTTGCAATTACACGCTTAATATAACTTGTTTTCGTGATTTCTAATACGGAATAAACAAATTTTTTTCCAATTCCTTTTACTTCTTTATAAACTGCAATCGGCTCCATTTGATTTGCATTTTCTTCAGAATATACCTGACTTGGCGCTTCGAATGTGATAATCTCTCCTACTTTTGGATTTCTTCCTGTCATACGAAAGATTCGATTTAAAATCAATCTTTGATTTTCTTGCAAGCCCGGATACATCGAAACGTGTTTAACAATCGTTGGCGTTCCAATAAAATATCTCACAAGTAGCGCTAAAACAAGCGCAATGACAAGACAAAAAATCCATTCTAATAATTCTTTTTTCATTTTTCCCCCCTAAATCATAAAATAACTAACTGAACTGACCGAAAAAAAGCAAAATAATGCTTGAATACACGCCAAACTAATAATGGTTTTCGGCAAAAAATGCGTCCACTGATTTTCTAGTTTTGAGCTAACTTCTCTCAAAATTTCACTTTTTAAATTCTCCCTAAATTTAATTTTTTTCATGGCTAACATATAATTCTCCTTATTATTCACAGCCTCCAATCTCCTTTCAATTTTTCTTCTAGCATTTTTCTTGCCCTTGCAAGCCACGTGCCAATAGTTGCCGTTTTTTGATGCAATATTTTGGCAATTTCTTGTAAATGAAACCCTTCGTAATAATACAAATAAATCACGGTTTTATAGTTTTCTGGCAATTCCAAAACTTGCTTTAGTACGCTTTCCTGCTCCTTCGGCAGATAGGAAATGGTTTCATCTAATGCTACGTTTTTGCGATACCACGCCGATTTTAAATAATCTTTACACAAATTAATCGTCACGCGAATCAGCCAATATTTTTCCTGCTTGCTATTTACAAAATAAATCTTCTTTTTCAAAATTTTCAAAAGAACTTCTTGCAAAATATCTTCGGCAGAATTGGTGTTTTTTAGGTATGTATAGGCGATTTTTAAAATCATTTCAGAATAGGTATCAAATAAATAATCTAAGTATTTTTGTTTCTCCATTTTTGCTCCTTTGTTAGAATACGATTTTAAGAAAAGAAATTTTTCATTTTTATTAAAAAAACGGAAATAATTTACCATTATTTCCGAAAAATACCCCTATCTTTTATTATATCATATTTATGTAAATTTGTCAATTGACAAATCAATTAAACTCTGCTCTCAGTTGATTTTGCTATAGTAGAGGACGATTGATAATCGTCCCTGCTTTTTTTCTACTCACTTCTAAGTGCCTCAATCGGATTCAATTTCGACGCTTTAATCGCTGGAATTAGTCCAAAAACGATTCCAATTACCATCGAAAATACTACCGAAATAATCGTGGCTGGAATACTAATCGCAACAGGTATCATGGATACTTTTGAAACAATCTGCGCTAAAATCATTCCAGTTACAACGCCCAAAATTCCGCCAATACTTGTTAAAACAGAAGCTTCTGTTAAAAATTGTAATAAAATTCGTTTTCGTTTTGCACCAATCGCCTTTTTTAGGCCAATTTCCTTCGTTCTTTCTGTTACCGAAACCAACATAATGTTCATTACACCAATTCCACCTACAATTAACGAAATACTCGCAATTAAAATTAATTGGTTATTAGCAGATGCTCCTAATTCTTGCAATTGTTTTGCTTGCTTTAACAAATCATCATTTTTGTAACTGATTTGGTTGTCTTCGTTTTGGTTGACAATTCTGGCAGATAAAATCTCGGCAGTTTGCTTTCCTGCTTTTGTCATGTCGTCTGTTGAAGTTGCTTTAACGACAATATTTTGTGGCTCGTCAAAATTATAAACAATCGGCCAATTGGTAATCGGAATAAAAATTTCGCCATTCGATTCTTGCATATAGGTTTGATAGTCAGAAATACTGTTAATTACTGGCTTAAATTTCGAAATTTTGTCAACTACACCAATCACAATATAAGGTTCACTTGCAATTTCAATCGTTTTTCCAATTGGAATTTCGCCCTCAAACAAACTTTTGGAGGCAACCGAGTCCAGAATTGCTACTTTTTTATAAGTTTTAAAATCATTTTCTTCAAAATTTCTGCCATATTGCACATAATAATTGTAAACATCAAAATAAGCATCATCCATTCCAATTAAACTTCCTGAAAATGCTGTGTTTTGATAACATATATTCTGCGAATAACGGCGGGATTGATAAAGCGATACTTTGGAAACTTCTGCTAACTCTAAAATTTGTTTTTTGACATCTTCTGTTATCATTGGCACACCATCTGGAATTGGATTATAGGAAAAATCCAATTGCATATCACCTTGATATAACTCAATTTTTACGGCATCTGTTCCAGAACCGATTAAATTTTGTTTGATTTGTTCATTCGTTCCTTGAATCGTGGATACAATTGTCATAATGGCCGCAATTCCAATGATAATTCCGAAGCATCGTAAGAAAAGAACGCAATTTATGACTCCAAATTCCAGACAACGCTAATCCTATATTTTCTAACAACTCTGTTTTTCTCCTTCCTACATTTCATTATACAATTCGTCTATTGAGGCATCGCGCGTAGCAGCCCCTTCTTTGATTGCTTTTCCATAAGGAAACGCAATTCGGTCTTCTTTTGTGATGCCGTTTGCGAATTTCCATCATGCCATACATATTTTTTCCTATCTTGACTTCACGTTTTTCTAATCTGTTATTCTCCCCTGCTACATAAGCGTAATTTTTGCCATTTTCTGAAAGAATAAAGGCAGAAGCCATGTAAAATGAATTTGTTTTTGGCTGTTCTGATACTAATTTTAACATCACATATTCGCCTTCTTTGAAATTGGCATCTTCGCCAATACGAATTGTGTATGGATAGTAAGAAACATTACTATTTCCTGTGCCAGTATAATAAGAACCAGTAAGAGGATAAGTCGAAATTTTTTCGACAGTACCTTCTGCAAAAGTTCCGTTTTCAAAAGATTGCACTTCTACTTTTTGCCCAATTTTTATATTATCTAAATCAAATTCGCCAATTCTTCCTTGAACTAAATATCCTCCACCACTAGATACAACAAGAATTGGCTTGGTGCTTAAATTTTCGTCATCGATACTTAAAACGTTTTTTACAACACCATCTAATTTGCTGTAAATGGTTGTATTCTCTAATTCACTTTTTTGTTTGTTGTATTCGCTTTTTGCAATTTTAATATTGAGAGAAATTTCACTAATTTCGTTTTCTTTTTCCATGACCATTCTTTTTAATTCCGTTGCAGTATAAATTGGTCCTACTTCGGGAAGAGGTTCTTCTGGCTGACTCTCATCATTTGAATTTTCTTCGGAATTGATTCCATTTGGATATAATGGGTCATTTTCAGAAGTATAAGTATGCAAAATGGAAAAAGCATAATCATTTTCTTTTTTCGTAAATTTGATTTTTGAGGCAGTTTGCAAATTTCCTGTTAAAGTTCCATTTTCGCGAATCATAAAAATGGCAATAACTTCTGTTTTATCGCTTCCCGCACGATCAATTAAGTTTTGAATGAATTCTTTTTCATATTCTTTATGTTCGTTCCACATGAATAGATAAGGCTTTTCGTTTGTGCCTTCTCCTGTTAGTGGTGCTGGGTTGGTTTCTTTTTCTGGTGTAACAGTTGGAAGTGGCGGCGTCAAATCTGGCAAATTCGGAAGCGTTGGCACTGGTTCATCTACAATTGGCTGTTTCTCTTCTGGCAATTGTCCATAAATTGGGACATCTGGCTGATAGGTTTGAATTTGAGCTAGTTCTTTTTGGGCTTTGCCTAAATCGATTTCGAGTTTTTTGATACCGAAGTTGTTTTCTTTCTAGTTCGAGAGTGGAAAGCGTAGTATTATAGGTTAATAAAACATCGCCTTGCTTGACTGTTTGCCCTTCTTTTACAAGAATTTTATCGACCTTTTGCGTTTTGCTCACATAAACTGATTGCATTTTATCTTCTTTAATTGAACCTTGTGAAGAGGATTCGTTTTGCCAATAGTCTTCTCCACCTGCTTCATTTAGGGAAAAAACAGGCACTTCTTTTGGTTTACGACTTTTGAAAAAAAACACAATTCCAATTATAATTGCGATAATAATTGCCAATAAGATGATTCCCTTTAACCATTTTCTACTGTTTCCTTTTTTCATTTCTTTTCCTTTCTTCCCTAAGTATTCCATCTCTGATGTAGTAAATTTTACCAGCATTTTCTGCGATTTCCTGCTCGTGGGTTATCATGATTATAGTTGCACCTTCTTCATTTAAGATTTGAAATAATTCCATCACTTGTTCACCTGATTTTGTGTCTAATGCGCCTGTTGGCTCATCTGCAAGTAGTAAAACTGGATTTCCAGCAATCGCCCTTGCAATTGCAACGCGCTGGCATTGACCGCCAGATAATTGATTTGGCAAGAAAAACTTTCTTTCGCCTAAACCAACTTTTTCCAAAGCTTCTTCTGCTAATTTCATTCTTTCTTCTTTGCTGTAACCACGATATAGCAAGGGTAAAGCAACATTTTCCACTGCATTCATTTTGGGCAACAAATGAAATTGTTGAAAAACAAAACCAATTTTCTGATTTCGAATATCTGCCATTTTATCATCGCACGTAGCAGAAACATCTTGATTTTCTAATAAATACTCTCCAGATGTTTGTACATCTAAACAACCAATAATATTCATCAAGGTTGTCTTTCCAGAACCAGATGGCCCCATAATGGCTACATATTCCCCTTGTTCAACACTAAGATTGATATTTTTTAACACGCTGACATTCATTTTTCCTTGCTCGTAACTTTTACTTACATCTCTCATTTCTACAATCATTTTTCTTCCTCATTTCTTTATTGAACCATTTCTTGTATCATTCCGTCCATGTTTTCTTCTAGAATCGTCTCTTCGCCTTCGACTGGAATTTGTTCTTGAAATTCGTCTTCTTGAATGGAAAAGTCCATGTCGGGAAGATCCATTGTGTCAAATTTATTGATATTTGAGCCTTCTGTCAAATTTTCTTGTGGAATGGCGATATAATCGTTTGTTGTTAGTCCAGATGAAATTTGGTATTCTCCTAGTTCTTCATCTTTTTGACCAACTTCAATTTTTCTTTTTTCTAGTTTATCTTTTGCATTTGCTACCCATACAAAATGTTCGCCATTTTCTTCTACAATATAATAGTTCGATAGCCAAAGTCCTTCTTTTTGGTTTTCTTGACCGATATCTTTCTCAATAAAAACGTGTTGTCCCATCATGAGTCCTTCCATAGAGTCTAAATTAATGTAAAATGGATAGCGAGAAGATTTTTTGGAATCGTCGTCTCCCATCATCACATAGCCATTATTGTTGCCAGTTTCTGGGTTGGAAGTGTCAATGTTTTCAATGACTCCTGTCCAAGTGATATTTTCGTCTACTCTTGAGTGGATTAGCACTTTATCGCCTGCACTAATGGAGAACATATTTTGCTCGTTTACGATACCTTTTACGCGATATTGACCTGTTTGCATGATGGACATATAACTGTTGTCTTGGCTGTCACTATTGCCAGAAAAACTTGGATTGTTGTCATCTGGATTGCCAGAATCTTGAATGCTTTGCACAATTCCGTCAATTTCCGATGTGATAATTACGTTTTGCAAAGATTTTTTTAAAGCAGTAATTTCCGTTTTTTTGGATTTGATGTTGTATTCGGTTTGTTTGATTTCATTTTGCAATGTCTGAATTTCAATGTTGTAAGAAGCATGGTCGCCACCGGGATTTGCGTTTTTTTCGGCATTGATGGTTTCGATTTGCTTTTTGGAATTGGTAATGGCATTTTGCATTTTTTCAACTTCTAGATTGGCTTGCTCGATTTTGGTGCTGATGTCGTCTGTATCGTATTCGAACAGTTTATCACCTGTTTTGACTGCTTGCCCAACTTCGACATAAACTTTTTTGATGGTTCGATTTTCTTGTTTTTGCAGTTTGATGGTTTTTTGCGAAATCACGACTCCAGAAAATCGATTTTGTTCCATATTTCCAGCGCCTGTTAAAACCGCAACAGATTGTACTGCAACAGCATTTTCGTCTGTTTCTTGATTTCCCTTGACTTTGCGAACGACAAAAAATGCAATTACGGCAATGATTAGTAATATTGCGATTATTACGAAAGTTTTTTTACTTTTCTTCTTTTTTAGGCTTCCCATTTATTTTTCTCCTTTACTCATTTCTATGTATAAGTATATCACATACGATTGTCGTTTTCAATCAATTTTCTATATTTTATGAAAATTAAGAATATCTTAAAAAGGCCGATGAACATCGACCTTTACTTTTCTATTTATTGGGGTTTGGATATTGCTCTAATAATCTGTTTAACTCTTCTTGCTGATCATACTCTGTAAATTTATATCCTTCAAAGCTTGGCATTTGAACGTCTTCGTCAGTTACGGTTTCGAATTCGTAATGGTATTCGGAAATGGATTCAAAATGGCTTTTTGGAATTTTCGTAGTTCCATAATATTCTGTCGAACTAGTGGCACCAAAACTCATAATTGGTAAACCTGTGTTCATATCAACCCATTTTTTCGATTCTCCAAAATCAAATACATAATATAATCGCCCAATATTTTTATGGTCAGTAGAAATTTTTACATAAAAAGGCTCACCAAGTTTCATGAGCATATAATATTTTCCAAATTCTTCCTTTCTAGCATTGGAAAGAAATGTACTGTTTGCACTAATAACATCTTCTTTTTTTCCTTCATCAATGAATATTTCTTTTCTAACTTCTTTTAGATTTTCATACACAAAATATAGTTCTCTCGGATTTTCTCTCATATTCCCATAACGCGTAGGCATTTGCATAATTTCTTCCTCTTTTTGACGATACGAAACAACCTTAAATTTTCCATCTTTATACCAAGTTTTGTTGTAAAATAGGCTATCATCTTCGCAATTCGAAATTTCCTCAATATAAAAATTCTCTCCTACAAACTGTTCTTCTACTTTTCTAGTAATTTTATAAATAATACTAAATTTATACAAGTACCAACTGGCAAAAAGAATTCCCAAAATCAAAATCGCCCATAAAAATGACTTGATCTTATTTTTTCTCCTGATTTTTTTCAAATAATCAATTTGCGTTTTTTGATTTTGTTCCTGCTGATTTTTCTCGTTTTGAATTTCAATTAATTTCTCTTGGCATTTTTGACATTCTGTCAAATGCTTTTCTACCAATTTTTTCGATTCTGTATTTAACACATCATCTACATAACTAAACAGTAAATCCTGCACAATTTCACATTCCGTTTTCTTTTCCATGTTCGTTTTCCTCCTTCATTTTTTGTTTGGCACGGAAAAAAGTGACTCTTGCCCAATTGGGCGTTTTTCCCAAAACTTCGGCGATTTCGATGAAATTTAAGTTTCCCATCGTTCTTAAATACACGACTTCTCTGCCTGGCTCGTCCAATTTTTGCATACTTTTAAATAATTTCAATTTTTCTTCGTTTTGCAAAATCAATTCTTCGGTTGTAGGTTGCGTGGCAAAATCTTCGGATAATTCGTCCATTGAAATCGATTTATTTTTTTGAGTTTTCTTTAATTCCTTATACCACAAATGTTTGGCAATCTGGCATAGCCAAGTCGATACTTTGCATTCGCCACGAAATTGATGAATTTTTTTGACTGCAATCACAAATGTTTCTCCGCGTCAAATCTTCAGCTATTTGCTGGTCTCCAGTCAAGCAAACTAAGTATTTGTAAACCGTATTCGAATATTGCTGATAAATTTCTTCCATGCTTTGCACTTTCGTTTTTCTCCTTTCATAAAATAAGAGACTGTTTTTTTCATTTTATTACAAATTTTTGAAAATTTCTATTCATAAAATAAGAACGACTTGAATTTTAAATTCAAAGTCGTTCTTATTTTTTAATTCTCGGGAAATCTGCTACGATATTCTTTTTCTTTTAATTCATAATCTCTCTCACATTTCATAATTTCTAACGTAGCATTCACTCTTTCTCTCAAAATTTCTTGCAAACGCTCATCAGAGTTCAAAATTTCAAGAATATTTTTCTTTACATCAAATTTCCCATCAAATACTTCATTCATAGCAAGCCATAAAACTCGAAATTTTGTATTTTCGATGAATCTCGAAGTAAAGTCAGAATCCGCAAATGTACAAGCCTTTAATTCTTCCTCTTCTTTTGTAACTGATATTAGGCTTGCCAGAAATTCTTTATTTTTTTTCAATGCTTCTTCAAACCGTTTTACGACTTCCGATTCACACCAAATGGCGTTTACCTTTTCTTTCTCAGGACCAAACCAGATACGATAGCAATCGTCTACTAACATTCTTTTCCTCCTTTGATATTCCATCTTTTCAGAGCCACTAAAGTTACGCTAGTTATCCTAGCAAGTTACATAGCATAATTATAACAGTTTTATTCTCAAAAGTCAAGTTCACCTCAAATCTCCTTTTTACTAAAAATTCCTACCGAAATTCGATATGAAATCCCATACATCACAACAACTGCAATAATCAAAACAAACGGTAAAAATTGATTTAGGCTCTCAAACAAATTACCGATTGGCAAATTTGCTTTTTCGCCCATATAAAATAGCCCTCCTGCCAAAAGTGCTATACCAGCAGTTACAATAAACATTTGAATTTTTCCTTTTTCCGTCCCAAATTTATAAATGCAAGGAATTTGGATAGACTCAATTAGTCCAATCCCTAAAATTCCACCTAAGCTCATTAGTCCTAAATCAAGCAAATTAGGTACATTTTTACTCATAACGAAGGTAATGATACTACTTAAAATAATTCCTATCAAACTTCCCACAATTGTTGAACCGATTACCAACGCATATTTGGCGCGTACAACTTGTTTTCTGGTCAGTGGCAAAGTCAAAAGATAGCGATCTGCTTTGCTCATTTCGTCATAGTTGAAGGTTGCAATGCTAAACATTCCTAGTCCTAATGTCATCATTAAAACAAGCATATTTCCTATTTCAACTGTGCTTTCTTGCGAAATCGATACGGCTATAAATATCAAAATAAATACAATTAATGTTTTGCGATAACTTTTTAGCTGTAACAAATCCTTTATAATCAATCCTTTTATGCTATTCATTCTATTTTTCCCCCTTTATATAAATCAACATAATTTCTTCAATTGTTGGCTTATCAACAATTGGCGCATCGTATTTTTTCTTGAACTCAAATTTATTTTCCACCAAAACATCATATTCATAGCGATTTTTCTTATATTTTACATAATCTTTGGAAGCAATTTTCTGAAATTCTTCTGCAGAACATTTCACAATTCCATAATTTTCAAGCAATTCATCTCTTGTTTTACTAAGCACAATTTCTCCATGATTGATAAAAGTAATATAATCTGCAATATGTTCTAAATCAGAAGTGATGTGGCTCGATACCAAAATTCCTTTGCTTTCGTCTTGGATAAAGTCTTGGAAAATATCGAGGATTTCATTTCTGGCAACTGGATCAAGCCCCGAAGTTGGCTCATCTAAAATCAGCAATTTTGGATGATGCGAAAGTGCAACTGCAATTTTCAATTTCATTTTCATACCACTCGAATAATCTTTCGAAATTTTATCTTTCGGCAAATGAAAATCCTCAATATACTTAAAATACAACGTTTCATCCCAATTTTTATAAATCTGTTTCATCATTTTGTTGATGTCATTTGGGGTCAAATATTCCGATAAAAAACTATCGTCCAAAACTACGCCAATATCTTCTTTGATTTTCGTTTCGTTTTTTTGATAATCTAAGCCAAATATTTTAATTTCTCCCTTGTCAGCCTGTATTAAATTCAAAATGGACTTAATCGTCGTACTTTTCCCTGCCCCATTTTCTCCGATGATTCCCATAATCATGCCTTTTGGTAATGCAATGTTAATATTTTTAAGCTCAAAATCTTGATATTTTTTCGATAAATTTTTTACTTCTAAGATATTTTCCATCTTATTTTTCCTCCCCATATAAAATTTCTAACATATTTCGTAAATCTTCTTTTGAAATTTGACTGATTTTCGCAATCGAAACCGCGGTATCCATCAAACTTTCAATTTTTTGTAGTTGTTCTTCTCGTATTAATTCAATATTTTTATTGGCAACATACGTTCCTTTTCCTGGAATCGTCTGAACATAGCCTTCTTTTTCCAGTTCTTCGTAGGCGTTTTTCGTTGTAATCACACTAATTCTCAAATCCTTTGCCAGCACGCGAATCGACGGCAGAAGTTCACCTGTTTTTAATTCATTTGACACAATTTTATTTTTGATTTGTTCCCTAATTTGCTCATAAATCGGCGTGCCACTTGAATTGCTAATGATAATATTCATAAATTCTCCTTTTTTGAAATCGTATATATACAGTATATACAGACAAAATAAAAATGTCAAGTGTTTTATCAAAAAAAATTGCCTTTCGGCAATTTTTCGCATCAATTCTCTATTTCGAGAACAAAATTTTTTCAGATTTATATTGTTTTATAATCCAATAAAGCACAATACTAATATATAAACACGTTGTTACAAACATCAATGCAAGATTTAGATAACTCAAATTTCCTTTTGTGATGTCTGTAAAGATAATCGTATAATTCAAAAACGGAATCATGGATAATAGCGGTGTTGCCGAAATGTCTATCATAAATGCAATCATACCCGGAAAAAACGAGATAAACGTTAGCGGCGTTAAAGCGCTTTGGGCTTCTTTAAATGTTTTTGAGGTACTTGCAATGGAAATGCACAATCCACTAATAAATATCGAATATGCAATAATAATCAATAATCCCACCACAATACTTGACGCATTGTACATTGTATTTGCCTCTTCATAAATGGAAAACATATTTTGCGCCATCATAAGTGAACCAATTGCCAAAAGAAAACTAATCATTCCTGTAATAACTGATGAAATGGATACACTTAAAAATTTTCCTACAATAATATCTTTACTTTTAATTGGAAACGTTAATAAGGTCTCCAGTGTGCCCCTTTCCTTCTCCCCTGCGGTTGTGTCAGTTGATGGATACGTTGCAGAAACTGTAATTGCCATCATAATGAATAAAAATGCATAATTTTTTACATAGTTAGCAAAGAAATCATTTTTCTCTTCTTCTATTACTTTTTCTTCCACTGTTATTTGATTGAAAACTTCCTCTGGATTGATTTCATGGGCTCGTAAATATTCTTCCTGTAAATATTGTTTATAAGCGTTCAAATATGTTTCCACAAAATTTTTGGCGTAATTGCTATTTTCTGAGCCATTCGTGTGAATCGTATATTGATTTTCTTGTTTCGTGATATATAAATCAATTTCCTCTTGTTCATATTTTTCTTTCAATTGTTCTTCTGTTCCATCAATAAATTCTAGTTTCATTTCTTGAGCAATATTTTTTTCTGCATCTGTTATTTCATATGCAATTCCAATTTTATTATATTCGCTTACATCTTTGTTCATTTGCGCTTCAGACAAGGCTGACATTCCTAGTACCATTAATGGAATAAATATCGGAATAATTAGCATCATCGTTAGCGATTTTTTATCGCGAAATAACTCTTTCAATTCCTTTTTCAAAATATTCCATACATTACTCTCCATCTGAAACACCTCCAATCATTGCAAAAAAGGCATCTCTTAAATTTGTCGTTTCGGTATCTTTTTTAATTTGTTCCGGCGTTCCCGAATGAATAATGCTTCCTTTATTGACCATAATGACTTTATCGCAAATATTTTCTGCTTCTTCCATATAATGCGTCGAATACAAAATCGTTTTTCCCTTATCTCTTTCTTGTTTCATAAAATCTAATATAATTTGGCTCGATAAAATATCTAATCCCGTTGTTGCCTCGTCTAAAATATAATATTTGGGGTTATGTACCAAACATCTTGCAATATTTACTCTTTGTGTTTGTCCAGTTGACAAATTAGCAATTTTGTTATACAAAAATGTTTCCAAATTCAAAATTTTAGCCAATTCTTGAATTCTGCCTTCGACTTTTTCTGCTGGCACATGATAAATATCACTACACATTTTTAATAATTCATATGTTGAAAGGGTATCATACAACTTCGTATTTCCTGATAAATACGCTATCTTTTGTTTGATTTCGATTTCGTTGTTTCGATAGGTTAGTCCATCAAACTCAATTGTTCCTTCGGTTGGTTCTAAAATCCCTGCCATCATACGCAAAAGCGTAGTTTTTCCAGCACCGTTAGGACCTAAAATTCCAATGATTTCTCCATCATTTGCTTGAAATGTAATATGCTTATCTGCATAAAATTCTTCTTTTTCCTTTTTATTTTTGTATTTTGTAAATTTTTTGGTTAAATTGTTTACTTGAATCATAAAAGCTCCTTTCTTAAATTTAGGATACACGCATTGAAGAAAAATGTCAAGTGTTTTATGAAAACAAGTTAGTCATAATGTGTCCACATTCTAAGAATTTTCCGAATCTATCCAAAAAAACACCAGATTTTTCTGATGTTTTTTAATCTTTCATTTTCTATTTCTCATAATGCCCTTTACAAGATGCAATTATAATAATTCATGTTCTTCCAACTTTGCCTTTCCAGAATCAATATCAGAAGTTACTTTCTTTAAATACTTTATATTACTTTCAGAATAAAATGGGTCAATGGATACATCAAAAGGAATTCTTTTTTCACGTATCATCTTTTTTACAAAGATATTAAAAGCAGTTGTCATTGTTATTCCCAACTCGTTACAAATTTGTTCCATTTCTTTTTTATTTTCTTCGTCTATTCTAAAATTAACCAATGTTTGAGCCATAAATACCACCTCTTTCTTTTTATTTTATCATATTATAAATATAATGTCAAGATGTTGTATTTATATGATATGTTTATTTTCCGATAATATACCTTATTGCACTTCATAATTTTCAATATTCGGCTCTTTTAAATCATTATCTGTTACTACATTAAATTGATATTCATATTCATTCATTCCAAATTTTAACAATAAGCCTGTTTCTTTTTCAAAATAAGCATACCATAATTCTGGATTTTCATCATACATAAGATATGCTGAATAGCGAAGCATAACTTTATAACAATCTTTTCCGTTCCAGTCTTCTGTTTCTATTGTAGAAAATGTCGCCATTTTCAAATATTCCCAAAACGTCATTCCTTCAAACACATTCATAATTTCTTGTGGTTTTGGAATTCCGCCAGAATTTAACTGAGCTACTTTCTTTTCGCCAGTATCAATATAGGTATTTACCGTTTCTCCATTTCCATAATTCATCAAATTTCTTTCTTTAACGCTCTGGCCATTGGACGCCAAAATTCTTATTTTAGTCAAATATTGATTTTCTTTTCGATAGGTTTCATAAACTTGATTGCTATCTCGCATATTTGTTTTCAAATAATAATTAGTAGCTTTTTCGTAAGGTTTTAAGCTATTTTCCAATTTCTTAAAAATAATCACATTTCTCAAAATCCAAATGCCCACAATCAATACAATCACTGCTATTATAATCAAAATTCTTTTCATCAGTTTCATAAAAATCCCTCCTTTTCTTTCGTAAAATAATGGCTTTTGTTATTACTATTATTATAGCATATTTTGTCGAAAATGTCAAGTTCTTAAGTTTACTTTAAACTCAATCCACTCTCCCTCATTTTTCGCCTCTATTTTTCCACCATGAAGTTCCACAATTTGTTTGGTAATCGCCAGTCCTAGCCCTGCACCACCTGTGCTAGAAGTTCGGGATTCGTCCAAGCGATAAAATTTGTCAAATAATTTTTCCAATTTATATTCTGGAATCTTGTCTCCTTCATTTTTGAAACAAATCTCGATTTCATCATTTTCTTGTGTGGCTTGGATAACAATTTCCGTATTTTCATAACTATAATGAATCGCATTTTTCAGCAAATTCCCAAACGCTCTTGCCAGTTTATCCCCATCGCCCATAAATTCAATTGCTTTTGTCTTTTTAAAATGACATTTCAAATTTCTCTCCTGTAGCATCGGATATGACTCTTCCACCAATTGTTCGAGCAAAAACGTCAAATCCAATTTTTGCTTTGTAATGGAAATATCTTGCAAATTGTATCTTGTAATATCAAAAAACTGATTGGTTAATTCTTCGACTCGAATTGCCTTATCTAGCGCAATTTTCGTATATTTTTCTTGCAACTGTCTTGAAATTTGCTTTTCTTCTGCTAGCAAACTTAAATAGCCAATCACAGAAGTTAGTGGCGTTTTCAAATCATGTGCCATATACATGATTAAATCGTTCTTTTTTTGTGTCGCCTCTTGAGCTTTGTTTTGATTAGCAACCAAGTCAACACGAATGTTATTGAGCCTACTTTCCAAAATCAGCAAATCATTCGAAAGTTTGACTTCTTTTTCTGGTTCTTTCAAAATCAAATCCATTGCTTCAATGATTTTTACCATATGATTGCTTGAATTACGAATCACTAAAAACGTCATCATAACAAAAATACCAAAACAACTAGTTCCTACAAGTAATGTTTTATTACGAACACACCAATAATAAAACTTTGCATGATTGCGTGATAAAGAATTAGCTAAATCATCATTATAAATTCCGTCCACCAATACGAACAGTAACAAAATCGTTCCCAAACTATAAAGCACAATTGTGAGTACCGATTTTCTGGCAATGCTATTTTTTAATTTTTCAAATGTTTCATTTTTCAATTTTATATCCCACTCCCCATACTGTTTTAATAAATTTTGGATTTTTGGTATCTTCGCCGAAGTTTTTCACGAATTCGACGAATATGCACCATCACAGTATTATTATTTTCTAGATATTTTTCCTTCCAAACCTTCTCAAATAATTCTTCTGAACTGACCACAGAAGCACGATGATTGGCTAAATACAGCAAAATCTCAAATTCCAAAGGTGTCAAATCAATTGGTTGTTCGTACAACAAACATTCATGAGTTTCTGCGTGAATTTCTAAACCGTCAATATAAATTTCTTCTTTGAGCATTTCATTATACTTTGTATATCTTCGTAAAGCGGCTTTGACGCGAGCCACCAATTCCATGGGCAAAAATGGTTTGGTTATATAATCGTCTGCACCGATTAGCAAGCCAGTTACTTTGTCTTTTTCTTCGATTTTCGCAGTTAACATGATGATGGGAAAATTCAAATTCTTTTCTCGGATATACTCACAAATTTCAAATCCATTTTTTCCCGCGATCATGACATCTAAAATGGCTAAATCAAGTTTTACAGTATCAATGCAGTGAATGGCTTCATTTGCTGTATAAAATTTGTAAACCTCGTAATTTTCGTTTTTCAAATACAATTCCACCAAATCGGCAATTTCTTTTTCGTCATCTAATACTAAAATATTCATATTACATTCCTTTCTTTTTCCATTATAGCATATTTTTTTAATTTGACTAGAAATGTAAGAAAAAATTAAGATTTTATTCATATTTTCTTAAAACATTCACTTGTGTTTTATTTTATAATAAACTTATGAACAATAAAAAAGCAAAGAGAACAGATTCTCTTTGCTAGTTGGGTACTTATTCAGGATATTTGCACGATTCCAGAACGTGATCTTTGTCTCCTTCAACTTTAGGAAAGAGTGGATGCATTACATCAAAAAGTTCTTCTGTATCCTTTCTGCTTAATGTTGCACGAAACCGTAAAAAACATTTTGTGCATACAACAGCTGTTCCTTCATCTTCATGCATATAAAAGTTAAAAGTATTTACTTTATTTACCGTATTACAATTTGGACAACTAGAAATAAGTTTCCCCATACGTTCCCTCCTTATTTTAAGGCACGTCTTATTAGACAATTCATGTTACATAATAATTTTAGCATAATTAATGGAAAAAGTCAAGTTTGGTAAAAATTAGAAATTATCTCGGAGGTTTAAAATATGAGAAAAAAGAAGAAAAAATTAAAAAAATTAAGATTATGGTTGTTAATAGGTTTGCTTGCCTTTACCTATTTTCACTATGATTTTATTTTTGAAACTTTTTTAGCCAATCCTTCTTCTTATGAAACGGTTCATGAAAACAAAAATAAACATTATGCTGGAATTGGGCAAAAAGAAGTTAAAAATCAAGATGGTTATTTTACAACATTTACAACCGAAGAAAATCACCAAAAAACCTATAAAGAATTCAAGCAAAACGGTTCTGCTTCTTGGAGTGAGAAATTTTACTGGGGTGGCACCATGCGAGAAAACGGTTGTGGAATTACTGCAATTGCTACAATTTTGAGTGGTTACAAAAAAGATGTTACGCCCGAAAATTTAAGAGAAAAATATTCTCCTGTTTTAAATGCAGAAAAAATTGCAAAAGAATTGTCTTCAACATTTGCTATCCAAAGTTCTGATTTTTATTTTGATAGCGTTCATTTATCAAAAAAATCGCTTATTGAGCATTTGCAAACCAATCGTCCCATTTTAGTGTGTGTGTGGAATCAACCAACTTCCAATCGTTGGACGGAAAAATCGCATTATATGGTTTTGCTTGCCACAGATGGCAATCAAGTTTATGTTTCCAATCCAAATGGCGGAAAAAATGATAGCAAAAGTTCAGGATGGTATGAGATTAACGAAATTACGGATTATCTTGCCAAAGCCTTGTATATTGAAAGTTATGAATAAGCTTTCAGATTCTATTAGGAAATTAAGAAAAGGCACTCGAAATGAAGTGAACCCCATTTTGTTCACAAGAAAAAAAGGAACGAATAAGCGAAAGTTT
>CANEDP010000024.1 GCA_947426305.1 uncultured Clostridia bacterium | reverse complement strand
TCTTGTTTGAATTCTTCTCTTAGTTCATCAAATTTGATGTCCATTTTATCAATTTTTTTCTCCATTGAATCAAACCTGTTCTCCATCGTCTCTAACTTAGCTAGTATTTTTTCTTCCATATTGTCGCCTCCCTTCTTTTTTAATTTGGTTTATTCTACCACACTCGAACTTAAATTGCAAGAAAAGATGACAAAAAACTGATTTTTTCTTTCGACATTTTTCGATTAATTATTGTGAGCTTTTAATGACATTTCTAAAATTTCTTTCAATCTCTCATCTTGTTTCGTCAAATACAAATACCCAATCAATGCCTCAAATGCTGTGCTCATCGCATAATCTGCCACATTAGCATTTTTCGCCACATGATGATTCTGCACATTTCTGCCTCGTTTTACGATTTCCTGTTCCTTCTCATTTAAACTGTCTTGCAATTTTTTCAAAATATCCGCTTGAGCCTTGGCTTTGACATATTGAATCGATTCGATATGTAATTTATGTGGCTTAGCGTTTGAACCATTGACTAAGTTAACGCGAATAAACATCTCATAAATTGCATCTCCAATATACGCCCATACCAAGGGAGATAGCATATTAACTTCTTCTAATGTTTTTTTTCTTTCAATAAACTCCAACTTTACGGCTCCTCCAAACTAATTTTTCCGAAGTTTCCCACTTCGAAAATCTTCTAATAAAATTCTAGCTGTTTTTTCATCATCGATGATTCCACCTTGACTAAGTGCGCCACGTTTTTTGCCAATCCATTGCATCATAGCATATATTGCATTTTCTTGGTTTTCAAGATTCGAAAATTCTTCGTCCGTTATTTTGTAACGTTCTAAAACGTTTTTTTGATATTTTTGAACTAAAATTTTCAAAAGTTCATAAGCAATTTCAACTTGCTCAATAATATCATCTTTAATCGTTCCTGTAAATGCTAAGTTGAGAGCAACTTCTTGACTTTCAAATTTCGGCCACAAAACACCTGGTGTATCTAATAACTCTTGATTTTTCCCAATTCGTACCCATTGTTTTTTTCTCGTAACGCCTGGTTTATTTCCAACTTCCATGGAAGTTTTTTTGGAAATTCGATTGATAAAAGAAGATTTTCCAACATTCGGAATTCCTAAAATCATGACACGAATCGTTTTGTTCATTCTGCCACGTTGTTTTTGTTTTTCGATTTCTTCTTCCATCATAGACGAAATCGTTTTTAGCACTTTTTCAATACCTTTTCCAGAATTGGAATCTGTTAGCAAAGTCATTGCTTCTTTTTCCAAATTTTTTAGCCATTTTTGATTGATTTTTTCGTCTGCCAAATCGCATTTGTTAAGAAGAATGATTTTCTTTTTGCCTTTGGTTAATTGCTGAATATCTGGATTTCTACTAGAATTAGGAATTCTAGCATCTAATAATTCAATTACAATATCAATTAATTTCAAATCCTCTAAAATTTCTCTTTTGGTTTTTGCCATGTGACCAGGATACCAGTTGATGTTGACTTTTGGTAACTTTTCTCCATTATTATTCATTAATTTCACTTCCTTTTTCTTTATAATTTATTTTTATATTTCCATTATCAAATATTATGATATTATCAATTAATTGAAACAACACCTTTCCATCAAGTTTTTTAATATTTTTATTCTGCTTTTTTATATTTTCTTCTACTTTGCTTATAAGTCTATTTTTGTTTATTGAATGCTTTGTACATTTTTTGTATCTTGCATATGATTCACAATAATAATACTCTCCTGATTTTTTAAACTTATTACCACAATCGCCACATTTTAAATAACCATAGAACAAATCAACTTTACCGTCTTTATTAATTCTAGCATTATTATTTTCTATAAATTTCTGTACTTTGTTAAATTTTTCTTGCGAAATTATCGGTTCATGATGATTTTTAGTTATTATCCAGTCTTCTTCATTAGTATCAATAAATTTATGATTTCTATAACTTTTAACTTTCTTCTTTCCTTGAATTAAATCGCCTGTATACGTTCTGTTTTTTAGTATTCTATTTATCATTTTTGCATCCCATTTTTCATTTATATCATAACTAGATTTGCCCAATGTCTTTTCTTTTTTATACATTGCTGGTGTCAGAATATTTCTTTTATTTAACTCATTTGCTATTTCGCCAGATGTTTTGCCTTTTAAAATACTATTAAACATAAATAAAACATAATATGATGCTTCCATATCTTTTACCAATTTATGATTATCATCTGGACTCTTTTTGTATCCATATGGAGCAAAAGCGCCTACAAAATCACCATTAACCTTTTTGGTTTTTAAAACACTTTTTACTTTTTTAGATATATCTTTTGCATAAGCATCATTCATTAAATTTTTGATAGGTACTATGTAATTATCTAAAGACTCTGGATTTTCATAACTATCTATATTTTCTATAGTTGATATAAATCTTATATTATAAGTAGGAAATATATTTTCTAAATAATTATCTACTTCAATATGATTTCTTCCTAATCTTGATAAATCTTTAACAATTATAGTATTTATTTCTTTCTCTTTAATATCAACAAGTAATTTTTTAAATCCAGGTCTATTAAAATCTGTTCCACTATATCCATCATCGATATAATAATCTATTAGTTCTAAATCTTTTTCATTACTAATATATTTATCTATTAATACTTTTTGATTTGATATACTATTTGATTCTATATTATCCTTATCTTCTTTAGATAACCTTAAATATGCCGCTATATTCCAGTTTACTATTTTAAATCACTTCCTAAAAATCTTATTTACTATTATTTAATATTTTTCCCTTTTGTATATTAGGATTGTACTTCGTTTTTATTTCATACTCAATATCCTCTGGTATCTTTCTTAAAAGTATTTTTGATGGTAGTGAAATAACTTCATTAGGTTTTATATTCTTCTGTTCATATTTTAAAAAATAATAATCATCTGTTTCAATAATCTGCCACGCTTTTTACATATTCCTTAAAATATTCTATATATTATGATTCATAACTAGGATCAGAATAACCCCAAGTTGGTAATTTTATAGGTCTTGGTATTGATGGTATATTACGAATATATTTGCCAGTATATTCATTGATTTCACTATTTTTTTCTATCTCTAAATATTTTCCTATAAATTCTCCGTCAATCACATCTCCAATAATATCTTCTGATGGAATAGGAAAATCATTATAATTAAACAGATTATCCTTCTTCAATTTTAGAGTTACTTCTATATCTTCATCAAATTTTCTTCCCTTATTTTGTATTGCTAACTCTGTATAAGAAATTCTATCAATACTATCATAAAATTTTTTATATCCTTCAAAAATAGAAATCATTTCAGATAAATCACATATTAATTTATATTTTTTCTTTTCTGATTCAGTCCCATAATAATTAGTTGAGCTATTTAGTATTGAAAAGAAAGTGATATAACCTAT
Source organism: uncultured Clostridia bacterium (assembly GCA_947426305.1). GTDB lineage: Bacteria > Bacillota > Clostridia > TANB77 > CAG-508 > Scatovivens. Next base: position 21,921 of record CANEDP010000024.1, on the reverse strand, counting down.
ATCAAAGAAATCATCCTTTAAAATAATATTATTTTTTTGACTATATTTTCTTATAATATCTATATCTTCTTGATCAACATACAATTCACTTCCAAATTTTAAACCGCTTTTTAAGCTTCTCTCCAGCTCAATTTCATTTATCTCTGTAAATAATTCATATATTTTATTTTTGCATTTCTCAAAATCTATTTTATTTTGAAATCTTTCTATTTTAAAAGTGTCACTAATATTTTTATTGACTATTCCTTTCAAACAAATATTACTCATTTCATTATTTGTTTTTTCATTATAAAATAAATCAAAATCTCTTCTAGTTACAAATTCGTTTTTTTGACCTTTTCTGATTTTTATAAATCCCTTTGGTAAACTGCCATATTGTTTACTCAAAAAATACGGTGGATTATTATTTTCATCATTAACTCTTAAAACACCAAATTTTTTCCTGTTATAATCTACAATTTTAAAATCAACAATAACATTTGGTTCTATATTATCATTTACTAAGCTTTGATAATCGGCACCATCTTTTATTTTTGATTCAGTTATGCCATCCAAAGTTCTAGAATTATCCTCATGTAATTTAACTCCTGTAATAATATATTTATTACCTTTTGAATGATTATTAGCAAAAGATATTACATCTACTAAAAAATCTTCTTTATTTTTTTGAATACTGAAATCATAAATATCTTTTTTAAAATCATAATAACTATTTTCTGTTTCATTTTCTATACACTCAATTAAAAAATCTTCTTCCATTTAAATCTCTTTCTTTTTCTGTTTTAATTTATTCCTATCTAAAGTTCATATAAAAATTATTTAATACTTTTATCTCTTAATTCTAGTTTATTTACATTATTCTCTAATTTCTCTAACTCTTTAATATTTTTATTATTCTTTAGCAATTCTACTTGATTTTTAGCTGATTGATTTAATATTATTAGTCTTTCTTTTTGTGGTACTCCACTTGCTATTAAATCAGCATTTTTTGCTTCAAGATTACTTAAAATAATTAAATGCAATAAATCTGTATAATCTCTCATATTTCCATTCTTTGTTAAATCAGGATGTTTTTCTCTCCACTCTTTAGCAGTCATTCCAAACAAAGCTACATTTAATACATCTGCTTCTTCTGCGTAAACATAGTTTTTTTGTTTATCAGATAATATTGGTATGATATTCTTTTTTATTGAATCTGTATGTATTAAATAATTCACTTTAGACAACATTCTATTTGCATGCCATTCAATTTGATTTTGGTATGCCTCATTCTTCTTTAATCTTTCAAATTCTTGAATTAAATAAAGTTTGAATTCTGGACTTAACCAACTTGCAAACTCAAATGCTATATCTGAATGAGCATAAGTTCCACCATTGTTTCCTGATTTAGAAATAATTCCTATTGCATTTGTTGAATTTATCCATTTTTGTGGTGATAAATAAAAACTGTTTTTTCCAGCTTCATTTTCAAAGGTCTCGAATTCGATACCTTTGAAATTTTGATTATACATTTGTTCCCAAAGTCCTAAAAATGAAATAACATTTTTATTTCTCATCCATGTTTGTATTGGAATTTTAGGTTCTTCTGGATTAGCATATCTAGCTAAATCCGTTAAAGATATGTAATTACTTCCATTAATTCTAATTACATTTACTATATTATCTTTCACTATCATTTCTGTTTTTATTAAATCTTTTTTCAAATAATTCCTCCTATTTTTCATAAATATGTAAAAACTCATTTTTCGAAAATGCTTATATTTAAATGTTTTCGAGGAGTTTTCCAAAAATCAGGCTTTACCAGTTGATGTTCATTTTACCTATATTGGGCTCCATTTTTTCACTTCCTTATATATTACTTTTAAAATCACCTTTATTATTTCTTAAAACTTCAACATATTTTTCTATTCATTCATTTTTCCAAAAATATTTTAACAAAATTCTCAAAAAATTTCAAATCATTCATTTCTTCAGGATGCCACTGAACTCCAATCACATTATCTTTTTCAATGGCTTCAATTGTTCCATCTTCCGCATATGCTGTGACGAAAAAACCTTGTGCCACTTTTTTTACAGATTGATGATGAAAGGAATTAACATTTATTTTATTCTGGTTATAAGTTTTATGCAAAAAGCTATTTTCCTTTATTGTAATCGCGTGCAACTCATTTTTCAAATCATGATTTTCAATTTGTTGATTTAAACTACCACCAAAACAAACATTAATAGCTTGAATCCCACCACATATTCCCAAAATTGGCTTACCTGCATCAGAAAACAACTTAATTGCTTTTTTATCCAATTTAAATTCATCAATTTCATATGTCTTTGTTGGTAAGGGTTCTTCCTTATAATACTTCGGATGAATATCACTGGCACTACCAGTTACAATTAGTCCATCACATAACTCGCACACTTTTTCTAAATTCTTTTCAGATATAATCGGAAATAATAATATATCCAATCCTTCCAATATCTCTTTATAATGCTGCGTCAAATAATATCGATTATTAAACGGCTTTTCATTTTCAATGTTTTCTGTTCTTTCAATAATGGCTAACATCATTTTTTCTCCTTATTCAATAAATTTTACAAAATTATGCAACAATCCTCACTCCACCTGATTTGCAAATTTATAAATCGGTATCCCACCATTATCCAACCAGTCAACTTCCAACTTATCAAATGCTTCACATCGAAACTCATTTAATTGCTGATAATCTTCCTGTTCCATCGTAAAATCGAAAGCCGCTAGATTTTGTTTGATATGCTCTGGTTTATTGGCTTTCGTAATGGGAATGATATTTTTTTCTTTTACATAATAGTTTAATAAGATCTGATTCTGCGTTTTCTTGTATTTTTCAGCTAAGTTGATTAATAATGGATAATTATGGTTAGCTGTTCTATTTCTTCGAAATGGCTGATAATTAACGAATAATATGTTGTGCTTTTTACAATAATCTAAAATGCCAACATCTTCATTTTGTTTGCACTCCAAATTATATAATCCCTCAAAACTAAATAAATTTATATTTAGCGTTTCCGTTATCATTTTTAATTGTTCGATATTCAAATTGCTAGCACTAATATTTCTACTTTTCCCTATTTCGACCAATCTTTGTAGTTCACCATAACTATCTTCTAACGGTATTTTACTGACTTTTGGCGTATGTAGCAAAATACTATCCGCATATTCAATTCCTAAAATTTTTAAATACTGATCCAACTGATTTTCTATATCTTCCCTTTTCTCCACAAAATTCTCTATTTTTACTGTTATAAATAACTTGTTTCTATCCACTCTTTTTAGAAATTCAGCAATAAATTTCATGGTTTGTCCACCAGCATAGATATAACTCGTTTCAAGATAATTTTGACCATTTCCATAGGAATACAATAAAGCATTCATTTCTTGTTCGTTCACAATAACTTCACGATTATCAACCGTCCAAGATTCACTTCTGGACGCCCCTAAACCATAAGTGCCAATGGCTATAGGAAATATGGTTTCTTTTTGTTTCATAAATACCTCCTTTTGTAATAATGATTTTATCTCTCATATTTCAAATTCTTCTATCTCATATCAATTTGAGTTAAAGTACACCTCAAACTCCTCCCTCGAAATCGGTTTCGAATAATAATACCCTTGAATGATATCACAGCCCAATTTCTTAGCAAAATCCGCTTGTTCCTTCGTTTCTATGCCTTCTACAATGGTTTCAACTCCAAGGCGTTTAGCAAGAATCATGATGTAGTTAATGATATTTTTATCACTTGCCAAATCTGCTTTATCGACAAATACTTTATCAATTTTAATAATATCAATTGGCATACTTTGTAGCATACTTAGCGATGAATAGCCTGTACCAAAATCGTCAATTGAGATAAGAAAACCTTGTTCTTTAATTCGATTTAAAATTTTCACAATATCTATTTTCTCGTCAACTGTGGCACTTTCTGTAATTTCTAAGTCAATTTGATTTCTGTTTATATGATATTGATCTGTAATTTTCACATATTCTTCTATAAAATTTTCGTTTTCAAAATGCGCTTTCGACAAATTAATGGATATTGTTGGAATAAAATCATACGTTTCCTTCCAAGAAACAATATCTTTGCAAACTTGCTCAAAAATATACAAGTCTAGTTTTATGATAAATTTATTTCTCTCAAACAGCGGAATAAATCGATTCGGCGGAATCGTTTCTTCATTTTTATGCCATCGAACAAGTGCCTCAGCCCCCATTACTTCTTCATTTTTAATCCATATTTTAGGTTGATATACTACTTTAAATTCTTGATTCTCGAGTGCTTCTTCCATAGAAGATTCGATTTCCTGTTCTTCCATTAATTTATTTTCTAATATTTCATCAAATATATAATAATGATTGTCATACAAACCTTTTATTTTAGAGCGAGCCATAGATGCTTTGTCTAGTGCTTTGTTAATATCTTTCTCCTCCTTATTTAATGGATACACACCAATGGATAGGTTCAAATGAATCACTTCATCGTTTATTTTCACACTGGAAATTTCTTTAAGCATTTTTTTCAATAATGTTTCAATATTGGCATCATAAGAAAATATTGCCCCAAATACATCAGCTGAAATTCTGCAAGTAATACTGTTTTTAGGCAAAATATTCACCAATTTTTCACCAAAAAGATCCAATATGCAATTGCAAAAATCATAACCATAAATATTGTTCAAAGCCTTAAACTTGTTGATGTCTACAGTAATAATATACTGGTTTTTCAATTCATTTTTCAAATACTCTGTTGCTTTTTCTTTAAAATATTTTTCATTGCTCAATGAAGTAACTGGGTCAATAAATGCCACATGAAATATCCTATGACTTTTCTTCTGATTTAAAATCGTCACATAAATCGACAAGAAAATAATCATTAAATTAATACCTAAACAAAGGCTAATGGATATCGTTACAATCCTAATTAATTCCTTAGCAATGGTGTCATCGGATAAAATCGTCACAATATACCAATCGTTGATACCTAATTTCTCATAATGAATAAAATAGATGTCATCCTCTCTCATTACATGAAAAGTCCCTACTTTGTTTTGTTGGATATTGGCTTCCATTTCATTAATTTGTAGCAAATTACTTTGATAATTATTTCTCATTTGATCAAATAAATTGACGTTATTTTGTTTAATTTCTTCAAACGAATCAATCAATACAGCACCTGAATGATTAATTAAATAAGTGCCACCTTTTCCAAATAATCGCCTTAATAAAACATCTTGATAATCCTCTGTATTGACAGTCGCCATCAATACCTTTTCTTCTCCATAAAAATCAAAGGTTTTCGAATAAATATTAACTTGATTGTCTGAAACTGTACTAGGTTTGTTTTCTGACAAATATACAGTATCTTCCTTTTGAGAAAAAAATTCTTCAATATCCGCATATTTTTTTACTTCAATTCCATCACTTGTTAAACCATTCCCTTGCTTGTCTAATATAACGAGCCTTGTAAAATGAAAATTCTGCAAATCACCACGATACCTTTGAAAAATATCATCAATTGTTTTAAATTGGTTGTTTTTAATAGAATCCACCATAATTTTAACAAAATATTTCTGCTGACTAATGGACAAATTGAGTTGCGTTGCCGTTTGCTCACTAATTTCCGTAATATTAGTATATACATTATGATAAACCAAATTTTTAACATATTGTATATAAAAAGCAGATACCACAAAAATAACTAAAAATACAATAAAAAACCAACTTAATTTTGATTTATATTTTTCGGTTATCCCATATTTATTGCTACTTTCTTTTGGGCTCATAAACATCTCCTCTTTACTTAATTTTGTACTGATTTCGATCCGCTCTTTCATCAAATTTTCGGTCATATTTTTCATTTTCATAATACCAATCAGTATCTCGATCTGCTGAGTGAAATCTACTTTTTTGTATAACAATATCTGCAAACACCAAAAAAGGTATCACAATTCCGAAGTGCTGAAAGCATAATAGAGGTTGCATCTGTCAACATTAAACTTTCTGTTTGAGTTGAAACATTTCCAAAGCTATGGAACAAAATGGTTCCAAAATAAGCTGCATACATTCCAAAATATAAAGTTGCAGCAATTACATTTCTTCGAATAATAAAAATAATACTTGGTATGGTTAAAAACAAAATTGCAATTTCAATCGTTGAATTGAATGGTTGGCAAATAAAGTCTTGTCCCATCGAATATAATAAAGAAACTACCACACGAAATGCCCAATAAAGAATTGCTATCATTACTATTAAATAACTAAATAAACTTTTCATAAAAACTCCATTTCTTAAAAAATGCGACCTGATTAGTTTTTGAATTAAAAAACCTCAGATCGCCTTATTTTCAAAATTATATCATTTTATTAAACATTATAATCACTTACTTTTTTGTAAGCATATACTGCTGATATGGCAAATAGCACAACTAGTACAATTGTTTTGGAACTAGTTCCTGTATATGGTAAGTTTGAACTATTGGTCGTTGTATTTGTTTTATTATATACACTTGTATTATTGCTTGTATTATTAACTGAATTATTACCAACAACAGATGTAATATTGGTAGTTTTATTTGTGTTAGTATTGCTTGTATTATTTCCTGTATTCGTATTACTTGTATTATTTGAATTTTCATTATCTGTTGTGGCTGTAATCGTAGTAATTCCATTTCCAGAATTGTTTTCTGTTGCAAAAGAATAACTACTACTTAATAAAACAAATATTAAGGCAATTGCTACAAAACTTAATAAAATTTTACTTTTTTCTACATTTTTAAACATAATTTTCTCTCCTCACTTTCAATTTACATTTATTATAACATATAAAAAATTTAATGCAAGTTTTTTTTACATTTTTTTCAAAAAATTTTTTCTAAACATTAAATTTGAAAAGCACAATATCTCCATCTTTCATCACATATTCTTTTCCTTCTGAACGAATTAATCCTGCTTCTCTTGCCTCATTCATCGAACCTTTCGATTTCATAAAATCTTCAAAAGAAATCACTTCTGCTTTGATAAATCCTCGTTCAATATCAGAATGGATTTTTCCAGCCGCCTGAGGCGCTTTTGTGCCATTTTTTATGGTCCAAGCCCTAACTTCAGGTTCTCCTGCTGTTAAAAAGGAAATCAAGCCTAACAGTTTGTAACTGGCTTTAATCAATTTATCTAAACCAGACTCTTCCAAGCCCAATGCCTCTAACATTTCCAATTTTTCTTCTTTTTCTAATGTACTCAATTCTTCTTCAATCTTTACACACAAGCAAATCACTTCTGCGCCTTCTTGTTTGGCATATTCTTTGACTTTTTTCACGTTTTCGTTTGCCTCTGGATTCTCAATTTCACTCTCATCAATATTAGCAACATACAAAACTGGTTTCATGGTAAGTAAAAAAGAATCTTTCATGACTTCAAGTTCTTCGTCTGAATATTCTAATGTTCTAGCACATTTTCCTGCTTCTAAGGCTTGTTTTACTTTTTCTAATGTGTCAATTTCAAATTGATATTTTTTGTCAGATTTCAGCATTTTTCTTGCTTTTTCGAGTCTCTTATCTATTGTTTCCAAATCCGCAAAAATTAATTCAAAATTTATGGTTTCAATATCTCTTATCGGTTCGACATTTCCATCTACATGGACGATATTGGAATTTTCAAAACAGCGAACCACTTGCACAATACTATCTGTCTCACGAATATGAGACAAAAACTTGTTGCCCAAACCTTCGCCTTTACTTGCACCTTTAACAAGTCCTGCAATATCTACAAATTCAACAATTGCATTGGTTACTTTTTGTGGTTTATAAATTTGTGCCAATGTCTCAATTCTCTCATCTGGCACAGCAACCACACCAACATTTGGCTCAATCGTACAAAACGGATAATTCGCACATTCTGCGCCAGCCTTTGTGATACTATTAAACAATGTACTTTTTCCAACATTTGGAAGTCCAACAATTCCTATTTTCATCTATTTTCTCCTTTTTATTATTTTCAAAAATTTATTTTTTATTTTTGTAATTTTTAACAATTTCTATCTTATCTATATCACAATTGATTTTATTTTTCAATAGTAATTTTGATAAAATAAAAAGGAGTCTGTCTTTAATTACCGACAAACTCCCAGTTTTACCAAGAAACTCACTACCAGCTATAAATCTCAAGTCTCTGTTTTTGATATTCCACAACTATCCAATCAAATCCAAATTTTTTAACCTCTGCTTCATTCTTCCCTAAACGAATCTCACAATTTTCTGGCAGATTCAATTTCCACAATTCATCTGTGTCTACATGAATTTCATCGTCATTCATTGAAAAGTTTCTTTTGGGATTGAGTTTTTCCAACTCTTTAAACAGTGTTCGATTTACTTTTGACCGAACCTTTTCTTTTCGCCTTGTAATTTTACATCTCATAGTAAAACCTCCTAAAATTTTGATATTTTTAGTATATCAGATTTCACTATTATTGTCAACATAAAAAGTGCGATTTCTCGCACTTTCATCTTATATCTTCATGTTCAATCATCTTATTAATCGGCACACCAACTGCTGTACAATTCGATGGTATTGGTTTTAGAACAATGCTTCCTGCACCAATTTTAACATTATCCCCAATTTCGATTGGTCCTAAAATTTTCGTTCCTGCTCCCACCATTACATTGTTCCCCAATGTTGGATGTCTTTTGAAGCAATCTTTTCCTGTTCCGCCTAAAGTTACTTGATGATAAATCGTGCAATCATCGCCAATTTTCGTGGTCTCACCAATCACAATTCCCATACCATGATCAATAAAAAGTCTTCGCCCAATTTTGGCTCCAGGATGAATTTCAATTCCTGTGAAAAATCGTCCCATTTGTGAAACCAGTCTTGCCAAAAATACCAATCTTTTGCGATAAAGAAAATGTGCCAATCGATAAAACAGCAAAACATGAAATCCTGGATATAATAGCACAACTTCTAACATACTTTTCGCCGCTGGGTCTTTTTTTTGTATATTTTTTGCGTCTTCGCATAATTCTTTTATAATTTTAAACATATCCTATCACCCATATATTATATGAAATTTGTATAACATTTGTGTTGGGGCACAGGACACCATACTCTTATGGGTTAAAATGTTAATTTTTCTTCTACGTATTTTGCCACATCTTCAATTTTGATACGAATTTGTTCCATGGAATCTCTGTCACGAACAGTTACACAGCCATCGGTTTCTGTTTCAAAATCAACTGTTACACAATATGGGGTTCCGATTTCATCTTCTCTTCTGTAGCGTTTTCCAATAGAACCTGCTTCATCATAATCACACATGAAATGTTTGGCTAAATCAGCATAAATTTTCTCTGCTTTTTCACTCAATTTTTTGGACAACGGCAAAACAGCAACTTTATAAGGCGCCAAAGCAGGATGCAAATGCAAAACAGTTCTTGTATCCCCCTCAGCAATTTCTTGTTCTTCATAAGCATTGCACAAAAACGCCAACACCACTCGGTCTGCTCCTAAAGATGGCTCGATAACATATGGCACATATTTTTTGTTGTTTTCTGGGTCTTGATAAGATAAATCTTGTTTCGAATGATTCATATGTTGTGACAAATCATAATCGGTTCTGTCTGCAATTCCCCATAATTCGCCCCAACCAAATGGAAAGGCAAATTCAATATCAGTTGTTGCTTTGCTATAAAATACCAATTCTTCTGGTGAATGGTCACGCAAACGCATATTTTCCTTTTGAATCCCTAAATTTAGCAACCAATTTTCGCAATATTCTTTCCAATATTTGTGCCATTCTAAATCGGTTCCTGGCTCGCAAAAAAACTCTAATTCCATTTGCTCAAATTCACGTGTTCGGAATGTAAAATTTCCTGGCGTAATTTCATTTCGAAATGCTTTTCCAATTTGGGCAATTCCCATTGGCATTTTTTTTCGAGAAGTTCTTAATACATTTTTAAAATCTACAAAAATTCCCTGTGCTGTTTCTGGGCGCAAATAAATTTCTGCTTTGGAATCTTCCGTTACACCTTGAAAGGTTTTGAACATTAGGTTGAATTTTCGAATATCTGTAAAATTTGTTTTTTCACAATTTGGGCATGGAATTTGGTTATTTGTAATAAATTTTATCATTTCTTCATCGCTCATTCCGTCTGCAATCATGTCTTTGCCTTGTGTATGTGCCCATTCTTCGATTAATTTGTCGGCTCTGTGCCTTGTTTTGCATTCTTTGCAATCAATTAATGGGTCACTAAATCCACCAACATGACCAGAAGCCACCCATGTTTCTGGGTTCATTAAAATAGCTGCATCTAGGCCTACGATATTGGGTTGTTCTTGAATGAATTTTTTTCTCCAAGCATTTTTTACATTATTTTTAAGTTCTACACCTAAAGGGCCATAATCCCAAGTATTTGCCAAACCTCCATAAATCTCTGAACCTGGATATACATATCCTCTTGCCTTACATAAATTCACAATTTTTTCCATTGATTCTACCATATTTTTATCTCCTTTCAAATTTTATGATTAAATCATTGTTTTTCCTTCTTCCAATATTTTTTCATCTGACGACTCTAAATATTGATAATCTAAACTATTTGAATGACTAATAACTGTTTTTCCTAAATTCTTTTCTAAATCTTCTCGCGCAACTTTTGCCGTATGTCCGCCCATTTGTGCCACTTCTCGATTAGCTTTTAAGCCACGCGGTCTACGTTCTTTTGCCAATTCTCTAGTCGCAATTTCGCCCAAATCTGTTAAAGCCACTTCGATATCTGTCATATTATCTCGCAAAGATTCTTTCCTAATATTTTTATGCTCTTTATATTCACTTGCCTTCATTCCTGACCAACTTTGATAAATTTCATTTGTTAATATAGCATATTCATAATTTTGCTGAATACCATTTTCTTTCCATACATCTGTTAACTTTTTGCGATCTAAAATACCTTTTAGCCTTGTCTCAATCCACTGATCGCTATATCCCCTATTTCTATAATAATCGATTGCTCGATTAATCGCAATTTCGGGATCAAAAACTTCATCAATTCGCTCTTTTCCCATTTGAGCAAGCCATAATTTAAAAGGTTCTGCTTTTGCACTTGGAACTGATTCGATTAATCTGAAAATTCCTTGCGTGTCTAAGGTGTCTGTTAAATATTTTTTCCCGTCTTTACCGAGATTTCATTTTTAGTTGTACGATATCTTCGTACAACTGACTACTCTCTTCAGTCAATTTTCTCTTCAAATCTGTCCAATATCTTTTAGGAATATTGCTATCTGTCAATGCACCAATGACATCCACAACACTAAAATAATATTCCTGCTTTTGCACATCCCAAATGCTTCTTATTTCTTTTCCTTCGAAAAGATTGGAAATTGTTTCTAATTTGTTATCTTTCATCTAACCTCCTATCAAGTATTATACTATAAAATTATAATTATCTCTCATTCAATTCTTTTTCTTTATTCATATCAACATCTAACGATAATCCAAATTTTCCTAATTCAAAAAACATTCTATTTTCTTCTGAATCATTTTCCATAGCTATTTCATAAGACGGATTAACTAAATAAATAGCATTTGCAACATCATATAACATTTGAAATGATTTTCTTTCTAAATTTGTGGCATTTACTCCTTTTGCCCATTGTTCAAAAGCTATCTTTATTCTTTCTTCCGATTCTTGCTTATTTCCTGGAATGACGGCAAAATTATTACATATTATTATGATCTCAGTTAATCTTGCTATATAATTTGCTACTGAAAAATCAACTATCCAAAACTTTTGATTTTTATCTTTCATTAAATTTATTTGAGTAATATCTCCATGAACAAACGACTTCGGTAAAGAAGAATAATCAAATCCTTTGAATTTATCATAAATAGGCTGAATAAGCTTTAAATGTTCTTCACTAATATATTGTTTCTTGCTTTCAAATTCTTCGGTAAAACTTGTTATAGCCCAACTATCATAAATAAAATTAGGTTGATACTCAATTTTATTCAAGCTACTTCCCAAATCAGCAATTTGTTTCAATTCGTTAATTGTTGCTTTTCTTCCCAATTCAAAAAAATTACTACCCTCTATATATTCCATCATAGCTAGCCTAAATCTTGAATTTCCATAATTAATATTTGTAATTATATCATTATTTGAATTTTTATATATTTTAGGCGAATTAACATTATTTTGTTCTGCAACATAAGCTCTCTCAATAACATTCCTTACTTCTGCATCATCTCGAGAATTTCTAAAAACTTTCATAAAATATTTACCAGATGAAGCCGTTATAATTGCATTAAAATCTTCGTAACCAATTTCAATAATGTTAGTATCAATATAATCTCCCAAATTATATTCTTTACAAACTAAATCCGATAAAATACCAATCTCTTCGATTTCATCTATTCTATTAGAAAATCTATCACTATTCATTTTGTTTTCCCCCCTTGAAATAGAAAACAAAAAACTCCATCTCCTATCATAAAAAACAATGATAGGGACGAAGTTATCTTCCGCGGTTCCACCCTAATTGATATTTTCCTAAAAATATCCACTTTCACAAAAAAATTTACTCCAAAGTTCCAAAATAAATCGATTATTGCTTAGTTTCCACTCTCCTAAACTCACTTTGAATAATGGATGATTTATTTTCTCTTTTTCAACGTAATTATTTATTTTTTATATTATATTATTTTTTAGTACAAAAGTCAATCTTTTCTTAAAAATTTTTAGTAAATCCATGTGTAGCACATTTTAATCTCATCGTAAAGGGCTCTAAAATTGATTTTTAGCGATTTTATGTTTCTGCAATGATTTATGTCTACTTATCTTTTAAAAGTGTCATCTGGGGCATTCTAATGCGCCTTTTTAAAATTCATTTTCCTGATGTCATGTTTTTTTATATTGCTAAAACGCAAAATTTGCCATCTTGCATCGATTTTATATGAATTTTAGTCATTTTTCTCTCATTTTTTAAAATCATGACTTAAAATAGATAATTCGCATAAAAAATCCAACTAAGATTTTAGTTGGATTTTGGTTTATTTTATATTAAAATTATTTTTTATTAACGATATCTTTTAAAGCTTTACCTGGTTTGAATTTTGGAGCTTTAGATGCTGGTATTTTAATTTCTTCTTTTGTTTGTGGGTTTCTTCCTTTTCTAGCTGCTCTTTTGATAACTTCGAAAGAACCAAATCCAACTAATTGAACTTTGTCTCCTTTTTTTAGTGTTTCAGTAACTACATCTGTGAATGCGTTAACTGCCTCCTCAGCACTTTTTTTTGTTGCCCCTGTTTTTGCAGCTACTGCTGCGATTAATTCAGCTTTGTTCATTTAATTTACCTCCTAATAGTTTTTAAGTTCCGTAGATTTTGCTCTACTAATCATTTTATTCGCCAAAGTTAGTCAAAATCCTTCTTTTTTTTAAATTATTTTATTTTTTTATTTATTTTTCTATACTTTCAAGTTTTAAAAAGTTGATTAATTGCTATTTCTAAGTATTTTATCATTAACGATAAATTTTCATTTTCTGCAAAATTCGATACATTTTTTCTCCATTTGGCAACATTTCAATATCTTCTTTTGACAAAATCTTAAATAAAATAACAAATATTGCATATACAATAACCGCCATAGCAATTCCGATAATCGTTGCTACTGTTCCAGACATCCCTAGTATGAGACTTCCTTGATAAATCGCATACGAAATAACTGACATCATCACAGTTACAACTAATGGTTTTACGATTAAACCACTAACACTAAAATCCAATTGAATCGTTCTCTTCAAAACACGATACACAATCGTAAAAGATACCATATGGCAAAGCACGGAACCAATCGCTGCCCCATTTTCGTAAATTCCTTCGATTGGAATTAGCAACAAATTAGCAATAAATTTCACAAAGACACCACAACCTAAGGCTATGGCTGGCACTTTTATTTTTCCCAATCCTTGCAAAGCACCATTGATCGTTTGCGCAAGTGACGTGAAAATGACCGTAAATGCTGAAATGGCAAGTAATGTTCCACCAGAACTTGCATTGGGGAAAAGCAATTCTAAGATTTGTCTTGCATAAATAAACATACCAAATGTGCATGGAAGTCCAATTAATATCGTAATTAATAAAGATAAACGCAATCGTTTGTTAATGGTTTCTGTATCGTTTTTGACTCTAGCACCAGAAATGCTTGGTACTAAAGCAGTTGCAAATGCAATATTAAAGGCAAGTGGCATGGAGGTTAAAATATCCACTTTGGAACTTAAAATTCCATATTTGGCTTTTGCGGTTGCTTCACCAATCAATGGTTTTAAAATTCTGACTACGGTAACCGAATCAATATTTTTGTTGATTGCTGAAATTAAGGAACTTAGCGAAATCGGAATCGAAACTGCCAGAATTTTTTTAATAATGGATTTTGCACTTTCTTTTGAAGTCGGCTTTTTACGTTCTTCTATGCTTTTATATTCTTCTTTTCGATTCATTTTATATAAAGTAAAAATATACGAAAAACTTAAGAATGTGGCAAAAGTAGTTGCTAAATTAGCTCCTGCTGCCATAATTTCCGTATTTACGTTCGTGCAAATTGCTACGATTTCTACAATGATAATGGTCAAAGTTGTTTTAAAAACTTGCTCAACCGTTTGCGATTTGGCAGTAGCAGACATCTTTTGTCTTCCATTAAAATAGCCTCGAATCACAGATGAAATCGATACAAAGAAAATTGCTGGAGAGAGTGTCATTAACGTATATTCTGCTTCTGGAATTTGTAGCCAATAATTGGCAATCATGCCTGCTCCTAAATAAAGCAATAATGTTCCTAAAAATCCAATGCAAGCAAAAGCAACAAAGGCTATTTTAAAAATTCGGTCTGCTCCTTTTCGGTCTCCGAAGAGCTAATTTTTCCGAAACTAATTTGGCAATTGCATTGGGCACACCAATGGACGAAAGCGTAAGAAGCAATGCATACACTTGGTAACCACTCATATAAATCGCATTTCCGTTATCGCCAAAGCCTTCGCGATTGGTCAAATACATACTATAAATTAAGCCTAATATTTTGATAATCACTTGTGAACACATTAATGCAAGAACACCTTGCATAAATCCTTCTTTTTTATTTTTTGACATTGTTTTCCCTTTCTACTTTTGTTTTTTATAATGTAGATAATATTTCTTACAAAAATACTATACTTAAGATATCTCTAACCCACTCTACTTAGAAAAGCTATCCTAATTATATGGTTTTTCTTTCAATCTTTCAATACCTTTTTATAAATATTCCCAAAAAATTAATTTAAGACATGATTATAAATAATTTTTTATTAAAATACTATCTTTTTTGCCAAATCCTCTTGCTTTTTTTTCAATTTTGTTAGATAATATAAGTATATATGTATAATGAGTAAAAAATTAGAAAGTGGTGAAACTTGTGAAATATATTGACAAATTTTTGAAGATGTTAAAAACCGATCGAAATACCTTTGCAACTTATATTTTGACACTAATTTCGATTTATATTGTAATTGATCGAGTAGTAGAAATTCTATTTATTGGATTCTCAGGCATTTCTGTGTCTTATTGGGGACCCATACAATATACTTTAGCTTTGGCTTGCCCTGTTTTTGCGTTTTATTTTTCGTATGCCTCAAAATTTGTAACACACTCTAATATAAAATTATCGTTTCTTTATTTATATACGATGGTATTATATTTAGTTGTTGTATCCATGGTAGTTCAATGGGTGAACCAAATGGGTTGGTTATTATTATTTTCCGTTCCAAATTATAGCTATGTCATTAGTAATTTTATGGATTTAATTAAACCAGCATTTTCAGCATTTGCTTGGTATGTACCAGTTTGTACATTTTATCCATTATTTAAATATTTCTATATAAAAGTTAATGACATTAAAGATATCAAAGATTCCATCTTCGATTACCAAGGAATTGATTTATCCAACAACAAAGAAGGAACAGGACCTTATACTTGTGAAATGATTCTTTGTAAAGACAGCAAAGATTCAAAAGTCATCAAAATTCCTGAAACAAGAAGATATGAATCCATGTTGGTTGTAGGAAATTCTGGTTCTGGAAAGACTTCTATGATTTTCGAGCCAATGATTGCAAGAGACTTAGAAAAGAAATATTTCTTAAAAGAAGCCTCAAAAGAACTTGGTTTTACTGCCTTACGTACCGGAATTGCCAACTTAAATTGTCCCTATGCCAATGACTATCTAAATGAACATTTTACATTAAATATGCTAACTCCCATTGCTAGTAAAGAAAAAATTTATAAAGCTTATGTGTCCAAATTAACCTTTTCTTACGCTGCTGAAAACTCTGTTTATAAAGATTTAGGAATTACTTATTTGGCACCAGATTACGAATCGCTTTCTCATATCACAGAAGTGGCTGATAATTTTGGGTTGAAATACCACACCATTGACCCAAGCAATGCTAATTCAATCGGTTTAAATCCATTCGCATTTAAAGATCCTATGAAATCTGCTATTTCGATTTCTTCTATTTTGAAAAGAATGTATGATTCAAATTTAGAATATAATCAAGCTTATGCTGGAGCCAATATAGCCTTTAACCAAAATATTGTAACACAAGCCGTTGAAAATTTAACCATTATGCTAAAAGAAGTTTATCCAATTTTACATAACAATATGATTCCTACCTTGGATGATTTACTTAAATTACTTAGCAATTTCGATTTGATTGAAGAAATGTCTGAGCAAATGAAACAAATTCCAGAATTAGCCGATAAATATGCGATTCAAATTGGTTATTTTGAAAAAACATTTTATCGAAATGCAGTTGGCCGAGAAACCACTGCAAAAAATCTTCAGGCAGCCTCTGCCCAATTGGAAAATTTGCTACGTTATCCAGGGGTTCGAAATATTTTATGCAATCAGAAAAACAATATCAATTACGATAACGTATTAAAAAATGGTGAAATTGTTCTTGTATGTACACGTCGTGGTGATTTAGGCGCTAGTGTTCATAAAGCTTTTGGATTATTCATTTTGCTTTTGATGCAACATTCTGTTTTGTCAAGACCGGGCATTGAAAAAACAAGAATTCCACATTTCTTGTATGTTGATGAATTTTCACCTTTCGTATGTAAAGCAACAGAAGACATCTTTACTTTATATCGAAAATATCGTGTGGGAGCAATTGTATCGGCACAAAATTTATCGCAACTTGGAGATGAGGCTTTTAAAAAGACCATTTTAGCCAATAGTACCACAAAAGTTGCCTTTGGAAATAATACACCAGAAGATAACGACTTTTGGTCAAGAGAATTTGGTGACCACCGTGAATGGAAATTTATTAATGATTATGATATTAGCAAAATAGAATATAGTAATTCTTACAAATCAATCAAATGGGACTGGAAAGAAAATATCAAATCTGGAGAAGTTCAAGCACTTGCTTTCAAAACAATTGTGTATAAAACGAAAGATTTGAAAGGAAAAATGGTAGTTGGGAAAGCAAAAGTTGATTTCTTGGAGTCAAAATATAAAGAAAAACAAAAAATTAAATTTTACAATTTTGCAAAGTTTACCAATGGAATCAATATTAATGAAACAACGCCAAAGAAAAAAAATTCATCTGTGTCAGATGATACTAGTTCAGAAAATGAACCAATCTCAGATAACTCTTATAATTCACATTACAAATTCGATGACGAAGAACCTATTATTAATTATAAGAAAACAAATTCATAAACAATTTCAAAGGGAAGATGTTATTCTTCCCTTTCTTTTTTATACATTTTTCGACAATTACTTACAACAATCGACACAATTCCCACTATGCTTAGTGAAATTCCTGTCCAACCAATTTTATTCAAAACATCATACATCATCTCTTTTGCCAAATCGCTCAAAGATTGTGTAAATATCAAAATATGATGAATATCAATATTTTTTTCAATCACAAATTTCACAAATCCCAACAAAATTCCTGAAGCTAACAAACTTGCTCCAAGTGTACTGACAAATGCTATAAAGTCTTTTATATTAATCAATAACATTATGATTAATATTGCCATAAACGCTCCTATCAAAACTCTGCTAGCAATCTCAACCACTTCTTTTATCTGCTTTATTCCATTTGCAATTTGTTTGCTATAATTCGATACAATTCCTACTTTATTTTCATACACTTGCACAATGATTTTTTGAAAATCCTGAATATTTTTTTCTTGTTTTTCCGTTACATCAATAGCATTCTCTCTCAAATATTGCTCAATATTGGCTTTAATTTCCAATTCCACATCTGTAGAATGATTCATCAATTCCGTACCCTGATACCAATAATTTACCACATGATTAATATCTTCTTCAATCATCTCACGCGAGCACAAATTTTCAAACACCGTTTCTGGAAATCCTGATTGATACTGATATTCTTCAAATCCATTTTTCAAATCAGTTTCCACTTTTTCATAAAATTGATTTTTCGCCAATTGTGCCAAAACGTATTTTTCGTTCAAGACCGTATTCGACAGCAAAACCACGATAAAGCCTGCTACAAAGCTGACACATAGCAAAAAAGCCAAAATACTATTTATGATTCCTTTTACGATTTTCATATTTTTCTCCTTACATTACTTTGCTATAAACTACATATCTTTCCGTCGCATAACCAACATTGTTGATTGGCCAACATGTATAAATCATCAAAATTTCTTCCTTGTCAGTAATTGGCACTTTGTCTGTATCGTATTCATTTACAATTTGAGTATCATAAATTTGGTAAGTAAATTCCCCATAATTGGTTGAAATTTGAATTTCATCTCCGATTTTTGCCTGTGGCAATTTTCGCAAAAATTTGCCATAATTATGCCCCATTAGCACAATGCTTCCGCCTTCTCCAGGAAAATACGAATCATTATCATGACCAATTCCTTTTTTTAACAAATCCAATGTTTTTCCATAATAGATTGGCAAATCAGTCCCAATGCTTGGAATTTTCAACGTAGCATACTGCACTCCATAATCTGGCGGATTGAGCAAAACAGAAAAATTTTCATCTTCCGTTTCTTCTTCAAAATTCTCTAAAACTGGTGGAATTGGTTCTTCTTGTAACTTCTCAGTATCAATCGTTATCATATCGACAAGATCGGTTGCCATTAGAAATTTTTCTTTTCCAATTTTTATCGATATCATACAGATTACTATAACAATCAAAAAAGCAACTATTACATAAAATATAGTTGCTTTTAAAACTTCTTTTCTATATTTATTTTGCATATATCTTTCGAATGCCTAACCCTACACTAGCAACGGCAACGATTGCTACGATTGTTTTGATTGCAACTGAACCATCATTTCCTGTATACACAAGTTTGTTTCCTGTCTTATTTGAAGTAGATGAACCTGAATTATTGTTTGTTGCACCTGAGTTGTTAGTACCCGCATTAGGAGTTACTTTTTCATCAGAAAGATATTTGGTATAAGAAATTGCTTTCACAATTGTCTTTTTTCCATCTAATGTTTTAATAGTAACAAATTCTTTTGTAATATCAACTTGTACATCTAAACCTGCAATTTCTCCCGCTGATTTTACTAAAGATACCACTTCTGCTCTTACGCTCTCACTTACTTGTGATGCATTTGTTGCACCAGTTTGCTCTAGTTTGATTTTTGCTTCATTTAATTTAGCAATAATTTCATCTGCCTCACTATTGGTTACTGGATTTTCTTTCAAATATTGGGTTAAACTCTGACGTTGTGCTTTGTCCAATTGGAATGTTCTTCCATTAATGGTATGAGCCATTGTAACATAAGAAATTACATCATCATTTGTTGCAGCATTAACAACTGCTGACATCGATATCATTACAATCATTAATACGATTACACTAATTATTTTACTTAATTTATTCATTTCAATCTCTCCTTTTTACTTAACTTCTTATATTTTATCACATTTTTCCAATATTTGCAATACTTTTTCGAAAATTTTTAATAATTTTTATAACACATATTACAATCCACATTTCCATTAATACCAGAAACCTTGCCTGAACTACTATATTGCCACATCGTATATTTACCTTGATAGGTACATTGGGAATTATATTGAGCCACCCAAACATCGCATGAAATCTGCGAAGCATTCATGTTGTCATTCAAAAATGATTTGCAAGCGTATAACATAGGCGTATAGCCATAACTTGCAATTGTACTGCTAAATGTATTAGCAATGCTAGTTCGTACGCTCTTGCTTACATTCCTATCTCTTGTATTTACTCCTGAAACTAATTCCAAATCTAACGCAATTGGCATAGAAACTTGATTTTGATAACCGTATTTTTTTAGCAGATTTACTACATATTCGGCATCTTTCTTTGCTTCTGCGCTATTGACTGCTGCCGAATAAAAATAGACACCAACCTTCATACCACTTGCTACAGCATTTGAAAAATTAGTCTTAAATCTCGTATCCTCTGCTAATCCACCTGTTCCATAACCTCGATAGCCAATTCTTATCATAGCAAATTTAACTCCACTACTTGCCACTCTTTGCCAATTAATTGAACCTTGGAATTGTGATACATCAATTCCTTTCGTTCCATTCGTTTGATAATTTGGTATCGTAGGGTTGATTGGTAGCGTAGTCGTATTATTCGATGGATTCTTATTTACTGTAACCTTTGCTTGTATAACAAATTTTCGCTCCACACCACCAATAATATCTCCATAACGCGATTTTTCATAAACTGTCAAAGTATGCGTACCTGCCGTCATTCCAGAAGTATTTATCATTTTTCCAAAGCCTGCAAGACTGGTTTTGCTCCCATATTTACTCATATAATAAACAATATCTGCCCTGTAATATCGGTCTGCTGTAGCTTTCCACACATTGTCAATGTAGATTTCGATTCGTGCATTTTCATCATTTGCCACAGCCCAACCACCAATTGCCATATTTTCCCCTTGCTGATAAATTTGTTGAAAAGTTGGTGTATCAATACACATTTCGCCCTGATACAGCTGATTCATGATAGGAAAATTAATCTCAAAAGCACAAATTAAATCTCCAAATCTCGAAAGTTGCTCGACTCTTAGCTTATGATTTCCTACATTCTGATTGCTAATATCGACTCCCAACTGAAATCCCGCCTTTGGAGTCGCTCCGGTTCCACCATAGGAAGGTGAAACTAAATTGTCAACATCCAGTCTTGAAACTCTAGTCAAATAATTAGCAACTACATTTCCATCTATCAAGGCTCTTACGTTTGCATGACTGTCATTTGAAACAGCCCAACCTTGCAAATTGATTTTGTTTACTTCCTGCTTTATCAAAATCTGCCCATTAGTTGGTTTTTCTAAATTCATAGTTCCTTGATATTTTTGATTGGTTACACAAACTGTAATTTCACTCGAAGTTATCACCATTCCAAATCGCGAGACTTCCTCAATTCTTAATTTGTGATTTCCAACACTTTGATTGGTTATATCAATTTCACCACTAAATCCTGCTTTGGGCGTTATTGTTTTTCCGCCATAGGATGGTGATACTAGCGTATCTACATCTCCTCTTGCAAATCTTGTTAAATTATTAATGATTACATTTCCATCTAATAAGACTCGCATGGTTGCGTTACTATCGTTTGAAACTGCCCAGCCTTGGATTTTGAGTTTGTTTTCATTCGGACGTGTTAGTGTTTGCAGGTTGGTCGGCATTTCTATATTCATTTTTCCTTCATAGTTTTGATTAACTATCTTAATTGTTGTTTCCGCCGAAGTTATTACTGTTCCAAATCGTGAAATTTCTTCAATTCTTAATTTGTGATTTCCTGCATTTTGATTAGTTATATCAATTTCACCACTAAATCCTGCTTTGGGCGTTATTGTTTTTCCGCCAT
>CANEDP010000023.1 GCA_947426305.1 uncultured Clostridia bacterium | reverse complement strand
CATTTTTCCTATTTTTCTGCTTCCGCATTGATTTCAATCTGGTTTGCGGTTGTATTTTTAATAGAATTTAATTTTACCTTCTTTGGTATGACATACATAATTCTATTTAGTAAGTTTGGTATCGAATCTTTTCCAATCACTCGTTGCGGAGTTTGATTTGTCACATCCTCTTCTGGTGCATTGGTAATTTCTTCCGTTAACTCTTCATAGGTTGTACTTCTTGATGAAATTGTTTTTATATCAGTATTTAATTTATTTAATTCTGTATTTGTTTTTGCAATAGCCACTTCAACTTCTTGTGTTTTCGCATCTAACTGACGAGATATTACCAAACTAAAAGCACTAAACACAATCGCAACCATGATACAGGCTACCGCACCTCTTGCTAATAACTTTTCTGAACTTGAAAATGGAACTGTAAAATCATTTCTGATTTTATCACCTAAAGTCACAAAAAATTCTCTGATTGTATCAATACTAATTTCTTGGTTCATTACAGAGCTTAATTTTGCTTTTCCATTTGCTGATTTTGCTGATTTTGCAAAATTAACTTCTTTATCAACCATTCCTAACCCATCTAATGCTAAAGCAATTGCAGAATTCACTTCAATATATTCTTTAATTGGTAATTGAAGTGAAGAAGTATTTAAGAAATATGGTTTTAAAATTTCACATTTCGCAGATGGTATATATTCTTGGAATAGTAAATCAATATTATTAATGCAAGTTCCTAAGCCAGTAACATAGATTTTATCAATACTTGAGAACATATCACTAATCGTTTGTCTTAAATGTGTTATTATTTTTATCAATACCGATGTTGCCATATCAACATAATCATTTGTTTCAGCATATAATTCGGATGAGTTTTTTGTATAAATTGTCATATTTTTGCAAGCTTCATAGGATTTTGCATAAGAATTTTCTCTTTTGTTAATATTCTCTAGGATTCTTCCCATTCCATCTTCTAGTACATCAATTCGATAAATTTGCCCATCGACCATGATCGTAATTTGTGTTTTTTCTTCTATATTTACTATTGCAATGTTTTCTCTTCCATCATTATCAACCAAATTCGTTATACTGGTCGTAATTGGTGTTATGGTTTCAATTCGATTTCCATCTAATGCCATCGTTCTTTTGGAAATTTCATTTTTGTTTGCTATGATACTTAGAACTTTTTGCACTTCTGGATTCTCTTTTGGTGTACTTATAAGATAATTATGTTCTAATGAAGCTTTATTATATCCTTTTTCATTACACAACATCTCATATTCAATATTAACTGCTTTTTTTGTATCTTGCTTATTTAATAAAGAAGAAACTTCAAATGTGTTATAAATTTCATTTGATATATTAATACTGATTGGCACTTTGTAGCTATACGTTTCACTAATAATCTTCCTTAATGTTTCTTCCAAATTATTCTCATAAAATGCAATGTTATAAGATTCAACTTTTACAGTATCTTTTTCTTTATGCAATTTGGCATATTTAATTATATTTTCTTCTATAAAAATTCCTAAACAGCTTTGCATTATTTTCTCCTTAGATTAAATTTACATTATATAAGTATTTTATATCGATAATCATAAAAAAAGTCAATAGAAATCAAAAAATGTAATACAAATATAATGTTTCTGTAATATTTTTGTAATATTTTGTATTTTTTTGTCTTAAACAATTGTTTCCGTAGTCTTTAAATATTTATATTTTGTCCCAACATCTTCTAATTCATACATTTATTTTAATCTATATTTTGATGGGATTTTATGCATATTTTTTATTTTTTTGGGAAAATCTAAGATTACAATATTTATTTATGAAGGAGGATATTATGAATTCAGAAAAACATATCAAAGTTACAGGTTATTCAAATATTTCATGGAAGGATGCAATTGTAAAAACCATTGATGAAGCTTCAAAAACAATTAATAATTTAAACAATGTTGTTGTTTTAGAACAACGTGCTACCATTAGCGGAAACAAAATTACAGAATATATGGTAGACTTAGATATCTCATTTAAAATAGAACCTTTCCAAGAACAAACCGCAGAAGATATCGACAATATGTAGTCCTATTTATATAAGAAAGGAGTTATTATGAAACAAATTAATAGCAAAGAAGAATATCAGCAATATGTTGACCAAAAAACACCCAATTCTCCTATCTTAAAAAACTGTTTCAATAGCTTTTGGGTTGGCGGACTCATTTGTGCCATCGGTCAAATCATTTTTGAAATTTGCAAAACACGTGGAATTGACGAAACACTTTCTTACACCATTGTTTCTATCATTTTAATTTTTATTAGTGCCTTTTTAACCGCTCTTAATCTCTTTAATAAAATTGGAAAATTCGCTGGAGCAGGTTCTTTAATTCCCATCACAGGATTTGCAAACTCAATTGTATCTCCTGCCATGGAATATAAATCCGAAGGCTATGTTATGGGCGTTGGTGCAAAAATGTTTACCGTAGCGGGTCCTGTTTTAGTTTATGGAATTTCAAGCAGTATTATTGTTGGAATTATCTATTTAATTTTTAACACTCAATCCATCACATTAATTTAATTCAATAGCGGTCGATGCTCATATCGGCCGTATATCAACATATTAAAATTTCAGAAAGGAAAATGATTATGAAAAAAATTGGAAATCAAACTTATGTTTTATCAAAACCAGTCAACATTTTATCAACAGCCTGCATTGTCGGTCCCAAAGAAAAAGATGGTCCATTAAATGCCTATTTTGACCAATGTTTAGAAGACGAATTTTGGGGCGAAAACAGTTGGGAAAAAGCAGAAAGCAAAATTATCAAAGAAACGGTCAATATGGCAATTGCCAAATCCAAAATTGCTTCAAGCGCAATTGACTTTTGCTTTGCTGGAGATTTACTCAACCAATGCATTTCTTCATCTTTTGGTTTACGCGAATCCAATCTTCCTTTTTTCGGAATTTTTGGAGCTTGTTCCACTTTTGGCGAAGCATTAACCCTTGGTTCTATAACCATTGATGGAGACTTTGCAACCAATGTTGTTTGTGCTGCATCTAGCCATTTCTGTAGTGCCGAAAAGCAATTTCGTTTTCCATTAGAACTAGGAAATCAACGCACTCCATCAAGTCAGTGGACTGTAACTGGAAGTGGTTCTGCCGTCCTTTCCAAAGATGGCGAAGGTCCTTATATTACAGCCCTTACACCTGGAAAAATTGTCGACATGGGAATCAAAGATGCAAACAATATGGGAGCTGCTATGGCAGGCGCCGCACAAGATACTTTATTATGCCATTTTAAGGATACTGGCAGAAAACCAAGTTACTACGATGCCATTTTCACAGGCGATTTAGGTCATATCGGAAAAGATATTTTAATTGATTTAATGGATTCCAAAGGCTACAATATTCGTGCCAACTATAACGACTGCGGTGTTCTCATCTTTGATAAAGATGCTCAAGACACTCATGCTGGTGGTTCTGGTTGTGGTTGTAGCGCCAGCGTATTTTGTGGGTATATTTCCCATATGTTTAAAGAAGGAAAATACAAAAAAATTCTTCTTATGCCAACTGGTGCATTAATGAACTCAACTACTTCTCAGCAAGGAGAAAGTATCCCTGGAATTGCTCATGCAGTAAGTATTGAAGCACAATTTCCTACGGATTTGCAATCTTAATTTTTCGAAAGGAGGAAACAATATGGATTGGATGATGGTTTTAAAAGCCTTTATTTTAGGTGGCATTATCTGTATTATTGGTCAAATTTTAATTGATAAAACAAAACTCACACCTGCTCGTATTTTAGTTACCTATGTAACAATTGGTGCCATTTTAGGCGGTTTAGGTTGGTATAAATATTTAATTAATTGGGGTGGCTGCGGTGCAACAGTTCCTTTGACTGGTTTTGGTAATACACTTTCAAAAGGCGCTATTGAAGAATTGAAAAATACGGGATTAATTGGCGCGTTTACTGGTGGAATTAAGGCAGCTAGCGGTGGAATTGCTGCTGCGATTTTCTTCCGGATATATCGCTTCTTTGGTGTCGAAACCAAAAATTAAAAAGCAGTAAACAACTTGAAGAGACGGCTACTCGCCTTCTCTTCAAACATCTCTTCTCACAAGAAACCAACGGCTGGTTTTCTTGACTTTCCAGCCTTTCCCTTTATTACATAGGAGGATTTTGTTATGCAAGATATTTTGAAGGTTGTTGTTTTGTCAGTTGTTTCGGAAATTGTGTTGTTTGTTTTGACGAAGTTAATGGGAAATAAGGAAATGTCGCAACTGAGTATGTTTGATTATATTATTGGAATTACCATTGGTTCGATTGCTGCTGAGATGGCAACTGCTTTAGAATCGGATTATATGCAACCACTTGTGGCAATGATTGTATATGCCATTATTGCGATTGTGATTTCTTTGGTGTGCACAAAATCGCTGAAGGCTCGTCGCTTTATTTATGGGAATTCTTTGATTTTGATGGACAATGGAAAATTGTATCGAAAAAATTTTAAAACAGCTAAACTAGATCTGAATGAATTTTTAGTACAATGCCGTGTAAATGGCTATTTCAATTTGTCTGATGTGAAAACTGCTATTTTGGAATCAAATGGAAAAATTAGCTTTTTGCCAAAAAGTGAAAATCGTCCTACAACTCCTAGTGATTTTAATATGACTCCTTCCCCAGCTACAATCAATGTAAATTTGATTTTGGACGGAAGAATTTTGTATGAAAACTTAAAAAATTCTGGTCATGATGAAATGTGGCTTCAAAAGCAATTGGTTTCTCAAGGCTTTGAGAAACCAGAACAAATCTTTTTAGCAACACTTGATAACCAGAACAATTTAAGCTTTTATGAAAATAATGATTTAGAAAATTCACACGATTTTTTCGAATAATTTATCGAAACATTACTAAACTCACAATATACAGCGCATAAATAAACACAAACGGAATACCATTTCCCCTTGTCATTTTGTTTTTCTCACCAACAAATGGAAATAGACTTAACATGGCAGTTCCCATAATTAATACAATCATGTATTTGTTGTAACTTGTTGCATAATTGATTGGGCACAAAAATGCTGATGTACCAATGATTAACAAGATATTAAATATTTGTGAACCTAAAATATTACCAATCGCCATATCTGTTTCACCTTTGCGAGTCGCTGTGATAGAAGTAATTAATTCTGGCAAACTTGTGCTAACTGCCACAATCGTCAAACTAATTAATTCTTCACTAATTCCAAACGCTGTTGCAATAGCAACACAGCCATCGACCACAAAATCGCCACCAAATTTCAAGCCAATAATTCCGATTATTACATTAAAAATTGATTTTAAAATACCAGATGTTTCTGCATTTTCTGGTATTTTTTCTCCTGCTTCTAAGTCAAACTGTTCTCCCTTTTTCGCCATAATGATATTATAAACGATGTACAAAACACATAATCCTAACAACAAAATTCCTTCATTTTTCGTAATTAAATGTGCATTTTCAGAACCTCCATTATTGCATAAGAAAAACAAAAGAATCGTTAAACACAAAGTTAATGGATTTTCAATCAATCGGCTTTGTTTTTTAAATTCCAATGGTTTGATAATCGAACAAATTCCAAGAATCAAAAACATATTGGCAATATTGCTACCAATGATATTTCCGACTGCAATATCAGAATGTCCCTGAAGCGCAGAAGTTACGCTTACAACAAGTTCTGGCATCGATGTTCCTACAGCAACAATCGTAAGTCCGATAATAATTTCTGGTATGTGAAATCTTTTAGCGATGCTGCTCGCCCCATCTACTAAATAATCTGCTCCTTTTACAAGCAGAATAAACCCAATCGTTATTAATAAAATATTCATCATTTTTTATCCCTCTTTTTTAATATATTTTAAAATTGACGTTTTATTCATTTACCAAAATAATTTTACTAGCCTCTTCTTTTGACAAATATCCTTGTTTGATCATTTTTCTGACAACTTGTCCTTGACGTTGTCTGGCAAGTTCTGGATTTTTAGTTGGCGCATAAACAGAAGGTGCATTTGGAATTCCTGCTAGCAATGTGCATTCATACAAATTCATATTCATTGGCAATTTATCAAAATAGCCTTGCGAAGCATCTTTTACACAATAATAGCCATCTCCAAAATACGAAGTATTGACATACATCTCGAAAATTTCTTCTTTTGAGCAATTTTTCTCAAACTCCATTGCCATAAATACTTCTGCAATTTTTCTGGTAAACTTCTTTTCTTGGGTAAAATAAACATTTTTAGCTAATTGTTGTGTAATCGTGCTTCCACCTTCTTTGAAATCCATTTCTTTGATGTCAATTAAAATGGCTCTCGTAATGCTGATAAAATCAATGCCACAATGCTTAAAGAATCGTTTATCCTCCACAGCAATGACAGCATTTATGTAATCTTTTGGCAATTCCTCATAAGTTGAATAGTTTTCGTTTGCTTTGATCTGCTGGATTTTATCTTCTATACTCATTTTTTGAATTGCTTGGCTATATAAGTCATATCCTTGTTTGATAAAAAAACCTGCTACAGCAATTGCTATGACAATTAGTAAAATAATCATTCTCTTCAGTAATTTCATTTATTTCTCCTTTTTTGTGAACCATATTTTTGTATTATACATTTTTTTGAATAATTTTACAACATATTTTAAGATTTTTTATAAATTTTTTCCATTTTTTGGTTGTCATATTTTCCTTTTTATGATAATATTTTCTCGTTATAATTTTATTTTTTTAAGGAAAAATATTTTAAGGAGGAAAAAAATATGAAATTTGAACAATGGAAAGATTTTCAAGAAGGAGACTGGTCTCAAGAAATTAATGTAAGAAATTTTATTCAAATGAATTATACTCCCTATGAAGGCGATTCTTCTTTCCTTGCAGATGCAACGGAAAAGACGCAAAAATTATGGGATACTGTTTTAGATTTATATAAAAAAGAAAAGGAAAATGGTGGTGTCTTAGAAATCTCAAATGACATTGCTTCAACCATTTCAAGCCACGAAGCAGGTTATATCAACAAAGATTTAGAGCAAATTGTTGGTCTTCAAACTGAAAAACCTTTAAAACGTGCTATCATGCCAAATGGTGGTATTCGAATTGTCGAAAAATCTTGTGAAGCTTATAATACAAAAGTATCTGAAGAACTTGAAAACATTTACCACAACTATCGTCGTACGCACAATGACGGTGTTTTCACAGCTTACACGCCAGAAATTCGTGCAGCTCGTAGTTCTCACTTAATTACTGGTTTACCTGACGGATACGGTCGTGGACGTATCATCGGCGATTTCCGTCGTGTTGCACTTTATGGTGTCGATGCTTTAATCGATGAGAAAAAACAACAATTCTCTGAAGCGATTTCAAGCGATTTTACATCTGATATTATTCGCGAACGTGAAGAAATTTATGACCAAATTCAAGCACTAGAAGAGTTAAAAGTTATGGCTCAAAAATATGGTTTTGACATTTCAATGCCTGCTTCTAACGCCAAAGAAGCCGTTCAATGGCTATATTTTGCTTATTTAGGAACTACCAAACAACAAAATGGTGCTGCTATGAGTATTGGTCGTGTTTCTACTTTCTTAGATATTTATTTTGAAAGAGATTTAGCAAACAATGTAATTACTGAAGAAGAAGCCCAAGAAATCATGGATCACTTTGTCATGAAACTACGTATGATTCGTTTCTTGCGTACACCAGAATATGACCAATTATTTAGTGGAGACCCAGTTTGGGTTACAGAAAGTATCGCCGGTCAAGGAATTGATGGTCGTACTTTAGTGACGAAAAATTCCTTCCGTGTATTGCATACCCTTGAAACTTTAGGTCCTGCACCAGAGCCAAATTTAACCATTCTTTGGTCAAATAATTTACCACAAGGTTTTAAAGATTATGCTGCAAAATTATCGATTGAAACAAGCTCGATTCAATACGAAAACGACGATTTAATGCGTGAATATTGGGGCGATGATTATGGAATCGCATGTTGCGTTTCTGCGATGCGCATTGGTAAACAAATGCAATTTTTCGGCGCTCGTGCTAACCTTGCCAAAACACTATTATACGCCATCAATGGTGGACGCGATGAAGTTTCTGGCAAACAAATCACGGCCAAATTTGAGCCAGTTTCTTCTGAATATTTAGATTACGACGAAGTATGGCAAAAATTTGATACCATGATGGATTGGGTTGCTAAAACCTATATTGAAGCATTAAACATCATTCATTATATGCATGATAAATATTGTTACGAAAGTTTAGCTATGTCACTTCATGACAGAGAAATTCTTCGTACCATGGCTTGTGGAATTGCAGGACTTTCGATTGTTGCTGACTCTTTCTCAGCCATGAAATACGCCAAAGTAAAAGTCATTCGTGATAATACAGGGCTTGCTGTTGATTACGAAATCGAAGGCGATTTTCCAAAATATGGAAATGATGATGATAGAGTCGATAGCATTGCTGTTGAAATTGTCAAAAAATTTATGGCAAAATTGCGTAGCCAAAAAACGTACCGAAATGCAAAGCCAACTATGTCCATTTTAACGATTACTTCCAATGTTGTTTATGGAAAAGCAACTGGAAGTACACCAGATGGCAGACGTGCTGGAGCTCCATTCGGTCCTGGCGCTAACCCAATTCACGGTCGTGATACCCATGGTGCAGTATCTGTCCTAAATACAATTGCCAAATTACCTTACAAACACGCAGAAGATGGTATTTCTTATACCTTTGCTGTTACCCCAAAAACATTAGGAAAAGATGAGCAAACTCGTATTAATAACTTGGTTGCCTTGTTAGATGGCTATTTTGTACAACACAGTCATCACATCAATGTCAATGTATTTGACAGAAGTTTGTTGGAAGATGCCATGGAACATCCTGAGAAATATCCTCAACTTACGATTCGTGTTTCTGGTTATGCGGTAAACTTTACAAAATTGACGCGCGAGCAACAGTTGGATGTTATTAATCGAACAATTCATGAAGCATTATAATGATATTTTGGGCAGGTCTTGACCTGCCCCTACATATTTTTTAGAAGGGAACTAATAAAAATGGAAATGAAAGGTAGAATTCATTCATTCGAATCATTTGGAACAGTCGATGGACCAGGCATTCGCTTTGTGATATTTATGCAAGGCTGTCCGTTAAAATGTAAATATTGTCATAATCGAGATACTTGGAACATTTCTGGTGGAGCAGAATATTCGATTGATGAGGTGATTGAAAAAGTCATGCGTCTTAAACCTTATATGAATACTTCGCATGGTGGAGTTACCGTTTCTGGTGGAGAGCCTTTGCTTCAAATGCCATTTGTGACAGAACTTTTTAAGAAATTAAAAGAAATGAAAATTCATACAGCGTTAGATACTTCAGGTAATTTTCCAATTTCTGAAACTTTGAAAGAACTTTTAACCTACACTGATTTAGTTTTATTGGATATTAAACATATCAATAATGAAAAATGCATTGATTTAACTGGTTTACCAAATACAAACACCTTAAATTTTGCAAAATTTTTAAGTCAACATGATATTCCGATGTGGATTAGACAAGTCTTGGTTCCAGAAATTACAGACGATGAAATGGACTTGCTCGCATTAAAAGATTTTATTGCTTCTTTAAAAACCGTAAAAAAGGTCGAAATTTTACCTTATCATGACCTTGGAAAGTTTAAATGGGCTGAGTTAGGATTAAAATATGAATTAGAAGGCGTTCGCACGGCGACACAAGAAGATGTTAAAAGAGCAAAAAATATTTTAGAAATTTAAAAATGGGCTTGCAATAGCAAGCCCATTTTTAACGATTTACAACAATAGTCCCTGCTTCAGTCAAGTAAGGCTTTATGTTTCTGTCCGATGGTAAGCAAATGACTTTTACTTTAACTACACCACCATGTTTTAAAGCTTCTTCAATAATTGGTTTGCCAATTGTTGAAGGATATTCTTCCATAAGTTCCCTTGCTTCACCCAATAGGTGTTGCTCACTTTCAAAACGAATAGACGCTATCTTTTCCCTTACAAATTCCACGTCTCCTTGTTTTTCGTTTGTAGATTCCCGACTATTTTTCATAGGCAATTGCCTCCTTTCAAATTTCAGTTTAATCTAACAGTTACCATAATTTACATTATACTCTGTAAATTTCAACTTTACAAGCATTTTTCATCGCTTTATTTCGACATTTTTCTACAATTTTAGACTTCGATTTCCATCTAATTTATTATCTGATATCGTTTTATAGGCAGTTTTCCTACGATTTAGCACAGAATAAATGAGCGCCGTAATCGGAACAGTAAACACAACCCCCATACTTCCCGCAATAGCTGAAATGACTTCTTGTGCAATCGTTTCTTTATTTAAAATTTCATTCATTCCCATATCGCACGCTAGAAACAATAATATCAAAGTCAGTGCCCCACCAACATAGGCTAAAATTAAGGTATTTGTCATGGTTCCAATAACATCTTTTCCAATGTTCATACCACTTTTGAATAATTCTTTCCATGAAATATCTTTTGTCTTATTTTTAATCTCGTCCAAACTAGATGCAATTGACATTCCAACATCCATACACGCTCCTAATGCTGCAATGACAATTCCTGCAAAAATTAGCGCTCTAAAATTAAAGTTTACTGTGGTTATGTTCATACTTAATTGGATTGCCTCTTCCCCAGCGCCTGAAAGTTTTGCTAAATGCGCAAAAATCACAGCAACAATTCCACTTGAAATAATTCCACCCAAAGTTCCCAAAGCCGCTGCCAAAATCTTTTTGCTAAATCCGCCAATAATCACAAATGTAAATCCTATAATCATCATCGTGGTCAATAACGTTGTTAAAATGGCGTTATGTCCTGCATAAATTCCTTTGATTAAAATAAAATATACTGCAAGAATGGTTACAATGAGTCCCATAATTGCCTTTATCCCTTGTTTTCCGCCGACTAGTACAATACTTCCTAAGAATAATATCATCATCAAAATAATGTAACCATTTCTACTTAATTCTTGTACCGTAACAGCAACATTTCCATTTTCATCTTCTACAATTTGAACAATTACTTTGTCTCCTACTTCTAATTCATAACCTAAAATCTTGCCGTCTATGTCGTATGATAAATTATAATTGGTGGTAAATTCCTCGTCCTCATAGACTCCCTCTAAAATCTCTATTTTGACTTCTTGTACTGTATCCATAACAGAACCTGTTTGAACTTGCTTAGGCTCACCTGCTTCTAAAATACGCGCTGTCACTTGAATACTGGTAGTGCTTGATTCTTCTGCATTTTCAGCAGTTTCAGTTTCTGGAGCAGACGTTTGTTCTGTAGCGAAAATGGGATTTATAAATGTTATCATTAGTAAAATGAATATTCCAAAAATTGCTATTTTTTTCAACTTGATTCCTCCTTAAATTTTAGAAAATCACAATGTCCATTTCATTAGTATAATCCTCGTTTCCATAAGGATACACGATATATACATAGCCATCATCTGTTAAAAAATATACATTTGAAGATTCTATTTTGTACATTTCATTCGTTAAATCTCTTTTGTAAAGTTGACCATATTCACTAGCAATAATTTGAGCATTTTCATAAGCCGTTTTGATTTCGTCGTTAATGCTCTTTTGAACAATTTCATTAGTCGTTCCTTTTAATTCAATCAAATCTTCTAGCGTTACCAATCTTTGGTTTGCCATACTGTAAGTATAAGTTTTTATCGATACTTTTTCGGATTTTCCCTCTTCTTTCAATATACTTTTGATGACTAATGACAAATAATCAGAATTGACAAATCCTGCGTAAGAAACCTTATAAATCGTATTTCCTTGGGTTTGTCTCATGATTGAATTAGCTTTATTGTAGTATTCGTTTTTTATTTCGGCATTGATTTTTCGCGTTGTTTCTGAATCAATATTAATCGTTGGAATTTGGGCATCTACATTGTAGTAGGTTTCGTCTTGGTTGACAAGATTGTAGACTGTATATACCAATTCTTCCTCGTCTTCTAATTTATCTACATTGATTTCTTCACTATTTACTTTGAGAGAATTGGTAAATAATTCATTAAAATTACTCTCTAGGAAAGCATATTCTTCCGCTGTTTTCTTTGCTCCGATGTTAATTCCTATCATAAGAGGATCGGTATCAGAATATTTGTAAAAAAATTGGCTATAGATTCCTAAACTTAAAGCAACAATGCAAATTAATAGTAATATCACAAAAAATAGATATTTCTTTTTTCCTGTTAAATGACTTACAAATCTTCTTAAATGTCGTATCATTGGGCGTTCCTCCTATTTTTTTATTTCAGCTGTTTTTATTATACCATTTTAGAAAATAATTGGCAAGTGTTTCTTTTACGGTACTAAATTTTCTTAGAAGTTCATATACTTTTTTGAGGTGTTTTGTCGTGTTCATTCATACTTTTAAAATCAATCGAAAATTCTTTTTTGGCTTGCTTCTATTAATTGCTTTATTTACTTCGATTCTATGTTTTTCTTCTCTTGCCAAAAGTGATGATTCGGAAGAAAAAGATATTATAAAATGGGTGGATTTTAATGTTTCTTGCGAAGCACTTCAGGCAACTTCGAAATTAGATATCCTGTCTCATCAAAATCACGAAGAAATTACTTATAATTGGATTGAACTTTTGGCCTATTTAGCGTGCAAAAATGGAAATAATTTTAAGCATTTTAAACAAAGTGATTTAGATGCCTTGACTGATGCTTTAAAAAGCGGAAAAACAATGGAAGAATTAACACAAAATATGAAATATTATGATTATTATTACAGAAGTTTTTCTGCTGTTTTGCGAGGTTTTATTGGCAATTACCAAATAGAAACTCCTAGCAAGAATGGCTCTAGCATTTGGGAAACCCAATATGGACTCAAAACATTCTTGCCAATTGCTAAAAATTATCATTTTACTCACTATGATGATTTTGGCAATTCGAGGTCATATGGTTTCAAAAGGACACATTTAGGAAATGATTTAATGGGAAGTATTGGAACACCAGTTGTTGCTGTGGAATCTGGCATTGTCGAAAATATTGGTTGGAATCAATATGGTGGATGGCGAATTGGAATTCGCAGTTTTGATACACAAAGATATTATTATTACGCGCATCTTCGTAAAGACCATCCATATGCTTTAGGCATTTCGGAAGGTACAACTGTCAAAGCAGGTGATGTAATTGGATATCTGGGCATGACTGGATACAGCAGAAATGAAAATGTCAACAATGTAAATATTCCGCATTTACATTTTGGAATGCAACTGATTTTTGATGAATCTCAAGTTGACAGTCCAAATGAGATTTGGATTAATGTTTATGAAATCATTGAATTTTTGAAACAAAATCGTTCAGAGGTTTTCTTATCAAACCGAGATACGTATGATTATTCAAGAAAATATGATTTTAGCGAAAATTCAATTGAAGAATAATGTAGGGGCGATTGGTAATCGCCCCTATAATTTATCATATTCTATATCTTTTTTCTCATATTCTTCTGGATTGAGTCCAACCCTTTTTTTCATATAATTTAATACCAATAACATGATAACCAACCCCACAATTCCTATTATCAAATACGCCTGACTCGTCATATAATATTCTAGTAATAAGCCTGCTACAAATGTCATTAACATTCTGGAAATTCGTTTCGTAATTTTACTAATCGATAAAATTTTCACACGAATATCCGAATTGGTAAAATTGGTCAAATATTTATTTTCTAGCACCCAGTATGGTGCTCTTAAAAAATGCTGAACCGAAAACATAGCAAAAACAACAATTATTACTACTATACGATTTATTTCCAATTTTACAATCATTCCAATTAGGATAAACGAAACAAAAATTGGAAGCGATAAAAAAGCCAAAGCTTTATTTTTAAATGTGTTATGTATTTTATCTTGATATTGTACAGAAAAACTTTGCACCAAACTGAGCAACGCAAAAATAATACCAAAATATTGTGGCGCTACTTGCAAATCTTTTAGCAAACTTTTTTCGTAAGACGAAATCATCATCAG
Source organism: uncultured Clostridia bacterium (assembly GCA_947426305.1). Classification (GTDB taxonomy): domain Bacteria; phylum Bacillota; class Clostridia; order TANB77; family CAG-508; genus Scatovivens. Next base: position 11,340 of record CANEDP010000023.1, on the reverse strand, counting down.
TACACCAACAAATAGTGATGTAAAAAGCAACAAGGCTTTTAATCTTTGAGATTTCAAAATAAATTTTAATCCTTCTTTGCCATCTTGTAGCATTTCTAGCAAGTTCGTTCTCACCTTTTTTTCTTCTATTTCTTCAAATCGGCAAGCAATTATCACAGCTAGCAAAGAGCACAAACTAGATAATATAAGCGGAATATACGGATTTACGACAAATAAATATCCTGCCAAAATAGAAGTAATGGCTTGCAAAATATAACTGGCAGATGATCCTTTTGCATCAATCCTTCCCAATGAATTCTTGCCTTGGCAGGCTTTGGTGGCATCGTACAAAACAGCAGATTCGCAAACGTCTTTCATAGCAGTTCCTAAAGCTAATATAAAATAAGCAATTAATAAAATGAAAAACTCATTGGCCAAAAGCATCATACTAATTTGAATTGTGACTAAAATATTTCCCGCTATCAATGACTTTCTGCTTCCGAGTTTTTCAATTAAAATCGTAACTGGCATTTGCAACATTAGCCCAAATAGTGAACATGCAGATTCTGCATATAATACTTTTGAGGCTTCTATTCCTTTTACTTGTGTCAAAAATAAAAATATAATCGCAGAATAAAACAATGGATCCCAACCAATTCCCTTATATACTGGATAGATTCTTCGATTATACTTCATGGCAATTTCCTGTTTCATTCATTTCTCCTTCGTATTCTACTCATGATAGCACTCCAACTTCAACAATTCCTCTCTCAAAACACCATACATGTCCCAAATTTCTTCTGGCACATATTGTTTCCATCTTTCTTTATCATTTTGCACAAGACATTCTCTTAATTCCGTTGCCGAAATTTGGATTTTATTTCTTGCGACAATCATTTCCGAAAAATTTTGACTATCTTCGTTCGAAAACCAACCTTTGCGCGATTCGTCTTTTCCGTAAATCATCAAATCGGGCTTAGTTCCATACATTTTTTCTACATTCTCTAATATGTATTTTCCCCATTCAAAACTTATATCATTTTCATTCGTCAAATCGTGCAAACCACCAATTAGAACATCGTTTTCTTGATAAACTCTGCTAATAACTTTTTTTCTAGTTTCAAATTCAAACGGATTTCTAAGCGTTCCAGATTCTTGACAAGAGCCAATCAAAATCAATGTTTTTTGGCATAATTTTCTCGAAATATCAACAATTTCCCTATGCCCATTATGCAAATGTTGAAACCTACCTAATACAAGCCCTAAATTAAATTTTTTCTCCATTTTTCCTCTTCTCTTACAAATACGTACCCGATTCCACTTTTTTCGCCTCTTGAATTAAATAATCATATTTCGCCTCTTCTGCTTTGATACGATATGTGTAATAATCCACTAAATTCTTATCTTCAATAAACTGTAAATTATTGTAATCACTTGCCAAATTTTTTTGCACTTTCTCAATATTATTCATTAATTCTTGATACGTATTGACACTTTTCCTGTCCATTACTTTCATTTCTTTGATAAAATCTTCTTCCAATCTAATCACCGCTACTATTTTATGCCAAATACTTTTTCCTTATACAAGAATTTTTTCAATTTCTTGCCAAATTTTTTCTGTATAGATTTTTCGCTCGGACGAAAATGGCAAAATAGTGCTATAAGAAATGCCAAGAATTTGTTTGATACGTTCAACTTCTGTATCTACCTTTGTAACCGCAATTTTATCTGCCTTATTGGTAACCACCATAAACGGTAAATTGCTTCGCAAAATATAATCATACATCAGTCTATCATCTTCGGTTGGCTGATGTCGAATATCTAGCAAATGAACAACTAATGCTATATTTTCTCGTTTTTCTAAATATTCTTCAATGTATTTTCCAGAAATCACTTTTTCCTGTTTCGACATTTTGCTAAAACCATACCCTGGCAAATCTACAAAATAGAATAAATCATCAACATTATAAAAATTAATTTGCCTCGTTTTACCTGGCGTATTACTTGTTCTTGCCAAATTTTTTCTGCCTAGCATAGTATTAATAAACGACGATTTGCCGACATTCGATTTTCCCACAAGCACAATTTCTGGCAACTCTCCCTTCGGATATTGCTTTGGTCCAACGGCTGATATTTCAAATTTTGGATTTTTGATAATCATTTTTTCTTGCCTTTCTTATTTTATTTTCGGCTCCAATTTCTTCTTTCCGCCCATATATTTCCATAAAACTTCTGGAATATCAACACTTCCGTCTTGGTTATAATGATTTTCTAAAAATGCAATTAACATTCTTGGTGGCGCAACAACCGTATTATTCAGCGTATGCGGAAAATAATTTCCTTTTTCGCCTTTAACACGAATTCCCAAACGTCTACTTTGCGCATCTGTCAAATTCGAACAACTTCCTACTTCAAAATATTTTTGCTGTCTTGGACTCCACGCCTCCACATCGACACTTTTTGCCTTCAAATCCGCCAAATCGCCACTACAACATTCCAATGTTCTAACTGGAATCTCCAAGCTACGAAACAATTCCACCGTAAATTGCCACATTTTATTATACCATTCATAACTTTGCTCTGGCTCGCACACAACAATCATTTCCTGTTTCTCAAATTGGTGAATTCGATAAACGCCTCTTTCCTCAATGCCGTGCGCACCTTTTTCCTTACGAAAACAAGGAGAATACGAAGTCATCGTATATGGTAATTCTTCTTTTTTCAAAATTTGTCCTTTAAATTTTCCAATCATGGAATGCTCACTTGTGCCAATCAAATACAAATCTTCGCCTTCGATTTTATACATCATTGCGTCCATTTCTTCAAAACTCATCACACCAGTTACCACATCACTACGAATCATAAACGGTGGAACACAATACGTAAAACCTTTATCAATCATAAAATCACGTGCGTAAGTAATAATGGCAGAATGCAATCTTGCAATATCCCCCATTAAATAATAAAATCCATTTCCTGCCACACGACGCGCAGAATCCAAATCCAAACCAGATAAATTTTCCATAATTTCTGCATGATAAGGAATTTCATAGTCTGGCACAAGTGGCTCACCATATTTTTGGACTTCTACATTCTGACTATCATCTTTTCCTACTGGAACAGATTCATGCATGATATTCGGAATTTTCATCATAATTTCCGTAACTTTTTGGCTATATTCTGCCTCCAACTTCTCATTTTCCAAAAGTTCCTCATTAATCGCATTGACTTTGGCTTTCATACTTTCTGCTTCTTCTTTTTTGCCTTCACGCATAAAATTTCCAATTTCTTTACTAAAATTATTTCGCTGGCTACGCAGTTCATCTCCTTTGACAATTAATTCTCTTGATTTTTGGTCAAGTTCAATCACTTCGTCAACCAAATCCAATTTATGCATTTGGAATTTCTTTTTAATATTTTCTTTCACAATTTCTGGATTTTCTCTTAAAAATTTAATATCTATCATAGTTTCTCCTTTCGATTTTTGGAAGTTCGCATTTTGAAATGCGAACTAAGTTATCTCTAACTCGCTTCGCTCGAAGATCTAACTTAATTTTGTATAATCTTTTTCCAAATCTTCTACCAATTCAAATCTATATTTTTGACCTGTAATATTATCTGGTCTTGTTTGATCGATTTCTTCTAAAAACATTTTCTCGCGCCTTACCCAAATCTTCGAATCCTGTCTATCATAAATTGGTTTATAAACAACAATTCTCTCCTGTGTTTCTGAATCCAATGCAACATTCTCCACAAAATAATAATTTCCCTTAAAATGACGATATACTTTTCCTATTTTTATTTCGTTCATATGTTTTCCTCCTATCAAATTCTTTTATTTCTCTATTAAATTATTCAATTTTTTATCCAATGTTTCTATCCGATAATTTTCATTTTTGCAATGCATTTTCTTCCTTTTTCATTAAATCTGGATTAGCATATTGAAACAAACATCCTGACAAACTTTTTTTCCTCTTGCGATTCTCGGCTTATTCTTCAATCGGAAAAACCAATATTTCTCCTTCTATAGCATTATATCATAAATTTTCAAATTTGTATCATTTTTCCTAAAAATCAAAAAAATTTCTCCAACTTATATTCCTTCTCCAACTTCTCATTCAAATAAATATTCGCCACCAATTCCAATTCTTTCGCACATTTCTCAGATAATTGAAAAGAAAATATTTTTTTTGGGTCTGCAACCATAATATATTTTATCGCATTTTGCGTGGCTTCCGAAACTTCAATTGCACCTGTATCTTGCTTAGCACAGGCTTTACATTTGAAACCATTATCTTGAAAACTAAAATGCGTCATATTTTCCTTCGTTTGGCAAGAAACACATTCTCGAATATTCGGTGCAAAACCAATAATTTTGAGCAACCTTAACTTAAACACACTCGTCATAAAATCCAAATCTTTATCCGTTTCCGAAATGGCATACAACGTATTCAAAAACAACTTCAGCGTATTGTACGAATTCTGATTTTCTGTCGTCACATCATTGATAATTTTTGTCAAATACGTCGCATACGTCAATTTATCCAAATCCGTTCGAATGTTATAAAACATTTCAATCGTCTCACACGAATTCATCGAATACGTTTCCCCACTTTTAAATAACATATATTCTCCAAAACACAAAAATTGAGTACCTGCAAGTAGAAGACTTTTCGGTCTTCTCGCACCTCTTGCACTGCACCCAATTTTGCCTAAATTTGGCGTTAAAATGGTAAGCATTTTATCAAAATCGCCCATATTATTTTCCACTAAAATAATTCCATTTAATTTTATTTGCTTCATTTTAACTTCCCTTATTTTTTTCTTCTAAATTTTTAATTTCCTTAAATTCAAGATACATCTTGATATCTCCTGTATTTTTAAAAGCATTCCATGCGATATCTTTCATCATTTTGTTCACTCCCTTACATTTTTCTTTTGTTATTTTGCCCAAAACTCATCTTTTCATTATTGCTTTTTTTCAAAAAAGATATCAAAATTTTGATATGCAGATATCAATATTCTATCAATATTTTACAGTTTAAATTTTTTTACAATTGAGTCTTTCTCCTGCCAATCTTCTTTTACTTTAACCCATATTTTTAAATTTACCTTTTCACCTAACATTTTTTCCATATCCTGCCTACTCGTAGTCGATATTTTTTTCAGCATTTGTCCGCCTTTTCCAATAATGATGCCTTTGTGTGATTCTTTAGTGGTATAAATCGTAGCCTCAATATTGAAAATTTTCTCGTTTTTCATGGTTTTTCCAGTTTTGAATTTCTGAGTTTCAACATAAATTCCATGTGGGACTTCATCATTCAAAAATCTTAGTGCCTTTTCGCGAATAATTTCTTCTACCATTTGTCTAGTAGTTTGGTCTGTGTATTCTTCTTCCTCATAGTATCTTGGTCCATTTGGTAAACATTTTATGATTTCTGATAACAAATCTGCAACACCTTTTCCTGTCGTTGCAGAAATTGGTACAACTGCCTGAAAGTCGAATTCATCGCTGTACAGTTTTATCAAACGCAATAACTTTTCTTTTTCAATCAAATCAATTTTATTGATTGCCAAAATACATTTTTTATTGGCAGATTTTAGTTTTTCTAGTATTCTTTGATCGCCCAATCCAATTTCTTCCGAAGTTGCTTCGATTAAAAACACGGCAACATCGACATCTTCCAAACTTGTAAACGCAGTATCTACCATCGTTTGGCTAAGTTTCGTTTTTGGTTTATGAATGCCAGGCGTGTCTGTTATAATAATTTGATAGTTTTCATCATTTAATATGGCTTTAATAGCAGTTCTGGTCGTCTGGGGTTTGTTGGCTGTAATAGCGATTTTTTCTTTCATCAGAGAATTTAGCAAAGTCGATTTTCCAACATTGGTTCTTCCGATAAACGACACAAAACCTGATTTAAAATTTTTCCCGCATAATTTTTCCTTTTCTTTATTCGAATATTACATTAGCATCAATTGGGCAAATATTGATAAAGGTATTTCCGTCGTTGACTTCGATTTCTTTGCCTTGGCTATCTACATATTTGGTTTGACCACCTACAAATTGTTTTTGACAAGTGATTTTGATTGCCTTTCCATTGGTTATGTAATATCCATCAGCATTTCTAAAGTTATCTAAATCTTGTCTGCCTTTGTTTTCGCCGTCATTTATGGTGGTGTTTCTAATAAAGCATACAATCAAATTCTTCGTTGTGATATCTTGCCCAGTTGCTTCATCTGTTTGTTTTTTGCCTTTGGAATAACGTGTATATCTTCCAGATGCTGCATCGTAAACATATTTTACGTTGTGACCTGTTGCATAAGGAATTGTTATGCTATTGGCAATCTTGGCAGTTTCATCAAAAGTTACTTCTTTTGAAACATAATTTAGCACACTTTTTTTGCTAGAAGTAGTTGCATAATTCTTTTTCTTACAAATCTCTAAAATACTGCTAATGCTCGTATATGCATTATGTGGTGCTTTTTTTGCTTTTTCTCTCCAGTATAATGATTTTGAATTTCTGGCTTTTCCAGTATCATAAATTTGTCCATTGATATCAGCTACATTGAAATTTTTGATGTATTCTTCAGCTCTTGGACTTTGCCCCAAATGCGCATAAATCGCATCATTTTCTAACGCATAATCAATAAAATAGTGTCTTGCACTTCGGATTGGTCCAACCGTTACATCTTGGCTAGATACGTCCACGCCTTTAAACAATGCCATTAATCTTGTTTCTCCGCCTTCTACAATGATTTCATAAACAAGGTATGCTTTATTTAAGTTCGAGTGTGGCTGTGCCTTTACATTATTATCGATCATAAAAGCGATTGGTCTATCTTTTCCATTAAAAATTTTGATATCGCTTTTAGGTTGCTCGACTGATTTTTCTTCTTTTTTCTCTTCTGGAACTTCTTCTTGAGGCTGCTGCTCTAAGGCAATATCTTCACCGTTTCGATTTTTATTGGAAATCTTAAATCCCAAAATTGCAACTAATGCTACAACAATTACAACAACAATTCCGATAAATATTTTCATTTTTTTATCCATATTTTTTTCTCCTATTATTTAATTTAACATCTTTGGTAAAAACAAAATGCAACCGCTTATTGCGGAAATGATAGCGATTATAAGTACTGCGCCACTTGCCATATCTTTGGCTCTTTTTATTTTTTCATCATATTTTTCAGTATATAAATCAAGTACGATTTCGATGGCTGTATTCATCATTTCAGCAAATAAAACCATTCCGATATTAAGGCAAAGTATCAGCCATTGTGTTTGTGTTAGTTTTAAAATTGTACCAACGATAATTACTAAAACAGCAATCAACAATTGAATTTTTAAATTTCTTTCGGTATGAAATGCATATTTGATTCCCTCTAAACTATGGAGCAATGCTTCCCAAAAATTCCTATTCTTCCATTTTTTTGTTTCCATGATTTGTCCCTTTTTTGACATATCAATATTTTGATATGTTGCCTGTATAATATTGATATGATTTTGATACTTCTATTTCATTCTCTTACAATATTTAATTGATTTAGCACGCTTTCTTCTTTTTTTCGCATTCTAATTTTTTCATCTTCTTGCATATGGTCTTCGCCCATGAGATGATAAAATCCATGGACCAACATATACGCCAATTCTCTCTCAAAACTGTGCCCATATTCCTCAGCTTGTACTTTGACTTGTTCTAGAGAAATCATAATATCTCCCAAAACCTCTTCTTCCGCAATTTGATAAATTTCTTCTTTTTCAAACATCGGAAACGACAAGACATCTGTTTCTTGGTCGATATTTCTGTACTCACGATTGGTTTGCTTAATCACATTCGGTGTTGTCAAAATAATGCTGACATATAATTGGGTATTTTGCAGATTTTCTGTTTCAAAACACTTGGCAATTACTTTGTTTATGAGTTCGTCATAATTGCCTTTTTGTTCTAAGTCTTTATATTCTATCTCTACAAATTTCAAATTTCTAATTATCTTACAATTTTGCTCAATTCTTTCTTTTCCTGAAATTGCTTCATAAATATTTAATATTTCTTTTCTAACAATTTCTTCATCTATATCATTATTAGAAAATAGATATGGCATATATAGCACATCAAAAAGTAACAAATCAAAATTTAATTTTTGGAAACCGAGTTTTTCATAGAATTTCTGTCTTTTTTCTCTTTGCAAATTTTCTGTCTCATCTTTTCCTAAGCCAATTTTCTCGATTTCAACAAAAATGCCATCATTTTCTTTTTTTTGCTCAATCAAAAGTTCCATTGCTTTTGTTCCAAAACCTTTATCACGATACAGCGGTAATATTGCAAAATAATCTAAAACTACATAACCCTTATCCTTTACTCCATTTAAAATCATAAAACCAACTAGACTACCGCCATTTACAATTTTTATGATTTTCATATATCCTTTTTGATAAGAACTCTGAAGCAATTTGAGCGGTTTTCTTTCTTCTTCTGGAAATATTTCTACATAGTATGAATATAGTTCTTTTTCAAATTCATTTATATTTATATTAATTAAATTCATCTTATTTCCCTATTTTGTTTTAACATATCTTCCATTTTCCATCGTTTTACAACGATTTTTCACTTCTCTCATCACACCAAATTCAACTAATTTATTTTTATAAAATTGACTGATTTGTTTTGCTTTTGGTCCGTCTTCTTTGATGTCGTGAAGTTCTCTTTTTAGAATGGCAATTTCAGTTTGTTCATCTGTCTTAGCGGTTTGGTATTCGTTCCAGAATTTTTTGTAGTTTTCTCTTTCTTCCGGATTTTCCCAATATACTTTGGTCGAAAGTAGTTTTTCATTATAATTTTTGACAATTTTTAGCAATGCTTTATAAACTTCTTCTTGCTTATTTTCTTGTTTTGTCGTAACAATCAAATTACGAGCATCTTTGATCAGTTTATTATAGCACTGTTCTGCTGCAATCAGTGGCAAACTGTGTGTAAATAAGGTTCTACTCATGCCAAGTAAGATTTCGTTTTTCTCTAGGAAATCTTTTTCGTCTAATTTGCCAACATCAAATTGGTCTAATTCGTCATAATCGTTTTTGATTTTGGCAAAATCTTCGTATCCTTCTTCGATTTTTAGCGGTAAAATCGTTTTTACATATTCATCTAATGTCATGAAAATGTTTTTGTATAATTCGATTTGGTTCAAATTCTTTTCTTTAATTCCGTCAGCCAATTTGACAGAATAATTTTTCAAAATAGATTTGTATAAACTATCATTCTTTTCAAGGTATAACTTTTGATAACGTCCGATTAACTTCTCTTTTCCGCCATTTATAATAGTGTCATAGTCCAAATCTAACAAAAACTTTTGCTTTCTTGATTTATATTCCGCATACTCTGTTTCTTTCAAATGCACAACATTATAATAATTGGATAATGCTGTTTGCTCAAAAGTAGAAGCACTTCCACTTTTGACTTTTTTGTAAACCGAATCCATAATGTATTTATCAATAGATTCCAAATATAAAGTATAACTTTCCTCGTAACGATTGAAAGCATTTTCTGCTTTTGTCTCGTTATTTTTCGTATTTTGGTAAGTTTCGTATGCCTTGAGAACGGCATTTCTTTTTAATGTAATCATCATGCTGTTTAATCCTACTTTTGTTGGGATTAATAATTTTGTTAAAGTATTCGATATTTTGTTAATAAACGTCGTGTCATTTGCCAGTACCTTTAAACTTCTTTCTTCCATACTTTTAACTTCCTTTCCTACCTATCTTTCGTTCCTATTTTCTCTTCTACGGAATAAATCACTTTAACCGTTACGCCCTCTTCATCTGCTACTGAATCCACTTTGGTTTCAACCTGACTTTCTTCGGAAAGTTCCACTTCTTCCTCAAATTCTTTTTGTAACAGATTTGTAATTTTCGCTGTAAGTTCTTCTTCCGTATAGGTTTTAAAGTTTTTTTCTAGTTCAAAATGAGTGATATTCACGATTTCTATAGGGATATAATAATTTGAAAATAGTTTCAATTTTTTATATACTTTTATTGTATCACAATTTTCGAAATTTGGAACCCCTTTCTTGAAATTTATTTTAAAATTATGAAGATAAATTTCTACATTTTTTTTAAATTCCCCCGTTCTTACTTCTTCTTTCTGGATAAACGCCTCTTTTCTTTCTTTCTCATAGGTACTTAATGCATAAATATCTGCATCACTATTAACACCACGCAAGCCAGTATATTTTCCTTCCATAACGCCTTCCACCAGCAAATCACCGACAAGAAACTGTATCTCCGGACATTTACTCTCGCCGTTCCACTCCTTACAACCATTTTTGAAATCACACCTGTTTTATCTGCCACAATATTACATGGCGTATTTTCGTCAATAATTTCTGGTTCTTGTTTTGCCTCAACTACTGTAACACTCACATTTGTGCCTTCCATATCAATTCCAATCCAAGCCAAATCATCTCGCTTCATGCGAATTTCATTTTTGATTTTATCCAAATCTAAATTGGTTTTCAATTTTCCTTCCTGAATTCCGTATTTTGCCAAATCTGACAACACTTCTTCTTTGGAAATATTTTCATTTCCTGTAATCTCAATATTCCAAATAAAACGCGTAATCAAAAAACAAAAAATTGCAATTACCAAAAGCGCAATTGCAAAAATTTTTCTTTTCTTATATTTTTTCATCACAAAAGGAAGTCCACTTTTTCTATCTAGGCTTACACGGCAAGATGTTTTTTTGGCAACATGACGAATTGCTTTAAAATCCGATTTGCTAATTCTCGCCTTCAAAATTGTCCCATTTTCTACTTTCAAATTCCACAAAATAATATTTTGTGCTCTACAAATATTCATAAACCTCTCAATAAAAAATCCTTCTACCGTGATATCCACTACACCAAACAAATACATATATAATAATTTCAACAACACGCTTTAATCGCCCCTTTTGCTCTCAAAATCCAAACTCTCAATTTTTCCACTAACTAAAATATCATCTTCTGTCATCTGGCTCAATTTCAAGTTAAATCCATTAATATTGATATTTCCAATATGTGTACTAATTCGTACAAAAAAATTTTCGTATTCCAAAATCCCTTTAAAATTCTCAATCAAAACCTCATCAAAACTCGTTACCGTAATCTTCGGCACTTTACTGACAATTTCACGTGGAATTTCCAATAATTCATTGATTCGATTCAACCTTCTCATTTTAACACCACCTTTATAGAGTATTTCTAAACTATTCTATTATATATTCGAGGACTTACCATTTTATGCCCCTAAATTGAAAAACAGGAACGCATTTTGAAGTGAACCCCATTTTGTTCACAAGAAAAAAAGGAACGAATAAGCGAAAG
>CANEDP010000022.1 GCA_947426305.1 uncultured Clostridia bacterium | reverse complement strand
CTTTTTTCTTCTTTGTCAACAGATTTTTTGAAAATTTTTATAGGAAATTTTTGCCTTTTTCTAAAAAATGAAAAATCTCATCTTTCTGATTTATAATAAGACGTATCTGTTTGTCAAATATTGTTTCTTGAATGGGATGGTTAGACTTATTTTGTAATATAATTTTTAATAGTTCTAAAACCCTAATTGTATAATGCCTAAATTCATAGCCATCTTCTATTGAATTAAATTGTATCGATTCAATCAACATAAAAGAATTGTCAAAAAAATTCAATATTTGATTCAAGAGTTCATTTTCTATGGTAGGATTATTCATTTGGTAGTAGTTTTTTAGTTCTTCCTTATAGGCGACATATAGTTCATCCAAGTTCATATTATATTTATTATGAAGAAAATATAGTTTTACTGTATGAATATAAAATGCTTTCATAAAACAATAAACAAGTGATTTTTCAACTGTTTGATTATCCTCGAATATTTCCAACATTGGATAAATACTGTCTTCACTTAGGTAAAAAATATTCTTTGCAATTTCGTTTGACATTTTTATTCTCCTTTTTAAGATTTGGTAGATAGATTGTAGCACAGTTAAGATAGTGTGTCAATCAAACTTAAAATTACTTTTTAAAATTTTCAAACTTTTTTTCGAAAAAACTTGCATTTTATAAATTTTCATGTTAAAATAGACGAAGTAAATTATTATTTTCTATTTAAGGGAGGTGCAAAAATGCCAAATATTAAGTCTGCTATCAAAAGAACAAAAGTGATTGAAACCAAGACACTTAGAAATAAAAAAATAAAATCCGCTTACAAAACGGCCATTACAACATTTGAAAAAGCAGTTGAAAGTGGAGATAAATCAAAAGCAGAAGAAAATTTTAAAGTCGCTGTACAAAAAGTTGACCAAGCTTGCTCAAAAGGTGTTATCAAAGATAATACAGCTTCTAGAAAAAAATCGGCTTTGGCTAAAAAATTAAATAGCGTAAAATAATCGTCAGTTGGGCGATTATTTTTTTAAGGAGAAATTTATGAATTTTAAGAATAAAGTCTTTTTAATAACTGGTTCATCTTCTGGCATTGGTCGAGGATTAGCAAAAGCATTACTTGAAGCTGGTGCAAAAGTGGTTGTCAATTATGCTCACAATGAGGAGAAGGCAAATGAAACAAAAAATTTATTCAAAAATTATGCCGATAGTACCTTATTTATCAAAACTGATGTATCTGATGAAAAATCGGTAATTGATATGTACGAAAAAATAGAAAAAGCCTTCGGCAAGTTAGATGGATTGGTAAATAATGCAGGTTATGATAAAGTATTTTCAATCGAAGATTTGAGTGCTAAAGAATATCGTAAAGAATTAGATATTAATCTTGTTGCGAGGTGGCTATGCATTAAATATGCCATTCCTTTGTTGAAAAAATCGGATATGCCAAGAATTGTCAATATTGCTTCAAGATTAGGTTCTAAACCAATGCAAGATTCAGTTGCTTATTGCACAAGTGAAGCAGCCACCATTATGCTTACGAAGTGTTGTGCCTTGGAATTAACGTCGAAATATAATATTAAAGTAAATACTGTAAGTCCTTCTATGACTTTAACTCCATTTGCGAAAAAAAACTATTCTGCAGAAGAAATCGAGCAAACTGCCATGGAAAATCCAAGCAAAAGATTGGGTGAAATTGAGGATACGGTAAATGCTGTTTTGTTTTTGTTAAGTGAAAAAGCAGATTATATTAATGGAGAAAATTTGAATGTGAATGGTGGGATTCTTTTGGTGTAAAATCCTTTTTCCAATAATTACATTTGCAATTGCCTTCTTAAAATGCTAAGATTAATTTAAGTAAATTGTTATTTTAAGGAGGCTTTTATGCAAAAGTTGATTGAAAAATGTTCTGCTTATTTCGAACCAAAAGCAGTTAAAATGATTAACCAATGTTTTATCATTTCCATTATTACCTGTTTATTAGGAGTTCTTTTATTTTCTTTTTACAATACATACTATATCTCTATTTCACTTTATGAAGCTAGTCTTATCGTATTCCGCACCGGACTCATGATTGGTTTATTTCCGATTGCGTTTACCCTTGTGATTGGAAAATGGAAGAAAGATACAAATGCTTGATATTTTGATTATTGGAAGAAATGCCTTATTTCTTGGACACAACCAGCAGCAAAAAGAAAAAACTTGTAGCAATATCAATTTTTGGCTATACTCTTGCTAGTACAATTATTATAAGCTTGTACTTCTGTTTCTTGCAAATCTATTATAAAGATGCCCAAAACGACTCGGGATTTCCTGAGTCGTCTTTTCTATATTTTCTAAAATATCAAATATCGTAAAATAATTACATCTGCAAATTCAAATTTCTCTATATAATTTCATTCTTTTTACTTATTCTCTAGTCTTTCAACTTTTCTACCAATTCATCTATTAACTTTTTTAGCACTTTCTCTCTATCCCAAGAAACATCGACATATCTCACACCAAATTTTTCACAATCCCTTTTAAAAACTTTACTCTTTTCAACCCATTCTCTAGCATGATTTAACATATTTTCATCCGAATACTCTCGTGTCCAATCTGTTTGCTTTTCATTTTTTCGATAATTCTGAAACGCCTCTTCTGCCGTCAATTCAGAATATCCCAAAAAAATAAGAATGGTAGTATCTTGGTCAAAAAACTTAATCGCATTTTCCACCGAAATATAGCAATTTTCAATAATATATTGATATCGACCTCGATTATGCCAAGAAAGATATTTCAAAAGAGCACCCAAAAACTTAGGAAAATCTTCCCCGCATTCCCTTTCCATTACTCGCATTTATCTCATTTTGCGGTAACGCCTCAGCAAAAGCATCACGAATGGAATCCCCACTAATCACATGATATTGTGGATAAATTCGATTGATTTCGTAAGACAATGTCGTTTTTCCGGCTCTCGAAGCCCCTAAAATCACTAAATTTTTCATCATTTTATTATTTTTTCAATTCCTCCAAAAACAATTGATTTAACATTTGTGGATTGGCTTTACCTTTCGTCTCCTTCATGGCTTGACCAACTAAAAATCCTAATGCCCTATCTTTCCCTGCTTTAAAATCTGCAACTGATTGTGGATTTGCTTCCAAAATTTTGCTTACAACTTCTTTAATTGCACCTTCATCTGAAATCTGAATCCAACCTTTTTCCTCAATAATTTTACTTGGCGATTTTGGATTTTCGAACAATTCTTCCAAAACTTTTTTCGAAATACTCGAACTAATCGTGCCTTTATCAATCAACTCAACCAATTCGCCCAATTCTTTACCAGAAAACGGAATTTGGTCTGGCTCCTCTTCTCTTTCATTCAAAATTCTCGCAACTTCAGACATTAGCAAATTACTAGCCGTCTTCGGATTTTTGCAAATCGCAATCGCTTCTTCAAACAGATCCGAATAATATTTCGAACTCGTTACAAAATTAGCTGCCTTTGGAATCAATTTATACTCTTCCAAATATCTTTTTTTACGGCTCTCTGGCAATTCTGGTAAAGAATTTTTAATATTTTCAATATATTCATCGGATAGTCGAATCGCCACCAAATCTGGGTCTGGAAAATAGCGATAATCTTGCGCATCTTCCTTATCGCGCATCGAAAATGTCTTTCCAGAAATATCATCCCAACGAAGGGTTTCTTGTGTGATTTCTCCACCGTTTTCCAAAACTTCAATCTGCCTATTTGCTTCATATTCAATCGCTCTTGAAATACTTCTAAACGAATTCATATTTTTCATTTCTGTTCTCGTTCCAAATTCAGTCGCACCTTTTTTGCGAACGGAAACATTGACATCTGCACGAAGCGAGCCTTCTTGCATTTTGCAATCTGAAATTTCGATGTATTCAAAAATGGATTTTAGTTTTCTAAGATAGGCATCAACTTCTTCTTTGCTACGTAAATCTGGTTTGGATACGCACTCAATCAAAGGAACTCCCGCTCTATTTAAATCCACAAAGGTTCCTCTTCCATAATCATCATGATTTAACTTTCCTGCGTCTTCTTCAATGTGAATACGCTCCAAACGAATTGTTTTTTCGCCTTCCTCTGTTTCGATGTTGACATAACCATCATAACAAAGTGGCATATCGTATTGCGAAATTTGGTAAGCTTTTGGTAAATCTGGGTAAAAATAATTTTTTCGGTCGTTTTTACTATTTTGCGCTATTTTGCAATTGGTTGCCAATCCTGCTTTTACTGCATATTCTACGACTTTTTCATTCAAAACGGGAAGGGTTCCTGGCATCGCCATACAAATTGGGCAGCAATGCGTATTTGGCTCTCCCCCAAATTCCGTCGAACAACTGCAAAATATTTTGGTTTTGGTAGACAATTCACAGTGAACTTCTAGTCCAATGACAATTTCATAATCTTCTTTTGGCATTATTGCTCACCTCCTTTAAATGTTGGTCGATGTTCCTCTCTAAAATTCGTATTTTGTTCATACGTATAGGCTGCCCTAAAAATTGTTTCTTCTGCAAATGGTTTCGCAATCAATTGAAAACCGATTGGCAAACCTTCGGAATCCACATCACACGGAATGCTCATTCCTGGCAAACCACCAATATTTACTGGAACCGTACAAATATCTGCCAAATACATTTGAAGTGGGTCACTTAATTTCTCGCTCATTTTAAAAGCAGTTGTTGGAGAAACTGGCGTTAATAACAAATCATATTTTTCAAATAATTCATTATATGCTTTTTTGATAATCGTCCTTACTTTTTGCGCTTTTTTATAGTAAGCATCATAATAGCCAGAACTTAGCACATACGTTCCCAAAATAATTCTTCTTTTTACTTCGGCTCCAAATCCTTCGCTCCTTGAATTTTTGTAAATATCCTTCAAATTTTCACAATTTTCGGTTCGATAACCATAACGAATTCCATCAAATCTTCCCAAATTCGAACTAGCTTCTGCGCACGCCAAAATATAATAAACCGCTGATGCATATTGTCCGATATCCAAAGAGCACTCTTCAACAGTCGCACCAAGTTCTTGATATTTTTTAATCACTTTAAACATGGCTTCTTTAACTTCAGCGCTCGTTCCTTCGCCCAAATATTCCTTTGGAACTCCAATTTTCATACCTTTTACATCATTTATTAAACTTTTGGTATAATCTTTTTTAGGTGTCTCAATTGAAGTTGTATCTCTTTCATCATGTCCTGCAATTAAATTTAGCAAAAGAGCACTATCGGTTACATCTTTGGTGATAGGACCAATTTGGTCCAAAGAAGATGCAAATGCAACCAAGCCAAATCTTGAAACCATTCCATACGTTGGTTTCAAGCCCACAACTCCACACAAACTTGCTGGCTGGCGAATCGAACCACCTGTATCACTTCCTAAAGTCCAAGGCGCCATATCACTCGCTACTGCTGCTGCACTTCCACCTGAAGAACCACCTGGCACTCTTGATAAGTCCCATGGATTATGCGTTGGGAAAAAAGCTGAATTTTCGGTTGAACTTCCCATTGCAAATTCGTCCATATTCATCTTTCCTAGATAAATCATATCTTCTGCATTTAATTTTTCGATAACCATTGCATCATATGGCGCAACAAAATTTTCTAACATTTTGGAACTGCAAGTTGTACACGTCCCTGTGATGCACATATTGTCTTTAATTCCGATTGGAATTCCTGCAAATTTGCTAAGTTTTTTTCCTGCTTTTCTATCGCTATCGATTTGTTTGGCTTTTGCTATGGCTTGTTCTTCCATTGTGGATACATAAGCTTTGACTTGTCCATCTTTTTCTTTGATTCTATCAAAATAACTTTTAGTAATTTCTTCTGACGTTGTTTCACCTTTTTCTAATTTATCGATTAACTCATGTACCGTTAATTCATAAAGTTCCATTAATATTTTCCTCCTTTTAATTGGGTGTAAATTTGAACGTTTGATAGTAGGATTGGTCAAAACCGCCCCCTACGTTAATTGATTACTTTAGGAATTTGGAACATTCCTTCGTCTTGACTTGGTGCGTTTTGTAATAAATCTTCCCTTGTTTTAAATTCCATCACTTCGTCTTTTCTAAATTTATTTTTTTGCTCTGTGGCTCCAATTGTCTCGTCTGTATCAGACGTATCAATTTGGTTAATCATTTCTGCATAGGCTAAAATTTCTTGCATATCTTTGGTGTAATGCTCAATTTCCTGCTCGCTTAAATTAAGCATTGCCAATTTAGCAATATGGATAATCTCTTCTCTCGTAATATTTGCCATCTTTTTTCCTCCTTAACCGTTTTTCTTATTTTTGCATTATATAACGAATTTTCAAAAATTACAATATAAATTTTACAATTTTCTTGACCTAATTTCATTTAAGTTATAAAATAAATTATATCTTTTAAGGAGATTTGGCTTATGAAAAACGAAAAATTTGATTTTTACAGTTCCACCGAAATAAAATCGTACAATCTAAACGAAAAAATTCGTTATCAATTAAAAATGTTAGATGGCTTGGATACTTTTACTCGAAGGCATTCTGAAAACGTCGCCTTAATTACTTGCAGACTTTGCGAAAATCTGCATTTAGACAAAGGGTTCACCGTTTACTGCATCACTTGTGCCTATATTCACGATATTGGGAAAATTTTCATTCCACCTGAAATTTTGCAAAAAACAACTTCTTTAACAGAAAAAGAATTTGAAATCATGAAAACCCATACAACCATTGGTTATGATATGTGCATGAAAGACGCCAAATTACGTCCCTATGCGGCAGGAACTTTATATCATCATGAAAGTTTGGATGGAAGTGGTTATCCAGATGGAATCCTTGGCAAAAAAATCCCTTATGAAGCACAAATTATTCGAGTAGCTGATGAATTCGAAGCCATTACTGCAAGGCGTCAATATAAAACTCACGTGGGAATTGTAGAAACGTTAAATATTCTAATTGAACATACAAAATCAAGTATCAAAGGTGAAAAAGTAGGAAAAATTGATAAAAAAATTCTGAAAGCTTTATTCAGAATGGTGATTGACGACACCGAATATGAAATTAGTGTCCGTTCTAATTATGTGGAATTTTTGAAATCTGAAATCAAACGTTTAAAAGAGGCTTTTCAATATTATGAGAAAATGCAAAAAAGTTCAAATCCAGAAAAACAAGAATACTTTAGGCAAGGTGCCAATTATCTTTTGCACAAAAATGAAGAGGTTGATAAAATTCCTGTTATTTTAGAAGAACTAAAAGAAGCATACAAAACAAAACAAGTTCATATTGAAAAGTTATTTGATGAAGTAAAGCAAATTAAGAAACTTCGTATATAATATATAGAAAGAACCCAGTGTAATTAAGTTTAATTGTACACTGGGTTCTTTGGGTTTTATGACAAATCAATTTGTGCCATTTTACACAACATTTCTTGACATACAAAAACTCTATTGAGCACTTCCACGGATATCTTAGACTTCTGCTTAGAAATGTTCATTTGATCCTCACTAATTATTTTAGCATCACATAACCATTCCGTTTGAGAATTCTCCCCATAGAATATTTTAAAAGTTGGAACTTCCTCAGATTCTTCTAAACTATTAGACGATGAATCATTGAACGGTTCAAATCGCATCTCCCACTTTTCTGTTATAATTCTCCGTGTACCATCCTTTTCCTGTAAGTATTGAAATTTTTCTACTGCCATAAAAATGTCTCCTTTCAACTGATTTATTTCTCTATTATTTTAACACAGTTTACAGAATTTGTCAAATTTGACATTTCAAATATTTTATGCCATAATAATAACTATTAGAAAGGAACAAAAATATGGACTACAAAAAACAACAAGCCATCATTGAAGCAATGCTATTTGCCAACGGAAAAGAGGTCTCAAGCAAAAGTTTGATGACTGCACTAGAAATTAGTGAAGATGAACTAAAAGCCATCATCACATTATTAATGCAAAAATATAATCAAGAAGATAGTGGAATTGAACTAATTAAAGTAAATGAAAGTTATCAATTAGTGACAAAAAAAGAGTATTATGAATACGTCTATCCATTGCTAGACAACAGAATCAAGCCTTCTCTTTCGAGCGCGGCTTTGGAAACTTTGTCAATTATTGCTTATAATCCAAAAATTACACGTTCCCAAATTGAAAACATTCGTGGCGTGGGTTCCGATGGAACAATTTATAAATTATTAGAATTTGAATTAATCGAATCAGCTGGAAAATTAGACGCTCCCGGTCGACCCACCATGTATCAAGTAACTGATAACTTTTTGAAGATGTTTGGCATTAGCAGTTTAGATGAACTGCCGGAATTGCCACGTTATAAATTAGATGAAAACGAACAAATTGTCATTGATGATTTGCCAATGGAGCAATCTTCCAATGCAGAAAATGAAAATGGAAAGGAAGAAAATTAAATGAGATTATCTCGGAACAGGTATGGGAAATACCAAATTAAACAATATCGATGAAATGTATCCTGGACAAAGTATTTTATTGCAAACTGGTCAATTAGTACAATATGGGGCTGGACTTTTTGCCTACAATACTGTCCCTCTTTTGTTAAGACGAAATATTGAGAAAGTCATTACAGATACATTAAATAAATATGGTTGTATGGAAGTTTTATTACCAACTTTGCAACCTGATACCATTTGGAGAAATTCTGGTCGTTACGACCATTATGTAAATAGCGGAACTATGCTAATCACAGAATCAAACAAAGGAACTTTCTGCCTAGCACCTACTGGCGAGGAAGCTATGTTGGAATTTGTAAGGGAAAAGCTAAAATCTTATAAAAATTTACCAGTTACTTTCTACCAAATTGGCGAAAAATATAGAAACGAAATCAGAACCAGAGGTTATCTATTGCGTGGAAAGTCTTTTCCTATGATGGATGCTTATAGTTTCGATAAAAACGAAGAAGCAATGGCTGTTTCCTACAATAATATCCGAAATGCTTACCTTGAAATCTTTGAAAAATTGGGCTTAAAAGTCATTCCAATCATTGCTGACAATGGAGATATGGGAGGAAAAAAATCCGAAGAATTCATGATGATTTCTGAACAAGGCGAAGATAAAATTTTATATGATGAAACAACGGGAATTGGATTAAATTCAGAGATTTTAGAAAAAGAAAATTATGCCGAATATTTAGCAAGTGAATATGGAATTATGGATATTTCAAACTTAAAAGAAACAAAAACAATGGAACTTGGGCATATTTTCCAATTGGGAACCCGCTATTCTGAAATGATGAATGGAAAATATATAGACCAAGAAGGAAACGAAATGTTGTATTTTATGGGTTGTTATGGAATCGGCATTAGTAGAACAGTAGCTGCCATTTATGAACAATATTTAATTACTGATCCAAAATTTGGTCCATGCGGTTTTGCTTTGCCAGACTCAATCGCACCATTCAAAGTACAAATTGTGCCAAAAATGGAAAATCTAGAAAAGTATGAATTAGCGCAAAAATTATACCAAAAACTGCAAGAAGAAAATATTCCAGCTATTTTAGATGACAGAGAAAATATTACAATGGGAGCAAAAATTAAAGATTGTAAAATCCTTGGTACGCCTTACTTACTCGTTATTGGTGATAAAACAGAAGGAAATCTGATTGAATTAGAATATATTAAAACAGGAGGAAAGATATCTTTAACCATTAATGATTTAATTCGTCATTTCAAAAAATAAAAGCAGAAATCTGCTTTTATTTTTTATTGAAAAATCCCATGTTCCATCAAATTCTGAGATGGTGGTGGTTCTGACGGCGAATCTGTAAACTTGACAACCATGACATCGTTAATCATTTTTACCGAATTTTGTCCTGGGAAAATATCCATTTCCTTGAATTCATCGGAATGTATGATTGTGTAATACTCGTAATCATCACAAAAATAAATTTGCATTCCAAAAAATAAATTGTAGAAATTACTCCATGTTGATTCGTGTCCCCAATAAGTTGCATGGAAAAGCGAAGTTCGTAAACTGTTAGCTACGGTATAATTATAAATATCCATGGTTTTGTTAAAATTCGTGTCATCAATAATTCCTGCAAATAATTTTTTCATATCAGAACGATAACCCGGATATTCCTCCATTCTGTCAATCACACGATTGACAATACCTCTTGCTTGATTGTATGAAAGTTCTGTTGTCTCATAGGTTATCACAACCGATAAAAAGTAAGTCTCCAAAATAACTGCTGTAATCAGTACCATTCCCCAATTTAAAATCTTGGATAAAATCCATTTTTCTTGTAACATTTCAAATGTCATTAAAACAAATGGAATAATAAGTGCCATTTGTGTGGCTGTCAAATAATAAATTTCATTTCCTGGAGCTGCAATCACTACTAAATTCAGTGCCATTGGGAAAACGATAATCAAAACACACGCAAACAAAAATCGCATCAAAAAGTCCTTCTTATTTTGATTTTTCAAACCTTTTATAAATAAAACTAGCATTGTTAAGCCATACAAAGTAAAGAAAATCAAATACATTTTTTCTCTTCGCCATTGCCTATTCAAAATCACGCCATCAGCAAAGAAATACTTGACAAATGCGACATATGCATTTTTAATCGATTCTCCAAGCGAGCCAAAAATCGTTGCCAAGCCAATTCCATTTAGTCCCCCATAACTTGACATGGTCAAATGATTGATTCTCAAAATAATTTTCGTTACCAAATAATAAGCAATCACATAGACAACCAAAATCACAGCCTTTATCAAAATTTCTTTTACCACTTTTAGGCTTGACCCTTCTTCGGTTAGCAATCTTTTGACGGCTAACATCAAAATTAGCCCAACTGTAATTCCCATGTAACTTTGATAGGTTGAAAGCATCAGCACAAAAGAAATCATGCCAAGTAGAAAGCCGAGTTTTTTGTTTTTGATTTTGTATAAACTATACACCGTAAAAACGGCAAAAAACATCGAATAGAAATACACATCTGCGGTGTAGGCATACAAAAGCGTCATGCACAAACTTGGTGAAACCACCAGAACAATGGTAGTGAGAATTCGAAATAGTTTTCCTTTTATTTCAAATAAATCCACCATAAAAATATTGACAAATCCTAAAATAACAATAGAAATCAAAGTTGTGATAAACGGAAAGGCAATATTGTTGCGAATGGAGTCAAATAAGTCAATTCCCCATCTTCCCAATGTTGCTTCATAGCCACCTGCGGTGTAGTGAATGCCGTTTAACAAGCCATCTTGGCTTAAAATCAAATTTGAAAACAAGACAAAATGGGTTATGAGTCCACAAATAATCGTTAGTAGAAAAATAAAACGTCTATCTTTGTTAAAGTATTCTTTAAGCAATTCCCACGCTTCTTCTGGTGACTTGAACATTTTTTTGATATTTTCTTTCATAGTTCGTCTCCTTAAAATCTAGTTTTGTTCGTATGAATCATATTATGTTTGAAGAAAATTGTCAATATTATTATTCTTTTTTATATTAATTCTTTCCAAACCACTTGCATTTTTACATAAAATATGATAAATATATCTTTGTAGCACTTCAATAATGAATTTTTCGAAGGAGGGATTATCTATGCCAAAAAAAGATTTTGTAATTCCTATGGATGGCAACGGAGGCTATATTAACCGACATATTTGGGAACAGAAGCCAAATGATAGTAGGTATTACGATCGAAAACTCGATACGCAGGGTACTGTTCCTGGAATCTCAATGGAAGAAGCCATAAAGGCTTTCGAAAAAAAATATGGCGTCTCTTTAAGTCAATGATGCTCAAGAAAACAGCAGGATAATACTTGCTGTTTTCTTCTTGCTTTTTCCTATAAGTTATCATTTTCTATTTTATTATAAACGTCAAAATCGCGTGCCCATCCAAATTATCATGAAAAGTCTCGCCATTCAAATGCAAATTAAACTCCTGATTTTTCTCGTTGCGATTAAGTAACACAACCACAATCGAACCATCTACATTTTTAAATGCAGTTACTTCAATTTTGCTCGTAAACTTAGAAAATCCTATTTTTTTTGCGCCCGGTTTGATAAATTTGCTAAAATGCCCGATATAATAATACGTCAAATTTTTGATATATCCCGAATTGTCCTTCTGTAGCATAATTGGCGCATTACAATAATTTCTTTTGTGATTTGGTCCACCTTTATTGTCAAGCACCAAATTCCAATCAATCCAACCATTAATTCCGCTGTTTAAATCGCCAATCATGTCATGGGCATAGATTTCGCCATTTTGCACTTCGTCTTCTTTTCGAAAATGAGAAAATCCAGTGCATCCTTCTGTGTGAATTAGTAATTTGTTGGGATATTGCTTTGCCGTTAATTCAATTTCTTCAAAATAATCTCCCGAATACCAATGCATCGCCATCCCAGAAATGCAATTTCCCACTATTTTGTAGATTTCCTTCGCCCTCGAAAACAGTCTTTCTTTGTTATGATCCCAAGCCAGAATTTTCGTACTAATTCCATTTTTCAAAAATGTTGGATATAAGTAATTTTTGGCAAAATTCGCCTCCTCTTCTGCCCAATATAAGCAAGATTCCCAAACTTGGGTAGCATTTGGCTCGTTTTGAATGGTCATGTAGTCAATCGGAATGTTTCTTTTTTGGTATTCTACTACAAATTTTGTCAAATATTCCGCATAAAATGCGTGATACTTTTCGAGCAATCTTCCGCCTAAAACTAGCATTTTATTGGTTTTGGCAAACGCTGGCGGCGACCATGGGGAACTTAAGCATTTTAAATTTGGATTTTTCGCCAAAGCCTTTTGAATCATAGGAATCACATATTGCTCATCTCGCGCAATAGAAAACGTTTCGATATTGCTATTTTTCAAATAACTATACGAAGAAAGTGAAAAATCGGAACTTCCAATCGGAACTCTGCAAAAAGAATAGCCAAGCCCATTTTCTGAAAAATAATCATCGATTATGTAATTGGCGACTGCTTCTTTTACTTGTGCCAAACAATAGCCAGACGCTTCTGTAAACGCGCCACCAAAACCAATTATTTCTTGATATTCCATGTCTGGATAAAGATTAATCAGTTCTCGTTCTTGATTTTTCAGTTTTCCATTCATTTTGAGTTTATGAATATCCCAGAATAAATTTCTCTTAAAGTTGGTTTCCATTTTTAAAATTTCCATATTTTCTCTCCTAAAATTAAACTGTCCCATTTCATTTAATAGGACAGTTTTTACTACTTATATAATTTATAATAAATCAGAATGCGTTCCAATATCAAATAACAACAATATTAATTTTTCTTTTTCTAACTTATAAATCAGCACCCAGTCAGGAAGTATATGGCAATCATAATATCCCATATAATTTCCTTTCAATGGATAGTTTTTATATTTGGGTGGCAAAGTTTTGCCATTTGCTAGCATATCAACCACTTCTTCTAGTAATTTAAGGTTATATCCGCCTTCTATAGGCTCTTTTTAAACCTTGTTTATATCGATTCGTAACCTCGATTTTATACATATTTTAGTCCTCTTCTAATATATCTTCTATCATTTCCCTTGCATTATCATACGTTTTATTGTATTCTGCTTCTTTTTCAATATCGGCTAACTTTAATTTACTATAATTATGCTTACATCCATATTCACAATTATAATCATCCAAATCAGAAGTATCCTTCCTTTTTATTTCAAAAGGTATTCCATTATTCATTTTAACTTGGTGTAAAAACATATTAATTGCTTCGCTCAAGGAAAGCCCTAAATCATCCAATATTGGGGTTACTTCTTCTTTTATTTTATCATTTACTCTTACTGTTGACATTCTCATCAACTCCTTTTATAAATATCATCTCGCATACATTCGTTGTCGTATTGTATACATTATATAACGTTTTATATACATTTGTCAACATTTTGCATTCCTATTTATACAAATCTCTCGACAAAAATTCTCTCTTCACTTCTACTCCATTTTGACGATAAACTTTATACGCATTATATACCGTATACGCTCCCAAAATACCCACACGCTGTGATTCAATCGTAATTTCATATTCTTCCGCACTTCGAATTCCCCAAATATTTGCAGTCGCCTTCCCATTTTGAACTAACATTTCAAGCTTAATTGGATATTCTCGATTATTGATAAACTGAAAATCGTATCGTTTCCACACAACGGTTGCATCTTTTCCACCAGCCAAATAAGAAGTTAATTTCGAGTGATTGTGCCTTTCTTTTATTTTCAAATTCGCTCCGATAACTGCATCATAAAGCGTTGAAGAAATTTGACAAATTCCTCCTGCTAAACCATCTTCGACCTCTCCATTAACGAAAATTGCGGCATTTTTGTAACCTGCTGCAATTGTTCTTTCGCCCACGACTTTGTTAAACGAAAACGTCTCGCCTGGCATCAAAACCGTTCCATTAATCTTGTTTGCTGCTAAAATCAAATTTGTCGTACGGTTCGGGTTATTCACATAATTTGTGCTAAATGTGGATAACGTGTCTGGAAAAACATTCAAATCTTTAACTAAAATATTGGGATTGGTTAATTTCAAATCAATGATATATTGTTCCGATAACGGAAGGATATCAATTTGTTGCTTTGCGCTTGGCACATCAAAGTCAATTCCGACAATTTGCTCATGAATGGTGATTGGATTTTCTGTGTAATAGGCGTTTTGTGGCTCACGATAAATTACATCATGGATTTCTTGTAAATTAATGGCTTTTGGCAGAGTTTCAATAGTTGGAATATCGATAATTTCATCGTATTTTCTTTCTTTTACATTCGCTAAAATTCTATTTTTCAATTCCTCTTTTTCTAACTCTACACCAGATTTTCCTGAATCAATGATTAATTTATCTTTTTCAACACGATAGGTATATTCCTGCACTTTATCAGGCATCTGTTCAGCAATTTGGGCAAGAGATTGATCCAAGATTTCGTCATTATACTGTAGTTCTGAATCAATATTAACTGTATCATTCATAACTTTGACATATTCTTTTAAATCTTTCACAACATTTTGCGTTCTTCCAATGGAATACGCTTCTGTTACAGCAGTTTCAATATCAAACGCAATTTGTAATTCTCGCAGATTGAGTAAATAATTCGTATCTTTATAGTTTAACGTAATTGTTTCTGGCATAGCATCATTTAATTGTGAGCCAAGACTTTGCAAAGCCTCTTCTTCCTTTAAATTGGACACACTAATTCCATTTACATACACACCTTTTTGAATCAACCCATTTTGCAAATGCGAAACATAAAAAATGCTTGTTGCCACAATTACCATAAGTGCAATATAAGCAACCGAAATCGTGCCAATCAGAGCCAAGCTCATACCTTTTACGACTTTTTTAAAAACCTCTTTTTGATAAATCGTAGCAATTTGTAATTTCTTTTTATCGACTACAACAAGTGATTTTTCTTGCTGTTTTATGGGAATTAAACTCGTTTGTTTTTTCTTTTTTACTTTCTTTTTTGTTTTTGACATACTTTTTAAGATTCCTTCTGTATTTACTTAAAATTTCCCATCTTTTGTTTCTTTCTTATATAATTCATCAAAATAAAAATATGTGAATGTTTTTTAAAATTATATCACGGATTTTTACAAAAATCTATCTTTTTTTCATCTATCTCAAAAAAGTTCTAATCTCTCCTTGTCCATTTTCGCAAACAACTTCTAAAATAGCACCATTGACAATTGGCATTTGTGGCGGAATATGCCCAACATCAGCATCCAAAATAATCGGAATTCCCAGATTTCCAATCGCATCTTTAATGGCTTGCTCAAAAGACATTTCATAATCCTCACGAATGTAGCAAGGTCTACCAAAAGTAATTCCTTTGCAATACTCGAAATATCCCGCATTTTTCATCTGCCACAGATGGCAAAGCACTTGTGGAGTGGACATTTCATAGACGTCCAAAAACCACACAATTCCGTCACTTTTATATTTTTCAATGTATTCTCCGATTTTATCATATTTGGTTCCAATTAGATTGACAATCACATCAAAACAACCACCAATGCATCGCCCAGAAAATTCGACTTTTTTCTCGCCGTTTCCATTTTTCCAAGCAATTGGTTGGCTTAAATGGTACGATTCAAATGTCTTTCTTTCGTCATCTTTTGGCTCATATGCGCCAAAACTTTTTTGAATAACTTCGTTTCCTTGCATCAATTCAAAGGAATCTATTAAATTTTTCGAAAGTTCTTTCATACCATAGTCTCTGATATTTTCACCATAAATTGTCGCAATATCTAAATTTGTGGTAAACACAAATCCTAAATTGGTTATATCTGAAAAACCTTGCAACCACTTTGGTTCTATTTTCTTTAAATACTCAAAATCCAAATAATCCAACATTTCACACGCAAAGTCTCCACCAGCCGCGCAAATAATAGCAGACACTTCTGTCTTTTCCCAAACTTGCATAAACTGTCTGGCACGCTCTTCAGCAGAAGAGCTTCTTCCTTGCTTATCGCTTCTAACATTGGGCGTTTCATAGAACTCAAAGCCTTTATTCTTGATGTTGATAATTGCGTTTTCATACTCCATCAATTTTTCCTTGTCAACAATTCCTGCAGATGGCGCAGTAACAGCAAGAAAATCACCTTTTTTGATAAATTTAGGATATCTCATATTGACCTCCGATTGTTTTTTCTTATTATATCACGTTATGGAAATTTAGCAACAAATATTTTAAAGAAATAAAAAAGTTGCCTGCAATTGCATGACAACTTTTAACGATATACTAGTTTCCCAAAGTTTTTAGAAACTTTTCTTTTTCAGATTGCATAGCTACTTTTCCAAATTCAAAAGCAGCATACACATCTTTAGGACCGCCCAGCATTTTAAATTTCTCCGTATAGGGGTGAAATATTGCTGTTGCTTTTTCTTCCTGTGGCCATCTCGCATTTTTGTTCCAACTGTTAGGCTTTCTGCTTGCTGGATTTTCATACGAAAACAAGGCATTCTTTACATTTGGGTTTAATGGTGGATTAATTGCTAATCCTCCATCATACACTTTCCATTTCTTGCCGTCAATCGTTAAACTGCTTGGTGCGTACAGAAAAGGAACTGAAGAACCCATTGCAATTACTTCTCCCACAGTCAATTCACCTGCATTTCTCCGATTTATAATCATTGGAAATACTTTCTTCAACCTGCAAGATTTTGATAATGCAATTGAGATGAAACAATCAATCGGCAAATCTTTGAATTTTAAGTTTCCTAAAAACTCATTAACTTCTCGCCGCATGATTTCTTTACCCAATCTGGGTATGCAAAACCATGCTGCATTCTTAGCCAAGAAATCACGGATTTCCACTGGTGTTTTTCCCACTGCCAAACTTATTACAACAGTTGCCCCCATACTATCTCCTGAATAAGAAATTGGGTTAATTTCATTGCAAACCACAGAATATCCTCCTAGAGCAATTAAGGTAGGAAGACCTCCACCGATAAAAGCTACATTTACTGCCATATAATCCCTCCTAGTTTAGAAATTCTTTAATTCTTTTGCTTCTACTTGGATGTCTCAATTTTCCCAAAGCCTTTGCTTCAATTTGCCGAACTCTTTCACGTGTAATATGAAATTCCTTGCCTACTTCTTCTAACGTTCTTGCTTGTCCGTCGTCCAGTCCAAATCTTAATCTTAAAACTTGGGCTTCACGCGTTTTAATAGTAAGCATAATTTCTTCTAATTCTTGCCTTAGTTGATTCTGAGTAATTACTTCTTCTGGACCCGCTATTTTGTCATCTTCAATAAAGTCCATCAACTGGCTACTATCTTCTTCGTCTCTAACTGGTGACTCTAATGAAACTGGATCTTGGGCAATCTTCTGAATTTCCCGAACTCGCTCAACGGGAAGATCCATTTCCTTCGCAATTTCTTCCGGAGTTGGTTCTCTGCCTAGCTCTTGTGACAAATTTTTTGAAATTCTGAGCATTTTATTAATAGTTTCTACCATATGAACTGGAATTCTTACCGTTCTGGCCTGATCTGCAATTGCCCTTATAATTGCCTGTCTTATCCACCATGTCGCATAAGTGCTAAATTTGTATCCTTTAGTATGATCAAATTTTTGGGTTGCCTTAATTAATCCTAAATTTCCTTCTTGAATTAAATCTAAAAACAACATTCCTCGTCCTACATACCGTTTAGCAATACTTACAACAAGTCTTAGATTTGCTTCCGCAAATCTTTTCTTCGCATCTTCGTCCCCTTGTTGTATTTTTTGAGCAAGTTCACTTTCTTCCTGAGCAGACAATAATGGTATTCCCCCAATTTCCCTCAAGTAAACTTTCACAGGATCTTCAGAAGATATAATTTCTTCAAAATCTTCTAAATTAGTCTCGTCTTCTTCGGCTTCAATTTTCTGTAAGTCGTCCTCACTAGGTCCACTTTGTTCTTCCTCTAGTTCATCCTTCTCGTCGAAAATTTCTTCTTGCTCCCGCCACTTGCTTGTTTCTGTCATTTTGACATCCTTCCTTTCATTTTTTATTTACTAATTATATAGTCATCATATTGATTGTATCATATTTTACATAATTTGTCAAACAAAAAAACTCGCTTTCTCTGCGAGTTTTTTGCTAATTCATATAATCCTTCAATCTCTTACTTCTACTTGGATGTCTTAACTTTCTCAAAGCTTTCGCCTCAATTTGCCTGATTCTCTCACGCGTCACTTCAAATTGTCTTCCTACTTCTTCTAACGTTCTGGCTTTGCCGTCCTCTAGTCCAAATCTTAGTTTTAAGACTTTTGCTTCACGTGGTGTAAGTGTACTCATCACTTCTTCTAGTTGCTCTTTTAATAGCGTATAGGCTGCTGCATCGTGTGGAGCAGGAGAATCGTCGTCTTCTATAAAATCGCCTAAATGGCTGTCATCTTCTTCTCCAATTGGGGTTTCAAGCGAAACTGGGTCTTGTGCAATTTTCTGAATCTCCATTACCTTTTCAACAGAAATATCCATTTCTTTTGCAATTTCTTCTGGCGTTGGTTCTCTTCCCATTAGTTGAAGTAAATGTCTGGATGTTCTGATTAATTTATTAATGGTTTCTACCATATGCACTGGAATTCTAATCGTTCTTGCTTGGTCAGCAATGGCTCTTGTAATAGCTTGTCTTATCCACCAAGTTGCATACGTGCTAAATTTGTAGCCTTTTGAATAATCAAACTTCTCCACTGCTTTGATTAAGCCCATATTTCCTTCTTGAATTAAATCCAAAAACAGCATCCCTCTACCAACATACTTTTTAGCAATACTTACAACCAATCTTAGGTTCGACTCTGCTAATTTTTGTTTTGCTTCCTCATTGTTTTCCAAAACCTCTTTAGCAAGTTCTAATTCTTCTTCAAATGATAATAAATGAATCTTTCCGATTTCTCTTAAATACATTCTAACTGGGTCATCAACATTAACGCCTTCAATGTTGTTTAAGTCAACTTCTTCTAGTTTGACTTCTTCCACATCTCTTAAGTCGTCTTCATCTGGCTCTAGTAAGTCTTCATCTCTCGAAATATTGACACCTAACTCTTCGAATGTATCAAATACTTTGTCAAGTTCTTCAGGATTGACTTCACCAAGTTCTGCTGCAAGTTCTCCGTAAGTAATATTTCCTTTTTCCTTTGCACGATTAACAATATTTAAAATTTTCTCTTTTTCTTTGTCTACTGTTTCATTCTCACTTGCATTTTCCCCATTTGAATTTTCATTAATTTCTTCTTTTTTTTCTATCACTTCTGAAGCTATTTCTTGAACTAACTCTTTTGGTTCTTCCTTTTTTTTCTCTTTTTTAGTTTCAGTTTTTTTCTTTTCTTTAGCTGTTTTGCTTATTTTCGTATCTTCTTTTTTATTTACTCTGCTAGCCTTTTTGGTATCTGTTTTTTTCTCTTCTGCTTTTGCTACTTTTTTCGTCGTAGTTTTCTTCTCAGCTACCTTTGTAGTTTTATCTGCTTTCTTTGGAGTTTTTGCTTTCTTATCTGTTTTAGATGTTGCTTTTTTTGTATCATTTTTCTTTGTTTCAGCTTTTTGGACTACTTTTTTTGTTTTTACTTTTTCTATTTCATCTTTTTCAGATTTTTTCATTCTTATCCCCCTTTATTTTATTTTCGCCATTTTTACAATGATATCACTTAATTCCATTTCCAACTCTTTCATTTGCCCCTTTTCCAGATTTGGATTTTCTAGTTCTTTTACAATTTGCAATTTCCTGTTTTGCAATCGTTCTTTGTTATAAATCAAAATGACATCTTGTACACATTTTTCAACAGATGTTATTTCATAGTCTGTAACCATGATTTCGCTAATATGCTCTTGAATTTTTTCATCTTCTAGATTGGCAATTTGTTGCGTAATTTTTTCGCTATCTTTTTCTTCAAGTGCCATGATTTTTTCGAAAATCAATTTGTTTTCCTCAATTTTCAAGTCGTCTGCACTAATGTTAGATTGTATCATTTCTTTCGTCTCTTTTGGATAATTGATGAGTAAATAAAGCACCATATTTTCTCTTTTTCGAATAACACTATCTACTTCACCCACCTTGGAATTTTCTATTTTAGCAGTAGGTTTAACTAACATCGTTTCTGCTTTTCCTTTGTATAATGCTTTATTGACTTCCGCATAAATTGCCTGTTTGGAAATGCCGTATTGCTCTGCTATTTTGTCAATATAAATTTCCCTTTCAATTTTGTTTTCTACACTTGACAAAACATCTGTTATTTTTTTCAAAAAAGCAATTTTGTCCTTCGCATTATCTAAATTATACCCATCTTTTAGCATTTTTATTTTGAATTCAACAAGAGAAATGGCATTATCCACCAATAATTTAAATCTTCCACTTCCATATTTGATGATAAATTCATCTGGATCCTTAGCACCTTCCATTTGCAAAACTCTTGCATCACAATTTTGCTTTTCTAAAACCTCGATTCCTCTTTTTATCGCATTTTGACCTGCGCCGTCTGAATCATAAGAAAAAATAACTTGCTGACTATATTTTCGTAGCAAACGTCCTTGTTCTTCTGTCAAAGCAGTTCCTAGTGACGCAACCACATTGTCAATTCCTCTTTGGTAAAGTGAAATCGCATCCATATAGCCTTCCACTAAAATGATTCTCTTTTCTTCCGATTGTTTTGCCAAATTCAAGGCAAACAAATGCTTTTTTTTGGAATAAACTAAATTCTCATTTGAATTTATGTATTTTGCAATTTTGTCATTATCCTCTAATCTTCTACCACCAAAAGCTACTGGTTTTCCTGAAACCGATATAATGGGAAACATCAAACGTTTTCGAAATCGGTCAATAAATTCACCTCGGTCATTTTGGTTGACTAAACCAGTTGCTAAAATTTCGTGGTCTTGAAAACCTTTTCCCTTTAAAAACGTATATAATTCATTATATTCCCCAGAATATCCAATTTTAAACGCTTGTAGGGTATGATTATCCAATTTTCTTGTTTTTACATAATCTTGCGCGATTTTAGCAAGTGGCATATATAGCCTTTCGTGGTAAAACATTGCTGTTTCAAGGTTTATTTTGTTCATTCTGTCAATCATATATTGTTTTTTGCTAAATTCTTCGTCGTTTACTTCTGGTAATTGGATATGTCCTCTTTCTGCTAGAAATTCAAGAGATTCTCGGAAAGATAATCTCTCAATTTCCATAATAAAGTTATAAACATCTCCACCTTTACCGCATCCAAAACAATGATAATATTGGCGATCTGGTGAAACAGAAAAAGAAGGTGATTTTTCTTTATGAAATGGACATAAGCCCATGAAATTTCTACCACTTCTTTTCAATATAACATATTGTGATATAACATCTACGATATCGTTTGCATTCCTTATCTCCTGTTTTAAATCATCATTATATTGTACCATGCTAAAAAACCTTTCTTGTATATTATTCGACGAATATGTCTCAAATCCTTCTTAATTTGTCAAAAAGTAAACATAATTTTAAAAATATATTGTAGAATGCTGTATTTTGGTATAAAAAATCCCCCCAGCTATATGGGGGGTACAGCATAGTGCTGTTTTGGCATCTTTTAAACTAACTGGAAGGCATCGTACCAACCGCTTCCCGGTTTATTTTTGTTGGTAAGAAGATTTTCTTCTGTGATAGAGTATCCCTTTGGACATTTTATCTCCCATGGATACAGTCCCACAACCAAAATATCATTTCCTCCCAACGTACTAAACCTTCCTGTCGGGTTCAATTTTTTTAAAACTTCGAGCGTCCGTACCATTCCAAGACACTTTCGTGGTTCAACCTCTTTCGGATATGGTCTTGGTTTTTTGGTTAGTTTTACTGCCATTACATTTTCCTCCTTTTTCATGTAAAATTTTTGTTACGAAAGCAGACATTTTGTCTGCAAAGGAACTGATACTATTTCCATGTATTTATCTTATCATATTTACATAATTTTGTCAATACTCAAAAAAATTACCCTAGATTTTATCTAGGGCATATTTTTTATCTAAGTTTGAATAAACGTCTTTACAATCCCATCTGTATCATCATTATTTCCTTCATCACTTGTTGTACCACTTTGTTCTCCTAAATGTGATTCATAAGAAACATTGATTTTATCATCAATTAGTGATTCAATTTCATCTTTTTGTTTGCTTTCTGCAAGCATTAACTCACTAACTAAAATTTGTTTCGCATTTAAAAGCATTTTCTTTTCGGTCGTTGACAATCCTTTATCTTTTTGCTTGAAACTTAAATTTCTAACAATATCCGCAACCTCAAATACATTACCTGACTTCATTTTTTCAACATTATCACGATATCTTTTATTCCATTTCATTGACATTTCTGTGCAATCTTGTTCTAGAACATGAATTACTTTTCCAGCCGTTTCTTTATCGATAATGTTTCTCACACCGATTTCTTCTGCTTTTGCAGTAGGCACCATGACTTTCACTTCACCTGGCATCTTAATTATATAATAAGCTTGTTTTTCATCCAAAACAGCTCTTTCTTCTATTGTTTCAATTACTCCTGCCCCATGCATTGGGTACACAATTTTGTCTCCTACTTTAAACATATTACTCTCGACACTCCTTCCAAGTAATGTAATATTACTACCTTTTTATTATAACACAAATTTTACCAAAAGTCAAAGTTTTTTTCCTAATTTATCCAATTTTTTTATTTTTCACCAGAAAAGACTTTGAATCTGTTCTTTTTACTTCTTATCCTTTAGAATTTTTCACTATATCATTATATATATTATACCATTTTTTCCAAATTTTGTCAAGTTCACATAATCTAAATATTTTGGGGACGGGGACAGTCTTGCAAAAAACTTTTTTAAAAAACAAAAAATTTTTTAACTTTTTCATAATTTCTCCACTATTTTCAAGCATTTCAAATTTTTTTATTTTTTTCAAGAGTGTCCCCTTAAAGTATGTACCTTAAAATCTCTCCTATTTCACTATTTTCAACTATTATCAGTCAAAGTTTTTCTCTTAAGACTGTCCCCGTCCCCATTTTTAAAAAAAGAATCTTAAAACTTATTTTTAGTCTCAAGATTCTATTTTTACATTAAATTTAGTAGATTAATAACCACATTCGTATTGTCCACCTTTATCACAATTTAAAGGTCGAACTGTGTCATATTTTCGAATCCAATAGTTTGCAACTCTTCTACTTGTTACAGAATTTTTTATCCATACCTTAATAGAAGTTCCACCATCAACCCAAGTTGGATCTCCCCATGTTATATCGGCATTACCATTTGCATTATTTTTGGATTTAACAATACTATCTCCGAAGATAGATTCGTGCTTGCCTTGTTCCATCATCATAGCAATCAATTGCACAATGTGCCTTATAGTATCCCCCTTCTTCAGGAACAGTATATGTATAACTCCAAGGGTTATCTCCCTTAAAATCATTCCAACTATTACCTGCAATTTGAGTATATGTGGTACTAGCTTGAGCAGCACCATAACAACTATCTGTATGTTGATGTTTGCAAGCATCCGTATGCATATGCCACTGTGCTTTCACTATCACATTTCCTGCATAATCTCCTTTAAAATTCCATACTGTATGTGAGTGTCCATTCAATCCGCAAGTACTTTTCTCTATTGTTCCTCCTCCAGAGGTTATGCTCCAACCAAGAAATACACAATTTGCTTTAGAAGGTTTTCCTCCTCCGGTTTAAGTAAAATCCTCCATTTCCTGGACATACTCCACCAAATTCACTAAAGAATCTAGTCGTCTGTCCATAACTAAATTCCTTGGTTAAACTAGTTCCTGTAACATTCCAATCATTATAGTGATGCATAGTGCTTCCGCCTGTATCCACCGTTAAACTATATTTATTTACACTTCTACTAAAGTTTGCTGTCAATCTTCCTGAACCATTTACTGTTCCTGTTGGATACGCCCAACCCGTAAATGTTGTTGTATATCCCGCCACATTTATAACACTTGGTGTTACTGTTCGTCCATCTGAGAATGTATATACATTGCCATTCGTCCACCATGTTGTCCCATCTAGCATAATATATTCTCCTACTGAAACCGTTCCATAACTTGTGTTATTACTTGCAAAACTTACTTTCGAAACCGATACATTTGCTGCTGTAGCTGCAGTAACTGTTCCAGATAAAGATTTTGCTACCGTATATCCATCCATTTGCACTCCATAGATTTCCCATGTTGTTCCATAAAGTACTTGTTGATAATAATCTGTTATATATCCTTGGTCTGCTCCATTTACTTTAAATCCTATCTTTACTCGTCCATTCCAGTTTCCAGGTCCAATATTTGTTCCATCGCAGTAAGCATTTAAGTCCAAATAATACATCCTATTTTTCATATAGAAGTCCATCGTGTTTCCAGCTCTTGTCACTTGATAATACCATCGATTGTTAGTACTATCCCAACTACAACCTTCTGTTCTGTCTAATACATAATAATCATAATATCCTCTCAAATCTTTTACTAATACATAATCTCCATAGAAAGAATATTTAATGTTGGTACCTGTTGGTTCATTTGTTAGGTCATTTGTCCACGTTTCTCCACTATCATAGGAGCAACTAAAGTATCCACTCTTGTAATCTTGCGCTCCGGATGGACTATATACATTGATATCTGTCCAAGCTTTGAAATAACGATATACCTTCGCTCCACTTGTTCCTACTGTTGCTGTACTTGTTCCAACATATGCATAATATCTATAATAAGCATCTTGGCTTGCATTGTTTCCCCATGCACTTCCTGATACGGAACTATTATAATTATAATTTTTCTTTTCTGACTGAGTTCCTAATTTTACTTTTAAGTTATAATTTCTATCCACAAACCAATCTTCACAAGTTACAGCATATTGGTTAACTTTCCACTGAGCATCCATATAAACCGTTGCACCGTTTGTGGTTGTTAAGTCACTGAAATTTCCTCCTGCTGTATAGATTGCATTATTTTCTCTACATTTCCATCCTGTAAATGTATAACCTGTTTTTGAAAAAGTGTTGGCTGGTCTTGTTTGATAGGTTGTACCATATTTATAGCCTGTTGTTCTTATTGGGGTTCCATCTCCAGTGTTTGAAGTCCACATGATGTTGTACGTTAAAATTGGTGTTACTGCTGCATATCTTTCTCCCATATTGTAGTCAGGTGATGCACTGTCCCAATATCTTACATAAATTGTTGTTCCAGTTCGTACTGTTATTGGATTACTGTTTAACCAATCTGGTGCTTCATTGGCGTAGG
>CANEDP010000021.1 GCA_947426305.1 uncultured Clostridia bacterium | reverse complement strand
AATTTTCCAATTCTTCCTTGTACCATTTTTTCAGCAATTTCTGCTGGTTTTCCTTCATTCATAGCTTGTGCTTTTAAAATTTCCATTTCCTTTTTGGTTCTTTCTTCTGGCACATCTTCTCTTGCTAAATATTCTGGATTAGCAGCCGTTATTTGCATACAGATATCTTTTGCCAAAACGCTTTCGCCTTTTTCAAAATCAACCAATACCGCAATTCTTCCATCGCCATGAATATATCCTTCAATTAAACCAGTACCTTCATATCTTACAAATCTTCTAATTGACATATGCTCACCAATTGTAGCAATTTTGTCTGTTAAAACTTCGCTTACGGTTTTGTCTGTTCCAGTATATTTTGTATTTAACAAGGCCTCTAAATCTGCTGGATTGCTTTCAGCCACTACTTTTGCAACTGTATTTACAAATTCTTTGAATTCTTCGTTTTTCGAAACGAAATCCGTTTCAGCATTTACTTCTAAGATACTTCCTACTTTTTTGTCATCTGCGATGTAAACAGTAACCAAACCTTCTGCAGCAATTCTTCCTGATTTTTTCGCTGCTTTTGCAATTCCTCTTTCACGCAATAACTCCTCTGCTTTTGCCATATCTCCATCAGTTTCTGTTAAAACTTTTTTGCAATCCATCATACCTGCACCTGTTTTTTCTCTTAACTCTTTTACTAAATTTGCACTTATCATTTTGTTTTTCCTCCTTATTTAATTTTGTGTAAGTCAAGGGTTGGTCAAAGCCAACCCTTACATTTTTGGTTTTTTATTCTTCTGCGTTTTCTACGACTTGCTCCATATCTGTGATTTCTTCTGATTCTGTTTCAGATTGATCACCAATTGGCATAATCGCATCTTCGCCTTGTCTTCCTTCAATAACTGCATTTGCAATCACATCTGCAATTAATTTGACAGCTCTTATGGCATCATCGTTTCCTGGGATTGGATAATCAACATCTTCTGGGCTACAGTTTGTATCTACTAACCCAACTACTTTAATCCCTAATTTTCTTGCTTCTTTAATTGCATTATATTCTTTTTTCGGATCCACAACAAACATAACTCCTGGCATTTGAGTCATTTCTTTGATGCCACCAAGATTGTTTTCTAGTTTTTCCATTTCGTGTCTTAACACAATCACTTCTTTTTTTGGTAATACATCAAATGTACCATCTTCGCTCATGGTTTCCAATTCTTTTAGACGATTAATTCTTCCTTGAATCGTTTTAAAGTTCGTAAGCATTCCACCTAACCATCTTTGATCAACATAGTACATATTACAACGAATGGCTGCTTCTTTTACGCATTCTTGCGCTTGTTTTTTGGTTCCTACAAATAAAACATTTTTCCCTTCTTCAGCTTGCTCTTTTACAAAAGCATATGCCTCGTCTAATTTTTTAGATGATTTTTGTAAATCAATGATGTGAATTCCATTTCTGGCTTGGAATATATATTCCGCCATTTTAGGATTCCATCTTCTTGTTTGATGTCCAAAATGAACACCTGCTTCCAATAATTGTTTCATTGCAACTACTGCCATTTTTTAATTCCTCCCTTTTTTGTTTTATTTCCTCCATAGCACTTAAAAACGCTTCCAAACACTATTTTGAAATAGCACACGTTTGGTGTTGCTGGTGCTATGTGTGTTTTTAACTTTGCTATTATATCAGAGTTTTTTTGGAAATGCAAGAGTTTTTTGAAATTTTTTACATTTTTACCCCGCAATTTTTCCTTTCAACTTTACTAAAACATTCAGAGCTTCAATCGGAGTCAATTCATTCAAATTAATTTTATCTAATTCATGTGCAATATCGGCAAACTGCAAATGATATAAATCAATTTGCCCTTCGACCTGTTTTTTATCTTCCTTCGTTTCCTTCACTTTAACA
The DNA here is from genome assembly GCA_947426305.1 of uncultured Clostridia bacterium. GTDB lineage: Bacteria > Bacillota > Clostridia > TANB77 > CAG-508 > Scatovivens. The sequence goes on along the minus strand of CANEDP010000021.1, from coordinate 24,306 downwards.
TCGCCTTTTTCCAAAGAACTCAAGATTTTATTTGCTCTTTTTACAACATCATTCGGAACACCAGCCAATTTTGCCACATGAATTCCATAACTCTCATCTGTTCCACCTTCTACAATTTTCCTTAGGAAAATAATGTCTTCACCTTTCTCTTTTACCGCAATCGAATAATTTTTAATGCCTGAAATTTTTTCTTCCAATTGCACCAATTCATGATAATGTGTTGCAAATAAAGTTTTACAGCCAATTTGCTCTGCCATATATTCTGCCACAGACCAAGCAATCGAAAGTCCGTCATAGGTAGAAGTTCCTCGACCAATTTCGTCCAAAACTACCAAACTTTTTGGTGTAGCATCTTTTAAAATATTCGCCACTTCTGCCATTTCCACCATAAATGTGCTCTGCCCCATACTCAAATCATCAGATGCACCAACTCTGGTAAAAATTTTGTCCACAATTCCCAAATGAGCTCTTGTGGCAGGCACAAAACTTCCCATTTGCGCCATTAAACAAATTAACGCTACCTGACGCATATATGTTGATTTTCCAGCCATATTCGGTCCTGTGATAATGGCGACTCTGTTTTCTGTAACATCTAAGTGAGTATCATTTTGCACAAAACTTCCACTGTCAATCATTTTTTCGACTACAGGATGACGTCCTTCTTGAATCTCAATTATGCCACTATCGTCGATTTCTGGGCAAACGTAATTGTTGTTTTCTGCTACAATCGCAAGACTTGTTAAAACATCTACATTGGCAATAACATTTGCTGTTTTTTGTAATCTTTCAATATTTTGAGCAATTTTCGTTCGAATTTTCACAAACTCGTTATATTCATATTGCACAACTTTTTCTTCCGCCCCTAAAATTTTGTTTTCCATATCTTTCAATTCTTGGGTAATAAATCGCTCTGCTCCTGTTAGGGTTTGCTTGCGAACATAATTTTCTGGCACTTGGCTTAAAAATGACTTCGTAATTTCAATATAATAACCAAAAACCTTGGTATAACCAATTTTCAAGTTTTTGATTCCACTTTTTTGGCGCTCTCTTGCTTCTAACTCTAAAATCCATTGTTTCCCATCAATAGAAGCACGCTTATATTCATCAATTTCCTCATTATAACCCATTTTGATGATGCCACCTTCTTTAATGCTAATCGGTGGTTCGTCAACAATTGCTTCGTCAATTAATTTGGCGATGTCTGTCAATTCGTCTAAATCTTGATACAGTTTTTGCAATAAATCAGATTGGGTATCAAGCAATATTTTTTTCAAATTCGGAATATTCAATAATGAATTTTTTAATGAAATTAAATCCCTTCCATTCGCATTTCCATAGGAAATCTTTCCAGCAAGTCGCTCGATATCATAGACTTTGCTCAAGGTTTCTGTGATATCACCACGTAAGATTAGATTTTCTTTTAATTCCTGAACAGCTGTATTTCGTGCTCGAATTTCTTCGATATCTAGCAATGGATCGTTAATCCAACGTCTTAGAAGTCTTCCACCCATTGAGGTAGAGGTTTTATCCAAAACCCACATCAAACTGCCTTTTTTGGATTTATCACGCATTCGTTCCGTCAATTCTAAATTTCGTCTAGCACTAACATCTAGTGCCATGTATTTTTGAACTTCATACATTTTCAAGGTGTTGATGTGTTCCAATTTCATTTTTTGCGTTTCTTCAAAGTAATTTAGCAAACCGTTAACCGCTGAAATTGCTAGCGCCTCTGTGATTTCTTTTTTCTCTTTTCCGCAAGTTTCTTCTATTTTATATTGCATTTGGATTTTTTCCACATTTTCTTCAAATAAATCATCATCTCGAATGGTTACAAAGGTATTGGAACGGTCTGTTAAAATCGATATTTCTTTTTCGCACGCTGCCATAGCTGGATTGACGACAATTTCAGATGGTGTAAAACGGGCATATTCGTCCAATAATTTTTCAAAATTATTGTCTGGAAGTCTGATTTCCGTTGCATAAAAATCGCCTGTGCTAACATCACAAATCGAGATCCCATAGTAAATTCCTTTTTTGACAATTGCCATAATATAATTATTTTTCTTTTCTTCGAGCATATTATTTTCTATCACAGTCCCAGGTGTTACCACACGAATGACATCTCTTTTGACAATCCCCTTCGTAGTTTTGGGGTCTTCTAATTGTTCACAAATCGCGACTTTGTAGCCTTTGGCAATTAATCTTGAAATATAGGTATCTACCGCATGATGTGGTACACCACACATAGGCGCTTTTTCTTCTGTTCCACAGTTTCTGCCTGTTAGTGTGATTTCTAATTCACGTGATGCTAAAATTGCATCATCATAAAACATTTCGTAGAAATCGCCTAATCGATAAAATAAAATGCTATCTGGATATTCTTTTTTCTTTTCTAAATAACTTTGCATCATTGGTGAGATTTCTGCCATTTCTAAGTTCTCCTTTTTTCTTATTTTTGGATTTCACCTTTAAAATACCATTTGTGATTTTCAGTAATTTGCACCTTTACGATATCTCCGATTTTGTAATTTTCCTGTGGCTTAAAAACCACGACTTTATTGGTATCCGTTCTTCCGCAGAACATGGTTTCATCGTTTTTGCTGTTTCCTTCGATTAATATTTTTTGGGTAGTGCCAATATATTTTTCATTGTTTGTATCTACTTTTGTTTCATATAGTTCCTTTAATCGGTCAAATCGCTTGTGTTTGATTTCTTCTGGAACCTGATCAACTCGCTCCGCCGCAATGGTTCCTTCTCTTGGTGAATAGATAAACATAAAAATTTGCTCAAAATTTACCTTTTTCACAACGTCCAAAGTATCTTCAAATTCTTCTTCTGTCTCTCCTGGAAAGCCAACAATGATATCGGTTGATAAAGATAAATTCGGAATTTTTTGAACCATTTTTTCTACTAATTCTAAATATTGTTCTTTGGTATATTTTCGATTCATTTCTTTCAAAACCTTGCTATTTCCAGACTGCAAAGGCAAATGAATAATTCTTGAAATTTTGTCAATTTTCGCTATTGCTTCAATTACATCATCTGTAAAGTCTTTGGGGTGTGGCGAAATAAAATTGATTTTTTCGATTCCTTCCACTTTTGCAACTTCCTGCAATAATTTGGCAAAAGAATCAATTTTGCTTGTGGCTGTTCCATTTTCGCGCTCAGTTCTCATATAGGAGTTGACATTTTGCCCCAAAAGTGTGATTTCTTTATAGTTTTTTTTCGCTAAATCTTCTATTTCTGCCAGAATTTTCTCTGGCTTTCTGCTTCTTTCTCGTCCACGAACATAAGGAACAATGCAGTAAGTACAAAAATTGTTACAACCATACATGATTGTTACATTGGCACTAAAATCGCTATTTCGCTTAATGGGTAAGCCTTCGTAAATCTCACCATCAATGTTTAAAATATCACGAACTTTCTCGTTTTTAAGCATAGCTTTATAGATATTTTCTGGTAAATTTTGCAAAGTGTGTGTGCCAAATACAATATCTACATAGGGGTAACTTTTCTTGATTTTATCCACCATTTGTTTTTCTTGCATCATACAGCCACCAATAGCGATAATCAAGTTTTTCGATTGTTTTAAATTTTTCATTTCTCCAATTTTTCCAAACAATCTCTCTTCTGCGTTTTCGCGGACACAGCAAGTATTGAAAACGACAATGTCTGCCTGTTTTTCATCTTCTGTTTCTTGATAACCCATTTCTTCCAACATTCCAGCAATTTTTTCTGAGTCGTTTTCATTTAGTTGGCAACCAAATGTTATAATTTTATAAGTTAGATTTTTATTTTTAATTTTTTCTTTTACTTTTTCAAAATACTCATTTTCCTGCACTTTTCTAGCCTCCTGAATTTGAATTATATTGTATAACATTTTTTGACATTTTTCAAGGTTTTGAAAAGAAAAAAAGACAAATTCTATGTCCCAATATAGAATTTGTCTTTAAATTGATAGATTTTTCTTTCAGCTTACTCTTCACTTTCCCTATATTCCAATATATCCCCTGGCATACACTTCAGAGCTGCACATATTTTATCTAACGTTGAAAATCGTATGGCTTTCCCTTTATTGGTCTTTAGTATTGACAAATTTGCAGGTGTAATTCCTAGTTTATCTGCTAATTCTTGCGACGAAATCTTCCTTTTCGCCATCATAACATCTAAATTTACTATTATCATTCTTCTCACTCCTTAAATTGTTAATTCATTTTCTTTTTTATATTCAGTTGCTTCTTTTAACAATTCAGATAACATATCTAGTGCTATGGCAACGCCTAAAAATAAGATAAACAAAAACGCCAACGTAGCAATCACTACAAAATCATTCGATTTTGCTAAAATCACTTCATACAGTAAATCAAATAACCAAAAAAGTGAACCAATTAAGGCAATCATTCCAGTCGATTTTAATATTTTCACATTCCTTACGCAAAAAGGATTGTGATTTTTTAAACTATCAAAAAGTTCAATAAATTTATGAGTTATCACCAACAAAACAATTCCATTGGGATAAATGACAATCCAACTTGCATTTAAACTCACACCAAATCCTTGCAATACCAATGGCAAAGCAATCAAAATGATAATTCCGCCCCAAAAGCACACCTGCAAAAATCTTTTTAATAAATCTCCTAATCCATTTTTTCCTATTATTCTCATGACAAAATACCTCCATTATTTTTATTATGAAAACATTTTACCACTTTCATTATTATTTGTCAATATTTTTTTATTGTTTTTCGATGTTTTTGTATTGATTATCCGATTTTTTTAAAGGCAATAAAAAAGTGCTGATAAATCTCAATTTATCAGCACTTTTCTAAAATTTTTTATTTTGCATAATCCACAACTCTTGATTCTCTTATGACATTGACTTTGATAGTACCCGGATATTCCATTTCATTTTCTACTTTTTTAGCAACTTCTCTTGCCATAATGACCATTTCACTATCTGAAACTTTTTCTGGTTTTACCACAAGTCTTACTTCACGACCTGCTTGAATCGCAAATGATTTTTCAACGCCATCAAAAGAATTGGCAATTTCTTCTAATTTTTCCAATCTCTTGATATATGTCTCCAATGTTTCGCGTCTTGCACCTGGACGTGATGCTGAAATCGCATCAGCAGCTTGTACTAAAATAGCCTCTATCGTTTCAGGTTCCACATCTCCATGGTGAGCTTGTACCGCATTAATCACAACGTGATTTTCTTTATACTTTTTCAAAACTTCCACACCAATTTCAACATGAGTTCCTTCCATATCATGGTCTAACGCTTTTCCAATGTCATGCAATAGTCCTGCACGTCTTGCTATTTTAGAGTTGACACCTAATTCATCTGCCATCATTCCTGCTAGATAAGCAACTTCCATGGAATGATTGAATACATTTTGTCCATAACTGGTTCTGTACTTCAATTTTCCAATGAGTTTAACTAAATCTAGATGTAAGTTGTTAACTCCTGTTTCCAAAATTGCTCTTTCCCCTGCTTCTTTAATGGATGCCATAATTTCTTCTTTTGCTTTTTCCACCATTTCTTCGATTTTGGCTGGATGAATTCTGCCATCATCAATTAGTTTTTCCAAAGCAATTTTGGCAACTTCTCTTCTAAGTGGGTCAAAGCCTGAAATGATAACAGCTTCTGGTGTATCATCAATAATTAAATCAATTCCTGTTAAGTTTTCTAATGTTTTGATATTTCTACCTTCTCTACCAATAATTCTACCTTTCATTTCATCGCTTGGTAAAGCCACAACTGATACAGTTGCTTGAGAAGTATGGTCAGCAGCACATTTTTGAATCGCACTTCCAATGATTTCTCTTGCATTTTTGTCCGCTTCTTCTTTTGCTTTCATTTCTAATTCTTTGATTTTAGTAGCCTTTTCTTGGGTAATCTCTTGTTCTAAGTTATCTAGCAATATTTTCTTTGCTTGTTCTTCAGTCAAACCAGAAATTCTTTGCAATTCATCCATTTTTTTGACATATAAGTCTTCTACCTCTTGTTTTCTCTGTTCTGTTTCTGCAATTTTTCTTTGTAGTTCTTTTTCTTGAGAATCCAAAACCATTGCTTTTTTTTCAAAATTTTCTTCTTTTTGTATCAGTCTTTTTTCTTGTGACTGAATGTCGCCTCTTCTTTCCTTAATCTCTTGATCTAATTCATTTCGAATTTGCAGAGCCTCTTCTTTGGCTCGAATTAATTCTTCTTTTCTCGCATTTTCGGCTTCTATTTTCACATTGTCCATAATTCTTTTTGCTTCTTTTTCTGCACTTTGAATTTTAGATTCTGCTGTTCTTTTTATAATTTTTACACCCATAGGAATAAAAACAACAGCTGAGACCAGAATCGTGGCAACAATAATTATAACAGTTTGCATAACTATTTTACCTCTTTTCTATTAAATTTTCAATGTACAAATAAATTATTTATAAATCCATTCGCAATATATATATAATTTATATTGTAATTTTCCTACTTACTATTTTATATGGATATTGGAAAAGTGTCAAGTGTTTTTTTGAAAATAAAAATTAATTTTTTTAAATTTTTTAATTGACAAATTTTACATAATATCGTATAATAAAATAGAATTTAAAAAAATAGTAGTTGCTCATTAAATAATTTTAAAAGGAGATGTTTTTATGTTGCTTAAATTAATGCACTTCATGTACAAAAAAGAAAGGATTATCCAGCGGGATTTGTTTTACGAATTCTATAAATATGAAATCGCACTAAACAGATTACTCGAGTTTCGAGATTTAACACTTTCCATCATTTGTAGCCTTATTTCTCCCTTCTATTGTTACAATTCAAAATTACTTCCCACTATCGTTTGGTTTGGAATTTATGGAATATCTCTTTTATATTGGAGATATAAACACCGTACTGATGTTAGTCAATTATACAATTCTCATTATGACATCCGAACGATGTATATTCAAGATTGGATTGTACGGCATTTTGTCACTTTTAGAAGTGTCATTTCAAAAAGTGATTGGAAAAAAGTCAAAAAAGCCGATCCATCACTTTATAAGGAATTGACTGTCAACCAGCATGAGCAATGTTGTTATGCTTATTCTCTTGAATTGGCTCGGATTTTAAAAGATGTTCAATTAGTTTATGGTGCAGTTCGTCAAACTTTCCTACCAAATTCTGGACTATGCGCTCATGCAGTCATCTTAAAAAATGGCGAAATTTTTGATAGTTTACTTTTACGATCTTTTAAATTAGAAGATTATCAAAAAGCCTTTGACCTAAAAATTTATCAAATTTGGGAATACGATGAATTTTCTGTTCAAGACTTTGCAAAGGATGTAAAATATGATTTTGTAGAATGGTGTAAATTCAACAATGTAGAAAGTTATGAATATTTCTAAAAAAACAGGCTAGTTTTAGAACTAACCTGTTTTTTCTTTATCCTGTCTTACTCAAAATCTCCTTCTTCATCTTCTTCATAATCTTCTTCTCCAATCGCGAAATGTAACTCTGCGAAATTCCCATCATATCTGCCACTTCTTTTTGGGTCTTTTCTTTGCCTTCTCCTTCAATTCCAAAACGAAGTTTCATGATATCTTTTTCGCGATTGTTCAAATGCTCAATTGCAATTTTCAGCAATTTTTTATCCACTTCCTCTTCAATTCGTTTGGAAGTTACATTCTCCTCTGTCCCCAAAATATCGGACAACAGCAATTCGTTGCCATCGCTGTCTTTGTTCAAAGGCTCATCAATTGAAATTTCTGATTTAATTTTCGTGGTACGTCTCAATTGCATCAAAATTTCATTTTCGATACAACGTGAAGCATAGGTTGCCAGTTTGATATTTTTCCCTGTTTTGAAGGTATTAATAGCTTTCATCAGCCCAATTGTACCAATGGAAATCAAATCTTCTAAATCCATTCCTGTATTTTCAAATTTTTTGGCGATATACACTACCAATCTTAAATTTCTCTCAACCAATATTTTCTTGGACTCGCTATCGTTTTCGTCCAATTTTTGAAGTAGTTTTTCTTCTTCTAAAACATCTAATGGCGGTGGCAATGTTTGACTTCCATTGATGTAAAACACAGGAAATTTCTCTATTTTTTCCCTGTCAAAATACTTTTTAAAAATCCCCCAGATTTTTGATTTGATTTTTTGTAAAAAATTCATATTATTCCCTCCTTAAAAAATTTATCGAATCCAATTTTCTTCTTTTAGCGTTTTTCTGCTATTTAGAATATCGAGTCCAATCAAACTTGTATACAAATTTGATTTGCACAATTTTCCATTATAAATCCCAATCATTACGTCATCTCTCGTACATTCCTCCTCATCAAAAATTTTGATATAATCTGGTTTAAAACCAATGAGCAAACCATTTTCATTTCCGAGCGATGAAAATGGAATCACTTTCAATTTATAATCATAAATATCTTCCCTTGAACCAAGCCATTTCCCTTGCATAATATCATCGAGATGGTCTAAAATATCATCTGAAATAAGCGTTCTTAAACTATTTTTTTCAACAATGATAACATCGGTTTGACTGATGGGCTCTTTGAGCAAATTTCCTGTATCAATCATGGTTTTGAGCTTTTGGTAGTTACCTTTATAAAAAATTTCCAAATCACAGAGCATCGATTTTGTTCTCATGCGATCTTTTATTAAATAGGAAACTACTGCAATAACGATGACTCCTATGATTCCACTGATAATTGTCACTTTTACAGGATAGGTTCCCACAAGCAAACCATTTTCAAAAACGACATTGGCAGGATTGATTAAAAATAGTAACATAAACGATATTCCACCAAATGTAAACGACACCAAATAAAACAAAATCAGTTGCTTAAAAATGACTTTCGGTTTACGACTTTCAAAACCAATTAACACAATCATTACAGAAATCAGAAATTTGACGAGCAAACTTTGGAGATTTCCCAAATTCCACAAATAATTTAAAATACTATACAATCCCGCAACCAAACTAGCAATACCGATTTTCCAATAATTCACTTTTGATTTGCTGATAATCGCAGTTGAAAACAGAATGATATAATTCATGATAAAGTTTTCTAATAGCACAATATCTAGATATATTTTCAAAACTTAAAAATCCTTTCACTTTTGTTCTTCGTTCTTATCTTAACACATTTTTTTTGCAAAACTTGTCACTTTATAGGCGCGAAAAAAAGAAATAATCTACAAAAATAGACTATTTCTTTTTCGATATGATATAAAATTATAAAATTTGCTATGTAGTTACAAAATTTTATTTATTTCCTAACCCTTTATTTTTTCTTAAAAAAGTTGGAATATCTAATTCGTTTGAATTGTTATCGTTATTAGTCATAGAAGATGCACTTCCGTGTATTTCTTTTTTTCCATGCTTCTGCTACAATGTTATCGTAATTTTGTGTGACATTTTTTCGTTCTTCTTCTTTTTCAAAACCTGTAGCAATAACTGTAATCTGAATCTCATCACCTAAACTATCATCCGTTACTGTACCAAAAATGATATTGGCTTCTGGGTCAGCATTGCGTTGCACTAATTCTGCAGCCGTATTGGCTTCGTGTAATCCTACATCAGAGCCACCAGTAATGTTAATGATAACACCTTTAGCAGACTCGATGGAAGTTTCCAATAGTGGATTTTGAATGGCTTGTTTAGCAGCATCTTCTGCTCTGTTTTCTCCGCCTGCTTTACCGATTCCCATATGTGCCATACCTTGGTTTAACATAATGGTTTTAACATCTGCAAAATCCAAATTGATTAGTCCTGGAACTGCAATTAAATCAGATATACCTTGTACACCTTGTCTTAACACATCATCAGCCATTCTGAATGCTTCTACGATAGAAGTTTTTCTGTCGATAATTTGTAATAATTTATCATTTGGAATTACAACCAATGTATCCACTCTACCTTTTAATGCTGCCACTCCTCGTTCTGCTTGCGCTAATCTTTTTTTACCTTCAAATGTGAATGGTTTGGTAACTACACCAATTGTTAAAATTCCTAGTTCTTTGGCTGTTGCTGCAACAATAGGAGCCGCTCCAGTACCTGTTCCACCACCCATTCCAGCAGTAACAAATACCATATCTGCACCTTTTAATACTTCTGCAATTTCAGCACGACTTTCTTCTGCCGCTTGTGTTCCAATATCTGGGTTAGCACCAGCCCCTAGACCTCTTGTTAACTTTTCTCCAATTTGAATTTTAGAACTTGCTTTTGACAAATTAAGCGCTTGTCTGTCTGTATTAACAGAAATGAACTCAACATTTTTAATACCAGCATCAATCATTCTATTGACAGCATTATTTCCTGCTCCTCCAACACCAATTACTTTAATTGTTGCCGTTCCATCCATCATGTAATTTAAATCTTCATTATTATCCATTATCATAAGGTATATCCTCCTTCTTTCTATTTAAAAACCTTATTTTTTATTTTATGAATAGAAAAAATCTTTTATTTTTTCTAAAATAACTTTTCCAAAACTTTTTTCTTTTTTGGTTCCAATTGTACTTGAAACTGTTTTTGCATATGGTCTTGCTGCAATATAACGAACCAGTGCATAGCTTACCTGACTACTTGATTTTACTGTATTAATCAATCTTCCTGTCGAAATTTTTACTGGAATATTCAGAATGATTTTTCCTGCCATATCACTTTTGTTAATGTTAGTAATTCCTTCTCCTGTTAAAATGACATTATTAATATTGGTTTTTGCCCCATGTGCTGTAATGTCTTTATTGACCAAAGTAAAAATTTCTTCAATTCTTGCTTCAATGATTTCCACCAGTTCGGAACTTTTGATGGTTTTGTTTTTATTTTCTATGTCTTTACAGGTATTTAAAACAATATTGTTGTCATTATCAATAAAAGATTTGAGAGCCAGTCCATATTGTCTTTTTAGTTTATCCGCCTCTTCGGTCGAGATTCCTAATACATAAGAAATATCACTTGTGATATTATCTCCTCCGAGAGCAATGGTATTTGTATAAATAAAGGAAGAACCATTAAATATACCAATTTCGGTGTTTCCTGCACCAATATCAAGTGTCATAACATTGTCATTTAGTTCATTGCTATCGAGTACTAAGTTTCGCTCTGCTAAAGCAGTTGGAACTACTCCATCAATTTCAACACCTGCTCTTTTAAAGATGGATGTTAATTGTTTCATATAATCTTTATCTGCTAATATAATCTGTGCAGTTAAAGTAAAATTTGAACTAAACTTACCAACAGGATCCGTGGTTGTTTTTCCATCTTCTAGTATGAACTTATCTGGTACTATATCAATTAGCACTTTATCTTCTGGGATTTCAATATCTCTTACTTGTATAATTGCTGCTGCAACATCTCTTACAGATATACCAGCAATTTTATCTTTTGCCTCTTTGACGATACTGTTTTGTACAATTGTTATATACTTGCCTGGTATGGTTGTGTAAGCCGAATTGACTGTCAAATTTGAGATTTCCTCAACTTCTTTAATGGTTTTTGCAATCGCAATACTTAAGTTTTCTTCGTCTACAATCATACCTTTTTGCATAGCAGAGCATTTACTCGTCGTGCTACAAATAATCTCAATTTGGTTGAAATTATTAACTTCGCCTACAAATGTACTTACCTTAGAGGTTCCAATATCGATACCAACAATTATATCCCCTATTGCCAAGTCACAATTCCTCCATTTTCAATTTATACTCTTTACTTAAAATCGGTAGTCTTAGAATATTACATTTTTAAAAAAAAGTCAAGATTTATTGAAATATTTTTGTAATAAAATTGTAATATTTTTGTTACAAATCTTGTATGCTAGTATTAATAAGTTTTTTCTGTCTCAACTTATTTGTTTTCTTTTAATTTCGTTTGTACTTTGGTTGTCCATTTCTCAATATAGTATCTTCGAATAATGCCTAAATTATTAAACATTCTCCAAACAAATACAAAAATTGCTGCTAAATAAATATCGACATTCAATTTTTCTCCTAAATACGTTAATAACATGGATAATATTGCATTTCCAAAAAAACCAGATAAAAATATTTTCAAATCGAAGTTTTTCTTGATGACTGAAGCAATTCCACCAAATACAGTATCCAGCGCAGCGATAATAGCTATGGACAAATAAATGGAATACGTATAGGGAATAATTGGTGCATTCATCCCTATTAAAGCTCCAATGATGCATCCTATAATAATTGAAATATAAATCATTTTTTCTCCTCCTCATATTTTTTCATATAATTGATTTTCATTTTTCCTTCATATTTCGGAATCATAATATCTGTCTGAATTTCATAACTTACTTTTTTTCCGTTCGGTTTTTCTTTGATCTAAATAACCATTTTTTATGGTAATTGCACTTTCCAAATATTTCATTTCTCCAATTGCTTTTACGTTATAAGGGCTTGATATTCTTTTGCTATTAATCAGAAAAATCTCACTCGTTGGCAAAGCGATATCAGTTTTAAAAATGACTCTTTCATCATTAATGGAAATGGCTTCTGCTCCTGCCAATTTTAACTCATTAATTAAACTAATTAAATCAAATCGATCCACTTTTTCTTCACCATTTTCTAAAGTTACAACGATTCCTTCTCCTTTGACATCCGTATAACCAAGCGTTTTTTGTGATTCGATTAATTCCTGCCTTAATAATTCGGTTGCATTTTGCTCGGATGATATTTGCGTTTGATATTCCATTATTTTTTGATTGGTATCTTCCATTTTTTCTTCTGCTTCTTCATATTTTGATTTCCAAGAAGCAAGTTCTGAACGTAGTTCTGCTTCTCTCATGGTCTCAAGAGCAACTATATCCGTATATTCGATTGTTTTAAATTGGGTAAACATGACCATCGTTAAAATAAGTGCTGCACATCCAATGGATATACTCAAAATTACTTTTTCTTTCAATTTTTTCACCTCTATTCCACATTTTCTGCATATTCAAATTGACTGATTCCGCTATATTTTGGAATGACAATATTGTCTGATTTTTCGACTTTTACTTGAATTCCTGCCCCTTCCATATTATACAAATAACCATAAGGCATGGTTAAACCACCATATAATCTTTCCGTCAGACCAATTGCTTTTATTTCAAATGGTACACCTACTTTTTCACCACCTACTTGAATCACATTTCCAAGACAAGTAATGGCTGTGCTATCAACCACTCTTTGTCCATTAATGGAAATTGCTTCTGCTCCTGATTCTTTTAAAGCATTTACCACTTCCATTAAATCTGCATCGTGAACCACAAGATCATTGGGATCTACAAAGATGGATGTTTTGATTGCATTTTTATTTGCATCTTTCAATGTGATGATAATTCCTTCTCCGAAAAACATCATAATATCCCAATAACATATTATTTTCCTGCAATTCTTCACTTAGTTTCACAGAATCCGTATCTTGATTTACGACTTGCTCTCTTAAATTTTCCAATTCTTCTTCTCTTTTGGTTTGCTCCTGATAAATATTTTCATATTTCTCTTTCCAACGTAAAACACTATCTCTTAACTCATTTTCGACTTGTGTTTTTCCGAACGCCAGTTGAAGAGCTTTTTACTGTTTTTACTTGAATTGCTATTCCAACACTAAGAAGCATACACATAATTCCTAATAAAAGTCCAATTTTTCCTTTTTTCATTTTTTCACCTCTTTATCCATTTTCTTCTGCAAAATAAACATATTCCGAATTCAAATCTACATTGACAAAAATTTCTCCTGCTTTTCCCTGTTGCTCTTTCAAAATTGCTTTAATATATAAAAATCTTGTGTTTAGGTCTGTTCCATCACCTAAGTAAGCAATTTTTCGTTCTGCATCTAAGTATATAGTATAATTCTTTTCATGAGAAATGTCAATTTTGGTAATCAAATTTTGCATTTCCTGATTTTTCGCCATTTCCATTATTTTAATAACCATATTCATTTTTTGTAAATCTGTTTCATCTAAGCGATGATTTTCTTTAACATTACTTAAATCTGTTGTACAACCCAAAATAAGCGGAACAGTTGGTTCATTGTTAGAAATTTCCAAAATATAACCTTGTCTATTCATGTAAACAAAACTATTTGCCAATTGCAAAGCAAATTCAGGTTCTCTTTCTTCTATTACCAATTTTATTTTATCAGGCAAACAACGTTTTACTTGTATATCACCTACATAAGAATTTTCTTTGATTTTGCCGATAATCTCCTTTTTCGAAATTGCAAAAAGATTTGTTCCTTTTTCAATTTCCGAAAAACTTATAATTTGCTCATCTGATATTTTACTATTCCCTTCAACAATAATTTCAGAAATATTGAAAGCTCCCGAAACAAATATAAACACAATTGCCACCAACATTAATACGATTGTAAGCAACACTTTTGTAAGTATCCCATACATATTAGAAGACGTTTGCTCTATCTGAATATCCTGTTTTTTTGACTGCTTGTACTCTTTTCTAGAGGCTGTAGATTTTACAGCCTTTTTTGAATTTTTTTGCCTCGTTTTATCCGTTACCGTCTTTTTCACTTAATCTTCCTTCCCTTCTTCTCTCGTAATATTTGCTCCTAAAAAATTTAATTTTTGGTCTAAATTTTCATAACCTCTTAAAATATATTCTACCTTTTTAATTTTGGTTGTTCCTCTTGCCGCAATTCCAGCAATCATTAAAGATGCGCCTCCTCGTAAGTCTGTACTTTCCACATTTGCGCCATGCAATCGTTTCACGCCTTTGATAATCGCCGTCTTTCCTTCGATATTAATTTTAGCACCCATACGTTTCAATTCTTGGGTAAATTTATAACGATTTTCAAAAATATTTTCTGTCACAATCGATGTTCCTTTGCAGACTGTTAAGAAAGTAGTAAACAGAGGTTGTAAATCAGTTGGAAAACCCGGATATGGCATCGTTTTGATTTCTGTACCAATTAATTTTGCATTTGATTTTAAATAAATGGTATTTTTTACCGTTTCTACGCGACATCCGCATTCTTGCAATTTATGTAGAATTGGGCTAATATGTTCTGGGCAGACTTTGTTTAATTTGATTTCTCCACCGGTTATGGCAGTTGCCAAAAGTAACGTTCCTGCTTCAATTCTGTCTGGCATAATCGTATAAGAAATTTCACGAAGTTCTTTAACGCCTCGTATTTTGATAACATTCGTACCTGCACCTGTTACTTTTGCTCCCATACGATTTAAGAAATCTGCCAAATCCACAATTTCTGGCTCCATCGCAGCATTTTTGATAATCACTTCATGAGTTCCTAGTACTGATGCTAAAATTAAATTTTCGGTTGCACCAACGCTTGGAAAATCTAACTGAACTTCCGTGCTTATTATTTTATCACATTTGCATACAATATTGCTAGTGTTTTCGTCAATTTTTATACCAATTTTTTTAAAACCCTTTAAATGCAGGTCAATTGGCCTACTTCCGATATCACATCCGCCAGGATAAGAAAAACACGCTTCCCCAAATCTTGAAATAATTGCTCCTGCAATAATCACAGAAGAACGTAATTTGCGCATTAATTCTTCAGGAATGGTCGTACCTTTCATATTTCTGCTATCGATGATTAGTTTCTTTTTGTCTTTTTTTACTTTACAACCTAAACTTTCTAGGATTTGTATGGTAATTTTTACATCGGAAATATCTGGAACATTATATAATTTTGAAACTTTTCCATTCAAAATCGTTGCTGCCAAAATTGGCAAAGTCGCATTTTTGGATCCAGATACATCCATCTCACCGTGAAAGTCTGGTGCCACCTTTGATTATGTAGTTATACATCTTTATTCACCTCTCCATAAAAATTTTGTAAATCTTAAAATCTGATAATTTTTAAGATTTAAGCGAGCAAAATTGCTGAAACTGTAAAACTTTAGTTTTTACAGTTTCATTACTACAATAGTTTTCAACTATTATAGTAACTTAAAATTTGCAAAATTTCTCACATTTTCTTATATTCTTTTTATGTTACATAATATGAAGAGTTAACGTAAAGTGTTACCTTGTTTTTTTTTTTTTGAGCACTTTATTTATATCATATAAAAACCTATTTGACAAGATTCTTAAAGGATGCTATAATTAGTATACAAAAAATTTTGAAAGGATGTGAAAAACATGGGAAAAGATAATTCTACTCCCCCAAAAAGTACCCTGAAATGTCAGGTAGAGACCTTAAATCAAACTTTGCAAGAAATTGCCAAAGATGTTACCAATAATGAAAATTTTCAAGGCGATTTTCAAAATGCTCTACAGAAAATACTAAATATTCAGCAACTATACAAAGATGCTCAGCGGATTTTGGAAACCTATTCAGAATCTGTTGTTTCTGTAAAAGAAAACAGAATCGAAACCGAAAAATGTGTATTTTTCTATGTAGAAGAGTTTATTGATTTATCTGCTAATTCTTCTTATAAAGAAGAATTAGGTAAGATTGATTCACTTTCTGATGAAACGGAACGTAAAAGCATTCGTGAAGCGGTGGCTGACAAAATATGTATAGAATCAAGAAAACATATTCAAGACGTATTAGATATTTTAAATCAGTATACCAAGCTTCAGTTTTTTATAAGATCGCACAAACCATTTCATTGTTATGGAATTGATCAGGCTGAAAAAATACTTGCCGATTCGCATATTGATTTCATCATTGACTTTTATTAATCGTCAATAAATTTGCCAACGTAAAAAACTTTTAAATCCATTTGGGTAAAAAACTGGGAAGATCCACACCGGCAACAGGCATTAGAATTTTAAATACTTTAAAAAGTTCTAAAAACCTCTATACCGAACTGCTTAAAAAAGCTAATTATTTCGCCGAAGGCTGGGCAGTTTGCAAATATCATTCACATATTCAGACTATCCACTATGACTATAAGCTTGGTGATACGAAAGCGGATTTTCAATTCAGTTATCATTTCTAATAAAAAATTTCCAGTAAACTATAAATAAGCTTACTGGAAATTTTTTTACCCTTTCACCACCATTCTCTCAAACTTCCCTCGAATATATTTCTCCAATTTCCCCATAAAAACAGTTGGCTCAATTTCTTTTTTCGCCACCATATCCAATCCTTTTTCCCAACTGGCTGTCAATTCTGGATTAAGCATATCTGGCATGGCTTTCTGAACGACATCATAAATTGCTTCACCTTTAACCGTTGGCGTAATAATCTGCGTTTTTTGATTAATCGCCAAATACTGAATTCTTTCCAATTTTTCAATAATCGCCGCTCTTGTCGCACTCGTGCCAATTCCTGCGCCTTTGATTTGTTCGCGTAAGGCTTCATCTTCAATGAGTTTTCCTGCATTTTCCATTGCCAAAATCATAGAGCCTGAATTATAGCGACTTGGTGGAGACGTTTCTGCTTCTTTTGTCTCAAAATTAACAATACTGACTTCCGCATTTTTCTTTAAGTTTGCCAAAATGTCCAGATTGGTAGAATCTTCATTCGTCGTTTTGTTTTTCAAAACTTCTAAAAATCCTTGTTTGGTGCAAACTTTTCCATTTGCAGTAAATGTTTCATTTTCAATGGAAAGTACCACAGAAACTTTATTATACTCCGCTGGCGGATAAAAAATGGCAATAAATCGTTTGACAATTAGTTTGTAGACATTTTTCTTTAAATCTGGCAATTTATCATAATTTTCCAAACCTTGACCTGTCGGAATAATCGCATAATGGTCTGTAATTTTGCTGTCATTGACATATTTGCTTTTGACCAAATTTGTGCTATATTTTTCGTCAATCATTTTTTTAATGAAACCACTCACTTCTTCGTCTTTGAAATTTCTATATAATCCATTCAAATTTTTTCCAATTTCCTTTGCAACTGCTGTCGACAAAACTCTGGCATCGGTTCTCGGATATGTTACTAGCTTTTTTTCGTACAAATCTTGAATGATTTCCAAGGTTTCATCTGGCTTTATTTTGAAATTTTTCGTGCATTCATTTTGAATTTCCGCCAAATTGAACAACAATGGCGCATTTTCCTTCTGCTTAGACTTTTTTAATTCTGTCACAACGGCTTTTTTTCCCTCAAAACTCGCAATTAATTTTTTGGCATCTTCTTCCTTTTTAAATCCTGAATCGTTGTACAATAACTTGCTTTCAAAATACTCGGATTTTTCGTTTACTTTCCATTCTGCCTGAAAGCAAGATTTTTCTTCCCCAAAACTTCCAATCACTTTATAATACTTAGTTTTCACAAAATTACGAATTTCTCTTTCGCGCGAAACTACCATGCCCAAAACACAAGTCATCACACGCCCAACTGACACCGAAACACGATCTTCCCCAATATCTTTTGCAATTCTTCTTCCAAAAATAATAGACAATAATCGTGAAAAATTAATTCCAATCAGATAATCTTCTTTCGCACGCAAATACGCCGAATCTGACAAACTATCGTATTCATTCATATTTTTGGCTTCTTGAATTCCACGCAAGATTTCTTCTTCGGTTTGGGAATCAATCCAAACTCGCTTCATTTCAGCATTTGGATTAGGCGTTGCCATCATAAAAACAAGTCTTTGAATGTATTCTCCTTCACGCCCAGAGTCACCTGCATTGTAGATTTCGGTTACATCTTCTCTTTGTAATAAACTTTGCACAATGTTAAACTGTTTCTCTACTGCTGGAATAATTTCGTATTTATATTCTTCTGGCAAAAATGGCAAGGTTTCCAAACGCCATTTTTTTAAGTTTTCGTCATATTTTTCAGGATACGACATAGTTACTAAATGTCCGACACACCAAGTAATTAGCCATTCATTTCCTTCCAAATAGCCATTTTTTCTCGTCGTATTAATTTTGAGCGCCTTCGCAAATTCCATCGCAACAGAAGGCTTTTCGGTAATGATTAGTTTCATTTGTTTACTACACATCCTTATAATACATCATTTTCTCGCGTGATTAACGCGCGGTTAAAAAATAGATTTTATCTCTCAATATGGCAATCCATTGTCCCGCTGACCGAAGCGTGGGGTCAAGGGGCAACGCCCTTTGCAGGAATTCTTAAAGGACAGAGTCCGTTAAGGTCTACTTTGACAAAGTAACCTCAAAATAAAACTCCACTCCATCTTTTTTATTCTGCACCCCAAAATCAGTCCCATATTGATTCATAATAGCTTTCACCAAAGCAAGTCCAATTCCCGTTCCACCAGATTCGCGATTTCGCGATTTATCGACTTTATAAAATCTCGTCCAAATTCTCGCCAAATTTTCTTCTGAAATCGGTTCGCCAGAGTTAAAAACCGAGACTTTTACCGTATTTTTTTGAGGAATATTTTTGATAAAAATCTTAATTTTTTTCTGTCCACTTACTGTTTTGACATTCTTCATTGCATTCGTAAAATAATTGCGAAGAACCTGCTCAATATAAAAATCGTCTGCAAAAACATATACCTGCTTTTTTTCCTTAAATTCAACTTTGATGCCCTGTTCTTCCAACATCACTTTCGAATTTCGTATCATTTCATGAATCATTTCGGCAAGATCAAATTTCGTATCATGAAATTCTCTTTCGCCATATTCTAGTTTCATCAGTTCCAACAATTTTTTGACCAATTGATCCATTTTTCCTGCTTCATCTAAAATCACTTCTGCATAAAATTTTCGACTTTCTTCATCAGAATTGATATTTTCTACCAAACCTTCCGAATAACCCTGAATCAAAGAAATCGGTGTTTTTAGTTCGTGGGATACATCAGAAATAAACTGTTTTCTCATTTCATCAATTTTTGATTTTTCTTCAATATCACGCTCTAATTCCATATTATTACGCGTCAATTGCTGAATCGTTTCCTCCAATTTGACAGACATCGTATTAATACTTTTTCCCAGTTCGTCAATTTCATCATTATTATCATTAATTCTGTATTTTTTCGTAAAATCTAATCTTGCCATTTTGTTGGCAATATCATTTAATTCTTCGATTGGTTTGGTAAATCGTTCCGTAATCCAAGTAATCGCGATTCCCCCCAAAACAACTGCGATAAGCGCAATCAGATATAAAAATTTATTCGAAATTTCGACACTTTCTTTAATCAAAGTAATCGGCATACGAATCCATATTTCATTGCCATTATCAAGAGTTCCAGTTAACAAAATAAAATTAATACCATTTTTTTTATCTTGTATTTTTCGAATGGTCACATTGGAACTAGCATACATAATATCATCTTGCCTAAAAACATTGTATGCTACATTATATTTGACTTCTGGAATTTCTCCAAAATCACCTGAAAAATCTTTGTTTGTGGCATACACTTCCTCCTGACCTTTTTTGATAATAATATCAAAGTTATTGGTCAAAGACAATTTCTCCAATTCCAGACTAAAATGACTATTTTCAACATTTTGATTAATAAACTCAAATGCCGCAAGGGAGGCATTTTTCTTCGAATAATAGTAAAAACTCTCTAGCACAGAATTGTTAATAATAACCAAAAAAGCAATAATCATAAAAATAACAACACACAATGTCAAAAATAATTTTGCTCTAACGGATTGAAACATTTTTTTCATACTATTTTACCTCAAATTTATAACCAATCCCTCGAATGGTTTGAATGTATTTCCCCTTTTTGCCCAGTTTGTGGCGGATCTTTTTGATGTGGCTATCAATTGTTCTTGAATCACCATAGTAGTCGTAATTCCAGACCGTGTTTAGAATTTTATCTCTTGATAAAGCAATATTTTCGTTTTCGATTAAATATTTTAACAGTTCATATTCACGAAAACTTAATTCCACATTTTTTCCATCAACTGTAACGGTTCTAGCGTCATTATCAATCACAATTCCAGCATGACTTTTTAATTCATTTTTAGCAGGATTGACTCGTTTTAAAATCGCCTCCACTCTTGCTACTAGTATTTTGGGGCTAAACGGCTTAGTAATGTATTCATCTACACCAAGTTCAAAACCAAATAATTCATCTTGTTCTTCGGCTCTTGCTGTCAGCATAATAATCGGCAAATGCTTGTCTATCTGACGAATTTGCCTTAGCACAGACCAACCGTCCAATTTAGGCATCATCACATCTAATAACACCAAATCAATTTTATATTTGCCCTCTTGGAAAATTTTTAGCGCTTTTTCGCCATCTTCTGCTTCGATAATATTAAAATTTTTCTGTTTTAAAAAATCTTTAACCAATTTTCGCATTCTTAGTTCATCATCTACTACCAATATTGTTTCGTCCATAAAATTTCCTCCAATTTAAGACATTATATTACACTTCCATGTGGATTGCAAGTTTAAATCTTAATTGCCGTCTCCAACGCCAATCTTATCATATCATTCAACGACTTTTCTCTTTCTTCCGTTGTCAATACTTCTTTTTTACAATTCGAATCCACCACCGTTAGCAAACAAGCAGCCTCTTTTCCCAACATTTTTGCTGTATAAAAAAGCGCAAATGCTTCCATTTCAGAACAAGTAATGTTTTTGTCTTTTGGCAATCGCTTCACATATTCTTCTGGGTGAATCATATATGCATCAAAACACTCTGTACAAGCCACATTCGTTTTCACATATTGGATATTTTGCTCTTTTGCTGTTTCTTCAATTTTTTCATTCAAAATGCTAGACGCCAAAACGGTATCACATTTTTCTCCACTCATATTCTCCGCAAAATTTCCGTCCTGTGTAACTTTCATTCACAAGTACAATATCCAACAAATCCAAATCTTCTACATATGAACCACAAGAACCTATACGAATAATACAATCCACCTCATAAAAACGGTATAATTCATAACAATAGATTCCCATACTTGGCATTCCCATTCCAGATGCCATAACTGTTATCTCTTTCCCTTTATAAGTTCCCGTAAAACCAAACATATTTCTTGTTTGATTAATCAGTTTAGCTCCCTCCAAAAAATTCTCTGCAATATATTTTGCACGCAAAGGGTCTCCTGGCATCAAAACCGCTTTGGCAATTTCTCCTTTTTTGGCTTCATTATGAATCGCCATTCTTTTTCCTCCTTTTTTCTTATTTGCTATATTATACCATATATTTTTCATATTTTTCAACACCATTCTTTTTTAATTTTTCACTACATCCGTAAAAAACAGTTGTATACCAGTTTTACCTGCCTAATTTTTGATGGATTTGTCGAATTTTGTCATAAAACCACTTACGAATTTTGATTTTCTTTCAAAAATGACTTGCATATTTTGTAAAAAAATAATATACTTACGACTGTAATTCGTTTACAATATACAAAATTAAAAGAAGGAGGGATTATTTTGAGTGAAAAAATCAAAGTATTTATAGCAGATGACAATACGGAATTTGTTTCAACACTTGTTACATATCTTGATTCGCAAGAAGATATGGAGGTAATTGCTACGGCAAGAGATGGTGTGGAGGCTGTTGATAAGTTGACAAAACTTGATATAGATATTGCTATTTTAGATGTGATTATGCCACAATTAGACGGTTTAGGAGTTTTAGAAGCAATCAACAAACAATTGGATTATTTGCCTTTATGCATTATGCTTTCTGCTGTTGGTCAAGATAAAGTTACTACAAAAGCAATGTGTTTAGGTGCTCAATATTACATCGTTAAACCCTTCGAAATGGAAGTACTAGTGAAAAGAATTAGAGAATTAGTTAAAGATCAACCAATAGAAACACTATCACCTACATTAAAAGACGCAAAAACTACTTATATCGAAGTAGACAAAAGCAAATTAAATCTAGAAGCAAAAGTAACTAATATTATTCATGACGTTGGAGTTCCTGCTCATATCAAAGGATACCAGTATTTGCGTGATGGAATCATTATGGCTGTAAAAGATGTTGATATTATTAATCAAATTACCAAACAGCTTTATCCAGATTTAGCCAGAAAATACAGAACGACACCATCTCGTGTGGAACGTGCTATTAGACATGCGATAGAAGTTGCTTGGAATCGTGGTCAAATCGAATCCATGGAAAATATCTTTGGTTATACGGTTAATTCCAATCGAGGAAAACCAACCAATTCTGAATTTATTGCCATGATTGCTGATAAGTTGCGTTTGGAAATTAAAACCGCATAATATAAGAATAAGGGGCGATTTTGAATCGCCCCTACTTTTACATTTTTTCTACAATTTCCTTCGTATCACGCGCAATCATTAATTCTTCATCCGTTGGAATAACATAAACTTTAATTTTTGAATTGGCACTTGAAATTTCTACCTCTTCTCCTCTGCAATTATTCGCATTTTCATCAATTTCAACACCCATAAATTTCAGATTCTCGCAAATTCCTTTACGAATATTAATTTGATTTTCTCCAATTCCAGCCGTAAATACAATCACATCAATTCCTTGTAACGATACTGCATAACGCGCAATATATTCTGCTACTGTATGATTATAAAAATCAATGGCTAAGGTTGCTCTTTCATTTCCTTCTGCTTTGGCTGCCTCGACATCTCTAAAATCAGGGCTAATACCTGAGATTCCAAGAACACCTGATTCTTTATTTAAAATACTATTAATTTCTTCTTTTGTTTTTCCTAGCGTATCCATCAAATAGAAAGGTAGGGATGGATCAATGTCACCACAACGTGCACACATTGCAATTCCCGCAAGTGGCGTAAGCCCCATACTAGTATTAATTGATTTTCCATCTTGAATTGCACAAAGAGATGCACCTTGGCCTAAATGACACGTTACAATTTTCAAATCTTTAATATCTTTGTTCATCACTTCTGCCACTCTTTGGGATACAAATTTATGGCTCGTTCCATGAAATCCGTATTTACGAATTTTGTATTTTTCATAGTATTCGTAAGGAAGTGGATAAATAAAATTTTCTTTTGGCATGGTTTGATGAAATGCTGTATCAAAAACAGCTACCATTGGTATATCTTTAATTAATTTTTGACACGCCTCTACACCTAGCAAACACGCTGGATTATGAAGTGGCGCAAGTGGTGTTGTTTCTTTGATTAATTCAATAATTTCATCATCGATTAAAACAGAATGGTCAAATTTTTCGCCACCATGAACTAATCTGTGTCCTACAGCGTCAATTTCATTTAAGTCAGAAATAACTCCATATTTTTCTCCTGTCAATAATTCTTCCATCACAAATTTAAGTGCTGCCTCGTGATTTTTGACTGGATTTTCGATACGAATTTTATCTCCCTTTTGCTTAATGGTTACAAATGAATTATCTTGACCAATTCTTTCATACGTTCCTTTTGTAACAACTTTTTCATTTTCCATGTCCATTAATTGATATTTTAATGAACTACTTCCACAATTTAAAACTAAAACTTTCATATTATTTTCCTTTCT
>CANEDP010000020.1 GCA_947426305.1 uncultured Clostridia bacterium | reverse complement strand
GAATCGAACCACTGACACGGGGATTTTCAGTCCCCTGCTCTACCAACTGAGCTATGAAGCCAAGTAAAACTTTATTATTATATTAAAGAAATATCTAGAGGACTAGATATTTCTTGGCGACCTGGAACGGGCTCGAACCGTCGACCTCCGCCGTGACAGGGCGGCATTCTAACCAAACTGAACTACCAGGCCAAATACAATATAGAAATCAAGTTTCTATAAATAAAATGGTGGTCGCTATAGGGATCGAACCTATGACCCTCTGCTTGTAAGGCAGATGCTCTCCCAGCTGAGCTAAGCGACCATGTCAACTGACAAATAATATTCTAATCGATTTTTCTAATTTTGTCAATAGTTTTTTGAAAAATTTTTAATATATTTTTCAATTTTTATTTTAATTGCATAAAGGGGCTTACGCCCCCTTTTACTTTATTGTTTTAACATTTCCAATGCCTTATTTAACTGTTCATCTATCTCTTCCTGTCCTTCTGCTTCTGGCACTAATTGCACAGCAAAATCAGGATTGATTCCTTTTTTGTTGATTTGTGTTTCATTTGGTGTGAAATATTCGGCTGTAGTTAATTTTAAAACGCTTCCATCGGATAGTGAAAATACATTTTGAATGACACCTTTTCCGTAGGTTGTTGTTCCTACAATTTGAGCCTCTTTATTGTCTTGCAAACAGCCAACTAATATTTCGGAAGCACTTGCTGAGTATCCATTGACAAGCACGATAATATCCATATCTATCATCACATCTTGTTTGGCAACAGTTGTTTCTTTTTCGCCTTTTGAATTTTTGGTAATTAACAATTTTTTGTCTTTTGGAACAATCATATCTGCAATTTTCAAGGCTTCATCTACTAAACCACCTGTATTATCTCTTAAATCGATGATTAATTTTTGTGCGCCTTTTCCTTGAAGGTCTTTAAAGGCAGTTTCAAATTCATCGCTACAGCCCTCATCAAAAGTAGATAATTTGATATAACCAATATTGTTTTCCAACATTTCATTTTTTACATGATATACTTTAATGGCTTTTCTTTCCACATCTATTGTAACATATTGATTATCTCTTATGACTTTTAATTTGACCATGGTTCCTTCTTCTCCTTTAATTTTCGAAGAAACTTTGGCAGTATCTTGCCCGATTACGCTTTCACCATCTACTTCGACGATATAATCATTGGCTTGCAAACCAGCGGCTTCTGCTGGAGACCCTTCAATTGGTTCGATTACAACAACATTTCCTGCGACATCTTGTGTCATATAAATACCGATTCCAACATAGTTTCCTAATGTGTTAATTTGATATTCTTCCCATTCTTCGGCTGTCATGTATTCAGAATATTCATCATCTAAGCCATTGACATAGCCTTTGATGGTTTCGTCCATGACTTTTTTCTCGTCTACATCTCCTATGTAATATTCGTCTATCAACTTTCTGAAGTCTTTTAGGGCACTCGAAATCGTATTGATATTTTGTTTTGAATTTTCGCCGATGTCTCCTGTAACTAAAAAATAGTTTTGTTCCATGCAATTAAAGGCTGCATAGCAAGTAATTACTGCTGTAATACACGCAACAAACACGACCACTAAAATACATTTATAGATTATTTGTTTTCTTTCATAGCTTTCCATTATTCTTTTCCTTTCTTTTTCCTTATGGTAAATATGGAGTTGGATTTACGCATTTTCCGTTTACACGAACTTCAAAATGCAAATGATTTCCCGTTGAATTTCCAGTTGAGCCAACCTTACCAATCACTTGCCCTTGGCTTACTTGGTCTCCTTCTTGTACCGCCCTTGTACCAGATAACATATGCGCATATAATGTCATTGTGCCATCTCCATGGCTGATAACGATATATTCTCCATAACTTTTATAACTACCATTTGGACGTCTTAAAGCAGTTGAAATAACTACTTTTCCAGATTTAGCAGCCATAATCGGTGTTCCAGCACTACAAGCCCAATCAACACCTGTATGTTGTCCCGAAAGAGTTTGATATTTTCCATAGCCTGTTGTAATACTTCCTCTCGATTTCCCAGATAAAGGACAAATAAATCCTGCTGTACTTGGAGCAGATGGAACTACTTTTCCGCCAGAAGCTTGTTGCTTTGCTCTTCTTTCTGCTTCTTCTTGCTGTGCAATTTTAGCTAATTCTCTTTGAATATCTTTTTTATCTTGTTCAAATTCTTCTAATTGTTGTTGTAATTCTTTTTCTTCTGCCGATAAACTTCCTACCAGAGAATTTTTTTCATTAACTAATACAGTTAATGAATTTCTTTTTACTTCTGCTTGTGTTTTTGAACTTTCTACTTGATTTTTGGCAGTTTGCAAATCATTTTTTTCATTTTCAATTTGAACTCGAGTAGCTTCTATGCCATTTAATAGTTCGGTATCAAATTCGGCTAATTGTTCAATTAAATAATATTTTGAGATGAAATCAGCTAATCCATTCGAGCTAAGAAGCATATCTAAATAAGAAGTTGTACCACTTTCATACATCGCAACTAATCTTTTTTCTAGCAATTCCTGTTGTTCTTCAAACTTTTTTTGCTGCTCCTTAATATTGGCTTCTTTTTCTGTTATTTGGGTTTGTAATGTTGAAATTTGAGTTTCTAAATCATAAATTTCCCCTTCATAAGTACTAATTTGGGAATTATAATTCGTAATTTGTCTTTGTGCTTCACTCATTTGTGTTTTTACTTCATTAATTTCAGAATTAATTTCTTTGATTTTTCCGTCAATATTATTTTGCTGATTTTTCAAATCACTTTTTTGATCAGCATAAGCCACAAATACATTTGAAATCATCATGATAACTAAGACTATAATACTAATATATTCAATTTTCCTTAAATTATTAATTTTCATTTTATCCCCCTATACTTTATTTAAATTTCTTCATTTGAATCTAATTCTACAATTTCGCTATTGTTTTGTATGTTTTCTTCAGTTTGTTGTAAATATTCAAGTGGATTGACATATTCGCCATCGATTCGAATTTCAAAATGTGCGTGCGGACCTGTGGAATAACCTGTTGAACCAACTTTTAAAACTGGTGTTCCTTGGGTGATGGTTTGTCCGGACTTCAACTAAAATTTCAGAACCATGAGCATATAAAGTAGAAATTCCCCCACCATGATCTAAAATAATCATATTGCCATATGCTGTATTATAACTTGCTTTTGTGACCACTCCACTATTGGCTGCCACAAAGGTTGCACCAAAAGGGCTACTGATATCAGTTCCTGTATGCAATTTGTAAACACCTGTGATAGGATGTGTTCTCATACCAAATGGTGAACTAATACGCGTATAGCCAGGAACTGGCCAAGTAAATATACCACCAACGTATTCGGCATTATTACTTGCTAAAGATAGCAAACGAATTTCAGATTCAATTTCCTGCATTTGCACTTGATATTCTTCTACTTGTTGTTGCAAAGCCAATTCTTCTTCATTTAAAACTTGGATTCTTTGATTTTTGATGATGACTAAATTGGAAATTGCAATGGTTGCTTTTTCCAAGTCACTTCTGGCTTCTTCCAAATTTTGTTTATCTGCTTGCAAAGTTTCCATTAAATCTGCTATTTTTTCTTTTTGCTTTTTTACAATGTCTAAAAGTTCAGAATCAGTTGTTGTTATTTCTGAAATGTAATAGTAATTAGAAAGAAACTCAGAAATTCCTTTTGAACTTAGTAATAAGTCCAAATAGGATGTTTCTCCCATTTCATACATAGCAACTAATCTTTTTTCTAGTAAATTCTTTTGTTTTTCATAATCGTTTGTTACTTTATTTAGTTGATTTTCTACTGTTTCTATTTTGCTTAATAATTGTTCTGATTTTGCGGTTAGTTCTTCTATTTCTGTTTGTTTATCTAAAATACTTTGTGTTAAATTCGAAACTTCAGCAACTGCAGTAGATAATTCTTCGTTTACAAATTCTAATTGTGAATTGAATTTTTCTGTTTGTCTTTCTAACTGCTCTTTTTGAAGTTCTAATTCATTGATTTTATTTCCTTGATTGGTTTGAGTTTGTATTTCATTTACATTGTTTCCATTTTCTTCTGCAAAAGATTTTAGCACTATGAATGAAAATATTACTAAAATTATAACATTAATTTTAATAAATCTTTTCACTTTTTAAACCTCCAAATATTTTTTCATGGATATAGAACTTCCAATCATACCTACACCTATACCTAAAATGACATAAGCAATTGCAATTAGGTTTACAATTTCTGGAAATTGTAATAAAGTTACTCCCATTGTTTGCAAAATATTCGATTGTTCGATTGCTTGAATCACAAAATCATACATTGCTCCAACAATCAAAATCGTAATTCCTGCTGCCAACACTCCAATAATGATGCCTTCAATAATAAATGGCCAACGAATAAAATGATTGGTTGCTCCTACATATTTCATAATAGAAATTTCTTTTCTTCTAGCATGAACCGTAAGTCGAATGGTGTTTGCAATAATCGTTATCGAAATCATTAGCAATATTACTGAAATTGCTCCGATTGCAATTTTGATTCCATTAGCAATTTTCATGAGTGTATTGATTGTATCATTATTACTCGTAATTTTTTTAACATTTTCCATTGTCTCAATTTTGGCTTCTATTTCTGTAGCTAAACTTAAATCTGTTAAAGTTACGATAAACGATGCGGGAAAAATGTTTTTTTCACCTTCATATCCTTCTAATAAGTCTTGATTATCCTTTAGATTTTCTTTCATCAAATCCAAGGCTTCTTGCTTACTTTTAAAAGTGACTGTATTGATTCCATCTAACGCTTTTATTTTCATTTCCAATTCACTAGTTTGTTCATCAGTTGCTTCATTTTGAATAAAGACTTCCATTCCTTGACTTTTTTGTACTTGTTCTAACACACTATTTACATTTTCACCAATTGCGAAGAACGTTCCAAATAAGAACATGGCACAAATCATTGTAATGAGTGATATCATTGTTGCTTTTTTATTTTTGAAAACATTCTTGATTCCTTCACGAATTAAATAATTACTTCCCACTATCATACCCACCTTTTTTATCATCTCTCACAATTACGCCTGCATTAATTTCGATTACTCTTTTTTTCATATTATCTACAATATCTTTTGCGTGTGTGGCCATAACAACTGTTGTTCCTCTGCTATTGATTTCATTTAATAAACTCATAATATCCCATGCGGTTTCTGGATCTAAGTTTCCAGTTGGCTCGTCTGCAATAATCATCGTTGGATTGTTGACTAATGCACGCGCTAATGCTACTCTTTGCTGTTCTCCTCCAGATAATTCGTTCGGATACATTTTGGCTTTATTACTAAGTCCCACCAAAGACAAAACCATAGGGACTTGTCTTCTGATATGTTTTGGCGTCGCTTTGACAATATACATGGCAAATGCTACATTTTCATAAACTGTTTTATCTGGCAACAAGCGGAAATCTTGAAATACAACCCCCATACTTCTACGTAAATAAGGCACTCTTCTAGGTTTCAGATAAGTGATATCTTTCCCATTAATAATAATATTGCCACGAGAAACTTCTTCTTCTTTTAAAATTAATTTAATTAAAGTCGATTTTCCGTGAGCCAGATGCTCCAACTAAAAACGCAAATTCACCTTTATCAATCGTAAAAGTTGCATCATGTACGGCTTCTGTACCTGTATCATATAATTTACTTACATTTCTAAATTCAATCATGAAAAATGCACCTCTTTGCTTCTTTAAAAATGATTTTTCTTTATTGCTATCATTCTTATTTATCATACCAATAAATCAAAATAATTGCAATACTATATTTTACTTTTTTTGTTATTTTTTCACAATTCTTTTTCGAATTTTTGTTTATTTTACGTTGTTTTTCATTTTTTGGCAAAATTCAACTTTTTAATTCTTGTTCGGCTTTTTTATAATCTGGCATATACTTTTCAATCATGTCCCAAAACTTTTTCGAATGATCCATATATTCTAAATGGCAAAGTTCATGTAAACACACATATTCTATCGCATGAGGGCTATACATCACTATCTTCTTATTAATGCTGATATTTCTTGTACTCGAGCAATTTCCCCATGTACTTTTCAAATTTTTTATTTTGTATTGATTTGGCTCAAGTTTAATCTTTGATGTCATTTTTTTCATGGCTTTTTCCACTTCTTTTTTAGCCAATTCTTGATAAAAATTTTGTACCAATTGTTTTACTTTTTCTTTTGAATTTTCTTGATATTCTAATGGCAAAATTATCTCCAATTTATGAAACCAAAATTTCATTTTGGGCTTCTGAATTTTCTCATAAGAAATATGTAATGTGACATCTTTGCCTAAAATTCTGAAGTTTTCTCCATCTATATATTGCTTAGGAACTGTCACCTTTTTCTTTTGTTTGTCAATATTTTTTAAAATCCAATCTGCCCTTTTCAAAAGAATTTCTTCAATTTTTTCTTGGGATATTTTTTTGGGAACACGCACCTTTACGGTTCCGTCTCGTACCCCTATGTAACAATTTTTTATTTTTTTTCTTTCTACGGTATATTCAATTATTTTTCCTTTAAATTCAATTTTTTCCATGTTTCTTTCCTTTGTTTTTATAGGGAGCGTGAGCTTGCCCCGCCTTTACATGATGTTTTGGATTGCTTTTAGGACACCTAATTTTCCGTATTCGTAGGTTAGACCGCCTTGTTGGAATGCAACATAAGGGCTTCTGATTGGTGCATCACAAGATAATTCAATTGATGAACCCATGGTAAAGGCTCCTGCTGCCATAATTACTTTATCTGTGTAACCTGGCATATCCCAAGGCATTGGAACAGAATTTGAATCAATGGCAGAACCACTTTGAATACCTTGACAATATTTTATCAGTTTTTCTTCATTGCCAAATTCAATAGTTTGTACAATATCAGCCCTTTTTTCATTAAATCTTGGCTGAACTTGGTAACCCAATTTTTCTAGCAGATAACTTGTAAAAATCGCTGTTTTTAAACTGCTAGAAACAACGTGTGGTGCCATATATAACCCTTGTAAAATACTTTTGTTGATGCCTAAGGTTGGACCAACTTCTTTGCCTTGTCCTGGCGAAGTAAGCCTTTCTGCTGCAAGTTCTACCAAGTCTTTCCTGCCAGCAATGTAGGCTCCATTTGGTGCTAAACCTCCACCCAAATTTTTAATCAAAGAACCAACCATAATATCTGCCCCTATTTCCGTTGGCTCTTTTTCTTGGACAAATTCTCCATAGCAATTATCCACCATAATAATAACTTCTGGCTCAACTTTGCGAATTTCTTGTATTACTTTTTCGATTTTGTCAATGGTTAAACTTTGGCGCAAAGCATATCCGCGAGAACGCTGAATTTCAATTAATTTGACATCTTTCTTAGAA
The DNA here is from genome assembly GCA_947426305.1 of uncultured Clostridia bacterium. Classification (GTDB taxonomy): domain Bacteria; phylum Bacillota; class Clostridia; order TANB77; family CAG-508; genus Scatovivens. The sequence continues at coordinate 22,433 of CANEDP010000020.1, read as the reverse complement.
ATCCTTTCGACTATGGCAGGAATGTCAAAGTCATTGTCTACTAAATCAATTTGTTCATAATTTATTTGGTATGCCTTCAAAGAACTTGGATTTTCTTTGATTCCAATAATGGAGTCTAAGGTATCGTATGGTTTGCCACAAATGCTAAGCATGGTATCTCCAGGACGTAAGCACGCAAAAAGTGCAACTGTTATGGCATGCGTTCCAGAAATAAATTGGGTTCGAACAAGAGCATCTTCTGCCCCTAAAACATCTGCAAAAACCTTCTCAATCGTATCACGTCCAATATCGTCATAGCCATAGCCAGTAGTTTGACCGAAATGAACTTCAGCAATTCTATGTTTTTGAAACGCCCCGCAAAACCTTCAAACTGTTTTGCGTACAAGCCAAATCCATTTTGGCAAATTCTTCTTTTAAATTTTCTTCTGCTTCATTAGCTAAATTTTCTAATTCTTCACTTATTCCAAATTGTTTGTACATTTTTTACACCTCTTCACAATAAACAATCTCCGATTGAATCAAACGATATTTTCCAATAAATTGTGGAAAATAATATGTATCCAACTCATACGTTGGCTCAACAATTACTTTTCCTGTTTCATCAATCACGCCCCATTTTCCGTCTTTCTTGACACCTGCAAAACCGTACTCATTTAATTCTGTGGCAATATCATATTCACATTCTACAACTAGATTTCCACTTGAATCTGTCAAACCCCATTTTCCGTCTTTTTGAATGGTATGTAACTTTTTATTTGGATAAACTTCCACATTTTCTACCACTTCGCCTTTTGAATTGATATATTTCATATCGTTTTCCGAATACACAATCGAATATTCTTCATTAATATGTTCTACAATTCCATCTTTCATAGTTACTGTTTTTTTCAAGTCTTCTGAATAAATATCCACCAAATTATTGATACCATCAATTGCTTGCAAAGAACGGCTTCCATCAATCAGTAAAATGAACTCATATTGCGGATTAATTTCCATTTCTCCCGTAATTGCATTAATAACACCCACTTTTTCCGTATGGTCTGTTACAATAAAATAATGGTCAAATGCATAAGAAACTTGAACATATTTCTCATCAATTTTGATATCTTTACTGATAATACTGTGATTGCCTTCTTCGTCTTCTGCAATAAAATAGGCTGGATTTTCCGTTTCAATCATTTTGGTATACGAATTCGTATTAATTAAATTTCCGTTAATATCAAATAATTTAGTTTCTTCATTTTGCTCAACAGAAATGTAATTTCCAGCAATCGAATAACTACTATACTCTGGCTTCAAAATCACTTTTCCATTCAAGCGATAAAAACCATATTTTCCGTTTTTATTCACAATAAAAACCTTAGAAAGCGCCGAATAATTAATATTTTGAAAATTCAAATCAATCCATTTCTTTTTATTCTTAAAAACACCTTTTTTTCCTGCCTGCATGGCAATTAAATAAGCATTTTCATCTTCGTATTCTAACGCCCTTTCAACCGATTCATACTTCGTATCTAACACCATTTTTCCTTTATAATCAATGTATCCAAAATGCATACCGTCATTAGACTTTTTCGCCACAATATAGCCCGTTTTCTCATACGAACCTTGATTAGAACAATAACCATCTGCCGAAATTTGATCATATTTTACATCAATCACAACATTTCCTTGAGAATCCAAAACGCCGTATTGTTCATCTTTTTTAACAAGAACTCTTCCTGGTCGATAATCCAAACCAGAAATTTCACTATAAATCGCCTCTGTTATGATATTTCCATTCAAATCAACCAAACCATACAACTCGCCTTTTTGGTAACGTAAAACTTCCTTTTCCGTCTCTCCAAGATCCTGTGAAGATTTTACCGCTTCGACTTTTTCAAATTCCGAAAAAATCGGCTCACCTTTTTGATTTTGTACACTAGACTTTTCTTCCTCATACACGATAAACACGTCCTTTGCTGGATTGGGAATATCAATACTTGTATATTGAGGCTCTAAAATTTGTGCTCCTTTTTTATCAATCACACCAATTCCATTTTCTGTACTCAAAATAAAATATTCGTACGAAATATCGCCATTGGAATCGGCTAACTGTATAGGTTTATGGTCTTTTATTTTCAAAATCGCCATAACTACAGCCACCACAATAAGAACAACGATTATCAGACTTCCAACAATTTTTAAGGTTTTTGCATTCCACAAAAATTCACTACTTCTTTCTCTATTTCTTACAATTCGATTATTTCTACCACTCAATGATTTCATCTCCTACGCATTTGTTTCAATATTTGTATCTACAATAGGCAGGGATTAACCCCTGCCTCTACATTGTTTATGCATTTTCTGTTAAAACTGGTACCACTTGTTTTTTACGCGACACAACACCTTTTAAAAGAGCTGTGTTATTTTCTAATGTCACACCATACGTTTTCTCAACTAAATCTACTCTTTTCCCTAAGGCAATTGTTTGAGAATTACTGTTTACGATATCTGTAATCAGCAACATAAATAAATCCAATCCTTTTTCAGAAATGGTTTTTTGCATTCCTGCTTCTAAATCCATTTTCATTTTCATTACATCATCAATTGACGCCGTGTTGACTTGCGCAATGATAGATTTAACACTTTTTAAATCTATTTCTTTTGCATCTAAATTTAAAATTTCTTCGATTGAAAATTCACTTAAATCGGTTCCTGCTTTTAGCATTTCTAAACCATATGTATTGCAATCAATTCCAGCAATTTGGGCTAATTGGTTGGCAATTTCTACGTCTTCTTTGGTGCAAGTTGGCGACTTAAATAATAATGTATCTGAAATAATGGCAGAAAGCATTAAAGTTGCAATCTTTTTGTCAATTTCTACACCGTTTTCTTGGTATAATTTGTATAAAATCGTTTCTGTACAACCAACTGGCTCTGCTCGGTAATATAGTGGATATGCCGTATTTAAGGCAACTTTATGATGATCTACAATTTTTAAAATTGTACTATTCTCTAAATTATCAATTGATTCTTTATTACTCGCATGGTCAACCAACATAACTTCCTGTCCATCTTCTACATCTTCTAGTAGTCGTGGTGCCTCGATTCCTAAATAATTTAAAACATATTCTGTTTCTTTATTTATTTTTCCTAATCTGCACGCTTCTGCGTCCTTTCCTAATGCTCTTTCTAAATTAGCTAAAACGATACTTGATGTGATTGAATCCGTATCTGGATTTTTATGTCCGAATATTAATATTTTTCCCATATTTTGGTTCCTCCTATTATTTTGGTTTATTGATGGGCACGGTGCGCCGTGCCCGTATATTTAATCATCTTGATTAGTATTTTCGTCATTTGGTACGTCTTTGATTTCGGTTACTTCGGCATCTTTGGCTTCTTGTGCTTGTTCTTGTACTTCAATTTTGACTTCGACTTTTTCTGTTTTGGGTTGCTGTTTTCCACATTTAGAACAAAAATCGTCTTTTTGATTAATCTCTGCTCCACATTCTGTACACTTTTTGACATCTTTTAAAATCAAAATTTCGGTTTCTAATTTGGAAATTTCATCAAATTGTTTTGAAATTTCTTCGCATTTTGCTGTAATTTCTTCTTTTCCTTCTTCTGTATTTGTTTTGTATTGGTTGTAAATATGTTGACCAATTTCTTCGTATAAATCTGTGATTTTATTTTTAGCATCGTTAATTTTTCCCTTTAGTTTCATTTCTCCTGAAAACTTCGCGGTTTTCTCCTTTGTTACTTGATAAGTTTCACTTGCTTTTTTTCCTAATTTGTTAAAAAAATCCATTTTTTTATCCTCCTCAAAATCTATTTTTTATTCTGCTTTTAATTCCCTTGTCATCAAAATATTGACAGCTTCTTTTGGATTCAATCCATGGTATAACACCTCATAAACGGTTTCAACAATCGGCATTTCAATGTTATGTTTTTTCGCCAATTGGTAAGCAGAGTCGATGTTATCCATACTTTCAATCGTCATGCCAATTTCTTTTTTTGCCTGTTCAACCGTATAGCCTTTAGCAATTAAATGGCCTGCCCTTCGATTTCTACTGTGCTGACTTCCACAAGTTACGATTAAATCGCCAAGTCCTGTTAAACCATAAAATGTCTTAGATTCTCCTCCCATCGCAACTCCCAGCCTTGTGATTTCTACCAATCCTCTTGTTGCAAGCATGGCAAATGTATTATCTCCAAAATCCAAAGCATTAGCTGCACCAGCACAAAATGCAATAATATTTTTCAGTGCTCCACCGAAGTTCCACTCCTCTTACATCCTTCGTATGATAAATTCTTAAGCAATTGCTTTTAAAAACTTCTGACGTTTTCTCAATGACTTCATCACTTTTCGAAGCGACTACCAATGCGGTCGGAATTCCAATTGCCACTTCTTCTGCATGACTTGGACCAGATAAAATTCCATATTTTACATTAGGCAACTCTTCTTCCAAAACTTCATCCAACGTCAAATTCGTTTCTGGCTCAAATCCTTTCGAACACATCAACAAAATTTGGTTTGGCTTAATAAAATCTTGGTAGCCTTTTATTGTGTTTCTCACAAATTTTGAAGGCGTCACATGAAGAATCATTTCTGCACCTTGAATGGCTTCTTCGTAACTGTTGGTGCAAAAGATTCCTTCTGGTAAATCAATATTGGGCAAAAAAACACATTTTTTTTCTTGATTGATTTTATTTTTTTCATTTTCATCAAATGACCATACTTTAATAGTATTTCCTTGGTTTGCTAAATATATACTAAGTGCAATTCCCCAACTTCCGCTTCCAATTACTGAAATATTCATTTGTTTTCTCCTTCTTTTTTCTTAAAGCTCAATTTATTTTCTGTTCCATTTAAAATTCTTTTCACATTTGTCCTATGATTAAATATAATAAATCCTGCCATAATTATTCCAAAAATGAAATAATTTCCATCTACTAAATAGTGTTCATCAATAAATATTGTAAGAATCGGAAATAAAACAGCCGCTGAAATGGATCCTAAGGAAACCATTCTGGTTACTGCCATTAAGGAAAGAGCAAAAATCAGACAAACTAAGCCAATTTCTGGGTTTAACAATAGCAAAATTCCCAAACTGGTCGCAATTCCTTTTCCTCCTCGAAATCCAAAAAACACAGGAAATGTGTGTCCCACAACAACGCCAATTGCTGCCATCTGAACCAATATGGCTGAATCACATTTGACAAATTTTCCGTACAAAATACGCAACTAAAATAGCTACAACACCTTTTAAAATATCCGCAGTCAAAGTAAATAACGCTGCTTTTTTTCCTACAGTTCTTAAAACATTGGTTGTTCCGCCATTTCCGCTTCCTTTTTCTCTGACATCAAAACCAGCCATTTTTTTACTAATCAAAACCGAAAAGTTGACACTTCCTATTAAATACGCAATGATTGCTATGATTACAATTTCCATCTTTTCTCCTTTTTATGTATTAATTTTTATATTTTTTACTATATCATATTTTTTTTAAAGTTTCAACTTTTATTAAGAAAATTTCAAAATAAAAATAGAGAATATATCTATCTTACTGAGATTCCTAATAATTTTTAGAATAAAAATTATTTTGGTTTTGTTTTAAATTTGAACCCCTCTTCTAAATTATCAATTCTCTCAAATCTTTTTAAATTGTCCTTCTAATATTTTAAGTTCTTTTTTATCTACAAAATTAGCCATTTGGCTCATAAATTTTTTGTATTTCTTGATAAATTTTCCAAAATATGTTATAAGAAAATAGGGAGGAATTTAATAATGAAAAAAAACCCAATTATTATTATGGCTGCTATGGATGTTGAAGCAGATTTTTTAATCGAAAAACTAGAAAATATGACGTGTGTAGATGTTGAAAAATATCAATTTTTCGAAGGCACAATTGAAAATTATCCTGTTGTAATTTGTCGTTGCTATGTAGGAACAATTAATGCAACCATTGCAACCTATATTGCCATCCAAAAATACCACCCAATCGCTGTGATAAGTCAAGGAACCGCGGGCGCACATGGAAAAAATATTCATATTGGCGATCTTGTCATTGGTCAAAAATGCGTCAATATCGTATCTGCGAAAACACCTCGCAAAAAAGAAGGTGAAGGCAGTAATAGTTTAGAATGGAATCTTTTGAAGTTTATTTCTGGGCAAGAAGACCGTTTAGAATATCAGTTGGGCAATAAACATTTAATCGAATTTGCCAAAAAAGTTCCTTATACAGATGGAAAAATTCATTTTGGTACTTTAGGAAGTGGCGATATTTGGAATCAAGAAACCGATAAAATTTTATGGTTACACCAAAACTATGGTACGCTTTGCGAAGATATGGAAAGTATTGCAATTTATACAGTTGCCAATAGGTTCAAAATCCCTGTTCTTGGCATTCGTGTTATTTCAAATAATGAAATTTTAGGAGAATCATACATCCGCACAACTGGTTTAAAATCACAAGAATTTTGTTATCAATTTATTTTAGAAATATTAAAAGATGCTTCAGCCTAAATCGATGAAGCATCTTTCTTATTTTTTTCTCGGATAATTAATCGAACTGGTGTTCCCTGCAATCCAAAATTATTTCGAAAACAATTCATCAAATATCGTTGATACGAAAAATGAAATAATTCCTTATTGTTCACAAAAATAACAAATGTTGGTGGACGTGTGCTAGCTTGCGTTCCATAAAAAATCTTAAGTCTTTTTCCTTTATCACTTGGTGGCTGTACTACACTAATAGCCTCATTAATCACTTCATTCACAACCGAAGTTGAAACTCTAAGCGCATTTTGGCTGTTGACTTGATTAATTAATTCAAATAATTTTTGCACTCTTTGTCCTGTTTTGGCTGATATAAATAAAATCGGAGCATACGTTGCATACGAAATTTTATTGTAAATATTTTTCTCAAATTCTTTCATTGTTTTCTCATCTTTTTCGATTTCGTCCCATTTATTGACAACCAAAATAATTCCTTTTCCTCGTTCATGGGCTTCTCCTAAGATTTTCGCATCTTGATCCGTTACGCCTTCTGTGGCATCAATCAAAACAAGACAAACATCGGCTCTGTCAATGGCAAGGAGTGTTCTCATAATACTAAATTTTTCAATGGATTCATTGACTTTGCTCTTTTTTCGAAGACCTGCTGTATCAATCAAAACATATTCGCCAAATTGGTTGGTATATTCTGAATCAATGGCATCACGTGTCGTTCCTGCCACATCACTTACAATGGAACGCTCTTCCCCTAAAATTCGGTTCAGCAAAGAAGATTTTCCAACATTGGGCTTTCCAATGATGGCTACTTTGATTTTTTCGTTATCCTCTTCTGTTTCTGATTTTGGAGGCAATTTATCATAAATTTCATCTAACAAATCGCCAATTCCAATTGCATTTGCCGTTGAAATGGCATGTGGCTCACCAATTCCTAAATTGTAAAATTCATAAATTTCAGCTGGTGGTTCGCCAAATTTGTCGGATTTGTTACACACTAAAATAATTGGCTTTTGGGCATGTCTTAGCATTGTGGCAATTTCCATGTCACTTGCAGTCACACCTTGCCTGATATCTGTCATAAACAAAATGACATCTGCTAAATCAATAGCGATATTAGCCTGTTCTCGCATCTGCGATAAAATGATATCTTCTTTTTCTGGTTCGATTCCGACCTGTATCAATTAAAGTAAAATTTCGATCACGCCAAGTAGTTTCCGCATAAATTCTGTCACGCGTAACGCCTGGCGTATCTTCAACAATGGAAATTCTTTGTCCTACAATATAATTAAAAAAACTGGATTTGCCAACATTGGGTTTTCCAATGATAGCAACAATTGGTTTGCTCATTTTGGTTTCCTTTCTTAGTTTTCGTTAATGTTTTTTCCAAACGTAGATGATATATGCAATCAATGCAAATATCGATAAAATTTGGGTCATTTTCATAATTTTCGTACCTGTATATTCAATTTCTATTTTGCCATCTTCTTGTTTGGCTATATTGCAACCTAAAAATCCATTTTCTGTTTCAAATGTATCCATTAGCATACCATCAAATCTTACTGTATAGCCTGGATAGTAGATATAGGGCAATTCTAGTTTTGCATTTTTTTCTTGTGTGATTATCTTTGCAGTCAAATATGTTCCGCTTTTTTACATATTCTTGAATCTCGCAATCACCTTCTAGCACGATGATTTCGTCTTTTCTTGTGGCAATATAAAATGTATTTTCATAGGCTTGACTTGGCAAATATTCAAGTCTTCCCATCCCTGGCAACCATTCATTTTCGTGCCCTGTAACAGCACTAATTGAATCATCTTCCACATTCAAAACTTCTTCAGAATACGGAATGGCACCATGCCTTGTTGCAATGTATAAAAGGCATATTATAGCAATGACGAATACATCTTTTCCATTAAATTTTCGAATCAAAGTCGCCATGTTGATGCTAGCAACAATGGCAAAAAAGAAAGTCGAAAACACGAGCATTCGCCATGGCAATTGAATAATATACGCTCCATTGGGTAAGAATTTCCAAGGAAAATATTTGGTAGCCATCCAAATACTTGTCATTCCTGCTAGTAGGAAAAATACATATTCTTTTTTATTTTCTTCTAGTTTTCGAAATGTTAAAATAGAAAAAGCAAGCATTAAAATCACTGGTAAACCTATTTCGAAAACAAATAGATTGCCTTGTTTAGTAATAAATAAATCATTAATCGCAAGTGTATGACTTAAAAAACTTTCTTTTGTGGACATAGCATCTTGCTCATAAACACGATAATTGGTCGAAAACTTCGTCTCAAATAGTGGTATCCAGAAAAAACTGGTAATAAGCAAAATAAAAGCAATGTCAACCATTAACCCCTTTTTGACACGTGTTGTAAACATATTTTTGATATTAACTAGACAATAAATACTAGCAAATATGGCAGTCAAAACCGTAGAAATATTGTGTGACAAAATTAGACCGCACTGCACCAAAAATCAAATAATAGTGATTTTTTTCTGTATTAAATAAATTGTACAGTCCCAAAAATACCATAGGAGTAAATACAAAAGCCATGCATTCCCCCATCGCGTGTCTGATATAAATATCATTAAAAAAGTAGGGCGATGTTATGTAGATAATTCCAGACAGTAACGCCGTATTTCTGTTTTCGGTCAATTCATAAACCAATTTATACATAAAAATCCCAGCCAAACCAAAAATCAAAAAAGTTGTCAATTTAAACCCAAAATTAAAACTTCCCAAAATTACGCCCAAAGCCATGATGAAGTCACTCGATAATGGTCCATAAAATAAATTCCAAGAATAACCAAAACCGTTAGTAAGTGCAGGAATAACTGTTTGTTTTCCGTTTTGCAAAATGGATTGGTAGCTGTAGTAGGCTCGCATTAAATGTTGACTTCCGTCATCTAAATAAAGATCTGTTTTGGTATGGAACATCGGAATGGATAGAATTAAAGCAACAATTAGTAAAACTACACAATCTACTAGTTTTCTATTTTCTTTTATCTTATGTAGCATTTTCTCCCCTTTCTAGTATGATAATTGTCCTTCCAAATATTCGTCCTTTTCAATCCAGTCTTGAACATTGTATACTGTATATTCTTGTTTATATTTTCGAACAATAACTCGCTCAATTCCACTATTGATAATCAATTTTCGGCACATTAAGCAAGGAGCGGCCCCTTCTTCGTAATCATGATTTTCTGTTCGATAGCCTACCAAATAAAGTGTACTTCCCATCATTTCCTGCCTTGATGCACTAATAATGGCATTTTGCTCACTATGAACAGAACGACAAGCATCGTATCCACCATGGCGCGTATCAGGCAACAATTTTTTCTTTATACAATAGCCCAAATCTGAGCAATTAATTCTTCCACGAGGCGCACCATTATAGCCGGTTGCAATGATTTGGTCATGACTCACAATCACACTACCATATTTTTTTCGAAGACAGGTTGCTCTACTTGCTACAGTTTCTGCTATATCTAAATAATAATTTTGTTTATCGATTCGATTTGGCATATTTTTTCTCCTATGTTTAATAGTATAACATTTTTTTCCAGATTTTTCAACAAAAATTAGAAAAAACCTGGATAAAATAAAAAATTAGAGAGCAAATTGATTATTCTTCTTATCTAAAAACAATCGATATCCCCTCTAATTAAACTTTATTGCAGCAACTACTCATTTAGTATCCATGAGTCGCTAATTTTTACTCCCTTAACATTAGCGTTTAAACGAACTACTGGTCGTACAGCGAACCCTGTATCTTGATAGCTACGTCTTCCACTTATATGTGCATCGTAGAATATATACATTAGATGTGTATGCCACCAACTTGAAGTCGAGGCTAACCAATAACCATTACAATTATCTACTTTATTTGTATGCGGAAAATATAGCGCATCACTAAATCCCGAATTCATTACATACTCATTGGTTACAAATTGATCAGAAGTTGTTGGTTCTGAGCTTGTCCCTATAAAATATCCATAATCACTTGTATTATTACAATATAATGTTGAATATCCCTTTGCATTCCAACTTGCTACCCACATTTCTAATGTTGGACTTCCTATTGCTACTCCTCCTGTTATATGATTTTCCTGACTTTTTCCACTAGAAAAAACTGACCAATTATCTGAATTAAGCAATGTTGAAACACATTTTGAATTGTCATAACTGTCGTTTAACGTATATGCTGTCATTAGAAAATTATCTTTATATGCACTCCATCCTGACTGAAAACTTGGTACTGAATTCCAACATACCGTATAATTTCCTGAAGCATTCATTCCTGTCAATGCTGTTGGAAGTTTCTCTACTGGCACATAATCACCTGCTATTATATAAACATTGGCTCCATCATTATAAAATATTTTCCAATCTGATACTCCATTTGCTGTATAATTTACTTTATCTCCATAATTAGCTGGTATAACTTTTTTTGCCATAGTAGTTTCTATTGGATTTTCTACTGTATTAGAATTTTCTACTAAACTACTTCCACGCGCAACATCATACTGCCTATGATAAAATTTATCATCCATTTTTAAACTGCTTTTGGATATGACATTTCTTGTTTTAAAATTAATTGCAACTGTCATATCTTGATTTTTCAAACCTAGTTTTTTTTCCAAATCTTTGGGAGAAAAATAATAATAATTATCAATTACACTATCTAGCGCATTATTCCACGAAGAACCTTCTGTAATATTGTATTTGTTTGGGTCTTGAATAATCGAATTAAAAATCTGAAATGCTTCTGAGTCAATCCCTTGTGCATCGGTAAGTTTTATAAATCCATAGGAACTGACATCATCTGTTTCTTCTGCTAAATTGTCTACCTTGGCTTGAATGACTTTTAATCTGCTTACATAATTTTCAACCTTTGCTTCATTATAAACACGAATTCCAACTTGTATTGTAACAGAAGAAAGAATAAATAAAATTAATATGACTACTACTAAGGAAACTAATGTAACACCTTTATTTTTTTTCATTTGAATACTCCCTTCTATTAATAGGTTAGATATTGACTATACAATTCATTAATATAGGCTTGAATATCAAATGCTTTGTGCACTTCTGGTTTGGCATAATTTACGCCATACGTTTCCACATGAGCATTGGTTATTACTGGCTGGCTGGCAAACTCTTGGATTTCACCACTTTCATCTGAATTTCCTTCTGCTGTTTCTTCTGGCTTGATTTCAGCTTCGCTATAGATTTTCTCCAAAATTTCCATGCCTTCTGTGACTTTACCAAATGCGCAATAAACACCATTCAAATTCGCATTTTCTGTCATCATAACAGAAAAACGATAACTTCCTGAATTATAACCTTCTTCCTTTAAACCATATGCTGAATAATCGGAACGATTTAAAGAAATCACACCTTTTTCATGGCGTAAGGTATTTTGTGCAAATTGGTTGGATATAAATTCACCGTTTTATTTCATATTCGTAATCATTTTCTGAACCTGCTTCAACGGAATTATCAATCAAACTAACGGTTGGACCTTTAGCATCTTCTGCTGTATCTCTTGCCATATATAAACATACATCATCTTTTCCAAAAATCACTTTATTGTTATAAAATCCACTATTAATCAAAGCAATAAAATTTGCTACCGTATTAGGTGCATATTCTGGATAGAGCTCCATTTTAACAGTTCCATAATCTTGCACTTCAAATGTTGCCACAGGGTTGACAACCTTACTTGTCTGCGCAATCACTCGATTGCATACAAGCCAACCAATTAAGATGATTAAAATAATTATAATCATCATTAGAATTGTCATTTTTACTTTTTCTTTCATTTTTCATTTCCTTTCTGTTATTTCAAATTTAAAAATTTCAAAGCATCAATTACATTCTTAATTCCTATTATATCGAATTTATAATTTTCTTTCAAGTGTTTTTTATTACTTTCTGGAATTAAAACTGTTTTATACCCAAGCTTTTCTACTTCTTTTACTCTTTTCTCAATCATATTAACACCTCTTACTTCTCCTGTCAAGCCCACTTCGCCAATCATAGCAATATTTTCAGGGATACTAATATTTTTAAAACTTGAGGCAACTGCTAAAATAATTCCTAAATCTAATGCAGGTTCATTTACTTTCAAACCGCCAACAATGTTCAAATACACATCTTGTGAGCCTAAATTCATTCCTGCTCTTTTTTCTAAAACAGCAATCAGCAAAACCAAACGATTATAGTCAATTCCATTTGCTGTTCTTCTTGGCAAGCCAAAAACCGTTGGCGTTGATAGCGCCTGCAATTCTAGTAAAATCGGTCTTGTTCCTTCCAAACTTGCAACAATGGCAGAACCTGTCGTTCCTGCTTCTCTCTCTGAAATCAAGACTGAAGAGGGGTCAGTAATTTCAGCCAACCCTTCACTTTGCATCTCAAACATACCAATTTCGTTGGTCGAACCAAATCGATTTTTGACCCCACGCAAAATTCGATACGAAAAATATCGTTCGCCTTCCAAATACAAAACCGTATCCACCATATGCTCCAGAACTCGAGGACCTGCGATATTGCCATCTTTGGTAACATGCCCAATAATAATGGTCGTAATTTGCTTTTGTTTACACATTTTCATCACGCGAGCTGTGATTTCCCTTACTTGGCTAACGCTTCCTGGTGCTGATGTAATTTCTTCAGAATACATCGTTTGGACCGAATCAATAATCACAAAATCTGGGGCATGGCTTTCTAAAGCATTTTCGACATTATCAATATCGGTTTCAGATAAGAATAACAAATTTTCATTATTAATATTCAATCGATCTGCTCGAAGTTTAATTTGTTCTGCTGATTCTTCACCAGACACATACAAGATTTTTCCTTCGACTTTAACGCTATCACAGATTTGCAAAATCAAAGTTGATTTTCCAATTCCAGGTTCACCACCGCAAAAGCGTTAAAGAACCTTTGACAAATCCACCACCTAAAACTCTATCTAATTCTTTGACTCCAGTTTCAATTCGAATGCTTGTCTTTTTCTCCACGTCCTTTAATTTGACAACTTCATTTTTGGGCTTGTTTTTATCTTTTGCTGAACTATTTCCTACTATTTTTTCTTCCACAAATGTGTTCCACTGATTGCAAGCTGGACATTTTCCCAACCATTTTGAGGATTCATAGCCACATTCGTTGCAAAAAAACACGGTTGTATTTTTTTTTGCCATTAAATTAGTCCTTTCTTTTTCAATTTTTCTAGCACTATAATATACATTGCGTGACTCCAAGTTAAACCGATAATCCATGCTGGTTTCATGGCTTCATTATTGATTTGCTCACCTAAAAATCCATGTTCTGAACAAGATTTGGTAACAAATTCAAAATTTTCCAGTGCTTTTTTATTTTCGCCGATTTCTAAATTGTAACAAGCCATCCAAAGGTTCGCAATTGGCCAAGGATTGTAGCCCCCCATATAGCCATCTTCTTCATAGCGAATATAACCACCTGTATAAGTTCGCAAGGTCATGTTAATTCGCTCAATGGTGTTTTGAATATTTTTCTCTTTAGGCGAAAACATCTCAAATGGTGTAATAGCACCTAAAATACTGATGTCCATTTTTTTGTCATCGCTGTTTCTGACATAAGCTTTTTTAGTTTCGTCATAAAAAGTTTGTAAACAGTATTCTTTTATATCTAGCATTCCCTGTTCTAACGCTTTTATTTTTTTGTTCATGGCTTCAATTTTTAAACGATTATTTTCAAAAACAGTTTTGACATTTTTATAAATTTTAATCATGGCATGATAACTTGAAAAAATGCTAGCCATAGAATATAAAGTAACTCCTTCGTACTCTTCCCATAAGTCGTAACTTGGTAAAAAATTACCTTTTTTACCGATTACATCGTCTACATATTTTTGCAAATAGTCAATCGCATTTTCGCACATTTTTAGATTGTTTTTTAAGAAGGTTTTATCTTTATATTTTTTAAAATGTTCGTAAATTCCAAATACGACACTAGCGGTTTCGTCAATTTGATAGCCCCAACAAGGTGCTAGTCTTCCGGTCAGTATAAAAACGCTGTTGCCATCTTCCACTTTTACTTTGGGTCATTTTGCAAAAAACATGGTAAAATTTTTCGACTTCTTCTTTCATACCCAGAATATCCATGGCTCGTGTTACAAAAACAGCATCTCTTGTCCAGCAATAGGAATATCTTCCGCATTTGGTTTTGTCTTCGTCCACTTCCATTCCTGCAGAGATTCCACCAGTTTCAGGGTTGGTTAAAAGAGAAAATAACAAAATGCTTCTTTTATAAATTTTTTTGATTCTTTCATCAATCTCACTTTTTTCGATATTTAGTTTATCGTATTCTTTGACATATTTTTTCCAATAATCGTCCAAATTTTCAAATTCAGTTCGAATATCAATTTTACGAATACGGTTGATTTCTGTGTCTAATTCATTGAGTAAACATTTTTCTCGGTTGTCGCTAACACAGACATACAAATTAAGATTGACTTCTTCGCCTGGATGAATAGTCTGTAAATCATAGCCAATGGCTGAATCTGGTGACATACCAATATAATCTTTTCCGCCAATGGCTCCTTCCATAATGTTAGAGGCAACATTGTTGATTTGGTAAGACATTGGTTTTTCTTTAGAAAAAAGGCATAGTGAATAGTCATGATTATATTGGATCAGACAATCATTTTTGAAAAATCCGCAAGTATCGTTATTAATATTGGTTAGAACTTTGGAATAAATAAGTAAATGAATCGCCAAATCTCGGTTACTTTGGTTAATGAAACGATAATTTTTGACTAAAATATTTTCCTTCATTGGAACAAAATCGGTTTGAATGACTTGAAGATTAAAATACGTGTTTAAAATTTCTGTTTGCAAGATATTGGTGTCTTTTATATATTTTTGGCTGTATAAATTGTTAATATCATTATGCAAATAAATCATAGCAGAATCATTAATTTTGACTCCAACATCAAATTGTTCGATAAATTGTTTATAATCGACACAACCATAAAATAATCTTAGCAGCTCGCCTGTTTTACTAAAACTAGCTGTTACTTTTCCATTTCCTACGATTCCATCATTAAAATATTTTTGTTTCATTTGTATTTCTCCTTGGATTTTATTTTATTTGATTTGTATTTTTTAAATTATATAATAGATTAAAAAAAATAACAAGATGAAACTTGTTATTTTTTAAGTTTTATTTTTTCTTCTTCTCCTTCAAAATCTGTCTTTCCCTCGCAATCGCCATTTTGCCTTCTGGCACGTCTTCTGTAATGGTTGAACCAGCCGCAATTAAAGTATTGTCTTCAACTTTTACTGGCGCTACAAAATTTACATTTGAACCAACAAAACAGTTATTTCCAATGATTGTTTTGTGTTTACTTGTTCCATCATAATTGCAAGTAATTGTTCCACAACCAATGTTACAATTGGTTCCTACTTCGCAATCGCCTAAATACGTCAAATGTGGCACTTTTGAGTTATCTGCGATTTTTACTTTTTTTAGTTCCACACAATTTCCGACTTTCACATGACTTCCAATTTCGCAATTTTCTCGGATATACGCATTGGGTCCAATTTCGCAATTTTCTCCAATCGTAACACCACTTTTGATAATCGTATTCGGATGAATTACAGTATCCATACCTATTTGAACATCATCATAAATATAGGTCGTATTGGCATCTTCAATCGTAACACCTTGTTTCATATGGTAAGAATTAATTCTCATGCGAAGCACGCGTGTCAACAATTCGAGCTGAGAACGGTCATTTACCCCAAGAATTTCGGTATTGTCTTCCACAATAACCGCACCTGTTTTTAAACCTTCGTCATTCATGATTTTAATCACATCGGTTAAATAATATTCGCCTTGTGCGTTATTTGGCTTGATTTTATCAATCGCCCTTAATAATTCTTCAATGTCAAAACAATAAATACCAGAATTAATTTCTTTGATGTGTTTCTTTTGAAGCGGATCTGCATCTTTTTCTTCGACAATTCCCTTGATATTTCCACCTTCATCACGAATAATTCGACCATAGCCAGTTGGATTTTCGTAAATGGCAGTCAAAAGTGTCGCATATTCTTTATTTTTGATACTCTTAGAAATCAAGTTTCTCAAGGTTTCAGGGCGAATAATTGGAACATCGCCATATAAAATGACAACTTTTCCTTTTTTGCCTTCTAAAAATGGTTTGGCTTGCATCACAGCATGACCTGTACCAAGTAATTCCTCTTGATAGGCATAATGCACTTCATCACCAAGAACTGCTTGCACTTGTTCTTTCAAATGTCCAACAACAGCAACAATTTCATCAGAACCAATTTCTTTTGCTAAATCAACCACTCTTCTGACAAGTTCTTTGTCATAAATTTTATGTACTAGTTTGGACTTGTTACTATTCATTCTTGTGCCTTTTCCGGCAGCCATAATAAGAGTCATCACATATTCATTTTCATCATCAATTTTCATAATTAATCTTCCTTTACACTTTTATTATAGGATATTTTTGACATTTTCAAATTGTGACAATATTGTATGATAATTTTTCTTTTTCGTCAATCTTTTTTTACTCGACTAATTGCCAAACCGTCACCAACTTCTAGAATTTCTGTTTGCAAAGCTTCGTTTCCTTCAGCCATTTGAATATACTCTCGCAAATGCTTGACAGCCGTTCTTTGTTTATGTTTGTTATAATCGCCCATCACATAGCCTTTGTATAAAATATTGTCTGCTAGAATAATGCCATTATTTTTTGCCAATCTGATTCCTTCTTGTAAAAATACAGGATATTTTCCCTTGTTCGCATCAATAAAAATAATGTCATATTTTCCTTCCAAAGTGGGCAAAATGTCAACCGCATTTCCAACAAAAATATTGATTTGATTTTCAATTCCAATTTTTTTGACATTTTCTTTTGCTTCTTTGGCTCTTTCTTCATCAAGTTCAATAGTATCAACTATTGCATTGGGGGCAAATCTCACAAATTGACTAGCAGAATATCCTACTGCTGTGCCAATTTCTAAGATTTTGGCAGGATTTTCCTGAAACAAAATTTCTTGGATTTTCTCCAATGTGTCATCCATAATAATTGGAATATGTTCTTTGATTGCTTTCGTTTTTACTTTTTCTAATTCTTCTAGATTAAACATAATTTTCTTACCTAACTTATTTTTTTATTAGTATATCATATTAAAAACAATATTTCAATTATTTTATATCAATCGTTTAAAAATTTTTTCAGTATTGAAAAAATCATATATTTTATTTGACATTTTATGTAAAATATATTACAATAATATTGTAATAATCATTTTATTCAAGGAGGGTCACAAGATGGAAATCAATCCAAATGTAGTTGGTTTATTAGCCAACGCTCATTCACACTCCGCTTACTCTGGCAAGCGGTTCTACTTCAAGGGAGACCTTTGTCAAATGTCTACTGCGCAGAGTATTGCATCAAAATTAGGTATATCAACAGACGTTGAAGGCGGGCTACCCTTTGTAATGTCGCAAGAAGACTTCGATACGGTTACCCAATATTTGATTGACAACGGTATCGAGGGTTGGTGGCATTACGTATCACGCGACGAATACCGTCGGATAAAAGGAGAATTCACTTTTACTGGCGAATATTCAGGTCGTGAGACAGAAATCCAGAAAATTGCCGATGAACTTGGTATTTTCGTTGGAAAAGTTGGTGCTTTTTCAATCCCTTATGTTCGGACTGAAGAAAACTATCATACAATTATCGAAAGACTTAAATAAAGACCCAAAAATAGCTTTCAGCAGTTAATTTATAAAACGCAGAGTTCAGCAGAACTCCGCGTTTTATATTTGTTATATGGTAAAAAATACTTTTTATTGTGCAGTTGGATAAACACTAACTACTTTTTTCGTTGCTTTTTTCTCAAATTTAACATTTCCATCAACTAGCGCAAATAATGTATCATCACTACCTTTTTTTACATTAACTCCTGGATGTACATTGGTTCCTCTTTGTCTTACTAATATATTTCCTGCAAGAACAAATTGTCCATCTGCTCTTTTCACACCAAGTCGTTTTGACTCACTGTCTCTTCCGTTCTTAACACTACCTTGCCCTTTTTTATGTGCCATCTGTCCTTCACTCCTTTCACTTCTCGAATTTTTAATTTATTTTAAAATTATTTGGTTTTGATTGAAGTAATTTCTACTTTGGTATAGTCTTGTCTATGTCCTCTGGTTTTTCTTTCATTTTTTTTAGGTTTGTATTTAAATACAAGAACCTTTTTTCCTCTTCCATTCGACTTAACTTTTCCTTCTACTTTTGCGCCTGCTACATAAGGACTACCTACTTCTACTTTTCCATCTTGAGAAACAAGAATTACTTTATCAAATGATACTTTTTTTCCTTCTTCTTCCCCTAATTTTTCAAAAAATACAGTAGTACCTTCTTCGACTTTATATTGTCTTCCACATGCTTCAATAATTGCGTACATCAAAATGCACCTCCCTTTCGTAATACTCGCTAACTTCCAACTTGGTAGCTATGCCAAACATAACCTTTCTTTACCATAGTTAAGCAGTTTACAGTTATTTATTTTAACATAAATAAGAAGGTTTGTCAAGATTTGGAAGAAAAATTTTATTATAAATTTTCTTCGTTCATTTAATCTCCACATCCCTATAATAATGCTTCACAATCTCCTCATATGTCAGTCCTTGTTTTGCCAAACTGTCAGCCCCTGTTTGGCTCATTCCAACTCCGTGTCCATATCCAGTAACTATAAATTTTATCACATCTCCATTTATTTCAAAACCAAATTTAGCAGATTTTAAGCCAAATATCGCTCTTGCTTCTACTCCAGAAAGACTGACATTTCCAATTTTCATCGTTTTGACTCTTCCACTTTCTGTCAAATCAAGAATTTGAATGCAATTTACTTCCTCAAAATTAATCTGAAAATTCGAATATTTTTCCAACATTTTCTGAATTAATTCATCTTTCGAAACCTCTACTTCCGAACGATATCCCGTATAGTCTTCTTCACCAGAAGTCGCCACTACCTGTAAATATGGATAACTTCCGCCCCACACATTAACTGGCAATTCGGTGATTCCACCACTATTGCTATGAAAAAAAGCATTAATCGGCTGTCCTTGATAGGAAACATAACGTCCACTGGTTGAATCAACTGCATTTACAATTTTTTTCCAATACTCATCTTTTTTGTTCTCTTCCCATCTTGCCAATCGACTTTCCTTCGAAATCCAAGCTTGACAACAAAGCGAACTGTCGCAAATGTCAGCATTTTCATGTTTGCTTCCACTCACGATTTTATAAATCGTATACGTTCTTGCCACAACTGCTTGCGCACGTAAAGCTTCTAATTCGTAGCTAGCTGGCATTTCTGCAGAGACAACACCATATAAATACGTATCAAATTCAATTTCTTCAACTTCGTTTGTGTCTTTGTGAAGAAGTCGTATTGTGCTTAAATCGCCATAATTGGCTTTTTCAAACTTTTCTTCTGTTTTTTCACTCGCAACCTCTTCTGTTTCTTGAAATTGATTGGTAAAAACAATTGGCATTGTAAATATTAAAATAATAACAAATATACCATATAATATAATCTTTTTCAAATAATCGTCTCTCCTTGTCTTAGAACAGGAGTCGTCCCCTGCCCCTACGTTTTAGGAATTGTTTCTGCGCGCATTAATTCTTCCTTCAAATGTTTCAAGGCTCGTCTTTCGATTCTTGAAACTTGTACTTGCGAAATTCCCATTATGCTTGCCACTTGTGTTTGTGTTTTTTCCTGAAAATAACGTAAGTTTATAATTTCTCGATCTCTTATTTTCAAATGTTCCATCAAACCAGAAATCAAAATGCGATCAATCACTTGCTCTTCCTCATCATTTGCCATAATTTTCTCTTGTATCTGGCAATTTCCATCTTCATATATGTACTGATTAATCGATTCAACCTTTCTGCCAGCTTCCATTGCCATACAAATCTCTTCTTCTGTAACATGAAGCATTCCGCGCGATTTGTGTTAATTTCAAATGTTCACCATATAATTTCTTCAAATTTTTAATTTTATTTCCTAATTCCTTAATATTTCTACTAATTTTAATCATGCCATCATCTCTCAAAAATTTTTTGATTTCACCAAAAATGTACTGTACTGCATAAGTTGATAGTTCTACATGATAATCAAAATCAAATCGTCTTACTGCTTTGATAAATCCAATGCAGGCAATTTGATACAAATCTTCTGATTCCATTTCTCGATACCAGAATCTTCGCACAACGCTCCAAATGAGTCCATTATTCTCTTGTATTAATTTTTCTAAGGCTTCTTCATCTCCGGATTGAGACTTCAAAATAAGAGTTTTATCCATCTCATACATTGATTCCTCCCAAATTAATATGTAGTTGTTTCTTTTTTGATTTTTTTGCTCATCACAATTTTAGTACCAAGTCCTACAATTGATTCCACAGATAAGTCATCCATAAAATTTTCCATAATCGTAAATCCCATACCAGAACGTTCTAAATTTCCTTTTGTAGTATATAAAGGTTCACGCGCCTCTTCAATATTTTCAATCCCTGCGCCATTGTCTGAAACTTCAATTTCGATTTCTCCTTCATACAATCTTGCCTTTACTTTGACAATTCCTTCTGTACTAGCATATCCATGTATAATCGAATTTGTAACTGCCTCAGAAACAGCAGTTTTGATATCAGCAATCTCCTCAATGGTTGGATCCAACTGCGACGCAAACGCTGCCACACTAATTCGTGCAAATGCCTCATTGGCTGATTTGCTTAAAAATTCAATTTTCATTTCATTTTTTACTTGCTTTTCCATAAATCCTCCTAACTAATTTTTTCTTTTTCCAATGAATCAATGATTGGAATAATTTTCAAAATTCCCGACATTTCAAAAACTCGTTTCAAATTCTCTCTGACATTTATCATTTCTAATTTTCCACCAAGACCATTCACAGTTTTATATCTTCCAATCACGAGTCCAATTCCGGCGCTATCCATAAATACAACGCGATTAAAATCAAATACCACTCTCTTAGGCATGAATCTTTGAATTTCATAATCCGCCCTCCTTCTAATAATTTCACATACATGGTGATCGAGTTCTTCTGTAATTTCAAAAACGAGTAATCTGTCTTCCATAAAATGTTTTACATTCAATTTCATTCCTCCTTTATCTTTTGTTAGTTTAATATTCAATACTTGTCCTTATTTTTCCTTCGGAGAATTTTGGGAAGTTTTGACGAAATAGAAGAAGATTTCGACAAAAAAGAGCAAAGTATTTTCACAAAATACTTTGCTCTTTTTTCGTCCTTCTGTTTCAACATGAGTTTGGCACAGCATTACAAAAATGCTGTGCCAATTGCTCATTCCTCAATGATAAGAGAACCATGATGTACTGAGTAACCATAATCATAGAAAAAACTAGCAAGGTCATCATACGAATAGTCTTCCTTTCCCTTAATTGCCACAATTTTCTCGGTTCTTTCACTTTTGTTTACCAGTTCATGTTCTTCTCCTTTCAGGCAAACATAAGCCCTTTTAATTGGAGAATCCCTCAACCACACTTCCCACTGGTTATCGTGGCCATGCAGTTTAATAGAAGTATGTGGATCTACTTTCAAGCCCTGAATTTCAGCCTTTAGCGAAAGCGTGCCCTTCCGAACTTCTCCTCCTGTAACAAAATCTTCTGAAAGGTTAATTTCTTTTATCATTTTCTCTACCTCCTAAATGTTCCCGAATTTGGGATTTCATTTACTCCAAATGGAGTTGCCAACAGTTTCTTAATTATAGTATATCATATTTTATGTAAATTGTCAAGTTATATCTAACAATTCTATCCATTTTAGGTAAAAATACCAATTATTGATTTTA
>CANEDP010000019.1 GCA_947426305.1 uncultured Clostridia bacterium | reverse complement strand
TGGCGTTTTTGGAATCCGCCATTGTTGTTTCGATTATTATCAAATCTTGGATTATTATTTCCAGATTTGTAATTGTTATTAGAATAATTTCTGTTATCGTTACTTCTGCCTTCGTTATTTCGATTGAAATTGTTTCGATAGTTGCCACGATTATTGTTATTACTGTTGTTGTAATTATTTCGATTATTGTTATTATAATTATTATTTCTATTATAATTACCATTATTGTGATTTCTATAATCTGCATTATTTCTTTGAGTGGTTTTTGTTTCTGACTTCATTTCTTTTTGATTTTCCTGCTTTTCTTCGATATTTACCTTTTCTTGAATATTTTCAGTTATTTCTTCTTTTACTTCTTGTGGCTTGGTTTCAACTGTTTTTTCTTGTTTTTTTCCAATTCCAAATAATTCATTCATGGTAAGTGGTTTTGCTGGCTTATTTCGGTAAACAATGTTGTAATCTTTATTTCGTTTTTCATGAATAAAGCCGACGTCATTTTTTCTAGCTTGTTCTTCTTTTTTCTTTTTATCTAGTTCCTTGTTTTTAGTTTCTTCTTCATTGATAATGACTTCTCTTCGAATAATAACAGGTTCTTCTGCTGATTTTTTTGTTTTTTCTTTTTTATTTTCAGCAACTGATTTTTCCTGTTTTTTGGAAGAATTCCCTTTGACTAAATTCTTTAATTTTTCACAGTCTTCCTCTGAAATACTGCTTAAATGACTTTTGGCATCAATTCCATTTTTAATCGCAATCTCCGTTAATTTTTTGCTTTCGATATCCATTTCTTTGGCTAATTCATAAATTTTAATTTTCCCCAAAAGCTTCACCCCCACAAATTATTTTTTTCATACCTTCTGCTATATTTTTATCTTTGATTCCGATGATGGCTCGATTTTCTTTTCCAATGGCTTTGCTATTTTCAAGAATCGTTCCTATCTCGATAATCGGTACTTTCTTTTTTTCTGCTAAAAACTTGATGTTTTTGCCTGTTTTTTCTGATGCATCTTTTGCGAGAATTATCATTTTGAGTTTATTTCGATTTAATTCATCACTTACCGCATCCATTCCAGAAACAATTTTTCCGGCTTCTTGCACATAGACCTAATAGTCCATAAACCTTATTTATCAACAATTACACCTCTTAACCTTTCATAAACATCTTGCCCAATTTCTTGCTCTAAAACCTTTTGTAAACGTTTGGATTTGATGACTTTCTCCAAACAGGTTTCGTCTTTACAAATATATGCACCTCTTCCGTTTTTCTTACCTGTTAAATCCACTTCGATGATTCCTTCCGTGGATTTGACGATTCGGAGAAGTTCTTTTTTTTCTTTTGCTTCATTGCACCCCATACATCTTCTAGTTGGATTTTTTTTATTCTTCTGCACTTTCCTCACCTGCTTCTTCTTCGTTTTCTTCAGCTTGTTTTAGTAAAATTTCTCTCATTTGTGATTCGGATTTGATATCAATTTTCCAATTGGTAAGTCTTGCTGCTAATCTTGCATTTTGACCTGCTTTTCCAATGGCTAAGGATAATTGATCATCTGGCACAACAACTTGTGCAAATTTTTCTTCTTCTCGGACATCAACAGCCATGACTTGTGCTGGTAAAAGCGCTGCTGCAATGTAAATAGCTGGGTCTTCGTTCCATTCGATGACATCGATTTTTTCACCATTTAATTCATTGATGATGTTTTGAATACGAATTCCTTTTTGCCCAACACAAGAACCAACTGGGTCAATATCTTGATTTTTGGAGTAAACAGCCACTTTGCTTCTTGAGCCTGCATCTCTTGAAACGCTCATAATTTCAATCAAGCCTTCGTAAATTTCAGGAATTTCAAATTCAAATAATTTTCTGACAAAGTCAGGGTGACTTCTTGAAACAATGACTTGTGGATTTCCTTTGGCACCTCGTTCTACATCAACTACATACCCTCTTACTTTGTCATTAACTTTGTAGTGTTCTGTACTGATTTGTTCTTTCAAAGGCATTACGCCTTCTAGTTTTCCTAAATCCATGACAACAACACCACCGTCTGCTTTTTGGATAAGTCCAGAAACGATTTCGCCTTTTTTGTCATTAAATTCGGTAAATACCATATTTCTTTCAACTTCTCTAATTTTCTGAACAACAACTTGTTTCGCGGTTTGTGCCGCAATTCTACCAAAATCTTTGGGTGGAATTTCTAAATTAACAACATCGCCAACATGATAGGCAGAGTCAATTTTTCTTGCGGATTCTAAATCGATCTCAAGCAAGGGATCTTCTAGAACTTCGACGACATCTCTGACTGAATAAATATGAAGTTCGCCTGTTTTGTCATCAATGGTAATTTTAACATTATCGACTGTATCAAATTCTCTTTTATAGGCTGTAACTAATGCTGCCTCTAACGATTCTATCAGATAGTCTTTACTGATTCCTCTTTCTTTTTCTAATTCCTCCATCGCTTTGATAAATTCTTTTACATCAATATTTTTCATTTTATTCCTTCCTTTCTAAAAAATATCCGCGACTGTTTTGGCTACAGCGATATTCTTTTTCTCTATCTTGATTAATTTCTCATTTATTTGCAATTTTAATTCATTTTCCTTGTATTCGATTAAAATTCCTTGTAGTTCTTTTTGTTTTTCGATTGCTTGAAAGAGTTTTACTTGGATTTGATTTCCAATTTGTTTTTCAAAATGCCAAGGTTTTCGTAACATTCTTTCTAAGCCGGGAGAGGAAACTTCTAGGAAATAGGCGGTGCTAATGAAATCTGATTCATCTAAAATTTCGTCGATGGCACGATTGACGTTTTCGCAATCTTCTATGGTAATTCCTTCTTTTTTGTCAATGGTAATTCGCAAATAGTAGTCTTTGCCTTCTTTTAGGTATTGCACATCGTATAATTCATAACCTAAATTTTGAATGATTGGCTGGATAAGATTTTCGACTTTAGTTTCTATGTTTTGCGTTGCCACTTTATTCCTCCCTTTTTTGGTCTTAAAATCAAGTAAAGAGTGGGATTGGCTCCCACTCTGCTAGTTTTAATTTGAATTGTAGGTTTATTATACACGAAAAAAATAGAAATTGCAAGGGGTTTTCGAAAATTTTTCAAATTATTTTCCTACAACATGGAGAATTCCTACTTTTCCTTGATAACTTGCATCAAAAACATATTGTGTGATATTTTCATTTAGTTTACTCGTATTCTTAAAATGCAAGTGACCTGCTAATACTGCTTTTACAGGACTGTTTTCTGCGTATACTAGGTTTAAAAATTCTTTGGTATTTTCGTTGGCGGTATAAGTGGTTCCAGTTTCATCCCAAGTTAAATTCCTGTCTTGCCAAGCTTTTTTTGATTCTTCTGCTAAATCATTGTCTACCTTGGAATTCAATGGAACGTGCGTTACTAATATGATTGGCTTTCCTTGGGCAAATATTTCTTTTAGTTTTCCTAAAGCACTTTCTGATATTTGGCTTGTGCTATTGTTGACTCCAACAATTACTATTTCGCCTAAATCTTTGCAAAATATTTCTGAGTTTTCGTCAATGCTTGTTTGGAGTTGATTTATATAATCTGTGGTTAAATTGGGATTATAATCTCTTCCATAGTCATGGTCTGCTCTTAAGTATATGGTCTCTATATTAATTTGTTCGATTCCGTTTTTTAGACATTCCATATTGGCTTTAGAGGCATAGTCTACCATGTCTCCGCCCAATATCACAAAATCTGGATTGAATTCATTAATTTGCTCTGGCATTCTTTTCCATAATTCAAAAGAACGTTCTCCTGCTATCGTTTTAAAAAAGTTATCATATCTTTGTTGCACAGTTTCCTTGTTTTCATTGCTCACGTCCTCATCTGGTACAATGATATGTAGGTCATTGACAAAACATAATTTATAATCGTTTTGAAGTCCTTCTATGCAAATCGTTTCTTCATCTACTTTTATTTCTTTGCTAAGTGCATAAATATCATAATGCTCGGTTTGGGCATATAAATCGTAACCATAGTGGCTTGGGGAAATTGTAAGTGGAATGGAATTATCGTAAACTATGATATTGATATCATTTTGCTTGCATAAGCTTACTAGATTTTTTACATCTCCTGCATTATAAGTATTTACAATTGGGTAACGTTCATAGTTTGAATAAGGAAGTCTTTGATACGCTAATTTTATGCTAGCATCAAATTGTCTGATATAGCCTACTAAGTCTGTTGAAACCATTGCTTTTTTATTATCTATTGGGATGTCTTTTACAATTTGTGTTACTTGAATGGATTCGTCTGGTAGTTTGTGCCAATTGTTGACTTTTTCGAATGTTGTGTTGTTATATACAAAAGCTCCACTATAAATTATGATTAAAATAAAACTAATGGCAACTATATTTTTTTTCAGTTGGGTATTTATATTATCCATTAGTCTAACACCAAAATAAGCTATTATGATTCCAAATGGTATAGCCCACAAAAATCGATAATATACACTTTCTGGAATGATTTTAAATATTAGCCAAACAAAAATAGGGTTTAACAGGACTATCAATATAACCATTGGATAATAGAGTAAAAAGCTTTGATTGGTCTTTTGTTTGCCTTTGATAAATATAAATAAAAGGGCTATTAAAAATAAAACAAAATATTTTTGATTGGCATAATAACTTAAAAAAACGCTTTTGATTAATTCGATATTTTCATTCATTATCTTATACTCCTATTAGATACAATATTCCTATTATTAATTGTGGTAAGCAACAACTTCCAAATTGGAATAAGTTTTTGATTTTTTTGTTTTGAATGGCATCTAGGATTGCTAAAATTCCTAAGGCAAATGGTGCTAGAAATACCCCCATTTCTGTTACAAAACACGCTGTAATCATTGAACAAAATAATACTAGCCAATCCATCCATTTATTATTTTCCGTGCAGTAAAAATAGCATAGCCAAATCATAGGAAGAACTAAATTGCCAATTAATGCCTTCCCTTGCCAACTTCTATAGGCAAAAAATGAGAAATTGGTATAAACCGAAAATGCTCCAAACATATAAATTATTGATAAAAAGATGAGAAAATACATTGTCTTTTCTTTATTATTATTAAACAACCTTTTTCCAATGAATCCATATAGCATAAATTCTAAAGGAATGATGATGCTTGGCCAAATGGTATGAATCAAAATGGCTGGATGAATTTTTAGAATTTGTGATAAAGTTGCAAAATAGATTTGTAAACCAGATAAACTGTATCTTAGTGGCATTTGGGTATATTGACTTCCATCGTATGCATTATATTCAAATAATGAATTGGTTTCAATGGTAGTGTTTATTGTAGCTAAATAAAAAGCGTCATCTGGATCAATTTTTTGCCTATATAGCATAGGTACTGCTGTTTGAAGGGCTAAAAATAAGCAAAAAATTGTCGTTAACATTTTGGGTGCATTTTTTATCATTTCAACTGTTTCTTTCATTATTTTTTTGAATCTTTTTCGGTTTGTTATCAGTGAAATAATGCTTAATATTAATAGAAATGTAGACCATGTGTATAAAACTACTTGGAAAGACATTTTAGTAAAATACATTGGGACATAAATTAGTTCAAAGCTAGCAAATTGTATGATATAGCCAACTATAAGGTTTAAAAATACATTATTCTTTTCTTTTTTAAATTTGGTTATCAAGAGTCCTAGTAATTCTGGTATAATTAGGAAATAAGTGATACCTAATATTATTTTCAAAATTATCATTTGTTTTCCCTTTCTCTATTTTATGAATTAGTTATTATTATATCATATTCTTTTTTTTACACAATCATTTTCTGCAAAATTCTATTTATTTTTTATTCTTGCCAATCTCAAAATTAAGTGTTATAATAAATTATATTTTAATAGGAGGTTTACAATTTTGGAACAAAAAATTACAATTCTAATTCCTGCCTTAAATCCGGATGAGAAATTAATCATTCTAGTATCCAATTTATTAGAAAATAATTTTCGAAATATTATTGTAGTGAATGATGGTTCTGATTTAGAGCACACAAAAATTTTTAAACAAATCGAAACGAAAGTTACTCTTTTAACCCATGCTACTAATCTAGGAAAAGGACGAGCTCTAAAAACAGGATTCAATCATTATCTTAATAACAATCATACAAATATTGGCATCATCACCTTAGATGCAGATGGTCAGCATACAATTGCAGACGTCCAAAAATTGTATACAAAACTACTTCAAAATCCGGATCATTTAATTTTAGGCGTTAGAAATTTTGATGACAAAAATATACCTTTTAGAAGTAGATTTGGCAATAAACTTACCAAATGTATCTTTTCTTTTTTAACAGGGCTTCAAATACAAGATACTCAAACCGGTCTTCGTGCCATTCCGAATTGCTATATTCAAAAACTTCTTCTTATTGAGGGAGAAAAATTTGATTTTGAAATGAATATGTTAATGCATACAAAACAAGAAAACATAATCATTTCTGAGGAAAAAATTGAAACGATTTACCTTGAGAAAAATAAAAGTTCTCATTTTAACCCACTAACAGATTCTTTAAAAATATATGCTATTTTCTTTAAATATATCTTTTCTTCCATCCTAGCTTTTTTAGTCGATATTTTATTATACAAACTCTTTTTTAACTTATTGATAAAAAATTTCGCAATTTACGCAATTACAATTGCTACAGTTTTAGCAAGAGTCGTTTCTTCTTTTGTGAATTACAAAGTTAACAGAAATGTTGTATTTAAAGAAGCAACGTCATCTTCGATTATTAAATATTACATCCTTTGTATCATTCAAATGTGTATCTCTGCCCTATGTGTATCATTTATCTACAGTAAAATAAATGATACAGAAGTGCTTATAAAAATTATCGTTGATACCATTATATTTTTCATTAATTATAAAATTCAACAAGAATGGGTGTTTAAAAAATAAAGAATCCTGCTTAATTAGGATTCTTTATTAGATTGCAAATTTCTTTGATAAAAGTAATTTTGTAGACAATATAAAATAATACTGCAAAATAAGAATATCTTTCTATATTTAATCCCATTGATGTTATTCCCGCCATTAATCCAAACATGATAAAGTAGATTGCAAATTCATATCGTTTATTTTTAAGTATCATAATAACTGTCATGAATGTCATAATAAAGAAATCTAAGCCATATGCCTTTACAAACAAGCTATAAAATTTTATGATTGTGTTTTTTATAAATTGCATAGGATTATTGATAATCCATTCTTTTGCTCTGCCACTTAATATTTTCGATTTTTCTCCTCTTGGTATATTACTCTCAATAATTTCAAAGAAGTCATCCGCAACAAAGTCATGTGCAATATGAGAACTATAACTTGCTGTTGAGGTATGAGGATTATTGGCTTGATAAAAAGAATCTCCACCATAATTTTGTAAAGGAATAAACTCTCCTGTTTCACGATAATTAATACCAATATTGATTATAAAAACAACTGCTATCATTGCAATTAGTTTGAATAAATATTGAACTTCTATCTTTTTTTGTATGACTCTAATTGTGCAAATAATTAGTAATGGGATAAGCCATATACTAAAAATCGTCCTTATAAAAAATACCACACTTACAATTAGTAAACATTGTTTAATTTTATCATCAAAACTTTTTTCTTTTATGGATAAAATATACATCAGTAAACTAATACTAAATAAATAATATGTTTCGGTCAGTATATAACTTGGCGAAGCTGCTTTATATAGAACAGCATTTGAAGTACAGTAAATCCCTACTGCTAAGCCACTTAACATTTTTGATTTTGTAAAGTTCATACAAGTTAAATATAAAAACACATTTAATAGTCCAAATAGAACATATTGTAAAATTAAAATTCCATTTATATTTCCAAATAGCAATTTTCCGATTGTTAATATAATTGGAAGTCCTAATGGAACTACCATATTTATTTCTGCTGGTCTTGCTGTTTGAATAAAATGACCTGATTTAATAAAATTATCTGCTATACTAATATATAAATTGCCATCTGGACTTTCTGAATATAATTTTCCTGTTACATTTATATGGTGTATCACGATAAACGCAATAGATATTACAAAAACGATTGCAATTTGTAAATTTTTACTCTTTTTTACTTCCATTTTCTTTTCTCCATTTTTCTAAAATATTCTCAATTTTGTCTGCTGCATTTCCATCTCCATAATAATGAACTTTTTCAAAATCTTTTTGAATTTTTGCTTTCTTTATCTTTTCTAATAATTCCTGATATTCTGGGTTTGCAAGTACGTTATATCCATGATTTAATGTTTCAATCCATTCTGTCTGTTCTCTTATCGTAATACAAGGCACATCTAAAATATAACATTCTTTTTGAAGTCCGCCAGAATCTGTCATGACTTTTTGCGCATTTTTGGTTAAATATAGCATTGTCAAATAGTCAACCGGTTCAATAAAATAAATATTTTTATAGTGATTTTTATTCTTTAACTCATCAATCATTTTTCGAATTCTTGGATGTACTGGAAAAACAACTGGATTTTCCAATTCTTCAAAAGCTCTTAAAATATTGGTAAGATTTTCATTATCCATCGTATTTTCTGCTCGATGAATCGTGGCTAGATACCACTTATCCAATTTCCTATTTTCATATAATCCTTTTAAATCAATATTCTCTGTGCTGATTCTTTGATTGGCTAGTTGAGAATAATGTAACACAGAGTCACACATAACATCACCTGTTTGGTAAACATTCTTCGTAATTCCTTCTTTTTTCAAATTCTGGGCTGCTGTATCAGTTGGACAAACTAGAATTTCTGAAATATGGTCTGTTAATACTCTATTTTGTTCTTCTGGCATATTCTTATTATAGGATCGAAGACCAGCTTCAATATGAATGACAGGAATCAGTAATTTAGATGCTGCTAAAGCACCTGCCAAGGTTGAATTCGTATCTCCATATACCATAACAAAATCTGGTTTTTCTTCTAATAAAACTTCTTCGATTTTGGCAAGCATTTCTCCAGTTTGTTTTCCATGCGTTCCAGAACCTACGTTTAAATTATATTTGGGTTTTGGGATTTGAAGTTGCTCAAAAAATATATTGGACATATTTTTATCATAATGTTGTCCTGTATGGACAATGATTTCTTCAAAATTGCCTTTTAAAGATTTAGATACCATGGCAGCCTTGATAAATTGTGGTCTAGCACCAATAATCGTTATTATTTTCATAGCTTACCCTCTTCCTAATATTTTTCTAATTTGATTAAAAATCTCTTGTTTTTTCTTATCGTTTTTAAATTCTAAATGTGACCTAATATTGCCAGAATGGATAATTTCATCAAATTCTTTTCTTGTTATTCCTATTTTACTAGTTACTTCTTCGATATCTTTTTCGATTTGTTCTTTCGTTTCAGGTGGCTCATCTAAAATGTGCAAAGCCTCTTCTCTTGTCATATTTCCAGAAATAATCATACTGGATAAATGAGCTCTTCTTTTTTCAAAACCAAATTTTTCTGGCTGAATGTAGGTTTGTAATAGCCTTGTAAAAACAGACTCATTATGTTTACTTCCATAATATTCAAAACCAACTTCTTGCTTTAATTCTTCTAAGGCTTTTTCTGGATTATATTCGATGCAATTAAGTGGTCTTAATTTTTTTATTTTACAAATATATGGCATTTTAATATGGTTTTCATAGAACGATACAAATGGATATTCCTTTAATTTTTCTTTTCCATACTTTTTATGAATAGCTTTTATATTGTCTGCATCATAAGCATCGTATCCCCAAGCAATTGGTGTGATACTTTCTGATGCCCAGTTATGACCGACTTATAAAATATTTTTGTTTTTCTTTCATCATATAATGGTAAAGTTCTGCAAAAAATGCATGATCTTGTGGCACATCTTGGTTTAGCACTTCTGATAAAAAATAAGCACGTTGTAAATCCATCATTTCTTTTTCATTGATTTTAATGATTTTTAAATCAATTTTGCATTTATCACATAATTTTTTCAAGTTTTGGCTTGATATTTCTGTATTCCAACCAGCATCAATATGAATTCCTAAAATTCTTACTCCATTTTTACTAAGTAAATATGCCAAATAAGACGAATCAATTCCTCCACTAATTCCTAAAACACAATCGTATTTTTTTCCGTTTCCTTCCTTCTTCAATAATTCAATCATTTCATGAAAAGAATGATGATCTTTTTCTTCTAAGGTCTTCGGCTTATTTTTAATTGCTCCTGTACAATGATTGCAATATCCATTTTCATCAAAAGTGATGGTTGGATCGGTTGTATCCATCACACATCTTTTACAAATTTGATATTCCATTTTTCTTTCTCCTTTTATTCTTCTATATATTTTTCAGCAGTATGATAACTAATTATTTTAGCAGGAACACCTGCTATTGTGCAATTGTCTCCAAATGATTTATTCACAACAGCATTCGCACCAATTGCCACATTATTTCCGATGGTAATTGGTCCAAATATTTTCGCTCCTGGTCCAATATATACGTTATCTCCAAGAATTGGCGTACCATCTTCTCCATGTGATAAAGCATTTCCTATATTAGTACATACATGGATTCTACAATTCTTCCCAACTTTTGCTTTACCAGAAACTACAATCGTGCCATTATGAACAATAGCTAAACCTGGTCCAAATACATTAATCGGAATCGTCCAATTGTATTGATTGCATAATCTTATGTGTCTAATATATAACATTTTTCTAATGATTTTATCAAACCAAGTGTGTTTGCAATTATAATAATATTCTGTTTTTCTTAAACTTTTGTAAAACTTATATCTTCTGTCACATAATCGATCTAACCATTTTTTATTTAATAAACCAGATTGCTTTAAATCTTGCCTCAAATATTCTTTATATTCTTTTTTACTTCGTATCATTTTTTCTCCTTATTCCTTTACTTCAATCATTGCTTTCCTTGCCAAAAACAAACCAATGATTGAACTAAATATGTTAGTAAAAGTAGTAGTTAGAGCAGCACCTACAATTCCATATTTCTGTATAAATATAACATTCAATAAAGCATTCAGTATTCCTGATAAAATTGTAATCACTAAATTAGACTTCAGTTTTTTCATGGCACATAAAATATTATTAGTTGGTATTTTCAAAGTAGCCGAGAAGAAAAATCCCACCATAAGAATGCAAAATGGAAGTATTGCTTCTTGATAAGTTTGTGTATAGAGTATATTAAATATCACTTTAGAAAAAACGATCAAGCCTATTGTAAATAAGCCATACCCCAACATTCCATATTGGATTAATTTGTAATATCTACTTTTAAGCCATTCTTTATTTTTATTATTAGCAACAAAATATGGTAATACATATACTACCACACAAGTTGGCAAAAAAGACAAAGCCGCTGGTATGGTGGATGCTACTTTATAGCTAGCTACACTTTTTGAGGTACTTAAAATCAAACCAACCATAAAAGTATCAATATAAATTAATAAACTGGATATGGCACTATTTAATTGAGTAGCTAAAGCATATTGGTTAAAACTTTTCTTTTCCCCTTTGTCTAATTGATTTTGTTTGTTATCTTTTTTAATCAGATTTCTTGTTAAGTAGATTCCTAAAATCAAAGCCACGATTGTGTAACAATACCTAGATAAGATTGCTCCTTTTACGCCAAAAAAGAAACATAATGGTATTAAAAATAAATAACTAGAAATGGTTTCTGTTAAATTTAATAGCGCATATTTTTTATTTTCAAAATTGGCTCTTAATACAACTGATAATAATCCTTTAACAATCGAAAATATTGGTATTAAGCACAAAATTGGTACTAAATATTTTGCTTCCACAATTTTAAATGGAAAAAACAATGGTGAAATAAGAATCAATAATCCAGAAATTGCTGAACCAATTAATCCTAATTTGATAGCATATTTTAAAATAGCTTGTTGCTTTTGTTTATTTTCCTTCTGTTCTGTAATATATTGCAAAGCAGCACTTGACGCTCCAAAATCGTCTAATATGTACAACATACTAAATGTATTAATCACATAGGCATAAATTCCATATTCATTTTTGGATAATATTCTGACAACAACAATATTCCCCAAAAAAACTACTACTTTTGCTAAAATATTTGAAAGAAATATGGAAAAAAAACCTGTTTCTTTTAACTTTTCTATTTTTTGTTTTATGGCTTGTTTATCAATCATACCTTATCCTTTATTTAAAATTTCTACTAACTGTTTCGTTAAATTCTCTCTTGTGTATTGTTCTATGATGCTTTCTGTACTAACTTTTTCAGTATACTTGTGTAATTTAAGAATGGTATCTACCATTTTTCCGATATCATTTTTTCTAACACAATATGCTTGCTTCACGTTTTTACATACCACATTTATTTCGCTTTCCTCATTTGCTAATACCAAAATTGGTCTTTTGCAACCAATATAGTCAAATATTTTTCCAGTTTGCTCGCATTTTTCTTCTCCACCAATAACTAGTAAAATATCAGCACCTTTGCAATATTCCAAGGTCTCTTGATACGATTTTTTTCCTAAAAATTGGCAATATTGCTCTATTTTCTCTTGTTTGGCTATGTCTACTACTTTGGGTTCAATTTGCCCTACGTGAATAAAAGAAACTACATAACCTTTTTCATTTACTTCTTTAAGTGCTTTAAATATATGAGTAGGATCTCTAAATCCTGCCGATACACCAAATTTTCCTGCATAAAGGATAGAAAAGTCTGCTACTTTTTTAGACTGTAGCAAATCATAATCACTTGAATCATATCCATTTGGAATCGTATAGAATTTATCTTTTATGTTAGGGTATTCTTTTTGGTATTCCTCTGTCATTGTATCATTTACTGTGCAAATAGCAAAGGCTTTTGAAAAAATTTTTTTTTCCGAAAAACCAATCAAAAATCTTTTTATTTTTGATTTTAACTCAATTATTGGGGTAGAATTATTTATTTTCTGTAGTTTCCATGGATCTCTTAAATCAATGATATAAGGTATTTTAAATTTCTGATGAATATATGGTGCAATTTTAAGTGGCTCAAATGGTCCTCCTGTTATAAATACCATATCAAATTTTCGCTTTTGAACGATTTCATCTATTTGCTTTTTTAAAGCTTTTAAAAAACGGTTTTCTAATTTTTCATTTTGATTAGAATCTAATTTTAATCGAATCACTTCAATATCTGAATCTATATCTTTTAATAAGGTCTTATCATAGGAAGTAATATTTTCTTCAGAAATAGTAATGACAGTTGGTTTCCAATTAAATTTTTTCAGATATTTTACATATTTGGTAACTCTTACTACCCCAATTCCTCCCATTGGTGGAAAATATGTAGCAATCATTAATATATTTTTCATTCTATTCTTTCCTCCTGTAAACATTTGATATTTAAACTAACTGCCGTTAAAAGCATGGTTATATTGAACAGTAAATAGGAATGGAAACTTGCTGCCATTAGCATATAAGTAAAGTTAGCCATAATTAAACTAATATAAATGGGATAGACAAATGTTTTGTTTTCTTTTATCGTTTTTAATGGGAGAAGCATCATACTTCCATAGGCAATTAGTCCAATTATACTATATTTAAAAAGTATCATAAGCCATTCATTATCAAAAAACTCTCCCTGTTTTCCTATCATTTGGTTTAAATCATAATTTGCATATTTCTCTATGTTACTTCTGTTTTTCTCTAATCTATCTTGATAACTTTTTTGATTTCCAAAATTTATCAATGTCTTCATTCGCCAAGTATAAGAATCTGGCAAAATGAAAAGAAGAGAAAAATGAACAATCATCAAAATTAAACTAACTGATGCTGTTTTTAAAATATCTTGTTTGTTTAACTTGAAAAAATGTAAAACTACCAAACAAAAATTGCTCATGATTAATGCTACATAGGATGTTCTCGAACTTGACTGAAATACGCACACAACCGTCAATAAATACATCACATAATAATACCATTTTTTGTAATCTTTCAAAACGAAATATAAAAAGTATAGAGAAAGTAAAACCATTAAAAATCCAAATACATTAGGATTTCCAGCCACTCCAACCGTTCTTGGAGATGGATATCCATTAACTAATGTTCTATATTGGGTAGGTGCAATTTTTTCAATATATTGTTCATTTAAGCCAAATATATTGTGAAATTGAAAAAAGGATACTATCACATTAAAAATGATTAGTACGATTAAAGAAATATGAAATGTTCGAAATGTTTCTTTTGTCAATAACATAAAATAATTTGTTAAAACAAAATAATATTCTATTACTCTCAATACTTCCAAAAAATTATGTATCCTAAATTTGCGAGTTATGATTGTATTCATCACAAAAGTTACTGCAACCACTATAAAAAAAACAAAATATCCTATCGATAAATATTGGAATGTTTTATTATGAAAAATAGTTTTATTGATTTTCTTGGCTAAAATCAAATACAAGAATACAAAGACAGAATAGCAAAGTACTATTTTTGCATAAGTAATTCCATGAAAGTTTAAAGTAGTTGGTATTAGCAAAAGTAGCATATTATATATCATTAACAATATTTTATTCATTTACAAACTTCTCCTATCTTTACAATTCTAAATATTTTTTAGCATTATTTTCCCAAGTCAATTCTTTTGAATCCTGATATGCTTTTTTTCTGATTTCTTCTACATTATATTCTTTTTGATATATTTTTTGAATTAACTGCGCAATTTCATCCTCATCTGGATTAACTAAGAATCCGTTTTCTTCGTTTTTGATAAATCCATCAATTCCTTCACCTTTTGTTCCAATCGTAATAGCCCCTACGCTCATTGCTTCTGGATATACAATTCCAAATCCCTCTGAAACACTTGGCATTATGAATAGATAACTCTCATTCATCAAATTTAATACTTGACTATTTAAAATTCGTTCTATAAAAGTCACATTTTCTGTCATGCCCAATTCTTGGACTAAATTTTCCAAATTATTTTTTTCGACTCCTTCTCCAACAATTGTCAGCTTGACATCTTGATATTGATTCAAAATTTTATGAATTGCTTTTATAACAATATCATTATTTTTTTGTTTAATCAAATTACCAACAGATAAAATATTGTATTGATATTTTTCCTTATCACAGAGTTCTAAATGATATTGATGAATTCCATTATAAATGACTTTTGCATTATGAACACCAAGTGCATTGATTTCTTTCTTTATTTTGTCACTCACACATATGGCATAATCTACTTTCTGAAATATTTTTTTAATTTGATGAGTTCCATTTTTGGTAGTTACATTTCTCTCAAAACTCGTTCCATGCAATGTAACTGTAGTTTTGACGTTTGGATATTTCTTCTTTAATCGGTAAGCCGCATATCCTTCCACCTTAAAAGTATGTGCATCAATTCGTTCAACATCTTCATTTTTATATATTTTTCTAAATTTCTTTTTTATCGCATGATAATAAAAAATTCCATTCAAATTGATTTTTGAGTTATAAAATAAATTGGAAATTGAAAATGTTTTTTTATAAATTACTTCAACTCCATCTAGGTTTTGTACTTGTTTTTTATGATTTCTTATTCTGCTTAAAAAACTTCTTCTCTTTTTTTGAAAATAAGAAAAAAATGGAAACCAAGGAATCATGGCAAAAACTTTTACATGGTATCCTTGCTCTACCAACGCTTTGGCGTGGGCTTGTACATAACTGCAATAAGGAGAATCATCAAATCCCACATGACTTAAAATAATAATCGTTTTATTTTCCATCTACGATTTCTCCTTATAAATTTTATCTAAGTTTTTCGTTACATTCTCCCATCTATATTGCTTGCTTATCTTTTTTAAATTTTCTATATAAGCAGGATAATTTTTGCAAATTTTTTCAATTGCCTCTAAAAGACTTTCTTGCTGATTATACTCGATTTCTTCTCCAATTCCATATTCTGTAACAAAGTTCCCTGCCGTTGTATTTTTCGAAACAAGAATGGGTGTTAAAGTAACAATTGCTTCAAACAATTTTACTGGATAAGCATTTTTCCAATTTGCCACTTCTGGATTATACACACAATACAAGATATCTGTATTTCTGTAAATTTCTCCGCTTTCTTTCATACCATTATATTTTCCATGTAAATAAACAGCTGAATTCTTGAATTCTGCACATAATTTCTCATAACTTGTTCCCATTCCATATAACCCAATTTTATATTTTTCTCTTTGATCCGCAATTCCAGCTAAGCATTTCAGCGAGTCATCATCTCTCAATGCTCCGATATAATTGATTCTCACTTGAGATGAAGTATTTTTTTCAATCGGCATATACTTTTGAGCTTCTGGATAATTCGGTAAAAAAACCAATTTTTCTTTTGTAAAAATATCTTTTATCTGTTCATCGTTTACATAAATAATATAATTGACTTTCTTCAAGATAAAACGAAAAACATGATGAAATAAAACATTTTTTGCATAAGCATAATTCGTATATATTTCATGCATATCAAATATCACTTTCTTTTGTCTTCTTTTTTTAGTAAACATTCCAACCATCATACCGTCAAAATCATGGCAATGCAAATAATAATACTCTTCATCTTTTAAATAATCTCTTACACTTTGGATAAATTTTATATACGGCAATATTTGCTTCATTCCTGTACCCGGTTGCGATAAAATAGGAAATCTTTTTATGGTGATTCCGTCTATATTTTCCTCCAATTTATCTTTAAATTCACATTTTCTATCCCAACAAAGTACACATACATCAAACCCAATTGACACTAAATATTTTGCTTCCTTGTACACTCTAACATCAGGGTCAAATCCATTTGTCAAAATCATATATATTTTTTTGGAATGCTTCATTCTATTTCTCCTACAATAACTCAATATTCTCTCTATTTTTAATATCTTTCATCGCGTTTCTTGTATCAAAAACTTCTTTTGCATTTTTTCTAATCATTTCATAATCAAATTTTGAATGAGCAGCCGTAATGATTACTAAATCATATTCTTGCAAAATTTTCTCATTAATTTCAGTAAGATTACTTTGATGTTTCTGACCTTTATATTTATATTCTGGAATCCATGGATCAAACCAATCCACATCCGCTTTTTCTTCTTCCAATAGTTCAATCACGCGTAATGCTGGACTTTCTCTATAATCATCAATATCATTTTTATAAGCAACACCCAGAACTAATATTTTAGCACCATTCATTGATTTTTGATCTTTGCTCAATATCTTGCTTGCTCGCTCTACGCAATATTCTGGCATTTTATCATTAATCATTCCAGATGCTTGAATCATCGAAGTATGGAAACCATATTCTCTTGCTTTCCAATCCAAATAATAAGGGTCAAGTGGAATACAATGTCCACCCAAACCTGGACCCGGATAAAAGGCCTGAAATCCATAAGGTTTTGATTTAGCAGCATCAACCACTTCCCACATACTAATTCCCATTTTATGACACAACATGGTCAATTCATTTACTAATGCAATATTGATATTTCGATACGTATTTTCCAAGATTTTCTCCATCTCAGCAACTGCAGGCGAAGAAACTTCATGAATTTCCGCTCCCAATACAGCTCGGTACATTTTCGCAATCACTTCTGTGGCATCTTTTCCGATTCCACCAACTACTTTTGGTGTATTTTTCGTTTTATATATAATATTTCCTGGATCAACTCTTTCTGGTGAAAATCCCAAATAGAAATCTTCTCCACATTTCAAACCAGATTCTTTTTCCAAAATTGGCTTTAATAAATCTTCCGTCGTTCCTGGATAGGTCGTAGATTCTAAAACCACCATCGTATCTTTTGACAAATATTTTGCGACAGATTCCGTACTACTTTTCACATAACTAATATCTGGTTGTTGATGACTATCTAATGGCGTAGGAACGCAAATTGCAATAAAATCCACATCCTTGATAAAACTAAAATCGGTTGTCGCAGACAACATCCCACTTTTTACTAATTCCTTTAAATCATTGTCAACTACGTCACCTATGTAATTGTGTCCCTCATTTACCATTTTTACTTTTTCCTCTTGCACATCAAATCCAATCGTTTTAAACCCTGCTTTTGCTTTTTCAACTGCCAAAGGTAAGCCAACATATCCTAAGCCAACCACTCCAACAATAATTTGCTTTTCCTCAATTTTTTTTAATAGTTTTTCTTTCATATTCATTTTTTCTACTTCCTTTCAATTTTCTCTTTATTCTTTTTATATTCTTTGCCACATTTAGGACACTTAAAAACATCTTTTTCAAAATTCATTTTTTCCGAACATTCACAAACATAATCCTTCACTTTGGCAGGATTTCCAATCACTAATGCATAATCTGGAACATCTTTTGTCACAACACTTCCTGCTCCTACAAAAGCATATTTTCCAATATCATGTCCGCATACAATTGTTGCATTTGCGCCAATGGAAGCACCTTTATGCACCACCGTTTTTCGATATTCCTCTTTTCTCGAAATAAAACTTCTCGGATTAATCACGTTTGTAAAAACACAAGATGGTCCTAAAAACACATCATCTTCACAAATAACACCTGTATAAATAGACACATTATTTTGAACTTTTACGTTATTTCCTAAAACTACATCAGGCGAAACCACAACATTTTGACCAATATTACAATTTTCTCCGATTTTGGTATCACACATAATATGTGAAAAATGCCATATTTTCGTTCCTTTTCCAATTTGGCAAGGTTCATCAATATAACTCGATTCATGTACAAAATATTCTTTATCTTCCATTTCTAAACTCTCCTATTATCTGAATTACTTTATCACAAATATTTTTTACAGTTTCCTCTGTTAAATAGGGATGCATTGGCAAACTAAGCACTTTCTGACTTAATTCTTCACTAATTTTTAAATCTTCCAAATTAAAATTATAATCCTTATAAACGACTTGTTTATGTAATGGCTTCGGATAATAAATCATCGATGGAATGCCTGCTTCTTTCAATTTCACTTGTAAAAAGTCACGTTCTTCTTGTGAATCCAAAAGAATCGTATATTGTGCCCAACTGCTTAAGAAACCTTCTGACACAATTGGAATTTTCACATAATCTTTTAAGATTGCCGTATACAGATTGGCAAATTGATTTCTATTTACTAATTCATATTCCTGAAATGCCCTTAATTTTGGCAATAAGATAACCGCTTGCAACGTATCTAATCTTGAATTTAAGCCTACACGTACATTATCATACTTAAATTCTCCTTTTCCATGAACTCGAATGGACAAAATTAGTTCGTGTAATTTTTCATCATCCGTAAAAATCGCTCCACCATCACCATAACATCCAAGTGGTTTGGCTGGAAAAAACGATGTTGTAGAAATATCACCAAAAGAACAAGCTTTTTTCTTTCTAATTTCGCCCCCAAAACCTTGAGCACCATCTTCTATTATTTTTAAATTGTATTTTTTAGCAATTCTAGTAATTTCATCAAAATTGGCTGGTTGACCAAATAGATCAACTGGTATCATTGCTTTTGGTTTTAATTTTCCTTCTTGAATCACTTCTTCAACTGCTTTTTCTAATTTTTGAGAATCTATATTAAAAGTTCTTTCATCGACATCCACAAAAATTGGCGTTGCTCCAACCAAAGACACCACTTCAGCCGTTGAATAAAACGTAAACGATGGCACAAATACAGCATCCCCTTTTTGGATATCCAATACCATTAACGCAATTTGCAAAGCATCTGTTCCATTAGCACAAGTCGCACAATATTTCACACCAACATACTCTGCTAATTCTTTTTCTAATTCTTTTACTGGCTGTCCTAAAATATAATTTCCATTCTCTAGCACTTCTTGAATTCCTGCATCAATATCTTTTTTTAAAGCTTGATATTGCGCTTTTAAATCTATAAATTCCAATTTTTACACTTCCTTAACTTTAAATCTTTCCACAAAATCCATTGTAGAACATTTATCTAATGGCAATTTTACTGGCTTTCCTTCTGCTGCTGACTTGTAAATAGCAAGCACTAATTCTAATGCTCTTCTTCCTGCTTCTGCGTCTACCAATGGTTTGGTATGTGTTTTAATTGCTTCTATCACATTTTTATATAACGGTGTATGTCCAAATCCATAAACATTTTTTGGCATTTCACTATTTTTTTGTTTTACTTCTTCTGCATTTTCTTGGGCTTTTTCAAAACACCATTCTTCAATGATATTAACAGATTTTCCCCCCGCTTTTACAGTTCCTTTTTGCCCAAACAAATACAAGGTTTCTTCCAAATTTTTCGGATAAATATTCGTTGTTCCTTCAATCATACCATACGAACCATTTTTAAATTTTACAATGGCTAATCCTAAGTCTTCTGCTTGGATAAAATCATGATTTAAGTTGTCTGTATAAGCACAAACTTCGCTCACTTCATCGCCCATCATCCATCTTAGCAAATCAATATTGTGAATACATTGATTCATTAATGCTCCACCATCTTGTGCCCATGTTCCTCTCCAAGGTGCTTGTTTGTAATAATCTGGACCTCGATTCCATCTAATATGTGCTGTTCCATACATCATTTTTCCAAAATCACCATCTTCAACTGCTCTTCGAATTCTTTGAATAGATTTATTAAAACGATTTTGATGATTGGCACACACAACTAATCCTTTTTCTTTTGCCTTTGCAATAATTTTATCAGCATCTTCCAAAGATAAAGCAATTGGTTTTTCAATAATGACATGGCAACCTGCTTCTAAGCATTCCAAAGCAATCTTGGCATGTTCTCCACTTTCCGTTGCAATGGCAACCAACTCTGGTTTTTGCTCTTGTAGCATTTCACGATAATCTATGTATTGCTTAAATTTAGCATCTTTTATTTCCAACTTTTCCAATAATTGACTGATATGTTCTGGAACTAAATCGCATAATCCCACAATCTCCAAATCATTATTAATCGCTGCTTCCAAATGATTTGGCGAAATTCTTCCGCATCCAATTAGAGCATATTTCATGTTATTTCTCCTCCTTTATATTTTCTAAAAAATTTGCTAATTGTTGGTATATTTTTTCAGCAACAAAGTTTTCTTCATACAGCTTCTTCGCATTTTGTGACATCTGATCATAAATTTTCTCATCATTTTTTACATCCATAATAAACTGATAAATCTCCTCCACGCTTTGTGAAGAAATACCACATTCATTTTGTTCTAGTAAACTTTTCATATATCCATCAGAAGTTAGGATAATTGGTAATCCATATGATAAATATTCGGCAAATTTATTGGACACACTCATTTGAAAATCAAACGTATTTTTATAAGGTGCAAAACCTAATTTTGAATTTTTTAGCACATAATCAATGATTTCTTTACCTACCCAACCAAATAATTTAATATTTTCATAACTTTGGGTCTTTTGTTTTAACTCTTCGAATTGCGGTCCATCGCCACAAATATTAATGATTACATCTTTATCATTTTGCTTTAATATTTCCGCCAAATGCAAAATGATTTCATAATTAAATTGATTATTAATTGTTGCAAAAAAAGATATATTAAATTTGCTTTTATCAATAACTTGTTTTTCTGTATTTTCTAAATCTTCTTTTTTATGATATCCTAAATAAAAATATCGATCTTGTTTTTGTTGCACCCTTTGTCCTTTTTTTAATCCCCAATCAAGCATTGCTTGGGAAATAGAATGAATGGCAAAAGCGTCTTTCATAATTCTTTTTGTTTTACAATCCATCCATTTGATATATGGCTTTGCAGGCAATTTTATTATTCCAGACAAATTATGTTCAAAAATATCTGGCCATAAATCCCTTACATCTACAATCACAGGAACATTATTTTCTTTTCCATATCTTACGGCTTCTTCCGCATAATCAATGGTCGGAAAAGACACATAAATCAAATCTGGTTTTTCCATTTTTTTCGCCATTTTTCTAAATTTCACAGCAATTAATTTATGATTGATAATTCGACGAATCGATATATTTTTTTTATATTGTGGACCATGAATTAAATAAATATCATAATTCTCTTTTACTCTGACAACCGTATCTCGGTCAAATAATTGCTTTTTTTGATAATGATCAAATGTATTTGAAAACCATGTTATTTGGTGTCCTCTTTTTGTCATTTCTTCTGCAATCATTCCCATTCTCCATAGTCGTTCTCCTTTGTTGACAATTGGCATCGGTTCACTGGCCTGCAATAACCAAATATTCATCTTTCATTTCCTTTCTTCTAATAATAATTCAACTGCTTCTTTTTGTTTTACCTCATATTCTTCTTTTGTAATCTGATTTGTTCGCAACAAATAATCTCCAAAATCTTCTGCTGTTTCCATTCC
This sequence comes from uncultured Clostridia bacterium, assembly GCA_947426305.1. GTDB lineage: Bacteria > Bacillota > Clostridia > TANB77 > CAG-508 > Scatovivens. The sequence goes on along the minus strand of CANEDP010000019.1, from coordinate 10,185 downwards.
TTCTGCTGAAATATCTTCTTTGGCAAATACTTTTTTAATTGTCAAAAAAAATATTGTAACATCCTTAGCAAAAGTTACCTGCTTAACATATTCTAAATCATACTTAAATTTATCTTCCCAGGAAATTGCATTTCTACCACTTATTTGTGCTAAACCTGTTAAACCTTGTCTAACTAAATGACGTTTTTTTTGTTCTTCATTCATAAATACCATATCTCGAACCAGTTGCGGTCTTGGTCCAACAATACTCATATCGCCTTTTACAATATTCAGTAGTTCTGGTAATTCATCTAAACTCGTATTTCTCAAAAACTTCCCAAATTTCGTCAATCTTTCTTCATCTGAAAGCAATTCCCCTTTTTCATTTTTGACATTTGTCATGGTTCTAAATTTATATAATGTAAAAATTTTTCCATTTTTTCCAGGTCTTTTTTGTTTAAAAATGGCTGGACTTCCGAGTTTTATTCTAACTAAAATTGCTATCAGCAAATAAACTGGCAATAAAATAATAAGTCCCACTAAGCTTAAGCAAAAGTCTAATAGCCTTTTTATATATTTCGGATACATGATGCTCCTTTCTAAAATAAATTTCTTATAATCTTTATGATTCGTTCCATATCTTCTGCTGTATTTTTTGTATCAGAAGGCAAACAAATTCCTCGATTAAAAATATCTTCCGAAACACTTATTCCACTTTCGTTATGCTCAAAGAAATCATATTTTTCAAAAACAGGTTGCAAATGCATTGGTTTCCAAATTGGCCTAGATTCAATATTTTCTTTTTCTAAAGTTTCCATAACATCAAGTGGTTTAACTTTTGAATTTTGGGTTAATGTCATAACTGACAACCAATAATTACATCTTTGTTCCCCTGTTGCCATATGCATTCCGAATCTCTGGAATAGCTTGAAAAGCCTTTTGATATGTTTCAAAAATTTGTGTTTTCTGAGCAATTCTTTTTTCCAAAACCTTCATTTGACCTCTTCCAATACCAGCAACAACATTACTCATCCTATAATTATAACCAATTTCTGAATGTTGATAATGGCGTGCTTCATCTCTAGCCTGTGTTGCCCAAAATCTTGCTTTTTGGATTCCTTTTTCATCATCTGATACCAACATTCCACCGCCACTTGTCGTAATGATTTTATTTCCATTAAAGGAAAATACACCATATTTTCCAAAAGTTCCTGTAAATTTTCTATGATACGTCGTTCCCAAACTTTCTGCCGCATCTTCTAAAATGGGAACCTGATGTTTATTACAAATTTTCATTATTTCATCCATTTTAGCACTATGTCCATATAAATGAACTACAATAACAGCTTTAGGAGTATATTTTTCAAATGCTTTTTCCAATGCTTTTGGGCTCATATTCCAAGTATCTGGTTCACTATCAATAAACACAGGAGTCGCATTTTGATAAATAATTGGATTACAACTAGCAGAAAACGTAAGTGATTGGCAAAACACAACATCTCCTTCTCCAACTCCGAAGTGCCTTTAAACCCAAATGAATACTCGCTGTCCCACTTGATAAAGCTGCTGCTTCCTTTGTTCCAACAAATTTTGCTACTTCTTTTTCAAACTGATTCACATTTTCTCCCAAAGGAGCAACCCAATTCGTATCAAACGCTTCTTTTACAAATTTCTGCTCATATCCTTCCTCTGACATATGGGGAGAAGCTAAATAAATTTTTCCCATTTTCTATCCTTCTTTCAATATTTCTGTTTTATCCGATTCGCCAAACGTAGGTATAACCTCTTTCACAATTTCTTTAATCTTACTACTATCAACATCCTCTGTCTTCAATAATTCTTCAAATTTCCCCAATTTTTGTTCAATTTCTTCCATTGTAATTTCCATTGGTTCTGCCACAAAAATTTTATCATGACTTGTTTTTTCAAGTCCTTCTTCATTCATTAAAATTTCTTCATATAGCTTTTCTCCAGGTCTTAAACCGGTAATTTCAATTGAAATATCTTTGTTTGGTACCAAGCCAGATAATCGAATCAAACTTTCTGCTAAATCATAAATTTTAACAGGTTCTCCCATATCTAGCACAAAAATTTCTCCACCTTTGGCATAAGTCATTGCCTGAAGTACTAATTCAGCCGCCTCTGGAATCGTCATAAAAAACCTCGTGATTTCTTTGTGCGTAACGGTAACTGGTCCACCTTCTGCAATTTGTTTTTTAAACAGTGGGACCACTGAACCATTGCTTCCCAAAACATTTCCAAAACGCACAGCAGCATATTCAGTATTGCTTATTTTGTTTTTGGCTTGTACCATCATTTCACACATTCTTTTCGTCGCCCCCATGATGTTCGTTGGATTGACCGCTTTATCTGTCGAAATTAAAATAAACTTTTTAACCCCAAATTCATCACAAGCATTTACCACATTATAGGTTCCAAACACATTATTTTTAATCGCCTCTAACGGACTATTTTCCATTAAAGGAACATGTTTGTGAGCAGCTGCATGAAAAACTAAATAGGGATGATACATCTCAAAAATTTCTTTCAAACGTTTTTCATCTCTTACACTCGCAATCACCGCATCAATTTGGCTGTTAGGGTATTTGTCTTTTAATTCCAATTCAATATCATACAAATTATTCTCATAAATATCTACAATCACCAATTTTTTCGGATAATAACTCATAATTTGCCTACAAAGTTCTGAACCAATTGAGCCACCACCGACCTGTGACTAAAATCGTATTTCCTTTTATCCAAGAAGCAATCTGTGAATTGTCCAATTTCACGGAATCTCTTCCTAAAATATCTTCAATTTCCACATCCCTTAAATTGCTGAAAATATCTTTATTATCAATAATTTCACGAATTCCAGGCAAAACTCTCACTTTTGCCTTAGTTTGTTGGCAAATATTTAAAATTTCCCTTTTATTTTCTTGGTCAATGTGGGCAATCGAAAAAAATATCAAATCTACTTTATTTTCTAACGTCATTTTTACAATATCATTTCGATTTCCAATAATTCTTACACCTGACACCGAAAAATTCAATCGTTTCGCATTATCATCAATAATTCCTATAATTTCATAATCTTCTTTAAAATTGGTATTAATCGTTTTTATAATCTCATGAGCTGCATTTCCTGCACCAATAATGAGTAATCTTTTTTTCGTTTGATTTGGTTTTGCAAGAATTCCTTTGTTCACAACATCACTGATTAATAAATATCTCATCACAATTCTATAGCCTACAATCATCATTGCAATAATAATCGCTGCTAAAACATTCATCTTAATCGTCGCCACATTCAAATGAAAAATTTTTTCGATTAATCCAACAATAACCGCTGTTACTAAGCACAAAACAATATAGGTAATATAATCTTTCCCTTCTTCATAACGTATCAGACTTTTATGTCTTTTGGTAAGATGAAAAATTATTTCATAAATAATAATATAAAAAGTCATTGAAGTCACTAATCTTCCCGAATAATAATCCGAAAAACTAAGCACAGAATCTGTAATTAATGCTGTTCCCAAATAATAAGCAAAACAAATACAAAAACAATCCAATATCACCAATATAAAATCTCTATATTTACTTAGTTTTTTGACTCTTTCCAATTTTATGTCTCCTTTTTACTCTTTTCTACAATAACAGATGTATTTTATCATTATATGATATTTTTTTCAAGCGAATTTGCAAAAAAAAAAAAATGGGTAGCAATTCTGCTACCCATTTTTCTTAAATCTCCACCATATTCACAACTTCCAATTCCTCTTCTTTTACCTCATTTTCAATCGCATCATACAACGCATTTACCGTATCCAACGATGTAAAACAAGGAATTTTACATTCCACCGCTGTTCTACGAATCTTAAATCCATCACGATTTGATTCTTTTCCTTTAGTTGGCGTGTTAATCACAAAATTAATTTTGCCAGACTGAATCAAATCAATAATACTATCTTTTCCTTCCCAAATCTTTTCTACTACAACTGCCTGAATTCCATGAGATGCCAAGAAATTTGCAGTTCCAGAAGTGGCATAAATTTCAAATCCTTTGTGATAGAATTTTTCAGCAATCGGAAGCATTTCCTCTTTATCTTTATTGCGAACCGTAATCAAAATACTTCCCTTCGTCGAAACATTCGCACCGCTACTAATAAACGCCTTCAAAGTCGCATGATGAAATTCCTTCGAAACACCCAAAACTTCGCCAGTTGACTTCATTTCAGGTCCCAAACTTGTATCTGCATTCTTAATTTTCTCAAACGAGAACACTGGCATTTTCACGCAAACATACTCACTTCTTTTATACACGCCCGTTCCATAGCCAATATCTTTCAATTTCTCACCAAACATCACGCGTGTGGCAATATCAATCATTGGCAAATTCGTAACCTTGCTAATATAAGGAACCGTACGGCTCGAACGTGGATTTACCTCAATAATATACACCTCATCATTCGAAATAATAAACTGAATATTAATCATTCCAATCACATTCAATTCTTTCGCAATTTTCTTCGTATATTCAATGATTTTCTCTTGATGTTTTTCCGCAATCGTCTGCGTCGGATATACAGAAATGCTGTCTCCCGAATGAACGCCCGCTCTTTCCAAATGTTCCATAATTCCTGGAATCAACACATCTTCTCCATCGCAAATGCTATCTACTTCTAATTCTTTGCCAAGCATATATTTATCAACCAAAATCGGATGTTCCTGCGCAATCGTATTAATTTCATTAATATACGTTTCAATTTCATGGTCATCATACGCAATCGCCATTCCTTGTCCGCCCAAAACATAGGAAGGTCGTACCAAAACAGGATAACCAAGGTTGTTTGCTACCTCTTTGGCTTCTCCAACCGTAAAAATCGTACTTCCCTTTGGACGCAAAATTCCACAATTGTTTAACGCTTCATCAAACTCTTTTCTATCTTCTGCTCGGTCCATATCACGTTCACTTGTCCCAATAATTTTAACGCCCATATCTGATAAAGCCTTCGTCAATTTAATTGCTGTTTGCCCACCAAATTGTACAATCGCACCTTCTGGCTTTTCAACATCTACAATATTTTTCACATCTTCCGCCGTTAATGGCTCAAAATACAACTTATCTGCAATATCAAAATCCGTACTAACCGTTTCTGGATTGTTATTCACAATAATCGTTTCATACCCCAATTCCTTCAAAGCCCAAACGCCATGCACACTACAGTAGTCAAACTCAATTCCTTGCCCAATGCGAATCGGACCAGAACCTAGCACCATAATTTTCTTCTTATCCGTTTGTTTGGCTTCATTTTCTTCATCATAACTCGAATAATAGTAAGGCGTTCTAGCTTCAAATTCGGCAGCGCAAGTATCTACCATTTTGAAATTTGCAAAAATTCCGTTTTCTTCACGCATTTTCAAAATTTCGCTTTCGGTTTTCCCACTTAAATTCGCAATTACTTTGTCCGTAAAACCTAATTTTTTGGCTTTTAAAAGCATCTTGCTATTTATTTCACTAAACATTAATTCATTTTCCATACGAACAATTTTATAAACCGCGCCAATAAAAAATCGGTCAATCGTTGTTATTTCATGAATTTGTTCGACGGATATTTCTCTACGAATTGCTTCTGCAATCACAAAAATTCGGTCATTATCCACATCTTTTAATTTTTGCAAAATTTCTTCTTTTTCCAAATTTTGCAACCCAGGCATGATAAAACTATCCATATTTTCTTCCAAAGAGCGAATAGCTTTCATTAAGCCTGCTTCCAAATTGGGTGCAATTGCCATAACTTCTCCCGTTGCTTTCATTTGCGTTCCGAAGCGTTCTGTTGGCAGTCAAGAATTTTTTAAATGGCCATTTTGGAATTTTAACAACTACATAGTCCAAAACTGGTTCAAAACAAGCATACGTTTTGCCAGTTACTTCATTTTTAATTTCGTCCAATGTATAACCCAAAGCAATTTTGGTTGCCACTTTGGCAATTGGATAACCTGTCGCTTTTGACGCCAAAGCAGATGAACGACTTACTCTTGGATTAACTTCAATCACTGCATATTCAAAACTATTTGGATTTAATGCAAATTGCACATTACAGCCACCTTCGATTTTCAATGCCGAAATAATTTTAATCGCAGAAGTTCGAAGCATCTGATATTCCTTATCAGCTAAAGTTTGAGAAGGCGCTACAACTATGCTATCTCCTGTATGAACGCCAACTGGGTCAATATTTTCCATATTGCAAATCGTAATACAGTTTCCGCTACTGTCACGCATAACTTCATATTCAATTTCTTTCCAACCAGTGATGCATTTTTCTACCAAAATTTGATGAACCCTTGACATACGAAGTCCAGAATTTGCAATTTCTTCTAATTCTTCCATCGTTGTGGCAATTCCGCCACCTGTACCGCCCAACGTATACGCTGGTCGAATAATAACTGGAAGTCCAATTTCTCTCGTGAAATCGATGGCATCTTCTATGTTTTCAACCACTTTGCTGGCAATACAAGGCTCGTTAATCGATTCCATCATATCTTTAAAAGCTTGTCTGTCTTCCGCATTTTTGATACCTTCGGTTCCTGTTCCTAACAAACGAACATTGTGTTCTTCTAAAAATCCACTTTCGGCTAATTCCATCGCTAGATTTAGCCCAGTTTGTCCGCCTAAGTTCGGCAAAATACTGTCTGGATTTTCTTTTTCAATGACCTTTTTGACAGTGGCTACAGTCAATGGTTCTATGTAAATTTTGTCTGCCATGTTTTTGTCTGTCATAATCGTGGCAGGGTTAGAATTGATTAAAACAACTTCAATTCCTTCTTTTTTTAATTCTCGACAGGCTTGTGTTCCGGCATAATCAAATTCAGCTGCTTGGCCGATAATGATTGGTCCAGAACCGATGACTAATACTTTTTGGATATTGTTATTTTTTGGCATTTTTTTGTTTCCTTTCTATTTTATGTAAAATTTACACAATTTTCACATTTACTTCACGTATTTTTCATGATTGTGTGTATGGAATTATAATTTTTGTACAAATTTATCAAATATATAATTGGTATCTTCTGGTCCTGGGCAGGCTTCTGGGTGGAATTGTACGGTGAAAATATTTTTGTTTTTGTAGCGAATTCCTTCGACTGTATTGTCATTCAAATTAATATGTGAAACTTCTGCGATTTCTGGTTTTACGGTGTCTGCAACTACATAATAGCCGTGATTTTGTGAAGTTATATACACTTTTCCATTTCCCAAATCTTTGACTGGATGATTAGGTCCTCTGTGTCCATATTTTAGTTTGGCAGTTTTGAAACCATGTGCCAAAGCCATTAACTGATGACCCAGACAAATTCCTAAAATTGGCAAATTCGTTTTGCTTAATTTTTTAATGATATCAATTTCCTTTGTACATTTTTCAGGGTCGCCTGGCCCATTCGAAAGCAAGACTCCATCTGGTTTTAAGTCTAAAATTCTTTCTACTGGCATAGTAGATGGGCAAACTGTGACACCCACATCACGTTTTAAAAAGGAATTAACGATATTGTGCTTGAAGCCATAGTCTATTAAAACAATTTGTTTTGGATTGTTTTTTCCATAAGAAATCGTCTGTTTAGTAGTAACTTGTCTGACCACTTGTCCTACTTCATAATCTTTGATTTTCTTCATAATTTCTGTCATATTGTCAAGTGTTGATGTCACGTAACCTTTCATGGTTCCTGCTTCTCTTAACAATTTGGTTAACTTTCTTGTATTGATGTTAGTGAGACCTGGAATTTTGTAGTCGCGTAAAAATTTATTTAAAGCATCTTTTTTTCGGAAATTACTTTCAAATTCAGCAAGTTCGTGAATGAATACTGCTTTTGCCCAGATTTGCTCAGATTCAAAGTCTTCTGGAATAACACCATAATTTCCAATTAACGGATAGGTCATGACAATACCTTGTCCAGCATAAGATGGGTCTGTAAAAGTTTCTAAATATCCTGCCATTCCAGTATTAAACACAACTTCACAGGCAGTATCAACATTGGTTGCGCCAAATCTTTCGCCTTCGAATATTTCTCCATTTTCTAACACTAAATATCCTATCATAAATTTCTCCATCCTTTCTGATTATACAAAAAATAAACACTAAATCAAGCAATCTAGTGTTTATTTTTAAAATTCATATCCAATGAAAAAGGAAATACGCTACCGATAATAGCTTTTTTTCTATTACCTACCACCATTATTTGGTTCATGCATTTGCCTTTCTTCATTTTATTTACCTCTTATTTTTTGTTATCTTATATATTTTAATACATATCGTTATGAAATGCAATAGATTTTTTAAGATTTTTTTAAAAAGCCACCCTAAATTGATTTAGAGTAGCTTTTTAGGTTAAATTTTACTTTAAAAATATTACGGATTCAATGTTTTGTTGTTCTTCTTCTATCCAAGATTTGTAATCTTCAATTATTTTATTATTGAATTCAAGTTTATTTTCTAATTCATGATACTCTTTTAAAATAATATCTAACCTTTCTTCGTTCATATTTTCTTGCAAAAGTTCTTCTTTAATATCTGCTATTTGTCGCTCAATCGTCGCATTTGCCTTTTCATAAATAGGAAAATCTTTGCTAGCAGTATTATTACAATACCATCCAAAGACAAAAAGAAACTCTGTCAAACAACAGATACCAAAAATAAGTATTAGCCACTTAAACCACACTTTTCCTTTAAACCAGGAAGCAATCGCCAATACCGCTACTACTGCTAAAATTTTAATCAGCATTTTTTAAACCCTCCTTATTTTTAGTTTTTTATATAAAACCAAATAGCAAGAGGATTTGTTCCTCTCACTATTTAGTGAATTTTAGGAACAAAATCTATTTTTAAATCAATAATATTATATTATAATTTTACATAAATGTCAAGTTGACAATTTGTGTAAAACATGATATACTATTTTTTATATGAGGAGGAAAATTATGAATATTAATTCAAAATTTGAAGATTTTTTAAGAAAAAGCAATGTTTCATATGATAGTTTCAATGTTGTAGAAACTGATTTTGGCTATATTTTGCAAATAAATAAATCTGGAAATACTTATCAAACATTATTGAATAAAGATTTCAACTTTTTGTGTGATTTTATGCAAGTCAGTAATACAATTGATAGCATCTATTCTAAATTTTCTAGAGACAGTTTCGGCAATTTTGTTACCGAACCTGTTATGTATTATTGTAAACTAGATGAAAACTATTGGTTATTACCATATCTAAAAGAAAATAACCCCTATCATGTCTTACTTCATTTTGATAAAGAAACTAATCAACTAGAATGCAAAGATACAATTCAAGGACATATCAATAAGCCTTCTGAAAAATTAGCAAATGCACATTCTTTTATCGTTTACAATCACGAAAATGAGGAAGACAATAGGCAAGAATATCTTTATTCGTGGACAGCACAAAAAAAGACATCTGATTATTGGACAAGAATTGCCGATAGCGAACGCCAAACCCGTTTAATTATTCTTAATAATAAAAGAATTTTACCAGATATTGAAAAATATATTTTAGATTTGCTACGTAATGATAAACTTTTATTTGCAACCGTTGAATTTCGCCTTCGTGATAATGATAGTTTAGAGAAAAAAATGATGCATTTATTTGGTCTTATCCATACCAACGGACTTCCTGCCACTGATTTATTTTATATATCAGAAGATTACAAACTAAAGACAATACTAATTAGTAATAAAACTTCGATTGGCGAAGTACAAAATAAAGTAGAACAAATGAAACAAAGATTAGAATTAAGAGATAAAAAAATTGAAAATAACAAAAACAATCTTTTAAGCTCATTTTCTAACTTGTTAGAAAATTCAAATATTTCCCCAAAAATTAGCCATTTCGAAGATAAAGGTCTTTAAAAAATATAAAAAATAGTCAATTTTGCCTTTCAAAATTGACTATTTTTTACTTTATTGCAATTGTTTCATAACTTCTTCTGCAAAATTTTCTTCTGCTTTTTCAATTCCTTCGCCTTTTTCAAAACGAACAAATCTGTTTAGTTTAGCACCTTTGCTAGCAATTAAATCTCCTACTTTTACATCAGAATCTTTCACGAAAACTTGGTCTAACAAACAAATTTCAGAATAAAATTTTCCAATTCTTCCTTGTACCATTTTTTCAGCAATTTCTGCTGGTTTTCCTT
>CANEDP010000018.1 GCA_947426305.1 uncultured Clostridia bacterium | reverse complement strand
AAGTTTTCCCGTTAATGTTTTGTAATTTTTGGGACATTTTCTAAAGTTATTGACAATTTGCTGAGGGTGTTAAAGCTTTGCTTGTTACAGCCTCAGTAAGTAATATTTATGCAATAAATATTAGTTTCATTAAAAATATGCTCTCTCTTGATTTTAGAACTCTTTCGCCTTTAACTCAAGATAAATATTCTTCTCATCCTGAATCATCGTCGTTTTTCCATGCCCTGGATAGCAAATGGTTTCTTCTGGAAGATTCATTAATCGTTCTGAAATGGAGTCCATAATATTGACAAAACTTCCAGTTGGCAAATCCGTTCTGCCCCAAGTACCAGAAAATAGTGTATCTCCCGTAAAAATCAATCTTTCTTTTTCACAATACAAGCAAACACTTCCTTTGGTATGACCCGGTGTCGCAATTACTTTAAATTCAAGATTTCCAATGTGAATCAAATCCCCATCATCAATTCTAGAATCTGCTTCCAATTCTGGAATTTGCATATTAATATAATCTGCCAAACTAATTTCTTTGTTGTACAAGCCTTCGCTATCATCACGACTGACTAGAATCTTTCCACCTTTGGCATTTTTTAAATCTGCAATTCCACCAATGTGGTCAGCATGACAATGCGTCAAAAAGATATATTTTAAGCTTTCAATTTCTAAAATATTTAATATTTCAACAATTTTCTCTGGTTCTCCACCTGGGTCAATAACCATGGCTTCTTTGGTTGTTTCGTCGCAAATGATGTACGTATTCGTAAGCAAATTTTCTTGCCCTGTTTTGACTTGTAGTCTCTTTAGTATCATATTTTATCCTCTCTTTCGATAAACATCATAAACATTTTCCACTTTCATCAGTGACTTCATAAACTTTTTCAAATCTTCAATACTCGCTGTCTCGACACTCAAATCAATAATTGCCGTGTTATCTCGATTCGTTCTCGAGTTGACTCCCATTAATTTTATTTTATAATTTTCAATTTGTTTAACAATATCTCTTAGTAATCCACTTCTATCATCTGCGAATATCTCAATTTCAACATTAAATTGCGCTTCAACTTTGTCGCCCCAATAAACTTCAATCATTCGATCTTCTTGCCCAATTAAATCTTTCAAATTGATGCAATCTTTTCGATGTACTGAAACCCCTCTTCCTTTTGTAATATATCCCACAATCTCGTCTCCCGGAAGCGGATTGCAACATTTTGACAATTTAACCAAACAATTCTCAATCCCCTTCACATAAATTCCATTTTTCGAAGGTCGAATTTTAGCAGGTTTAGCTTGCGCCAATTCTTCGATTTTTTGTTCTAAATCTTCTTCCTCATGTTCTTTTCGATATTCAACTAAAAGCCTTGCCATTACTTTTTTATCCGAAATTCCACCAAATCCAACACTAGCATATAAATCATCCATTGTGCTGAATTTATACTTATCCAAAATTGATTGAATCCATTCTGGTTTCAAAAGTTCAAAGTTTTTTAAACCCAACTTTTTGATTTCTCGTTCAATAATTTCCTTCCCTTTTTCAATATTTTCTTCTCTTTGCTCTTTCTTAAACCATTGATTAATACGCGTTTTTGCAGAAGAACTTCTCACAAACTTTAGCCAATCTCGGCTTGGACCTTTCGGTTGGTCTGATGTTAAAATTTCTACAATGTCTCCATTATTTAATTCCGTCGTAATCGGCATCATTTTGCCATTGATTTTGCAACCTAGCATTCTATGTCCAATTTCTTGATGAACACTATAGGCAAAATCAATTGGCGTTGCCCCCATTGGCAACTCTTTTATCATTCCTTTTGGCGTAAAAATATACACTTCATCTTCAAACAACTCTGTTTTCAAAGTTTTCAAAAATTCCTCTGGATTTTCTGTATTTTTCTGCCACTCTAACGACTCTCTAAGCCATGCCAATTTATCATCATTCACAGCAACATTTTTCTTCTGACCTTGATTACTCGCCTCTTTATAGGCCCAATGCGCCGCAATACCATATTCCGCCGTTCGGTGCATTTCCCAAGTACGAATTTGTACTTCAAAAGGAACGCCTTTGGGTCCGAAGTAAAGTCGTATGAATCGATTGATACATATTAGCTTTTGGAACAGCAATATAATCTTTAAAACGTCCTGGCATTGGCGTGTACATTTCGTGTACAATTCCTAAAGTCGTATAACAATCCCTTACATTATTCACTAAAATTCGTAGTGCAAACAAATCATAAATTTGGTCTAAACCTTTTTTATCTCTTTGCATTTTTTTATAAATGCTATATAAATGTTTCGCTCGACCTGTAATTTCGACATCAATATTTTGCTTTGCAATATTTTCCGCCAACTCATCTTTAATTTTATTGATAAATTCCAAACGTTCATTTCTCTTTTTATCTAACTCGTCCACAATTTGATGATATTTCTGAGGATACAAATATTTAAATGATAAATCCTCCAATTCCCATTTTAGCGAATAAATACCCAATCGATTCGCAAGTGGAGCATATAAATCCATGGTTTCTTTAGCATTTGCCATTTGCCTTTCTGGGGTTAAATATTTCAAAGTACGCATATTGTGCAAACGGTCTGCCAATTTAATTAAAACGACACGAATATCTTTTCCCATCGCAAGAAACATTTTTCTGTAATTTTCGGCTTGCTTTTCTTCGATACTCGTAAAACGAATCGTACCAAGTTTTGTAACACCTGCTACCATTTGTGCAATCGTTTCTCCAAATTCTTTGACTAAATCTTCATGTGTCAAATCCGTATCTTCCACAACATCGTGTAGCAAAGCCGCGCAAATGGTTTCATCATCCATTTCCAGATTTGCCAAAATATAGGCAACGCTCATCGGGTGTATGATATAGGCTTCGCCTGACATTCTACATTGGTTACCATGTTTTGTTTTTGCCATATGATATGCTTTTTTGATTAATTCGATATTGGCTTGGTCACCATAATTTTCAATTTGTTTTTCGATAATTTCTTCAATTGTAACATTCTTGACTTCCGTCATATTTATATCCCCTTTTAATTTTGTCATTCCACTCGTTAATATGATTTACGCATATCTTTCATATTAATTTGAATATTTTTGATATTATTAAACACATTAATTTCAACATTTCCAATAATATCCACTTTGTCTCCTAGTAAAAATTCATCAGCATAACTTCCCAAATTAAAACCAATGCAATTGATGATATTGGTTCCATCTTGCAAGGTTAATTTTAAGTGTTTGCCTTCGACTAAGGTTCGAATCGAATCAATTTTCAAACCTTTGATTAGAAAAATCGGTGTTTTATTCGAAGTTCCATATGGCTCTAATTCTAGTAGACTTTCTGCCATTTCAATCGTCAATTCCTTTGGCGTGATTTCTTTATCAATCGAAATAATTGGTACAATCTGCTCTGTATGTGCTTCCTTCGCTTTTTCTTCTAATCTTTCGGCAAATTCTTGGAATTTTTCCTGTTTTGCAGTAACGCCAACTGCCATTTCGTGTCCACCATATTTTTCCAAATATCCACCCAAACTATGAAGCGCTTCATGCAAATCAAAACCTGGCACACTTCTTCCAGAACCTTTGCCAATTCCATCTTCAAAGCCAATTAAAATCGTAGGCTTAAAATAAATTTCCGTTATTTTCGAAGCTACAATTCCAATTACTCCATGATGCCAGCCTTCTTTCCCAATCACAATTGTATTATTATTTTGCATAGAATTTTTTTCGATGATTTCTTTTGCCTCTTCAAAAATATTTTTTTCAATTTCTTGGCGCGTTCTGTTATACTGGTTTAACTTTTCTGTTGTTTCTCGCGCTTCTACCCAATTTTCGGTCATAAATAATTTGACCGCTTCTTGTTCATAGCCAATTCTTCCACAGGCATTAATTCTAGGCGCAATGCCAAAGGAAACTGTATTGGCATTAATCACACTATTTTTTCCAACATTCACATCTAAAAGTGATTTTAGTCCCAAGCATCTCGTTTGAGCAATCAGTTTCAATCCCAATTTTGAAATCACGCGATTTTCATCTACCAAAGGAACAATATCAGAAATCGTTCCAACGCACACAATATCCAAATATTTCAAATATTCCTTTTCTTCCAAACCAAGCCTTTGGCTGATTGCTTGTGTTAATTTGAACACAACTCCAACACCAGCCAAGCCTTTGAAAGGATATTCCGAATCTTTTCTTTTACAATCAATCACAGCAACTGCCTTTGGAATTTCGTCCAATGGCTCATGGTGGTCGGTTACAATTACTTCCATGCCCAAAGAATAAGCATAAGCAATTTCTTCCATCGCTGTAATTCCGCAGTCAACTGTAATAATAAGTTTGTAACCTTCCTCGTATATTTTTTGGATGGCATCTTTGTTTAATCCATATCCTTCGTCTAATCTTTTGGGAATGTAATAGCCAACATTGGTCATACCTCTATCTTTTAGAAATTTTTTTAGAACCGTTATACTCGTTACACCATCTACATCATAATCGCCATAAATAATCATTTTCTCATTTTCTTTAATTGCTGTTTCGAGCCTTGCCACTGCTTGCTCCATATCTGGCATTAAATATGGATTATGAAAATCATTTCTGGTAGGATTTAGAAACATTTCTACCTCTCGTTTATCTACTACCTCTCGATTGACCAATATCGCTGCAATCAATTCCGATATTTGATTTTCACTCACCACTTTTTTGACCACTTCTTGATCATACTCACATATCTCCCATTTCTTGTTCATTTATTTTCTCCCCATAATTCTTTTAAACACATTATATACTATTTGACAAGAGTTGGCAATTGTTTTATCAGAATTGCAAAAAAAAATTGGCAGAAACTCTGCCAATTTCAAATCTCTTTTCTACTTAACGATCGTATCTTTCGAAATTTCTCTTCCGTGACAATCTTTGAAGCATTTCAGCAAGATATTTAAAAAGTCATTTAACACAAATGCACCTACTACAACAAAAGCAATGGCTCCCAAATATGCATCTACCGCTACTATACAGGCTGCAACAACTGTGCAATATAACATCAAAAATCCACTTCCGATTTTTCCTGCATACAAACGATGCACTCCAAAGAATCCTAAAAACCAGCACAATACTAAGCTTGTAAGCCAGTCCTTTTTACTTACTTTTTCTTCTGTTTCATAAAATTTTCCCATCTTTTGTCACTCCTTATTTTTTCTTCTGTTAATTAATATTTATACTATAACGATTTTTTTGTCAAGAGAAATCGAAAAATGTAATATAAATGTAATATTGGGTTTACTTTTATGTGAAATCATAGTATAATATGTGTATTCGTAAATTTATCAATTTTTCTGGTAGCAATTTTATCAGAAAAGCATCTAAAAGGAGGTTTTTTTATGTACTACAAAATCAAAAAAGACAAGCGGAGCAAAAAGTTTGTAATAACACGGCAAAAGTTTCGTGGTGACCAATTTCGGTTTGATGTTCAAGCAAAACGTATTCTGCAGTTTGACTGTGCACTCTTAATACAACGCACAAAATGGTTTTCTTTGTATTTAACATCATCCACCGAACCTAATCGCCCAACATTTGTTACAGCAAAAATTTTGCAATATCGTGTTTTTCAAAATTCCGCTGGACGCAAAAACTATATTTTGGCTTTAAAGATTCACAATTTTTGGACCTTTATTGTCCCAGAAGATTTTCGGTATTTCATTGATACTGAAAAAATCCGTATTGGACGTACTGCAAAATTACCCAAAATCTTTATAACAGACGACGCTTTACCTGCTTATTTCAAAAAAGGTTTTGAAGATACTCTAATTTTTATCTTTCATGCCAATGGAAAAGATTATCTAATTGATCCTAAAAACTTTGATATGACAGACACAGCAGCTCAAATTCAAATCACTGAATTTACAGAAATTACGCCACTTCCGCCAAAGGGTTATTTCAAAGCAATTGATGAAAAAGGAGAATCTCTTTTCTGCCATTCTTGTTCTTGCGGTCAATATGCAAAAGTGGAAGAATTTGCTGAAAAAGACTATCCAGAAGAATTCAAGGGATTTTATGGATATTGGGGCAAAAATATTGATGGAAACATTGTGGCACTTCATATGATGGATAAAAATGGAAACTGTGAATATTCCATTCGATTTGACAAACCAGTTCAAAATGTGCAATTCTACAATAGAACTTATACCGATACCGTTAATAAATATTATTACGATATCTGGCAGATAACTTATCTAGATGGTCAGAAACGACTCAAATTATGCACACATTTTGATGTCGCTTCTCCTGACATAGACATCGACCAAGATGCTTGGAATTTTTAAAAAACCAACAAAAAAGCGACTGTGCTCTTGCACAGCCGTTTTTGTTATATTTTTACATTTCAATTGGATTTCCATAATATGCGTCAATCAAGATTTGCTTAATTTCTTCCACCAATGGCACACGTGGGTTCACTCCTGTACATTGGTCAGAAAATGCTTTATCTGCCAAATCATCTAATTTCGCCATGAATTCTTTTTCGTCTACGCCACATTCTTTTAGTGATTTTGGCATATTCAATTTTTCCATTAATTCTTGCACTGCTTTTACTAATGAATTGACTCCTTCTTCTTTTGTTTTGGCTTTCAATCCTAATCTTTTTGCAATATCAGCATATCTTTCATCTGCGATGAAACTTTCATATTTTGGCCATGAAACAAATTTCGTTGGCGTGCTTCCATTGTATTTAATCACATATGGTAAAATAACCGCATTTGCTCTACCATGTGGAATATGATATTCTCCACCTAATTTATGAGCAATTGAGTGATTTAAACCTAAGAAAGCATTTGTAAATGCCATACCTGCTAAACAACTTGCATTGTGCATTTTTTCTCTTGCTGTTCGATTACTTCCATCTGTGTATGCTTGTGGTAAATATTCAAATACAAGTTCAATTGCTTTTTCTGCTAAACCATCTGTATAATCAGATGCCATAACAGAAACATAGGCTTCAATTGCGTGTGTTAAAACGTCCATACCAGTATCTGCTGTTAATTTGGCTGGAAGTGTCATAACTAAATCTGGGTCAACAATGGCAACATCTGGTGTTAATTCGTAATCAGCAAGTGGGTATTTGATGTTTTTCTTTTTGTCTGTAATAACTGCAAATGATGTTACTTCAGATCCCGTTCCTGAAGTCGTTGGAATCGCAACCATTTTGCATTTTTCACCAAGTTTAGGGAATTTATAGGTACGTTTTCTGATATCCATAAATTTCAATTTCAAACCCTCTACATCAGCATCTGGGTGCTCGTAGAATAGCCACATTCCTTTTGCTGCATCCATTGCACTTCCTCCACCTAAGGCAATAATAACATCTGGTTGGAAGTTTTCCATAGCAGCCACACCTTTTTTAATTGTATCAAAAGAAGGATCTGGCTCTACTTCTGAGAAAATCTCTGCGTGAACATATTGTTCTCTATTTCTTAAATGATACAAAATTTTATCCACATAACCAAATTGAACCATTGATGGATCTGTTACGATAAAGGCTTTTGTAATATTGGGCATTTTCTCTAAATAACCAATTGAACCTGCTTCAAAATATATTTTTTCTGGAACTTTAAACCATTGCATATTAACCCTCCTTTTTGCAACTCTTTTTAAATTAATCAAGTTAGCCGATGATACGTTTGAAGTGGTTGAATTTCCACCAAAAGTACCACAACCAAGTGTTAGTGATGGCATATTGGTGTTGTAAATATCACCAATTGCACCATGAGTTGATGGAGAATTAACGATAATTCTTCCTACTTTTACTGTGTTTGAGAATTTTTTAATGGTATCTCTATCTTCTGAATGAATCACAGCTGAATGTCCTAATCCACCAAATTTGATTAATTTATCAGCCATGTCAATTCCTTCATCGCTGTTATTCACAACATAATAAGCTAAAACAGGACTTAATTTTTCTTTGGAGAATGGGAATTCATCTCCCACACCTTTTTCAGTTGCTACTAACACTTTCGTGTTTTCTGGAACATCAAATCCTGCCCAACTAGCAATTGTTTTTGGACTTTGCCCAACTACTGCTGGATTTAATTTATTGCCTTGATCTGCGATAAACATAGCCTCCTTTAATTTTTCTCTTTCTTTGTCTGTTACAAAATAGCAACCTGCTTCTTTCATTAGTTTTTCAAATTCGGTTTTGATTTCTTTATCAATAATAACCGATTGTTCTGATGCACAAATCATACCATTATCAAAGGATTTGGATAATACTAAATCTGTTACAGATGTTTTCAATTTTGCTGTTTTGTCAATATAGCAAGGTACATTTCCTGGTCCAACACCTAAAGCTGGTTTTCCACTTGAATACGCTGCTTTTACCATTCCTGAACCACCTGTTGCCAAAATCAAATCAACTCCTGGATGATTCATTAGCAAACTCGTCGCCAATACAGATGGTTTATCAATCCATAAAATACAATCTTCTGGAGCACCTTCTGAAACAGCTGCTTGACGCATCAATTCTCCTGCTTCTGCGCTACATTCTTGTGCTGATGGGTGGAATCCAAATACGATAACATTTCTTGTCTTTGCAGAAATCATGGATTTAAACATAACCGTTGCTGTTGGGTTCGTAACTGGTGTTACACCCGCAATAACTCCAATTGGTTCTGCAATGGTTTGATAACCTTCTTCTTCATTATCTTCCACAACTCCAACTGTTTTGTCATATTTGATACTGTGATAAATATATTCTGTTGCAAACATATTTTTTGTAATCTTATCTTCATAAATTCCTCTTTTGGTTTCTTCAACTGCATGTTTTGCAAGTTTCATATGATTGTCTAATCCTGCCATTGACATTTTCTTTACAATTCTGTCAACTGTTTCTTGGTCAAGTTTTTTGTACTCTTCTGACGCTTTTCTTGCTCTTTCGACTAGACTGTTTACCATCTCTTCGACTTCTTTTTTCTCCTTTTCTGTCATTTCTGCCATAAAAATGTTCCTCCTTAATTTTTAATTTTTTAAAATTATATATATAATTTTATGGAGTTTTAAGTCATTTTGTTAAAACTTAATTTCTCCAAAATAGCAACTAAAAAAATTGCTGGCTGGGGTGGTAAGATTCGAACTTACGCGTGTCGGAGTCAGAGTCCGATGCCTTACCGCTTGGCGACACCCCAATTTATTGGTGGCAATCTGCCACCTGTTTATTTTTATCACAAAATCTACAAATTGTCCATATCTAAAACTACTTTTTTAATTTTTTCTGTATTTAATTCAAAATAATCTAGTAATTCTTCTGCTTTTCCAGATTTTCCAAATGTGTCTTGAATGCCCAATCGAATTAGTTTGGTTGGATATTCGTCTGTCAAAACTTCTGAAATCGCTGTTCCGAAGTCCACCAATTACGCTGTGGTCTTCAATCGAAATTAACTTTTTGGTTTCTTTGGCACATTTGACAATGATTTCTTTATCTATTGGTTTAATAGTATGAATATCGACAACTCGAATATTTACACCTTGTTTTTCCAATTCTTCTTTTGCTTGAAGTGCCTTTGCCACCATATTTCCTGTGGCAAAAATTGTCCCATCTGTTCCTTCTCCGTGTTGAATTCCTTTGCCAAATTCGAAATTTTTCTCGTCATAAATCGTTGGCGTTGCTAGTCTGCATAAGCGAATATAGACTGGTCCATTGATTTTGGAAGCTTCTTCAATTGCCCATTTAGTTTGCAAATCGTCTGATGGACTTAGCACTTTCATGTTTGGCAAACCACGCATTAAGGCGATATCTTCTAACATCTGATGAGTTGCTCCGTCTTCGCCAACCGTAATTCCACTATGAGTTCCTGCGATTTTTACATTTAAATTTGGATAACAAACACTATTTCGCACTTGGTCATATGCTCTTCCGGGTTGCAAATACAGCAAAAGTAGCTGCAAATGGAATTTTGCCACAAGTTGACAAACCGCTAGCTGTTGAAATCATATCTTGTTCTGCAATTCCCATATCGAAAAATCGGTCTGGGAATTCTTTAGCAAAAATGCTTGTTTTCGTTGCTGCTGATAAATCCGCATCCAAAACAACGATATTCGGATTTGTTTTTCCTAATTCTAATAAGGCTTCTCCAAAACTTTGTCTGGTGGCTATTTTTTTATCGAAATTCATATTTTTTCTCCTTATATTTTATAAAGTTTACAACTTCGCTTTGCTTGGTTGTATAAATTATCTGTAACTCACTTATGCCGAAAAGCTAACTTAATTCTTGAATTGCTGTTTCGTATTCTTCTTTAGAAGGTGCCTTTCCATGCCAGCCTGCTTGGTTTTCCATGAAGGAAACGCCTCTGCCTTTGACTGTTTGGGCGATAATCGCTGTTGGTCTACCCTTGGCATTTCTAGCTTTTTGGAATGCATTTAAAATTTCGTCAATTTCGTTGCCATTTATGTTGATAACGTTGAAACCAAAACTTTTGAATTTCTCATCAATTGGCGTTGGGTTCATGACTTCGGTTATTTTTCCGTCGATTTGTAAATTGTTGTTGTCAACAATGGCACATAAATTATCTAGTTTATAATGACTTGCTGTCATCGCTGCTTCCCAGATTTGGCCTTCTTCTATTTCGCCATCGCCCATGATGCAATACACTCTGTAATCTTTTTTATCCATTTTTCCAGCTAGCGCCATTCCATTTGCAATGGATAAACCTTGTCCTAGTGAACCAGTTGACATATCGACTCCTGGAATTTTTTTCATGTCTGGGTGTCCTTGCAAAATGCTGTTTATATTGCGAAATCCTAGCAAATCTTCTTTGGGAATAAAGCCTTTTTCTGCTAAAGTGGCATATAAAGCCGCCGAAGCGTGTCCTTTGGATAAAACGAGTCTATCTCGATTTTCGTCTTTAGGATTTTTTATATCCACATTCATTTCTGAAAAATAGAGTGCTGTTAAAATATCGGTGCACGAAAGCGCTCCTCCAGGATGCCCTGAAGCTGCTGTATAAATCATTTCAATAACACTTTTTCTGATATTTAACGCCCTTTTTTGTAAATCTTCCATATTTTTCTCCTTTATCTTTTATAAAAGTCCTACAATTACTAACCAACCAAGTCCGTAACCCCAAAGTGGGATTCCTGCCGCAAAGCGGATAAACCATGTCCAAAAACTTTGTCCTGTCGTTTTGATATTACTCCATGAAAAAATATCCGTTAATTTGGTTCCGAAAATGGTAACATTACTCAAATCAATTCCAAGTCCAAAAACATTGGTCAAATCAATTTCCCAACCTAAAATGTTGATAATGTTGGTTTTATCTGGCGTGTTTTGAACAATTGAAATACGAAATGTTTCTATATTATTTGCTTTAAATTTTATATTGAATGGCTTGGTATCTCCGAGCCTGCATACCTTTTGTTTCAATATATTCGGTATCAGCTAATAAGTTTTGTTCATTGTATAAATCAATTTTGACATAGCAGGTATCCACAAATTTTCCCGTTGTGTTGATTAAATCAAAACTCAAATAACCGTTTACATTGCAGGCTTTGGCTCGTGCATTGTTAATGCTAAACTCACTATTGGTTACAGCATAATAGCCATCAAATTCTCCCATAATGCGTGAATACATTGCCATTAATAATCCATTTTCTAACAAAATCGAGACTGCAAAAAATCCAATAATTAATAGTACATATGTAAGAAATGTTTTCATTCTATCCATTTATTATTCCCATTCCTTCCAAAAACATAATCTAATTTTCCATTTTATGTATTGCTTATATTATACACCGCAAATTCGCTTTTGTAAATATTTTTTAGAAAAAAGCTTGACTTTTTACCATTCTCTTTGTATAATACGAACATATTTTAATCTTGTGCGTTTCGCACATTTTATCCAAACTTTTAATTACGGAGGTTTTATGAAAAAAATCTATTTGTACTGGCTAATTTTATTTAGCTTTTTATTTTTTGCATCTTGTGTTACTACTTTTATAGTCTATTCAGGTAATTCTTTTATTACAAATTCTATAGAATATAATTTTTCAACTACTGACTATTTTTGGCCTTTGCCAAAATATCACACCATTTCTTCTCCATTTGGATTTCGTATTTCTCCTACTAGTGGAGCATCCTCTTATCATTCTGGCATCGATATTCCAGCTCCAGAAAAAACGCCTATTTATTCAGTGGCTGACGGAATTGTCACTTATTTAGGTTTTGAAGGAGCAAATGGTTATACGCTCAAAATGGAAAACAGCTGTATGCTATTTTCGTATTCTCATATTGCGCCAGACTTTTTGGTAAATATTGGCGATTTCGTTACAAAAAACCAATTAATTGCCCAAGTTGGTCCAAAATATATTTCTACAATTCCCAGCAATCCTTATACGGATTCTACTCGGCAATCAAACAAATGGCGCTACCACTGGTTGCCACTTGCATTTAAGCATAAAAATCGATGGCAAAGCCATCGATCCTCTTACTTTATTTCATTAATTACATATCGTCTTCAAAATTGCCCCAATCTAATTCAATGATATTCTTACAATCTGGACATTTGATTTCCTTTTTCGTGTTGTCAAATTCTATAAAAAAGTTAGTATTGCAATATGGACATTGGATTGGTTCTAAGTCAGTATCGTCATCAACATCTTCCTGAAAAATTTCATTGTCCAATCTTTGCATTTCGTTTTCCAAACCTGTTAATCGATTTTCAAATATTGCAATTTTTTGCTTATAAAGCGATTGTAGGTTTTCGATGTCCTCCAAATATTCCATCGTTAAATCCGCAATTAAGTTTTTTACATACATCAAATCTTTCTTATTCTCCAAGTTTCCTTCTAAACTTTTAATTACTTCTTTAAACTTATCTTTTAGCATTTAAGCAATCCTTCCCTTCTTGACTTTAAATTCTTTCCATATATTCACCAGTTCTTGTGTCAATTCTGATTTTGTCACCAATTTCAACAAATAATGGAACGGAAATTTCTAAACCGTTTTCTAACGTTGCTGGTTTTCCCGATGTTGTTGTTGTATTTCCACTAAATCCAGGTTCTGTATAGGTAACCTCTAATTCTACAAACATTGGTGGCTCAACAGCAAACACTTTGCCTTTGAATGCAAGCATTGTAACATTCATATTTTCTTTAATATATTTTAATGCATCACCGATTTGGTCTTGATTTAGTGGCATTTGGTCATATGTATTATTATCCATGAAATAATACAACTCGCCATCACTATACAAATATTGCATATCTTTTTTCTCGATTTCAGCACCTTGTAATTTTTCTGATGGATTGAATGTTCTTTCCAAAACTGCTCCAGTAATTACATTTTTCATTTTTACACGAACAAAAGCTGCTCCTTTTCCTGGTTTTACGTGTTGAAATTCAACCACTCTAAATACATTATTATCTAATTCAAATGTTGTTCCATTTCTTAAATCTCCTGCCATATAAACATCAGCCATAATTCTTACCTCATTTCTTTTTTTATTTTAACTTTGTAATTATAACATATAAACTTCTATAAATCAAGTGTTTTTTTATCTTTTATCGGAATGATAGTAACATTTTTTCCACTTTTTGTTAAATTTATACATGAATCTTTCGTAACAAGATACGTATCTTCTATTCTGATACCAAACCTTCCTGCCTTATAGACACCTGGCTCAATCGCCACAACAGAATTTTCCTTCAAATACAAATCCATTTTTGCATTCAAAAACGGTTCTTCATGCAAATCCATTCCCACTCCATGCCCAAAACTATGCATTACGCTAAAATTTTTCAAATGATAATCACTTTCTCGATCTTTCATCACTTGCTTAATATTAACCCCATTTTTAAAACTATCCACAATTCGCTGTTGCTGTTCTAGCACAAAATTGTAACTATCTTCATATTCATTTTTCATATAATCCACAAAAACGACCCTTGAAAAATCCGAACAATACCCTTGATATTTTGCGCCAATGTCAAACTGAATAATATCTCCTGACTGCAATTTTCGATTTGTAGGCACAGCATGTGGCATTGACGTATTTTCGCCAAAAGCAACAATCGAATCAAATGCGACTCCCTCTGCGCCATTTTCAATCATAAATTTCTCAATCTCAAACTTAACTTCTTTTTCCGTCATACCATAATGCAATATTTTTTTCACATATTCAAATGCACTATCCGTAATTTCACACGCTTGCTGAATTAGTTCAATCTCTTCTTCGTCTTTCACAATTCTGTGATTTTCAATAATTCCTTCCGTTTCCACCAAATTTACTTGGTAGGTTTGCAAATATTTTTTATACGTTTCATACGTCACATATTTTTCTTCAAATCCAATATCATGGCAACACATGAAAAACGCTTCATAATCGTATTTGCTCATATTTTTTACATCATAAGCAATAATTTCATCGTCAATTGTTAGTTTGTTGTTTACACTTTCAATGTAACGCGAATCGGTTAAAAATACATTTTCTTTTGGCGCTACAATAAAAGTGCCCTCTTCTTCCAGTCCAGTTAAATATTTTACATTAATTGGATTCGTTACAATCATTCCGTCTAATTCCATTGATTTTAATTGGTCTCTAAGCCATTTGATTCGTATATTCATATAATCCCTCCATTTATAGAAGATTTAAAATTTTGTCACTAATCGCTTTACACATCGACATAAACAGTACAAACACAGTACCTGCTGGCAAAAATATGCACGCAATCGAACCAATTACTAAGAATGGACCAAATGGCATATACTCATCTTTGCTTTTCAAAATCAAAACTCTGATTAACAAAACAAAAATCGAAACAATGGCTCCTACAAAAAACGCCAACAACGAAACTTGTGCAATGCCACTCACTCCAAAGTATAAGCCGAGCTGCTCCCATAAATTTCACATCACCAAGTCCCATCGCTTCTTTGCCTGCAATGATTCCGCCAAGTAACGTAATCGCACCAAAAATTCCTGCGCCAGTTACCATTCCGAAGTAACATATCTTTTGCTATATTTATATTATTAATTCCATAAATAAATGTGAATAGTAAACCAATTTCAAACATTGTCAAATTCAATCGATTCGGTAAAATTCGATGCTTTAAATCAATCATAAAAGAACTCACTAACATCGGCATCAAAATCATAAATTTTATCAAATCTAAATTTTGCATAAAAGTCTTGCCAATTCCAAATTTATACAATAGCGCTACATATAAAATAACCATAATTAGCATATTTATGTAAGATTTTTCAATGCCTTCTTTATTTTTCTGGAAAAACTCTTTCGAAACTATTTTTTCATCTTCTGGCAATCTCACATTCAACCAAGCAACTAATTTTCCTACAAAAAGTGCTACAATTCCAAATACGACATACACTAAAATATGTACATTGTTATGATCATACATTTTTTTATTCCTCTTTCTTCTTCTGTTTTTTTACATACGATTTCACAATCATTTCCTCAAGTGGTCTTTTCCATTTTGTAACCCAAATATCCTTTTTAGCAAGTGGATTCACTAAAATAGAAAACATTTTATTTCGGTTAGCCCCAACAATATCCGTAAAAATTTGATCTCCTACCACTGCCATATTTTCGCCTTGCAAGCCCATTTGCTCCTTTGCTTTTCTAAAGCCACGCTTTAGCGGTTTTGTCGCAAAATAAATATAAGGCAAATCCAATTCTGTTGCGACTGCTTTTACTTTGTCTTGTTTATTGCTATTTGACAAAATCATGCATCGGATTCCATTTTGCTTAATCTTGTCAATCCATTCTTTTGCGCCTTCTACTAAATTTCGATCAAAATCAATCAGTGTATTATCTACATCAAGCAAAATTCCTTTTATCTGGTTTTTCTCCAATAACTCAAGCGTTATATCTGTTACTTTATTACAATAATAATCTGGGTAAATCACCATAGGTATTTCCTTTCTAGTAATATATTACCAATATGTTACAAATTTGTCAAGAAAATAAATTCATGTAGTTTATAAAACAGGGGCTAAAGATAAAATATGTAGCCCCTGCTTTTTTATTATAATTAGTTAAAAAATTCTGTCGTTTCCTCAATTTTCTTTTTGACTTATAATTCTCATAAAGAGCTTAGGCTTAATCAGATGTTCTATGATGTCAATTTTACCGGTGTCTTTCGGTAAGAGTTGCAAAGTAGTATCAACAGCAATCTCCAATACGCCTTCTACATAAGACACTACTTTAAATCGAATTATCTCATCCTGTCTTAGTGTTCGTACCTCGAGAGACATATCTGTGAATTGGAGTTTTTCGGATTCTATCACAGTATAACACTCTGCTAAAAAAACAAAGCATTCATCTCTTGCTATCCCCTCAAATTTTATATTTGTTACTTCTTTCCGACCCCGATTCTTCATATTTTTCATCCTTTCTATCATTATAATATAATCTCGTGCAACTTTAGTTTAACGTCGCACTACACCTGTAGTTTTTTCACTTATATTATAGAATATTTACATAAAAATGTCAAATTTTTTAAAATTTATTTACAAAAAAATTTTTTATTGTTATACTTAATTATATTGTAAAAATTTTCTCGGAGGTTATTCAATGGAAAACGCAAATGAAAAAAATATGGCAAAATATCGAAAACAAAATCAAAAATTATACAAAATCTATAAAATGATTTCTTGGGACTTGTTATTTTATTATGCAATCTCGTTTCTCTTTTTGAACCAAGAAAAAGGTCTTTCTACATCGCAAATTATCTTTGCCGATGCTTTTTACCCTTTATTTAAATTAATTTTGCAAATTCCAAGCACGATTTTAATCGAAAAATTAGGCAAGCGAAACAGCTTAATATTAGGAAATCTTTCGCTTGTTGTTTATATTTTAATCGTTATGGGATTATCTAGTACACTCGGATACATTATTGCCAATATTTTTTGTGCAATTGGTTATACAATAAAAGGTGTTGCTGAATCTAACCTACTTTATGATTCTATCGAAAATTCAGATCATAAACGTACTATCTTTTCCAAAATTGACGGATTTGGTTCATCTCTATATTATTATTTTGACGCCATTACTGCAATTAGCTCTGGTTTTCTTTTTGTTGTAAATAGCTATATTCCAATGACACTTTGCTTAAGTTTTAACATTCTAGCAGTTATCTTATCTTTTAAATTTAAAGAAATACCAGCTGACTCTAAAACAAGTGTTAATGAAGATGGAGAAAATCCTTACAAACATCTGCCTTTCCTAAAACAAATCAATTTTTACATAAAAGATTTAAAGCAAGCTTTCAAATTTATCTTACGCTCTAATCGACTTCGTGCTTTAATTATATTCAATGCTATATTTGTAAGCTTTATTTCTCTTATGATAACTTTTCGTCGTAGTGTTTTAACTGAATTAGAAGTACCAAATGCATATTTTGGAATTATCTTTGCTGTTTATGGTTTAGTAGCAGGATTTTCCTCTAACTCATCATCAAAAATACAAAAAACGCTTGGCAATCAAACCTTGAGTTTTCTATCAATTTTTTACTGCACTTCTGTGATATTAGCTGGTCTAGTTGCTATCCTTACAGGTTTACCTGCCTTTTTAGTATATTTCTTTGTATTAACTTTATTTACTGTACATTCTATTATAACAGGACCTTATTATACGCTTATCAAACAATACTTAGGCAGTTTTTCAACAAGCAGTATGAGAACCAAAATCACTTCTGCTAATCTTTTAGTTGAAAGCATTACTCGTACACTCATCTCATTTGTCGTATCGTATTTAACGAATAGTTTATCTAGTTGCCTTACCATATTAATTTTAGGTATATTATTTATCATCATTCTTCTTTTCGTTTTATCTTATATGAAATCTCGTGTTGGATTAAAACCAGAAGAATATCCCGAATCAGATATTAAATTTAACGAATTATATTAAATAATATTAATAAAGTTGGACATTATAAATTAGGCTATTAATAGGGAATGTTTTCTGTATTCTACAGAAGACATTCCCTTTAGTTTGCTCTTAATTCTTCTATATTTTTATATTCTTTTTCCTTCACATAATACAATTCTGATTTTAATATACCCAAGAAATTCTCTGATACCTTCGCTTTGTTTTTTGAATACTTTGTAATTCCTTTATTTTCATCAATCTTAAAACTACTTAATGCATTGCTGTTTCTGTTGCTGATAAATGCTTACTATGCATATATTCTATCACATTTTCTTTAAATTCTCCACTATACGAAGATTTTTGTTGCTTCATTAAGCCTTCTAAACCGTGTCCTTTATATTTTCGAATTCATTCTTTTAATGAGGTAGAACTTAGCATTCCAAATTCTTTTGCTACACTATTTATACTATGCTAACCTTCTATATAATATTTTACTATTTCTAATTTAAATTCATTTGAATATTTTGACATAAAAATGAACCCAAATTGTTAATCTTTTTGTCTAACAATTTGGGTTCACTTCATATCTGGTCTTTATTAATATTAAAATGATATTTTCCCACTTTTACTTTTTAATGGTCAACTTCACACTTTTCTCCAATTCACTATACCTGTCTGTCACCGTTATAGTAACAGTTCCAGGAGCTACCGCTGTTACAATTCCATTTGAGTTTACAGTTGCTATTTTCTCATCGCTAGATTCATACTGTAATGTCTCAATATTGGCATCTGATGGCTTTGCTGTTAATTTCATTTGCAATGATTTTCCAACTTTCATCGTAGAACTGGTAGTTGTAAATGTCATAGAAGTAATGGGGATAATAGCTCTTACGTCAACGGTTGCCTCTAAGTCATCTTTTTTGGCTGTAAGCGTTGCTTTTCCAACAGATACTGCCACTGCCATTCCATCTTTAATTTTGATAACTTTTTCATTCGAAGAAGTCAATTCCACGTCATTTAGGTTAACTCCTTCCCCATTTAATGTAACGGATATTTCTGTTTCTTCTTTCTTTTTCACTGCCAAAAATTTCTTCTCTACCGCAATTTCCATTTTATTTTCTGGTTCTTGGATTTGCTCTTCCTCTGATTTTGTCCCAGTTTCAATTTTTACCAAGGAATATTCTCCAATTTTTCCCTTGTTTAATACAATAAGCAGGGCAATTATCGCAAGAATCACAAACAAAATTATTGAAAATCTTAGCATTTTTGATTTTCTTCCGTTTTTCTTACTTCTTTTTTTTGACATATTTTCTCCTTATCTTATTCTTCTGTGCTTACTTCGTCTTTGTTTTTTTCCTCATTCTCTTCTACTTCGTCAAGTTCTTCTTGAATTGCTGTTTTCGTTGTATTGATTTGTATATCTTGATAAGTTTTTAGTCCTGTTCCTGTTGGAATTAATTTACCAAGAATTACATTTTCTTTCAAACCTAACAATGGGTCTACTTTTCCTTTGATGGCTGCTTCTGTCAATACTTTGGTTGTCTCTTGGAAAGATGCCGCTGACAAGAAACTTTCGGTTGCAAGAGAGGCTTTTGTAATACCAAGCAATGCTCTTTTTCCTGTTGCAGGTTTTTTTCCTTCTTCTTTCATCTTTTCGTTGATTTCTTCAAATTCTAGTAAATCAACCAATGATGCACCATACAAGCCCGTATCTCCTGGATCTTCTATTCTTACTTTTTTAAGCATTTGTCTTGCAATAACTTCAATGTGCTTATCGTTGATATCAACACCTTGATTTCGATAAACCTTTTGAACTTCTGCAATAATATATTTATAAACACCTTCTGCACCTTTGATAAGAAGTAATTCATTTGGATTGATTGAACCTTCTGTTAGTGGATCTCCTGCTTCCACTTGATCCCCATCTCTTACTTTCAATTTTGAACCAAAACTGATCGCATAAGTTTTGCTATTGTCTTTTGATGTTACGATAACTTCTTTTCTCTTCTTCTCATCACTAATTTTAACGGTACCTGCAATTTCAGTAATCACAGCAACACCCTTAGGATTTCTTGCTTCAAATAGCTCTTCCACCCTAGGAAGACCTTGTGTGATATCGCCTCCAGCTACACCACCTGTATGGAATGTTCTCATTGTAAGCTGTGTACCAGGCTCACCAATAGATTGAGCAGCAATGATACCAACAGATTCACCTTGATTTACCATTTTTCTTGTTGCCAATCCCATACCATAGCATTTGCTACAAGCACCATGTTTACATTTACAGCCTAAAATAGAACGAACGCTAACCTTTGTAATACCTGCATTTACAATTTGTTTTGCAATTGCTTCAGTCATCATTGTGTTAGAGTCAACAATTAAATCGCCTGTTTTAGGGTCTTTCAAATCTTCGATAACAAATCTACCAACTAATCTTTCTTCTAGTCCTTCAATGATTTGGTTTCCATCTTTGATGTCTTCTAGTTCAATTCCTTCTCGAGATCCACAATCCTCTTCACGGATAATAATATCTTGTGAAACGTCAACCAATCTTCTTGTCAAGTAACCTGAATCGGCTGTTCTTAAGGCTGTATCTGCCAAACCTTTTCTAGCACCATGAGAAGAAATGAAATATTCTAATGCGTCCAAACCTTCACGGAAACAAGACTTGATTGGAATTTCAACGGCTTTACCTGAGGTGTTAGCCATAAGACCACGCATACCTGCAATTTGTCTTAATTGGTTCATGTTACCACGGGCACCAGATTGAGCCATCATGTAGATTGGATTTAGTTCATCAAAATTATCTTTCATAGCGCTTGTTACATCGTCTGTTGCTTTTTCCCAAATTTTGATAATGGCATCATAACGCTCATCGTTGGTTATCATACCTCTTTGGTATTGTTTGAAGATTTTTTCAACATCTTCATCTGCTTTTGCCAAAATATCTTTTTTGGCTTCTGGCACAGCAACATCAACAACAGATACAGTAATAGCACCTTTTGTAGAATATTTGTAACCAGTTGATTTAATATAATCCAATACATCAGCCGTTTCTGATAATCCATGAACATTGATACATTTTGAAACAATCGTACCCAAATTTTTCTTGATAACTGGGAAATTGATTTCCAATTCAAATTCATTTTCTGGATCGCTTCTATCCACAAATCCCAAATCTTGTGGAATTCCTTGGTTATAAATCAAACGTCCAACGGTTGTTTCAATCGTTTTACTACGAATATTTCCATCTTCGTCTTCTTTAAATCTTCTAACCTTTATTTTACAATGTAATCCAATATCACCATTTTGGTAAGCAAGCATAGCCTCGTCTTCGTCTTTGAAGTACATACCTTCGCCTTTTTCGCCATCGATTTGGACTGTTAAATAGTAGGCACCCAAAATCATATCCTGCGTTGGAACTGTAACTGGCTTACCATCTTGTGGTTTAAGCAAGTTATTAACAGATAGCATTAAAAATCTTGCTTCTGCAATTGCTTCTGGTGTAAGTGGAACGTGAACTGCCATTTGGTCACCGTCGAAGTCAGCATTGAATGCTGTACAAACTAATGGATGTAATTTAATGGCTCTACCTTCTACTAAAATTGGTTGGAATGCTTGAATTCCAAGTCTGTGAAGTGTTGGCGCACGGTTTAGCATAACAGGATGGTCTTGAATAACTTCTTCTAAAATATCCCATACTTCTGGACGCAATTTTTCAACCATTCTTTTTGCATTTTTAATGTTGTGAGCCAATCCACGTCCTACTAATTCTCTCATAACAAATGGTTTGAACAACTCAACTGCCATTTCTTTTGGAAGACCACATTGATAAATCTTAAGTTCTGGACCAACAACAATAACCGAACGTCCAGAATAGTCAACTCTCTTACCTAACAAGTTTTGACGGAAACGACCTTGTTTTCCTTTTAGCATATCAGATAATGATTTCAAAGCTCTGTTTCCAGCGCCTGTAACTGGTCTACCACGTCTACCATTGTCAATTAAAGCATCAACAGATTCTTGTAGCATACGTTTTTCGTTTCTAACAATAATTTCTGGAGCACCTAATTCTAACAATCTTTTCAATCTATTATTTCTGTTGATAACACGTCTGTATAAATCATTTAAATCAGATGTTGCAAATCGTCCACCATCTAATTGAACCATTGGTCTTAATTCTGGCGGAATGACTGGTACAACATTCATAATCATCCATTCTGGTCTGTTTTCAGAAACACGGAAACTTTCTACCGTATCCAATCTTTTGACTAATTTAGCCTTTTTTTGCTCGCTTGCTTTGGCAATTTCTTTTTTCAACTTTTCGGATAATTTGTCAACATCAATTTCTTTCAATAATTTCTGGATAGCTTCTGCTCCCATTTCTGCTTTGAAAGAACCTCTTCCAAATTTTTCCTCTGTTTCATGATATTCTTTTTCATTAATAACTTGATATTTTTGTAAGTCACTACTTCCTTTATCGGTTACAATATAAGAAGAAAAATAAACAACTTTTTCTAAACTTCTTGGCGAAATATCTAATAACAAAGCAACTCGACTTGGAATTCCTTTAAAATACCAGATATGTGCCACAGGAGCTGCAAGTTCGATATGTCCCATTCTCTCTCTTCTTACTTTTGAAGTTGTTACTTCAACACCACAACGGTCGCAGACAATTCCTTTATATCTTACTCTCTTGTATTTTCCACAATGACATTCCCAGTCTTTCGTTGGACCAAATATTTTCTCACAAAATAGTCCATCTTTTTCTGGTTTTAATGTTCTATAATTAATCGTTTCTGGTTTTTTTACTTCTCCATGTGACCATTCTCTGATTTTGTCATCTGAAGCCAAACCAATTTTTAATTTATTAAAAACTTCTAATTCTTCCAATTCTTAACCTTACCCCTCTCATCTATTTTTGGGTAATCTTAAGCATCAAATTTAGCATTTATCCACCGCTGGTGCATTTCATTTGGTCCTTGCTAAATTGATTTCTAAGATTTATTCAATTTTACTTTATTCAATGATATCGTTATCATTATCTAAATTGTCATTTGCCAAATCGCTATCAAATAATTCTTCATTTGATTTACTTTCTAGCTCTTTAAAAATTTTGTCATTTGGAATATCTTCATCTAAGATATTTTCATAAAATTCGTCTTCACTTTCTTCTTTGATTTCATCGTTTTCTTCGTCTTCGATTTCATCATCTAAGTCTTCCAAATCGTCTAAGTCTTCAAAGTCCTCATCTTCAAACGCTTCGTTACCAATTATGATATCATCTTCTAATTCAACTTCGCCTTCTTCAGCATCTTCTTTAATTTCAATTTCTTCATCTTTATCGCTATATAACGTAATATCCAAACCTAACGATTGCAATTCTTTAATCAATACTTTAAATGACTCTGGAATTCCTGGAGCAGGTATATTCTCGCCTTTTACAATGGCTTCATA
The DNA here is from genome assembly GCA_947426305.1 of uncultured Clostridia bacterium. GTDB lineage: Bacteria > Bacillota > Clostridia > TANB77 > CAG-508 > Scatovivens. The sequence continues at coordinate 10,354 of CANEDP010000018.1, read as the reverse complement.
CGTTTTAACTCTACCAACAACATCGTCAGACTTCATCGTCAAAATTTCTTGTAAGGTATACGCTGCACCATATGCTTCCAATGCCCAAACTTCCATTTCTCCAAAACGTTGTCCACCAAATTGTGCTTTACCACCAAGTGGTTGCTGCGTAACAAGTGAGTATGGACCAGTTGAACGAGCATGGATTTTGTCATCAACTAAATGGTGAAGTTTTAACATATACATGACACCGACTGTAATTGGATGGTCAAATGGTTCACCTGTTCTTCCGTCATAAAGAACCGTTTTTCCACTTGTTTCTAAGCCTGCCATTTCAAGCATATCTTCGATGTCTTTTTCAGTTGCACCGTCAAATACTGGCGTTGCCATTTTCCAACCTAACATTCTAGCGGCAGCGCCTAAATGAACTTCAAGCACCTGTCCTAAGTTCATACGAGAAGGCACACCAAGTGGATTAAGCACAACATCAACTGGCGTTCCATCTGGCAAAAATGGCATATCTTCGACTGGTAATATTCTTGAGATAACACCTTTGTTACCGTGACGTCCTGCCATTTTATCTCCAACAGATATTTTTCTTTTTTGTGCGATATAAACACGAATAATTTGGTTAACACCAGGGCCTAATTCATCTGAATTTTCTCTGGTAAATATTTTCACGTCAACAATCGTTCCTGCTTCTCCGTGAGGTACACGAAGTGAAGTATCTCTAACTTCTCTTGCTTTTTCGCCGAAAATAGCACGTAGTAATCTTTCTTCTGCTGTTAATTCTGTTTCTCCTTTTGGTGTTACTTTACCAACCAAGATGTCTCCTGGTCCAACTTCTGCACCAATACGGATAATACCATCTTCGTTCAAATCTCTTAGTGCATCTTCACCAACATTTGGAATGTCTCTTGTGATTTCTTCTGGACCTAATTTGGTATCACGGCATTCGCAGTCATAATCTTCTATGTGAATAGAAGTTAAAACGTCTTCTTTTACTAAATTCTCTGATAACAAAATCGCATCTTCATAGTTATAACCTTCCCAAGTTGTGAACGCAATAAGTAAGTTTTTACCTAACGCCATTTCTCCTTTGTCCGTTGCAGGACCATCAGCAATAACGTCTCCTCTTTTTACGATTTCGCCTTCTTTAACAATTGGTCTTTGATTGATACAGGTTGCACCATTGGTTCTTTTGAATTTTCTTAAAACGTAGGTTCTTAGTTTTCCTGATTCTTCTTTGATAACAATTTCATCACCAACTACTTTTTGAACCACACCATTGTCTTCTGCAATGACAACAACACCAGAATCTTTGGCTGCTTTGTATTCAATTCCTGTTCCAACCATTGGAGAATCCGTAATCATTAGTGGAACTGCTTGACGTTGCATATTAGCACCCATTAAGGCACGGTTTGCATCGTCATGCTCTAAGAAAGGAATCATGGCAGCACCAACAGATACTAATTGCTTTGGAGAAATATCGATGTAATCAACTTTATTTCTCTCGATTTCTTTAATTTCTTCACGTTCTCTGACACGAATTCTCTTGTTTGTTAAGCAATTATTTTCATCAATTGGTTCAGATGCTTGGGCAATGATATATTTATCTTCTTCGTCAGCCGTCATGTATTCGACTTCGTCAGTTACTTTGCCTTTTTCTTGGTCAATTTTTCTGTATGGTGTTTCGATAAAACCATATTCGTTGATAATAGCAAAAGTTGAAAGGGCTGAAATTAATCCAATGTTTGGTCCTTCTGGAGATTCAATTGGACATAATCTACCATAGTGTGTATAGTGAATATCACGTACTTCGAAACCTGCTCTTTCTCTTGATAAACCACCAGGTCCTAATGCCGAAATTCTTCTTTTATGGGTCAATTCTGAAAGTGGATTGGTTTGATCCATAAATTGTGACAATTGTGAACTTCCAAAGAATTCTCGAATCGATGATGTGATTGGTTTTGTGTTAATTAAACTTTGTGGTGTTACAACATCTAAATCTTGAAGGGTCATTCTCTCACGAACCACTCTTTCTAATCTAGTTAAACCAATTCTGAATTGATTTTGCAACAATTCGCCAACACAACGAATACGTCTATTTCCTAAATGGTCAATATCATCGATTTTTCCTAATCTTGGTTTCTCTGGTGAAGATATATAAGTATTGTATTCTAGATTTAGTAAATAGTTTACAGAAGCCAAAATATCTTCTGTTACAATATGTTTTGGAATTAATTCATCGATTCTTTCTTCCAAAGCCTTTTTCAATTCTTTATCATTTTTGGCATTTTCTAAAATATTTTTTAGAATATCATAATTTACATCTACTTTGATTTTTAGTTCATCTGCCATCTCAGGTTTGATAAATGCTTTGATATCAACAACTCCGTTACCAATAACTTTAGCCTTTTTGTCTTCAATTTTTACAAATACACTATTAATACCAGAATTTTGAATTTCACGTGCCACTTTTCTTGAAATGACTTGGTCTTTTTCCACAAAAACTTCTCCTGTCTCAGGATTGGCAATTGTTTCATAAGCAATATGATTGGCAATTCGATCAGCCAAACATAATTTTTTGTTAAATTTATAACGACCAACTTTGGATAAATCATAACGTCTATTGTCAAAGAATAAACCATTAAATAAATTACGTGCTGCATCTACGGTTGGAAGTTCTCCTGGTCTTAATTTTTTATAAATTTCGATTAACGCTTCATCAACTGTTTTGATTGGGTCTTTGGCAATGGTTGCTAAAATTTTGTCTTCTTCACCGAAAAAATTCAATCATTTTATCGTCTGTATCTAACCCAATTGCTCTTAGTAAACAAGTTACTGGCAATTTTCTGGTTCGGTCAATACGAACGTAAAATACATCATTACTATCGGTTTCATATTCAAGCCATGCTCCACGAATTGGCATAATGGTTGCTGTGTACAATTTCTTACCAACTTTGTCATAGGTTGAATCATAATAACAACCTGGCGAACGCACCAATTGGCTGACAACAACTCTTTCCGCGCCATTGATAACAAATGTTCCGCTATCTGTCATCAGTGGGAAATCACCTAAATAAATTTCTTGTTCTTTGATCTCACCTGTTTCACGGTTAATCAAACGTACCTTTACGTGCAATCTTGTTGAATACGTTGCATCTCTTTCTTTTGCTTCTTCTAACGTATATTTTGTTTTTTCTTCCATATAGTAATCAAAAAATTCTAAGACTAAATTTCCAGAATAATCAATAATAGGCGAAATATCTCTTAATACTTCACCTAATCCTTCTTTGATAAACCAGTCATATGAATCTTTTTGCACTTTCAAAAGATTAGGTATATCAATAAAATCTCCAATCTTTGAAAATGTTTTGCGCACGCATTTTTCGTGCTGAACATCTTTTACCTTTACCAAAATAAAAACCACCTTTTCTTAAAACTTTAGCAGGTAATATATGAACTTTGCTCTTTCAAGTCCCTCTTATGCAAAAGGTTGTTATCCTAAAAAACCCTATCCCTGCTTAAAAATAGCAATTTTTTAAATAGTTCCTCTTTTGCCTAATTCCTCTTGAAACACAAAAATTATATAACGGTTTTATATAAAATTACTGAAATATTATACACTATTTTAGCAGAGAAGTCAAGCCATTTTTTGAAAATTTTATGGTTGATTTTTCTAAAATATATGCTATAATATTTCTATCTTAACTATTAGAAGCATAAAAAGGAGGATTTTTATGAAAAAATCTAAACATTTCTTTAAGGCTGATGTAGAAAAGGCCAAAAAAAGTTTTCCTTCGCACTGCTTAATCCGTCTTCGGATAAAGCAAAATCCGGTTAATCCCTACACTTCAATTACAATGGAAAAAATCATCGGAATGCGCAAACTCCACCCAGAGTATGTGTTCTACATTCATGAGCGGGACAACTATGTGCGCTATTCTTGCCCAACAATTGAAAACTTTGAATCAGTCAAACTTCCACTCGATGACAAATTGTGGGTTGAATTGTTTTCCATCTTTGATTTCGTAGGAAAAGTCGAAAATGATTAACACAGAAAACGACTATCTTAAACAAGGTAGTCGTTTTTCTATTTTAATTTTTCTCAATTATTTCATACGCTTTGAGCAAAGTATGCACTTTTCTGTCCTCCAAATATTTCAAATACCACAAATATAATATAAGCAAAAAAATAGCAAAATTCTTCAATTTCAATATCCAAACACTATAAATCAGTGTAAAAGCCACTAAAATTACTTGCGTTAATCGATTCATAAAAATTGTAGCATCTTTGTTTCCGAGCATTTTGACTAAAATTTCTTTCAAAATTTTCCCACCATCTAGTGGAATGATTGGTATGAGATTAAAAATTCCCAATAATAAATTTGTGTACACAATTTTCATTTTCAAATTTTCATCAATAGGAAGGACCATAAAAATCGCACTCATAGCAAAATTTAAGGTTGGTCCAGCCAAATATGTGACAATCTTTTTTATACTACTTCTTGATTGATACATATAAAATTCCACCGAAACACCAAGTGGATTGATTTTGAAAACTTTTGGACGTAATCCGTACTAGCATTCCTACGCTTAAATGCGCCATTTCGTGTAGAGTAATAAAAATAATAAATATCAAATAAATGTCCAATTGTTTTAAAATGAAAAACAGAATTCCAAGCAAAATAATTTTCAAATTAATTTCGATTTTCATAGGACCTCCTAAAATTCTATAATTTCTGCTGGATTAATTGGAGTATTGTCAATTCGAATTTCAAAATGCAAATGCGGACCTGTACTATTTCCCGTACTTCCAACACTAGCAATTTCTTGTCCTTCTGTTATTTCTTGTCCTTCAGCTACATACATATCTTGGCAATGTGCATATAAGGTTGTAATGTTGTTCTTTGTAATTCTAATATGATTTCCATAATCGCCTTCTTTTGACACTTGTGTCACAGTTCCAGACATTGCCGCCTTTATTTTCGTGCCACTATCTGCACCCAAGTCAATTCCTGTGTGGGCGCCTGTAATGTTTTGGTATTGCGATGTTTTGGAGCCAAATCCAGATGTCACAATTCCTTCAATTGGCTTGGTAAAAGTGAAGGCATTTTTTAAAGAAACGCTATCGGTTATAACCATTTGCCCCAAATTGGATTGTGTCTCTTCTCCTTGAACCTGTACTACTTCTGTAATTTCTGGTGGATTGGGATTTTCTAGATTTGTAGTTTCTGGCACACTTTCTTGGTTTTGATTTTCTGGTGGCGGATTGGACGAATTATTGACAAAAATTTCATCGCCTTCGTTATCTTCTTTAAAATAAGCCAAAATAAAGCTAAATTTTTCGCTTAAATTGATGTTGTATTGTGCACAATGATTTAAGAAATTTTCCGTAAAAATATAATCTTTATTTTTCACGGCAAAAACCGTTACAGCCAATAATAGCAAAATAAGCATTTCTAGCAAAATTTTACTTCCTAAATATGTTTTTTGCCTTTTTGGCTCTCGTCCCATCAAAGCATTTCTGTGATTTCGCCTATAACAGATTTCTTCTGCTTTTCGTATCTTTTCATCATCTCTCAAAATTCTTTCCAAAAATACTCACCTCTCTTCTAAAGTATAATTAAATATATTCTTGAAAAAAATTTTTATGTCCATTTTTATTTAAGACAGGATTAACGCCGCGATAATTATGGTGCAAATTAAAGCAATATTGCATATTTGCAAAAATTTATATTTCATTTTTAGTTGGTCATTGACTTGCGTTTTGCAATCCTTTTGAAGCTTTTTGATATACAGATTAATCGTATTTTCTGCTTCTTTGGTAACAATCATTTTTTTATTTTTATCAATTGAAGCCATTTTTCCTTTGTGCTTATATTCGCTTTGCTTTAATTTAACATTTGGCTTAAGCACCACAATTGCCTCATCTACAACATTTGAAGACATTCCTCTTAAAACAATAATATTTTTCATTTTACTTAACTGCATAGTTCCTCCTAAAATAAAATTTTCTTTAGTTTTTTCCAAAATTTAGGAAATTATACTTGAAAACTATTGACAATTTCTTTTTCAAGGAGTAATCTAATCAAACGCCAAATCAGTTCGTATTGTGTGATTGCGTATGTACCTCCTTTCCGAAAGATTTTCTTTGAAAAGGATAAACTTTATGGTATCACACTTTTACAGTTTGTCTACAATTGTAATAAATATTTCATAAAATCTTCCTTATCCTCATATAATAAATTAAATGGAGGATTCTATGGAATACGAAAAAGGTCTTGATTTTAAACACAAAGAAGTCATCAATATCAAAAACGCAAAACGCCTTGGGCTTGTGCAAGACGTTACTGCTGATTTAAAAACAGGCACGATTACTTCTATTATCGTGCCTGGAAATACCAAATTTTTCAATCTTTTTGCCAGTGGAAATGATATTGTTATTCCTTGGGAAAATATCACGTGCATTGGTGATGACATCATTCTTGTTGATTTCTAAATGATATTTTTTCAATGAAGTTAAGATATCCTTAATACTCGTTTGTTGCTAACGGCTATCTTTATTTATACAACCTGCGCATATGATCAATTGCCGTTTTCTCCAAACGCGAAACCTGCGCCTGCGAAATTCCAATTTCTTCTGCCACTTCCATTTGCGTTCTACCTGCAAAAAATCTTTTATTAATAATCATTTGCTCTTTTTCTGTTAGCTTTTTAAGCGCTTCTGAAATCGTAATATTTTCTGCCCACATTTCATCTGTGTTTTTCTTGTCTTTGACTTGATCCATAATGTAAATACTATCACTTCCGTCATTATAAACCGGCTCTTGAAGCGAAACAGGATCTTGAATTGCATCCAAACTCATGACAATATCTTCTCTTTCCACCTGCAATTCCTTTGCAATTTCGTCAATATTTGGCTCTTTACCCGTTTCCTTCGTAATTTTTTCTTTCGCCTGCAAAACTTTATACGCTAAATCTCGAATTGAGCGACTCACACGAACCATATTATTATCTCGCAAATATCTACGAATTTCTCCGATAATCATTGGCACTGCATACGTACTCAACTGAATATCCAATGTGGTATCGAAATTATCAATCGCTTTTATTAGACCGACGCAACCTACCTGAAATAAATCGTCAGAATTTTCTCCGACGTCCTCCAAATCTTTGAATGACACTTAATACTAATCTCAAATTTCCTTGTATAATTTTTTCTCTTGCCCCTTCGTCTCCTTCGTTCATTTGTTTAAATAATTCTTTGTTTTCCGCATTTGTTAATACTTTTAATTTAGAGGTGTTTACGTTGCTGATTTCTACCTTGTTAATCAACTAAAAAACCCCCTTTTGTACTTTAATGTAATTACATTATTTCCCAAAAAAGAGAGTTTTATACATAAAAAAATGGGAAGTCAGTACTTCCCAAATTTTGCATCAAATGTCTCCAAGTCGACAACAGATTTGGCTGTTATCCAATGTCCACTTCTCGTTTCATACCAGACACCTTCGGACATTTCATCAAAAAAAAGTGTTACTATTTTTCCAGACAAGTGGATTTCTTCGGCAAGAACATATTCGCCCACTATTTCCGAACTTGTACTTGGCTCTTTCCGAACATTCACTCGTTCAAAACAAACTCGCATCGGAGTTTGCTCAATTTCCTCCGAAAACTTCTCCCGTGGCTTACCAACAATAGCCACAGCAATCAGATCCAAAACCGCCAGAGTAATTATCAATGCTTTTTTTGTCTTTTTCTTCATACTTTTTTCCCAACCTTACTGAACAAGTTGGTACTTCGCCTCCATTCTTTTTTATTACTTACATTATACCACATTTTACAAATTATGTCAAGTTGACTTTTTCTTAAAAATATGATGACTTTTTCTTAAAAATATGATATAATAAAGAGTTAGGCAAAAATATTTTTACATTCTCTTAATTCTCTCAATCGCTTCCACCGTATTTTCTCTCGTTCCAAAAGCGGTTAATCGGAAATATCCTTCTCCGCTTGGACCAAATCCTACACCTGGCGTTCCAACTACATTTGCTTTGGTTAACAATTGGTCAAAAAACTCCCAAGACCCCATTCCTTCTGGCACTTTCAACCAAATATAAGGTGCATTTATTCCACCAAATACCGTATATCCTGCCTCTTTTAGTCCTGCTTTAATAATTTTTGCATTTTCCATATAATACTGAATATTTTCCTTAATTTGTTTCTGTCCGTCTTCACTATAAACCGCTTCTGCCGCACGTTGTACTGGATATGAAACTCCATTAAATTTCGTTCCGTGACGTCGATTCCACAAATTATTTAAGCAAATCTCTTGCCCAGATTTGGTATAGCCTTTCAATTCTTTCGGAACAACCGTATATGCACAACGAATTCCTGTAAATCCTGCTGTTTTTGAAAAACTTCGAAATTCGATAGCAACTTCTTTTGCTCCTTCGATTTCAAAAATCGTATGTGGCACATCTGCTTCACTGATAAATGCTTCATACGCAGAATCAAATAAAATGAGAGATTTATTTTCTTTGGCATAATCGACCCATTTTTTTAGTTCATTTTTCGTTAAAGTCGTTCCTGTTGGATTATTGGGCAAACACAAATAAATCATATCTGGCACTTTTTCTGGAAAAACTGGTACAAAACCATTTTCTGCGGTTGCTGGCATATAAATCATGTTTTCATATGCACCTTTTTCTGGATTGTATTTTCCAGCTCTTCCTGCCATAACATTGGTATCTAAGTAAACTGGATAAACAGGGTCTGTGATAGCAACGATGTTATCAATTCCTAAAATATCGCCAATATTGCCACAGTCGCATTTGGCTCCGTCTGAAACAAAAATTTCATCTGGCAAAATATTTACGCCACGTTTTTGGTAGTCAAATTCCACAATTTTTTCTCGCAAAAACTCGTAGCCTTGGTCTGGTCCATAACCACGAAAAGTCTCTGACTTTCCTTCTTCGTCTACTGCTTTTTTCATAGCTTCTACAATTGCTGGCGCAATTGGTCTTGTGACATCTCCAATTCCTAATTTTATAATTTTCTTGTCTGGATTTTTGGCGCTAAACTCTGCCACTTTTTTGGCAATGGTGGAAAATAAATAACTGTCTTGTAATTCTAAAAAATTCTCATTAATTTTAATCATATTTTACCTTCTTTCTATATGATTATATTTTTAAAAAAATAAATTATTATTCTTATTTGAAATGATTGTATCATTATCTCTATTTTTTTGCAATATTTTTTAGAACTACAACATTAAATATGTAACTGATATTTGACATTTTTTCAATTTTATTATATACTTATTTTACAGTAACTTTAGAATTTCAGCAAACCCAAAAGAAAGGATGAGCAACATGAACAAAACTATCAAAGGTGTCCTGCATAATTCATTTTATGTGCCGAACCAATGGGAAGAAAATCTCAACTGCTTATATGGATTGCCGCAAGGTACGGATATGGATATGTTCGATTATGAGTTTACTCCAAATGGGGATCTCAAAACAATTATACTTAAAGAAGAAGCATTCCTATTGTAGTAAGGCAATAAAACAGCGTGAAAACAATAATTTTTTTCACGCTGTTTTGTTTTATATTCCCAAAATCTCCAATATCTTCATCTGCATTTCTCTATGTGGCACAAGACTTTCGTCTTTTTCAATCACCATTTTCTTAAATTCTTCATATGAAAACCATTTTATTTCCGAGACTTCTTCTTCCTGCAATTTCAATTTTGAAATATCAATATCTTTCTTTATTAAATATACATCCGTAATTTCATTTTCAATGATTTTTCTATCTTGATTGTCGTTGATTCCGCTTTCTTTTACCGTAAACAAATATTGCAAATCACTTTCTTTGGCTTCTAATCCAATTTCTTCGCCAAGTTCTCGAATCGCACCTTCGATACTTGAATCTCCTGCTGACAAATGACCTGATGTTGCTGTTGTCCACATATTTGGATTGGTTGCCTTTTGTGCACTTCTTTTCTGCAATAACACTTCGCCTTTCCCATTGATTAACCAAATGTGTACGCATTTATGCCACAAACCTAATTTGTGTACTTCTTCTCGCGAAACAATTTCGCCTGTTTGATTTCCATTTTCATCGAGAACATCGATTTTTTCCATACTTATCTTATCCTTCCTTTCCCTCGTTGGTTAAATTCTTTATGCGAATAACCTAAAATTCCCGCAAATTGCATCATCAATTCTCTTTCATTTCAGAATGCACATAAATCGAAATAATGTTGTATCATCATCTTTTTTCTATATTATACCACATTTTACATAAATTTGCAAGTTGTACTGACCCCAAAAAGTTGGACACTATTTTAAGCACTCATCAAGGAAT